>JBJONG010000034.1:0-37268 GCA_046051965.1 Verrucomicrobiota bacterium
ACTGGCCCAGCGCACTGAGCCACTTCACCATCGAATTTGCCGACCGCATGCCCAACAACTAACTGCCTATCGGCGGAACCCTACTTACACAAAAAATCTTACACTCCCACTTCCGGAAGCGTTGGTATTGTCGTTGAATTCGTTGTGATGCGGCAGATCACAAGGTCTTGCCTTGGCGACGAATCCTATGTCACTGCAAGGTTTCCGTGATCAAAATCGGACTTGATCCCGTGCCATTCGAGTCGGTTCCCACTATTTTACATTGTTCTATCAACCTCCACCTATCAGGAGTCTTAGAAATTTTTTCGTGTGCCGTCGCTTTCAGTTCGCGGCGCTCTTAAAATTTCCTCAACATCTCCAGCGTCTCCAATAGTTTTTCTCCGGGCTTGGTCTTCGCGAGTCTCGGGTAGCGCGAACCGTCGAGGAGGATGGGGTGACCATTGCGGTGGAGGATGAGGCGTTGGCTGGAGATCTCGACGGACGCGACTCCGTTCGCGGCCGCTTCTGCTTTGATTCTTGCGATGGTGAGGAGGTGTTTGACGGGTTCGGGGAGGCGACCGTGGCGGTCGATCCAGTTTTTTTCGAGGGAGTCGATAGCTTTGGGTGTGTTGGCTTCGGCGAGTTCGCGGTAGGCGTGGATGCGGAGCTTGGCGTCGGACAAATAACTCGTCGGGATGAAGGCGGGGAGGAGGTCGGAGGAATGATTTCCGATTGATGATTGTTGATTGATGATTGTCGATTTCGAAGAACTCTTCTCTTGAGTCTTGTCGTCTTGTGTCTTGTGTCTCGAAGAAACCCACTGCGTTTCCGTTGGAATGATGAAGTCCGCCTTGAAAGTGGTTTCATGCAGCGACGGATCTTTCTTCCCTTTCAGGCGGTCGATGGATTGGCGGAGGAGTTGGCAGTAGAGGTCGAAGCCGATTTGGGCGATGTGGCCGGATTGTTTGGTTCCTAACAGGTTTCCGGCTCCGCGGATTTCCAGGTCGCGCATGGCGATTTTGAAACCGGAGCCTAGGGCGGTGTATTGCTTGATCGCGTGGATGCGTTTTCTGGCATCGCCTTGGGTGATCATTTCCCGGGGGAGGAGGAGGATGGCGTAGGCTTTTTCCCCGGCGCGGCCGACGCGGCCGCGGAGCTGGTAGAGGTCGGCGAGGCCGAAGCGGTCGGCTCGGTCGATGAGGATGGTGTTGGCGTTTGGGATATCGATGCCGGTTTCGATGATGGTGGTGGCGAGCAGGACATCGGCCTCGTGGTTGACGAAGGCGTGCATGACGTTCTCGAGGTCGTGCTTTTCCATCTGGCCGTGGCCGACGAGGACGCGGGCTTCGGGGACGAGTTCCTTGAGTTTTTTGTGGACTTGCTCGATGGTTTTGACGCGGTTGTGGAGGAAGAAGACCTGGCCGCCGCGTTTCATCTCGCGGCGGATGGCATCGCGGATGATGCGTTCGTCGTAGGCGGTGACGGTGGTGGAAACGGGGAGGCGGTTGGGCGGCGGGGTGTCGATGGTGGACATGTCGCGCGCGCCCATGAGAGCCATGTAGAGGGTGCGCGGGATGGGGGTGGCGGAAAGAGTCAGGACATCGATCTGGCGGAAGAGGTCTTTGAATTTTTCCTTGTGGGCGACCCCGAAGCGTTGCTCCTCATCGACGATGGCGAGGCCGAGATCCTTGTAGGCGACATCGCCGGAGATGAGGCGGTGGGTGCCGATGACCATATCGACCGAGCCATCGGCGAGGCCTTGGATCGTGGCTTTCACTTCGCTGGCGCTGCGGAAGCGGTTGAGGAGATCGACGCGGATCGGGTAGTCGGAAAAGCGTTCGCGGAAGGTGCGCCAGTGTTGCTCGGCGAGGACGGTGGTGGGGCAGAGCAGGGCGGCCTGTTTGCCGCCGGTGATGGCTTTGAACGCGGCGCGGATGGCGACCTCGGTTTTTCCGAATCCGACATCGCCGCAGATGAGGCGATCCATGGGGCGGGGGGCTTCGAGGTCGTGTTTCGTGTCGAGGATCGCCTGCTTTTGGTCGGGGGTTTCGGTGTAGTGGAAGCTCTGCTCGAACTCGAACATCCAGCGGGTGTCGGGCGGGTGGGCGTGGCCTTGGTCGTGTTCGCGCTCGGCCTGGATGCGGAGCAGGCGGGCGGCGTAGTCGAGGATGGATTTCTCGGCGGACTTGCGGTTTTTCTGCCAGGTGGCGTTGCCGAGTTTGTTGAGGTCGGGAGTCTTGCCGCCGACTCCGATGTATTTTCCTAACAGGTGAGCTTGTTCCAGCGGTACGGAGAGGATCGAGCCGTCCTTATATTCGATCTGGAGTTCCTCGCCTTCCTCTTCGGCGACGATGCCTTTGAATTTCCCGATGCCGTATTCGTAATGGACGACGAGGTCGCCGGGTTCGATGTCATCGAGGGTGGCGCGGGCGCGGATCGCGCGGGCTTTTTCGACGGTGGATCGGCGGGCGGCGCCGGGCGTGCGGTAGCGGCCGAAGAGTTCCGAGGAGGAAAGGACGGCGAGTTTGGTGACTGGTAGGGTGAAGGAGGAAATGAGCTCTCCGATGACGGGGGTGAGGCCGAGGTCGCGTTCGAGGTTTTTTCCGGAGAGTTCGGTGAAGCGTTCGAGCTCGCCTTTGGTGGAGAAGACGATGCCGATGTCCCATGCCTCGCGTTGCCATTCGTTGAGCTGTTTGAAAAAGGTTTCACGGCGGAGCTCGTCGAGGACGAAGTCGCCGGCGTCGAAGGTGCCTAGGGGAGAGGCGTAGGTGGCTAGGGTGAAGTCTTCTTCGATGGCGCCTTCGGCGGTGTTTTCGGTGATGAGGAAAGAGGGAGGGACTGCAAGTCCCTCCGACGGACTGGGACTGCAAGTCCCAGCCACGATGGAGATGACTACGTCATCCGGTTTCAGGTAATCGGCGATGGTGGCTACTGCCGGCGGCTCGGTGAGCTGGAGGTGGATTTCCGCGATCTTGCGGGTGGATGCCTGGGTGTTGAGGTCGAACTCGCGGATGGATTCGAGTTCGGTGTCGAAGAATTCGAGGCGCAGGGGGCGAGGGGATTGGAAGGGGAAGAGGTCGAGGATGCCGCCGCGGATGGCGAAGTGGCCGCGGGCGGTGACCGTGGGGAAACGTTCGTAGCCGTGGGCGGTGAGGGTTTCGGCGAAGGCGGTGGGATCGAGGAGGAGGCCGGGCTTGAGGTGGGTTCTGTTAGATAGCAGGGATTTCGCGGAGGGGGCGTATTGGGAAAAGTTTTCCGATCCGCATATCACGGCGAAGGCGCCCGAGGTGGCGAGGGTTTCGAGGATCGCGAACCACTCGGCGGCGGTTTCGGGGTCGGTGATATCGTGGAGTTCGTTCTCTGGATTTACCGGCGAATCCGGCAGCACGAGGGCGGTGATGCCCCAGAGTTCGAGCTCGGCGGCGAGGCGTTCGCGCTGGCGGGGGGATTCGTGGATGATCCAGTGGCGCTTTTTCCCGTGGTCGGCGGCGGCGGTGCAGGCGAGGGCAGTCAGGAACGAATGCGAGGCCTCGGCGGCGTGATCAAGCGTGATGGTGCCGCCGCCTTTGGCGAAAGGTGCCAGGCGCTCTGCGAATTCAGGCGATGTGATGGCCCTGCGGAGCCACGTTGTTTCCGATCTCAAAATTTCAGGAGGATAACTATCCCTTCGCGGCGTTCACGAGCGCCTGGATCAGGGATTTTTTCATCGTTTCCCAGCGCATCGGAACGGAGCGGAGGAAGAAGGAGTGGGAAACGGTGAGACGGATGGCGCCGTATTTTTCCGAAGGGAAGCTATACATAAGCCAACGGAGAAAAGGGGACTTTGCCATGAGCGGAAGAGCCGAGGCATCCACCTCGCCGGGCAGCAGGGTCGAGGCGGCCTTCGCGATTTCGCCTGCTCGGGGCGAACCGATGTATTCGAAGAGGATTTTCCCGTCGGCGAGCGGGGCGGTGTGGATGAGGAGGTGGATGACGGCGTCGTGGCGTTTGAAATCCTCGGTGAGGCGGGTCTCGATCGCGTTTCGGAATTTTTCCTCAAGGCGCGTGACGAGCTTGTCGCGGGTGGCTTCGGGGAGTTTGGCGGAAATTTTGCTCCAGCGTTTTTCGCCGTCCTGATCGAGGTCGATGAGGAGCCGGGTGACATCGCCGTGGATCAGCGGGGTGCTGAATTTCATGGCGAGGCCTTGGGCGAGGTTCAGCGCGCCGGGTTCCCAGCCGTCCGTGGAGGTGACGAGATCCTCGGATCCCTTGAACAGCTCACGATGCGCCTCGGGGATGGCGCAGGTGGCATTCGTGCAGGTGATGAGGATGGAGGTCATTCTGTGCGGACATCATAGTTAGGAAGCGTGTTTGCGCAATGCGGGAGATTTCCCCGTTGACCGGACGCGCGTACGGGTGTCCCTCTACGCCATGCCGAATGACATCCTTTTCGAACCGCTGCAAATCGGGGCGCTCACCATCCCGAACCGGATCGTGATGGCGCCTCTCACGCGCTGCCGCTGCTCACCGGGCAGGGTTCCGAACGACCTGATGGCCGAGTATTATGGGCAACGCGTCCGTTTCGGCATGATCCTCAGCGAAGCGACCTCGGTGGACGCGATGGGTGTTGGCTATCCGAACACGCCGGGGATCTGGTCGGAGGAGCAGGTGGCGGGTTGGAAAAAAGTGACGGACCGCGTGCATGCGGAGGGCGGGATCATCCTTTGCCAGCTCTGGCATGTCGGGCGCGTTTCCGATCCGGTCTATCTGGATGGGAAATTGCCGGTGGCTCCGAGTGCCGTGCAACCGGCGGGGCACGTCAGCTTGGTGAGGCCGGAGAAATCATTCGTCACGCCGCGCGCGCTTGCCATCGAGGAAATCAAAGAGATCGTTTCCAAATACAAGCTCGGTGCGGAGAACGCCAAAAAGGCGGGCTTCGATGGCGTCGAGATCCATGGCGCGAACGGTTACCTGATCGACCAGTTCCTTCAGGACTCCACGAACCTGCGCGACGACGAATACGGCGGCTCCGTGGAGAACCGGATGCGTTTCATGCTGGAGGTGGTGGATGCGGTCGTTTCCGTCTGGGGCGCGGATCGTGTCGGCATGCATCTCGCTCCGAGGGGCGACGCGCATGATATGGGCGATTCCGATGCGCGGGGTTTGTTTCTTGCCGTCGCGCGTGAGTTGGGAAAACGGAAGCTGGCCTTCCTGTGCGCGCGTGAGAACCACGGTTCCGAGCCGGTGGGGCCATCGATGAAAGAGGCGTTCGGCGGCGTGTTCATTGCCAACGAAGGCTTTACCGATGATGCCGCGCGGGAGGCGATTTCCTCGGGGAAAGCGGATGCCGTAGCCTTCGGGAAAGCCGCCATCGCGAATCCCGATCTTGTGGAGCGGTTCCGCATCGGAGCGGCGCTCAATGAGCAGCATCCGGAGACTTTCTACGGCTCCGGCCCGATGGGTTACACCGATTATTCCACTCTTTAGGTTTCAAAATTCGAAATAAGCGTTATCACAAAGACATCATGAAAAAGATACTGGCATTCAGCGGGAGCCTTCGGGCGGGGTCGTACAATCAGAAGCTCGTGAAGCTTGCGGCGGACGCGGCGCGCGACGCGGGGGCGGAGGTCACGCTCATTTCGCTGCGCGACTTCCCGCTGCCGCTCTTCGACGAGGATCTGGAGGCCGAGCACGGCAAGCCGGAGAAGGCGAAGGAACTCAAGGCTCTCTTCCTTGCCCATGACGCCCTCCTCATCGCCTCGCCGGAATACAACAGCATGATCACCCCGGCGCTGAAGAACGCCTTCGACTGGGTCTCCCGTGTCGATTCCGCCGAAGAGCCGATGCTATCCGCATTTGCCGGGAAAACCGCCGCGATCCTTTCCGCATCACCCGGCGGCTACGGTGGCGCAAGGAGCCTGGGTTTCCTGCGGCCTTTCCTCGCCAACGTGAAAATCGACGTGATCCAGGAGGAGTTCTCCCTGCCCAAGGCGCATGAAGCATTCTCGGAAGACGGCAACCTGCTCAACCCCGATTACGCCGCGAAGGTGGGCGCGATCGGCTGGAAACTGGCGGGGGAGTGAGGTTATGACCGCGATCTTCCCGCCGCGATGATGGCGTCCAGCCTTTCGATCAGCTCTTTCAGCATCTCGGGGTTCTTCTTGCTGACATCCTTTTTCTCCGCCGGATCGTCGGGAAGGAAATGGAGCGAGTGCAGATCTTTCAGCTCGGGCATGGGGCGTTTGGAAATCTTGGCGGGCTGCTGATATTTGCTGGTGCGGCGGATCAGTTTCCAATCGCCGGAGCGGAAGCCGAAATCGGCGTTCTTGCCCTTGGTGCCGTTGTCCTGCTGGACGAGTTCGTCGCGGCCGGTTCCATCGTTATGTCCGAGCAGGGCGGAGAGCACATCGATGCTGTCGAGGCAGGCGTCTTCGGGGAGAGGGACACCTGTTAGGGCGGCGAAGGAAGCGGAGAGGTCGATCGTGCAGACGATCTGATCGGAAACACCCGTCGGGATTTTTCCGGGCCAGCGGGTGATGAAAGGGATCCGGGTGCCGCCTTCATAGACGGTGTATTTTCCGCCGGTGAAAGGGCCGGCGGGTTCGTGTTTGCCGAGTTCGGTGACGGAACCGTCCTTGTAGCCGTCGTCGAGGACGGGGCCGTTGTCGGAGCAGAGGACAATGAGGGTGTTTTCGGTGAGCTTGTGCTCGTCGAGGGCGGCCATGATTTCGCCGACGCACCAATCGAACTGGAGGATCGAATCGCCGCGCAGGCCGGTGCCGCTTTTTCCCTGGAAGCGCTCGTGGGGGATGCGGGGCACGTGGATGTCGTGGGCGGCGAAGAAAAGGAAGAACGGCTTGTCCTTGTTCGCCGCGATGTAGGCCTTGGATTTCTCGATCCACTTGTCGGCGAGATCCTCGTCGCGGAAGCGGGCCGCCTTGCCCCCGGTGTAGAAGCCGATGCGGCTGATGCCGTTGTGGATCGTGCCGTTGTGGCCGTGCGTCCAATCCATCTTCAGCGTGTCGCGGGCGCTGATGCCGGTCGGTTCGTTCGGGTCGATGGGCTTTTCGCTGACGGTGAGCGGATCGGCGGGGTCGAGGTTTAGGACTTTATGGTTTTCCACATAGACCTGCGGAACGCGGTCGTTGGTGGTGGGGAGCATGAAGCATTCGTGGAAACCGATCTCCAGCGGGCCGGGTTTGAGTTCGCCGTTCCAATCGGGTTTCTCGTCGCCGAGGCCGAGGTGCCATTTTCCAATGACGGCGGTGCGGTATCCGGCTTGCTGAAGGAGGGAGGGCAATGTGGTTGTGCCGGGGCGGATGATCGCAGGGCCGTTCGGCGGGGCGATGCCGGTGTTTTTCGCGCGGAAGGCGTAGGTGCCGGTGAGCAGCGAAAAGCGGGTGGGCGTGCAGGTGGAGGCGGAGCAATAGCCGCTGGTGAAGCGCCGGCCTTGGGCGGCGAGCTTGTCGATGTTCGGGGTCTTGAAAACGCTCGCGCCGTAGCAG
This sequence comes from Verrucomicrobiota bacterium, assembly GCA_046051965.1. Lineage (GTDB taxonomy): Bacteria > Verrucomicrobiota > Verrucomicrobiia > Verrucomicrobiales > Akkermansiaceae > Luteolibacter. Next base: position 7,464 of record JBJONG010000034.1, read on the forward strand.
GAAAGATCGCCGTAGCCGAGATCGTCCGCCATGATGACGATGATGTTGGGTTTCGATTCTTCCCCCTGGCAGATGGTAAGAGACAGTACGAAAACGCCGAGCAGGGTTTGGGTTTTCATGCTACGCAGGCTAGGCGAGGCGGTATTGAAGGGCAAGGATTTCAACGCTCAATCGCCCATGCAGATGCCGACGGCTTTGGCGGCGAGGACGAGTTCGCTGTCCGGCTCGACGAGGCGGAGCTGGTTCACGGCTTCCTCGATGGGGACGGAACCGACCGTGTAGGCATCGTAGGAAACCATGCGTCCGAATTGCTTTTCCTCGCAGAGTTTGACGGCCATCACGCCGAAACGCATGCCGAGGATGCGGTCGAATGAGGTGGGCGATCCGCCGCGCTGGAGGTGACCGAGGGTGGTGGCGCGCGTTTCCTTGCCGGTGAGTGTTTGGATGCGCTTGGCGACCCGCTCACCGATGCCGCCGAGACGGACTTCGCCGCCGCAGTTTCCGTCCAGGGTGACGAGGCCTTCGTCCGGCATATTCGCGCCCTCGGCGACGACGACGAGCGTGGCGTGACGGCCCTCCGCGTCGCGGCGGCGGATGAAGGCGGCAACTTTTTCGAGGTCGAAGGGGATTTCCGGGATGAGGATCACACTCGCGCCTCCTGCGATGCCGCCCCACAGTGCGATCCATCCGGCGTGGCGGCCCATGACTTCGAGAACCATCACGCGTTTGTGGGATTCGGCGGTGGTGTTGAGGCGATCGAGTCCATCGACAACGGTGGTGACGGCGCTGTCGAACCCGAAGGTCATCGCGGTGGCACAGAGGTCGTTGTCGATCGTTTTCGGGACACCGACGACGGGCCATCCGGCGCGGTAAAGCTGGAGCGCGGTGGTGAGCGAGCCGTCGCCACCGACGACGACGAGAGCGCCGATTTCGAGCCTGTCCAAGGTGGCTTTGGCTCGGTCGATGATTTCCCTGGGGACTTCCGCGACATCGCCCGCACCGACCTTGGCTGCGAAATGCCCCTTGTTCGTGCTGCCGAGGATCGTGCCGCCGAGCTTGAGGATGCCGATGGTGTCGGCGGGCTTGAGGATGCGGAAATCACCGGGAGGCATCAACCCCTCGAAGCCGTCGCGGAAACCGATCACCTCCCAGCCGAGCTGATGCGCCGCGCCGACGACGCCGTGGATCACCGCGTTGAGTCCGGGGCAGTCGCCGCCGCTGTTGAGGATTCCGATTCGCATGAAACTTTAAATTTTAAACTTTAAACCTTAAGGAAGAATTACTTCACCGGGGGCGGGGTGGAGAGGATTTCGCGCTTGGCGTTTTTAACGGGGGCGCCTGCGGCGAGCCATGGGTCGTAGAACGCCCAGCCGGCCTTGATGAGCTGGCGGGTGCGGTTGAAGCGGTCGGGGCTGTTGAGCACCACGACAATGAGGCGGCGTGGCGTGACGCCTTTCGTGCCATCCGGTTTCGTGCGGACGACAGGATCGCGATCCATGCAGGTGGCCAGGCAGGGGCCGGCGGCGTTGGTGGTGCCGGTTTTCACTCCGAGGATGCCGGGTTCTCCGGCCAGCTCGTTGGAGTTGGTGAGCGTGTAGGTGCGCTTGCCTGCCGGTCCGTTCACAGAAACTTGGCGGTTTTTTTGGCGGGTGATGAAAGTGATCGCGTTGCGGCGCATCGAGTGGATGGCGAAGCGCGCCATGTCGGCGGCGGTCGAGTAGCCGGGCTTGGCGGAATTCTCAAGGCCGTGGCTGTTCACGAAAAGGGTGTTCTTCGCGTAGATCGCCTTCGCAAGCTTGTTCATTTCCGCCACGAATTCGACGACGGGATCTCCGGATTTCGCGCGGCGTTCCAAGAGTTTCGCTCCGACGTGATGGGCGATGCTGAGCGCGGCGATGTTGTCCGAGGCGAGTAGTGCCGCGTTGAGGGCGTCGCGCAGCGAGAGCGTGTCGCCGGGCGCGAGTTTGATAGGGCTTGTGGTGTTCAGATGTAGAACGATCTCTGGAACCCGGATCATTTCCTTGGACAGCTCGATGCCCGTCGCCGTGGCCCAATCGACCGCGACGATGGCAGTGGCCATTTTCGTGAGGGAGGCGACCGGGCGCTTCACCGTGGAGTTTTCGGCGGAGAGGACTTTCCCGGAATACGCCTCGACGACGATGTGTGCTTCCTGGGCTTGGAGGCCGGTTGCCAAGGCGAGGAAAACGAGGAGGAGCTTGCGCATGGGGCAGAGAGTAGGAGGTGGAGGGCGGGATTCAAGCACGGGCATGACGATTCGGATTTTCAGTGGGCGGATGTCGGAAATCGGCTAATGTCGCGGCATGTTCGATTTTCTGGAAGGCAGCGGGGCATGGATCGTGACGGGCTTGCTGTTCGTCGCGGGCTTGGTGGGTTGCGTGGTTCCCGTGTTGCCCGGGCATCTCTTCATCATCGCGGGAGCGATCGCCTACCGAATGATGATCGGGCCGGGCGCGGGGATCGCGTGGTGGGGTTTCGCAATCCTCATTCTGCTGATGGCCATCGCGCAGGTCTTCGAGATCATCAGCGGCTCGTTGGGCACGAAATGGTTCGGCGGCAGCAAATGGGGGGCGATCGGCGCGTTGTTCGGAGGGATCGCGGGCCTGTTTTTCTTTCCCGTCGGACTGCTGCTGGGGCCGTTGGTCGGGGCTTTCGCTTTCGAGAAGGCGTTCGCGAAAAAGGACACCCGCGATTCCGCCGTGTCCGGTGTCGGCAGCGTGGTCGGCACCGTGGCGGGGATGATCCTTAAAATCGTTGTCGGTGTGATGATGATCGGGTGGTTCTTCGTAGATGTGTTCTGGGTCGGATAGGGTCTCTTCACATGGGAGAATAAGAATTCGAACCACGGATGGACACGGATCAACACGGATGAAGAAGCAGGATGGGACTTTCTCCTAACCCTTGTTGGGCGCTCAAATCATCGCCCGATATATCTTCCGAAATGATCCGCAACCCGATCTTATCCGAGTCCATCCGCGTTCATTTGCCGGAGGGAATGTAAGTTTCAAGTCCGGCTATCTACGCTTCGCTGCGGTTGTGGTTCTCCCCTTCATTCTTATCGGCTGAGTTTTTCTTCTTTCCGCTTCGCGTCATTTCAGCGCTTACTCGCAAGCCGTCTCCCGGGCGGTCGCAATGGGGCGCAAGCTCCCGTTGAGGAAAGTCCGGACACCGGAGGGCAACGCGCCTCATGAAAGTGAGGGACGGGTGACGAGAGAAACCCGGACAGACAGTGCAGCAGAAAGATACCGCCGATGGCCGCAAGGCACAGGCAAGGGTGAAATGGTGGGGTAAGAGCCCACCGCGAATCCGGGCAACCGGACGGCACGGCAAACCTCGCGTGGTGCAAGACAGAACAGGGAAAGGGCTGCCCGCCCGCCAACTCCCGGGTATTAGTCGCATCCCGCGCAAGCGGGGCGCCCGGCGCAAGCCGGGTTGAGAGAAATGACCGTCCAGCTCCGGGTAAAACCGGGGTGGACAGAATCCGGCTTACAGGGAGGCGGCACCCCCCTTTTTTCCGAAACTTTAAACCTTAAAAATTAAACCCTAAGGAAGAGGATTCATCCCTACACCGCAGACCGATGCTCGTCCTACCGCAAGCTCCCCACAAGAAGCTCACCGCTGAGCAGCAAAAGGCTTTCGAGGCCATGAGGGCGTTGCTTCAGGATATTGATCGCGCGGATCGCCGCTATGATGAGTTGGAGCACTCCCATTCAGGCCGTATCATCAGCACCGACATCGCCCGTCATCTGGATGCGAGGTATGCGAAGGAACCGAAAAAAGATCAGGAGCGGGACATCGAACCCGGTTGGGATCTCGCCTGGCGCTATGCTCAAAACCGACTTGTTCGGGAGATCGAAAACCGTGCATCCCGGAAGCGCTTGCGTCTCATGTCAGGAGGCTGGGGAGCCGGAAAGACTTTCGCGCTTCGCCACGAACCGACCGTCACCCCATGTTTGATCTGGGATGGCACCCTGGGTGATTTGACTTGGGCGGTCGAAATGATCGACCTCGCTTTGCGGAATCAATGGAAGATCGAGGTGGCCTACGTTTACCGTGACATTGAGCTGGCTCTCTATGGGGCGGTGCAGCGTAAGCGAGAGGTGGGCCGCGCGGTTCCGCTCAAGGAGCTGCCGGGAAACCACCGGACCGTGCAACAAACCATTCTGTCGCTCACGGATCTTTACCAGCGCGACCCTTCCGTCTCATTTCTCTACCTCCATAATCTGGGCGTTGCGGGCATAGAAGCGGGCACCCCGGATATCGGGATAATTGATCTTGAGAGGAACGGAGCCCTGCATTACCTTCCGAGGCATGAGCACTACTACTCACAGGCAGCGGAAAACCTCGACAGCGGTGTCCGTGCGCGAGGTTCGCAGCCGTCTCAAAACCGCTAGGGAACAGAATAACGCCCTGAAACAGGCCGGTAATCTGCCGTCCCCGACGAAGAATTGGAGCAGTGACAGCATGAAATCGCTCAAGATCGCCCTGAGCGCTAAAAAGGTCCGCTCCCAATAATTTTCGTTGGCCACAGACATCGGCGATTGTCCGCCCGGATCGGCAGGATCCCGAGGGGATTCACCATTCCGGCAGGAAGGTGCCGGATGGGGATTGGAGTCGGAAGCGGTCGGGGAAGCTTTCCGCGCGGAGGACGAGGGTGTGGATGCCTGCCGGTAGTGCTGCGGTTCCGTTTTCGGCGGGTTTGCCGTTGATCCAGAAGCCGGTGGGTTTGAAGTTTTCGGGGAAGGTGATAGTGAGGGTGGTTGGCTCGGTGAGCTGGATTTTGGTGGCGATGATCGGGCTCTTGGTGCTTGCGAGATCCTGAGTGAGGAGGCTGCCGTTTACGGTGGCGTTGACAGGCATCCACGGGAGTTTGGGATCGCCTTGGGTGGCGGCGTTGGTGTTTTCCGGTGTGGCGGAGAGGATGGCGTAAACCTTGGGGGCCTTGCTGTCGCTGGCGGAGAATTCGCCGGGTTTGCCGAGGCTGGAGAGGAACTTGAAGAGGTCGTCGGTTTCCTGCGGGGTGAGGGAGCCGATGAGGTTGCCGGGCATGAGGCTGCCGGCGTCGGTTTTGGAGGCGATCATGGAATCGGCGATGGTGATTTCCGCGCCGGAGCCGTCGCGGATGACGGACGAGCCGCCGGAACTGCGGATGAGCTGGCCGGTGATCGATTTGCCTTCCTTGGTCTGGATGATGACGGAGTGGTAGCCTTCCTTGATTTTCGCGCCGGGATTCACGACGGATTCGATGAGGTAATCCATCGGTGCACTGGCACCGATGGAGGTCATGTCGGGGCCGACTTTTCCGCCCGCCCCGCCGATGGCATGGCAGGCGATGCAGGCGAGGGCGGGGCGGCGGTAGATGAGTTCGCCGCGATGGGGGTCGCCATTTTTGGCGGCGCTGGCCGCCATGGCGGGGATGTTGTGCGTCTGCGAGGCGGAGGCTCCGGCCTGGGTTCGGAGGAGGGCGAGGAGGGTGTCGTGCTCGGCGATTTCCGGGATGTGCTGGAGGGTTAGTGCGGCGATTTCCGAGGGGAGGGGTTTGGCTTTCAAGGTCTCGGCGAGCTGCTTGGAAATGCCTGAGGCGGTGAGGGCTTTCTGCCAGAAATCGCGGGATGCCTTTGGATCGGAAAGGGTGGCGGCGATGGATGTGATGAGTGGCAGGGCTGCCTCGCGGTGGTGGCGGGTGAGCGCGAGGGCGGCGAGGCTGCGGGCGGATGGATTGGCATCGGTGGCGAGCTTCGTCAGGATGTCGCGGGCGAGCGGGGACGGGAAATTTCCAAGGGCGGCGATGATTTTTCCAACCGTTGCGTCGGGGAGCTTGTTGCCTGTCGAGATGAGGGAAATCAGGGCGGGAAGCACGCTTTCATCGGCGAGGGTGCCGACGAGTTCGATGGCGGCGGGGTTGGCGCGGGTGATGAAGGGAGCGAGTTTTGAAACGTCCGATGCGGGTTTCACCTGGCGCTGCGAGACCGCGGTGGCGATGCCTGCAAAGGCGGTCGTTGTCGTCTTATCGTCGAAACCGCCATTGACCGCTTGGTCGAAGATTTTCGTGATGATCGGCGCATCCCCGTTCTTGAGGCCGAGCTGGAACCAGGGGCCGCTGCCGTCTTTGGGAAGGGTGGCGGGGAAGAAGCGGGCAAGGGCGTCCTTGCCTTTGTCCGGTGGCAGATTCGCGAGGACGAATTGGATTTTTTGGCTGTCCGCCGCGCCGCTGTTTGTTGCGGCATGGCGCAGCCATTCCTCGCCATGCGACCGGACTCCGAGCCACAGGGCGTAATCGATGAAACGGTCGCGCGGGTGTTTCAGGGCACCGAGGGCGATGTCGAGCGGGTTGGGAACAAGGGAATCGGCCAGGGCGCGGATGGTTTCTAGGCGGACGCGCGGTGAAGCGTCGGCGATGGTTTTTCGGAAAGCGGTGTCGAGGGCTTCGGGTTTGATGAGATGGTTTGGATCGACGAGCAGGCGCACGGCGGCGGCACGGATTTCCGGGGTTTCGCTAGCGAGCGCGGCGGTGATCCCGGCGGGGATGGCATCGCTGGATTTTCCGAAACGGCTGGCGAGGATACGGGAGGCGTTGAGGGCGGCGACGCCATCGGTTTTCGATGCGCTTTCGAGGGCGGCTTGAAGGCCGGGGGAAGCGCTTTCGTAGAGGACGGCGGTGGCTTGGTCGCGGTCGTAGCGGTTTGCGCTGCCGAGGGCGGCGATCAGTTCGGGTCCCGGGAGCTTCGTGAAATTGCGTTTTGTCAGCAGCGGGCTGTCCTTTTTCGCGACCCTCCAGATGCGGCCGTGCTCGCGGTCGCGGCGTGGGTCGCGGAAGTCCACTTCGCCGTGGTTGATGATGGGGTTGGACCAATCGGCGATATAAAGAGCGCCATCGGGGCCGAGTTTCACGTCGATGGGGCGGAAGTTCACGCTGTCGGTGCGGAGCAGGTCGCCGAGTTGCTGGGTGACGTAGCCCGCGCCCTGATCGGTGATGGAGAAGCGCGCGATGCGGTGGGCGCGGAAGTCGCAAGTGATCATGTTGCCCTGCCAGTCCGCGGGGAAATGGGATGACTCGATGATCTCAAGGCCGCAGAATTTCGGGTAACGACCGGGACTGACACCGCCGAGGATTTTTTCGGCTCCGGCGAAGGCTTCGTAGGTTGCGCCGGGCATTCCCCAGTTGATGCCCGTGCCGCCGGCTCCGTCGGTGAGGAAAGATTGGCCGTATTTGTCGAACTGGTGTCCCCATGAGTTCCACAATCCGTAAAACCCGTGTTGGAGGCTGACCTTGCGGGAGTCGAAGCGGTAAATGCCACCGCTTTTGAGACGGAAGAGGCCGTGGGGCGTTTCCACATCGGAGCGGGTGTAAACGCTCTGGCTCATCCAGATCCGCCCGTCGGGGCCGCGGCGCAGGGTGTGGAGATTGTGGTGGGTGTCCTCGGTGCCGAATCCGCTGAGGACGCGGGTTTTCAGATCGGCTTTGCCATCGCCATCGGTGTCCTTGAAATGGAGGAGGTCGGTGGACTGGGCGACATAGACGCCGCCGTCCGCAGGGAGCAATCCGGTGGGCATCAGCATGTCTTCGGCGAAGACCGTGGACTTGTCGGCCTTGCCGTCGCTGTTGGTGTCCTCGAGGATGATCACCTTGTCATCAGGGGTTTGTCCGACCTCGATCTGCGGGTAGGAAAGGCAGCTCGTGACCCAGAGCCGACCCTGCGGATCGAAGTTGATTTGGGTGGGTTTGTGGAAAAGCGGGTTCTCCGCCCAGAGCGTGACCTCGAAGCCGTCCGCGACGGTGAACTTGGGATGCTCCTGCGGACTCTTTTTCGCGAATTTCGATTCCGTACGCGTCTCTTTCAGCGGGACGATGGTGCCGCTGGAAAGGTCGCGCATTTTCGCGATGGCGGCGTCCTCCTCCGCGACGAGGGCGTCGAACTGCGGGATCTCTCCCGCGTTCCTGCCCTGTTCCCCTCTGCGGAAGCCGAAGATGTAAGCCATGTTTGCGGGGCGTGAGCGGTGGAAGAACCATTCGTTCTTGCGGAGGATGTGCTGGCGCAGGATTTCGGCCTGGTTGCCCTTGTCCCATGGTTTTTCCGTCCAGCCGAGCGAGCGCTCGATGATACGGGCGGCGGCCTTGTAGCCATCGGGTGTCAGATGGATGGGGTTTTGGAAAAGGGCAGGGGACTTTGCCAGTTCTTCCATGCTGACGAAGGGCATGCTCCGTTTCGCGGCGGTTTCCGAAAGGATGGCCTCGATGGCCTGCCTGTTGCCGTCCGCGCGCGGCATTGTGCCGAGGATGAGGAAACGAGCTTCCTTGCCGGTCGCTTTCGGAGCCTCGTCGAGCAGGCGGGTGAGGTTTGCTCGGAATGTTTCCGGATCGTTCCCGCCGGGCAGCGAGGCGGCGGTGCCGTAGCCGAGCACGATCACATCCGGTTTGTATTCGGTAAGTTGTTTCAAAAGCTGGCTCCAGCCTTCGCCCGCCGGTTCGCGCCCTGCCTGTCCCAAGCTGAGTCCGTTGCGGGAATCGCCCGCGGGTGTGTCCGCGCTCCAGCCTAGATTCCGGAACGTGACATTGCGGTCGGGAAACTGGGTGGTCGCGGCTAGCTCGATCCATCCGGCATATTGCTCGCGTTCGATGAATCCGTCCCCGAGGAAGACCACTTTTTCGCCGTCTCCGAATTCAAATCGGGGAGCTGCCGATGCGGCATGCGTGAAGGCGGAAAGAAGGATCGTCAGGAGGCATAGGAATTTCATGGGGTGGTGCGGATAGATTCACGATACGATTGAATACGGCAAAGTATTTCTTTGGGAGACTGGTTCCGGGAGGCGAAACTTCCAGATGGAGGGAATTTCCCGCTTGGAGAAAGGGGCGGGAATGGGGAGGATGCGCGCATGGGAAGCGCTGGTGATTGGGAACTCAGCAAGGCGTTGGCGCGGGCGATTTTGCATGATCGCGGCCAACGGCGGAAGTGGCTGGGGCGGTGGCTCTTGCTGACAGTCGTTTGGATGGCGGTGGGGCTATGGGTGTTGGATGGCTTGCTTGCTCAGAGTGGCTGGATGTTCGTGCTCTGGTGGGTGTTTTGTTTCTTGCTGGCGTGTGGATTGGTGATTTTCGCACTCTATGATGTGATGGCTGTGATGCGCGAAGAGCGTGAAAAGAGTGATGAGAGGTTCGCTGAGATTTTGGCGCAACATAAAACCCCCAGAGATGATTGAGTCGGAACCACCATCCAGACCTGTCATTTACCAGTTGCTGGTGCGGACGTTCGGAAACACGAAATCGAATCTCAAGCCCGGCGGCACGCTGGCGGAGAACGGTTGTGGAAAATTTCACGACATCAACGACGCGGCGCTGATGTCGATTCGTGAGATGGGTTTCAATGTCATCTGGCTGACCGGTGTCTTGGAGCAAGCGAGCGGGACGGCATATCCCGGAAGACCCGCCGATCCGCCGGAGATTCTGAAAGGCTTGGCCGGCAGCCCTTACGCGATCCGCGATTACTTCGATGTCTGCCCGGATTACGCAGAGGAGCCGGAAAACCGCCTCGCCGAGTTCCGCGAGCTGCTGGCGCGTTGCCGTCGGCACGGGTTGCGGACGATGATCGATTTCATCCCCAACCATGTCGCCCGCAGCTACGCCTCGGACGTGAGGCCGGAGCTTTCCTTCGGCGAGGGCGACCGCCGCGATGTCTTTTTCGACCGGGACAACCACTTCTACTATCTCAACGAATCCCATCCCGGTGGCGGCCCCCCGCTCAAGCTGCCGACCGGCCTGTTCGCGCCGGAGACGGAGTTCGGGCGGGTGACGGGAAACAACTCGGTTACATGGTCGCCCACGATCAACGAATGGTATGAGACGGTGAAGCTGAATTACGGCCACGATTTCACCACCGGACGCAAAACATCGCATCTTTCTCGATCTGAAGACGTCCCGCACACCTGGCTGACGATGGACGCGATCATCGCCTACTGGCAGGAAATGGGCGTGAATGGTTTCCGCTGCGACATGGCGCACATGGTGCCGATGGAGTTCTGGGGCTGGATGGTGAAACGGGCGCGCGCCAGGGACGCGGGCGTGCTTTTCATCGCCGAAGCCTACGACGGCGATCCCGCGAAGCTCACCGACGCGGACGTGCTCGATGAGCTTCTGAAAGCGGGCTTCAACGGAGCCTACGAGCATCCGACCTACAAGATCCTGCAAGGCATCTACGAGTCTGGCAAATGGGCGAACGACATCGATGACGAGACCTTCGGCGGCGAGCGGTTCCATCATTGCGTGCGTTACATCGAGAACCACGACGAGGTTCGCGTGGCGAATCCGCAGCGTTGGGGCGGTGTCGGCATGCATGCGGGGAAACCGGCGGCGGCGGTGATGTACGGCATGAGCCGCGCGGCGATCATGCTCTACTCGGGTCAGGAAATCGGCGAGCCGGCCATCGGTTCGGAGGGTTTCAGCGGCGATGACGGGCGCACATCGATCTTCGATTACACGGCCATGCCCGAGTTTCAGAAATGGTTCAACGGCGGGAAATGCGACGGCGCGAAACTTTCCGCAGAGCAAAAATCGCTGCGGAAATGGTATGGCGATCTTCTTGCGATCCTGCGCGAGCCGGCCTTTGCTGCGGGCGATTTCTACGGCCTGAACCATGCGAACAAGCAGAACCCCGCCTTCGGTCGCCTCGGCGGCGAGACCTGTTCCGGTCATTGGCTCTACGCCTTCCTGCGCCGCGATCCGGCCTCGGGGCAGGCCTTCCTCTGCCTCGCGAATTTTCACCCCACGGCGACCCTTGCCGATACCCGCGTGGTGATCCCGGAAGACGCGCTGGTTTGGCTTGGAAAAGGAGCCAAAATATCCTTCGAGGGAAAGATGTTTGGTCGTGCCAAAGGAAATGCCAACGCTAACGAGCTGGCAACTGTCGGCTTTTCAATAGGTGACCTGGAGCCGTTAGGTATTCGCTATTACGCATTGATATGAAATCCTTTACGGGTTGAAATCACGTCCATGAAATTTGAAGAGCGCGCGCGTGCGGTGATCCGGATGGAAGCTGAGAGTCTCCGGGAAATGGCGTCTCGCATCGGGCCGGGCTTTGGCGAAGCCGTGGAACTGCTCCGCGCATCGCTGGCTGATAGGGGGAAAGTGGTGATCGTTGGTGTCGGGAAGTCAGGTAACGTCGGCCATAAAATCGCGGCCACGCTGAACTCGACGGGTGCGACAGCCGTAGTGCTCAAGGCGCAGGATGCCTTGCACGGCGATCTCGGCTTGTTATGCGATGGGGATGTGGTGCTTGCACTTTCCTACTCCGGCGAGACCGAGGAAATGCTCAGTGTTTTGCCGTTTTTGCGCAGCTTCGATGTGAAAGTGATCGCACTCTGCGGCAAAGCCGGCTCCTCGTTGTCCCGCACCGCCGATGTCACTCTCGATACCTCCGTCAGCCGCGAAGCATGCCCGTTGAACCTCGCTCCGACCTCTTCTTCCACTGCGATGATGGTCATGGGGGATGCGCTCGCGATGGTGCTGCTGGAAGCGCGCGGTTTCACCGAAAGCGACTTCGCGCGCTACCATCCCGGAGGCTCGCTGGGTCGAGCCCTTTTGCTGAAAGTCCGCGATGTGATGCGCCGCGACCAGGCGATGCCTGTCGTGACTGTGTCCGCCAGCGTGATCGAAGCCGTCGCGGCAATGAACCGCAGTCGTGCCGGCGCCTGCCTGATCCTCGATGGAGATGGCAAGCTCGCCGGGATTTTCACCCATGGGGATTTCGCGCGCGGCTACGAGAAGAACGCTGCGCTCGGTTTGCTCCCTGTGGTCGATCTGATGACGCGGAATCCAATCTCGCTGCCCGAGGACTCGCTGGCGGTCGAGGCGGTCAAGAAGGTCGGCGAGAAACAGATCGATGACATCGTGGTGATCGATTCCGAAGGCAGGCCCTTGGGTCTGATCGATGCGCAGGATCTTGCGCGGTTCAAGCTGGTCTGAATGGAAGAGGTCGATATTGCCGTGATTGGAGGCGGGCCGGCGGGACTACACGCGGCTGAAGTCGCGGCGGGCATGGGGCGCGGTGTCGTTGTTTTCGAGGGCAAGCCTTCGGTGGGAAGGAAGTTTCTCGTGGCGGGAAAGGGCGGACTGAATCTGACGCACGGCGGCTCACTGGAAGGGTTTGTTTCAAACTACCAAGGCGGAGGGGATTGGGAGGGGTTGCTGAGGGGGTTTTCCAATCACGATCTCCGCGAGTGGTGCCACGGCCTCGGGCAGGAGACCTTCGAGGCAAGTTCGGGCAGGGTGTATCCAAAGGCTCTCAAAGGCGCGCCTGTCCTGCGCGCTTGGCTGGCGAGGCTGCGGGAGATGGGGGTGGAGATCCGACCCAAGCACTTCTGGCAGGATCTGCTGCCGGGTAACATTATGCGTTTCTCAAACGGTGTGGAAGTCCGCGCGAAATCCATCGTCTTCGCCCTTGGCGGCGGCTCATGGCCGAAGACCGGTTCGGACGGCGGATGGTTGGTGAAATTCCTTGAACTCGGCATCGGTTGCGAGCCGCTCGTTTCCTCGAACTGCGGCTGGGAGTGCGATTGGACGAACGAGGTTCTCGCCGCCGCCGAGGGCTTGCCGATCAAGAACATCCATGTCCGCGCGGGCGCGAAAAGCGTGGCGGGCGAACTGCTGGTGACGCGCTACGGCCTCGAAGGCGGCGCGATTTACGCGCTAGGCAGTGAGCTGAGGGAAATGCCTGAGCCGGCCATCGAGATCGATTTTAAACCGACCTTTGCTGCGGAGCGACTCGCCGCCAAACCGATCCGGGAATGGAAACTCAGCAAGCCCGCAGCCGCGATCCTTGCCGCGTCCCGATTTCAAGACCCCGCGCAACTTGCCAAAGCCGCGAAACATTTCCGAATCCCACTGCTCCGCCCGCGCCCGCTGGCAGAAGCGATTTCCTCGGCCGGCGGAATCCGGTGGGACGAGCTCGATGAAAACCTGATGCTCCGTAAGCTCCCCGGTGTTTTCGTCTGTGGCGAGATGATCGATTGGGACGCGCCCACCGGCGGCTACCTCCTGCAAGCCGCCTTCGCCACAGGCAAACGTGCTGGCGTAGCCGCCGCATGCTTCTGACAACTGGCATAAAGTTTCCCGGAAAAATCCTGTATTTTCCGGTCGGAAATCGCAGGATCACCACATGGACACGGCGGTGACTTCGGAACAGCATGGGCATGGGAACGGACATACCGATTCCGACAGGCCGAGGGTGGAGATGGCCACGCTGGACGATCTGCCCGCGCTGACCGAACTGGTCATGGATCTTTTCTCCACTTCCGGGGATTTCATTCCGGATCGCGAAGTCCAGGAGCGGGGGCTGCGCCTGATCCTAGAGCAGCCCAGCCGCGGGCGTATTGTCGTTTTGCGCAATGACGACCGGATTTTCGGTATGGTGAACATGCTTTTCACGATATCCACCGCGCGCGGCGGTTTCGTGATCCTGATGGAGGATGTGGTGATCCATCCCCGCCATCGAGGCCAGGGTTATGGCACGATGCTGCTTGATCACGTGCTCGAGTTCGCGAAGCAGAAGCGTTTTCTCCGGATCACCTTGCTGACGGACAAGATCAGTGCGGAGAGCCAGGAATTCTTCCGCAAGCAGGGCTTCGAGTATTCGAATATGATTCCGATGCGGAGGTTGATCGAGTGAGCGTCAGACCTTGTCGATGCACTTCTCCAGTGCGGGTTCGAGGGCTTCTCCGATAGCGGTTCCAGCGGTCACGAAACGCAGGGATCGGGCGGCTACGGGGATGTGCCGGCGATACCATTCGTCGCCGCGGTTCTCCAGGATGTTTCCGAAGGCTCCGAGCGCCTGCATGAGGCGTTGTGCCGCGCATTGGTGGAAGAGGGTTTTCTCCGGGCGCTCGTCGGAAATTTCCTCCCAGAGATCCAGCAGGGCTTCCCGCTCTTCTTCGGAGTGATCCATGTAGGGATCGAAAACAAGCGACGCGAGGTCGTATTCCTGCCGGCCACGGCGCAGTCCCTGGAAGTCGATCATGAAGATCTTGCCGTCCTTGATGAGGAGGTTCTGGGATTGGAAATCGCGGTGGACGAGGTGCTTGTGGGTCGCGCCCAGTCCCTCCGCCATTTCCAAGAACGCCTCGTTTTTTTCCAAAGGAACCGGGCTCATTTTCAGGAAATCCTCGACGAAGTGGTCGAAGAAATACCTCTGCTCCCAGCGGTAGAGCGAGGCATCGAACGGCGGCATGAGTTCGAATTCCTTGGGCACTTTCGCATAGAACAGGCGGTCGATCTGCTCCAGTGCGGATTGGTAATACGGCAGGCGCTGTTTGAATGGCTTGTCCTTGAGGGAGAGGAGATCCTGATCGCCGAGATCCTCGACGAGGGCGACGTTGTGCTGCGAGCGGTCGTAAAGGATTTCCGGGACGTTGAAGCGGCTTTTTTTGAGGAACTCCGCGACGGGGACGAACTGGGCGTTGTCCTCGCGCTCGTCCGTCCAGTGGATGCCGATGAAATCGTCATGCACCGGTGTTTTCACACGGACGATGGTGCGCCCGGACGCACCGCGTTTGATCGGGATCATGGTGATCGGCGTGGTGGGATCTACCTCAAGATATTGCCGGGTGATGGATAGGATGGCTTCGGTGGACATGGGCGGCGCTGTCATATCATGGTTTCTCCACCGCGCCAGTGAGATCGGGGGAATTTTTTCGGAAACCGCGTTGATCTGTCGTTCTCACTTGCCTATGCAGAAGCTCGAAAAGATCACACCGAGCAAATCCTCGGTATCGACCTTGCCGGGGATTTCGCCGAGGGCGTCGAGGGCTTCGCGGAGATCGATGGCGGCGAGTTCGGGGTCGGAATTTTCCTCGGTTAGGAGATCGAGGGCGGCGGTGAGGTTCGTGCGGGCCAGGGCCAGTGAGGCTTGGTGGCGGGCGTTGATGGCGATGGCATGCTCGCCGAAGTCCGCTTCGGTAAAATGCAGGGCGGTGCGGATTTTTTCAGAAAGGGCATCGAAGCCCCCGCCGCTCGCGCAAGAGATACGCGTGGCCTCCGTGCCATTCCAAGACGCATGCTCCCCAAGGTCGGATTTGTTGAGGATTAGCAGATGGGTTGCGTGGTGCGAGGGATAGACGGCGCGCTCGGGACGCGGCTGCGAGGCGTCGGCGATTTCCAAAAGCAGATCCGCACTTTCGATCTGGCGCACGGTGCGCTGGATGCCTTGCGCCTCGATGGCGTCATCCGATTCCCGCACACCCGCCGTATCGACAAGGCGCAGCGGAATGCCGCCGAGGTTGATGACTTCCTCGATCG
Source organism: Verrucomicrobiota bacterium (assembly GCA_046051965.1). Lineage (GTDB taxonomy): Bacteria > Verrucomicrobiota > Verrucomicrobiia > Verrucomicrobiales > Akkermansiaceae > Luteolibacter. Next base: position 22,765 of record JBJONG010000034.1, read on the forward strand.
TATCGCGGGTAGTGCCGGGTATGTCTGAAACGATGGCGCGATCGAAGCCAAGAAGGCGGTTCAAGAGGGAGGATTTCCCGACGTTGGGCTCACCGAATATGACCGTTCGCACTCCCTCACGCAGGACGCGACCTTGGTCGGCGGTGGCCAGCAGGGAATCGATGGTTTTCAAAATCCCACGGATGCGGGTTTGGAGTTGGGCGGTGGTCTGCGGATCAATGTCCTCATCGGGAAAGTCGATCCACGCTTCCAAGTGCGCGAGAATATCCAACAATTCGTCGCGTGCGGCGGTGGTGCGTTTTCCGAGCGTTCCCTCAAGCTGCGAGTGAGCGGCGCGGATCGCGAGCCGGGTTTGAGCGGAAATGAGATCCATGATGCCTTCCGCCTGTGTGAGGTCGAGTTTTCCGTTGAGAAAGGCGCGCTGGGAGAATTCTCCGGGGGCTGCGTGAATGGCTCCGCATTCGAGAAAACGGCCGAGAACCTCGCGTGTTACGAGAATGCCGCCATGACCGGCAAACTCCACCGTGTCCTCGCCGGTAAAGGAATGGGGACAAAGGAAAACGGTGAGAAGCCCATCATCGATGACCGCGCCAGCGGCATCACGGATCTTGCAGCGCCTGGCCACGCGTGGCATCGTGGACGAGGCGATGCCTCCGCTCGCGAGATCCGCGATCTCAAGCGCGCGTTTGCCGGAAATGCGGATAAGTGAGAGGGCACCAACACCAGTGGCGGTGGAGATGGCGGCGATGGTGGAGATTTGGGCCGAAGCCATGCGATACGGGGGTGCTACTGCGTGGAAGCGGAGGCCGGTATTTCTTCGCCGCCGAGACCGAGGAATTCCCAGCAAACCAAGCGCTTCATTGTCAGCACGGGATTGTCGGGCTGGCCTGTCCATTCGAGTTCCACAGTGGCCGTGCGCGTGAGTGGCTTGCCCTGTTTTGTGCCGCGCCAGTTGATCACGGACAACTCCTTGCCGCACGCGGAGTCCAGCTTTACGTTCACCCGCGTGGAGTCTTCGATATTGGCGGGATCAACCATACGATAGGTGCGAGTTCCGGCAACACCTTGACCTTTGTCAGGCACGTCCTCGACGATGAGCACCCGGAAGGTTTCAACGGCACCCACATCAGGCAGTTCCGTGAAATTCCGGAAGGTGCGGTATTTCGTCTGTGCGAAGACCTCCCAATCGAGTTTGAGTCCCTTGTCCGTCCTTTTGAAAAACGCATGCACCCGCACCGGATCCATCGCGAAATTGCTCATCCGTGCCATGGTGCCCAGAAGGATATCCGCTTCCTCAATGCCGTATTGCACCTCCAGCGGAGCGAGTGGGCGGAAAAACTCCTTGATCGCGAACTGCGGGGGTTGGTCGTAGGTGAGCATGAAAATGCCGCGCTTCCGATCCTCCTCCACTAATTCCTGCACGGAGAAAGAATTCGCCGGTGTGTCGTTGTCGTTGATCACCACACCTCCGTAGAAAAGCTCCATTTGCTCTTTGAGAGCTTCCGGATTGATAATGTGGGGGAGTTTCTCAGCGACGCTTGAGCCAGCGATAAAGTCGGCCAGCGTTTTGTAAGCGTCAGCCTGCCAGCCGATACGGATATAGTTCGCTTCGCGGATCTCGTTGTCCTCTGGATTTCTCCCGAAGTTGGGCGGTTCAACGTTTTTCCCCATCTGGCTGGATAAGTAAAACACCGCGGCTCCCCCAGCTAAAATCAGGATAAACAAAGCGATCATTGCGGGTATGATGCCGCTGGAGCTTTTTTTGGGTCTGCCGACGGGTTCCTTAGGTTGTGGTGCCGCTGGCTCTGCCTGCTGAACGTTTTCCCTGCGCGGAGGGATCACAGCGGCCTTGGCGGCGGATTGAGGGGGGGCTGCGGCGGTTTGAGGGGGCGCGACGGCGGGTTGTGCCGCAAAAGTCTGATCCGGTGCCTGCGGTGGTGGCGGGGAGGTAATCGTCGCTTGGCAGTGAGGGCATGGACCGGTGGTTGGTGGCAGTGAAAACGGTATCACAATCCGCCCGTTGCATTGCGGGCAGTGAAAATCACGCTGCTGTGGAGGTTGTGAAAAATCGGTCATAAAATCTTTTACGCAAAGGCAGAAGGCTAGGCCGCACGGATCGCTATGTCAATGCGTGCGGGCAGGGGCGCTGTTCTTGCCTTGCGTGAGCCGTTGGCGGAGCCTAGCCTGCGCGCCCCGCAACAGCGAAATGAAACCGGTTTATATCTACGACACCACTCTGCGCGATGGCACCCAGGGCGAGGGCTTCCAGCTTTCCGGCCTCGACAAACTGCGCATCGCAAAACGCCTCGACGAGTTCGGCGTGGACTATATCGAGGGCGGCTGGCCGGGGTCGAACCCCAAGGATGTGGAGTTTTTCCAAGCCGCAAGAGCCATCGTTTTCACGCACGCCAAGCTCGCCGCCTTCGGTTCCACGCGCCGCGCAAACATCCCGGTGGAGGAGGATCCACAGGTGAAACTCTTGCTGGAAGCGGATACTCCGGTGGTGACCATATTCGGGAAAAGCTGGGAGATGCATGTTACGGAAATCCTCCGCACCACCGTGGATGAGAACCGTGCGATGATCCGCGAAACCGTAGCCCATCTCGCGAAACACGGGCGCGAGGTGATCTATGACGCCGAACACTTTTTCGACGGCTACAAGGATTCGCCCGATCATGCCCTCGCTACTTTGAAAGCCGCTGCCGACGGAGGCGCTGCCTGCCTTGTCCTTTGCGATACGAACGGCGGCACGCTCCCCTCCGAGATCGCAACCATTTGCTCTGCCGTGCGCGGACATCTTCCTGGCGCCCGCATAGGTATCCATACCCACAATGATTGCGAGCTCGGCGTAGCCAACGCGATCGCCGCCGTGGACTCGGGAGCAACCCATGTTCAGGGAACCATCAACGGTTACGGCGAGCGCACAGGCAACTGCAACCTCACCTCCGTGATCCCCATCCTCCAGCTGAAGATGGGTCTGGAAGTTGTGCCTCACCTGGAGCGCCTTCGCGACCTCTCGTGGTTCGTGGACGATGTTTCCAACAACCCCCATTTCGCCCGCGCACCCTTCATCGGGCGCACGGCCTTCGCCCACAAGGGCGGCATGCATGTCAACGCAGTCCAGAAACTCGCCCGCAGCTACGAGCATATCACGCCCGCCAGCGTCGGCAACGAGCAGGCCATCCTCGTTTCCGAACTCAGCGGTCAATCCAACATCCTCCTCAAGGCAGAGCAGATGGGAATGCCCATCGAAAAGGGCGCACCGGAGGCCTCCCGCATCCTCGCCCGCATCAAGGAACTCGAGCACGAAGGCTATTCCTTCGAGGCGGCTGGCGGCTCGCTCGAACTCTTGATCCGCCGCGAATTGGGGGCATACCTCAAACCCTTTGAAGCCAACGAATACCACACCAGCTTCCGCCAATACCGCGACGGCCACAAACCCGTCTGCGAGGCCACCGTCAAGGTCAGCGTCAACGAATCTACCGAACTCACCGTCGCAGAGGGTCACGGTGTGGTCAACGCCCTCGACCTCGCGCTGCGCAAAGCACTCCTTCCTTTCTACCCTGAGATCGAGGAGGTCTCGCTGGTCGATTACAAGGTCCGTATCCTTGACGGTCACGATGCCACTGCCGCCAAGACCCGCGTCCTCATCGTTTCCGCTCACGGCGGCGAGACTTGGGGCACCATCGGCGTCTCGGAAAACATCATCGAGGCCAGCTGGCTCGCACTCGTCGATGGCATCGACTTGTTCCTCCAACGCAGGCGTTGAAGCGTCATCGGGGATATGCGGTTCCACCCAGTGCGAAAATACTGATATCGCCTTCAGGTCGGATCATGGCTGGCAGCTCAGTGAAAAAGAGATCACCGGATCAAGTGCTCATCAATCACGATCCACACGGGTATATCTGATGTTCCCCAACCCGGATTCTCCTGGGGGAACAATAGGTAGGAACCTCCTCGATGTGTCTGATGTTTCGCAGCCTCTTTGAGATGTAACCAATCTGCCGAAACGGCGGATTGGAAGCTTATTGATCTTTCCACTACTTGCATGCATCGGTTCCATGAGCGTCGCCAAGGGGTTTTATGATTTATCAAAAGATGGGCATGCATGGCAAGCCTCGCCTCCGGCCCGAACTGCGCGATGGACTACGCACGACTGAAAACGGCTTCCTGTATCCAGAGGAAGTTGCGCCTGGCAGTTCCTCGCGCATCCTCGAAGATTGCTGCGGGAGAACCTTCCGGTAAGCAGGTGGGATAAAGACCCGATCTACTGGATTGATTACGAGAAATAGAGTTTTCGACCCTTTGTTTCCCTGCGTGTTTGTCTGAAATCACCTTGGAAATGAACTCATCCTTGCAATTTATCTAAGCATTGTCCTGAATCAGTCCCAGCTTGCGTTTTGTTACAAAAACGCCATGACTCCGTCGAAGACATTGGTGCGGAAAAACTTTCGATTTATACAAGAGCCGATATCACACAGCATGATTCACGAAACAAAAGCAAATGTAGTTGTCGCTGACGGCGACATTCATCCCTTGATTGAGGCTCGCTTCGGTGGCCGCATCCCCCTGATCGATGCCAAGGATTGGCTGGCTGGAATCAGGCAGACCGTGGAGGGCGAGCACTCCCAGGCATCGGAACACATGGTGTCTCATGTGCTTGCGGTGGCTGCTGTTGAAGGCAGTGGCATGGAGAAGGATCTCGAAGCCATGGCTTTGCAACTGCATCTCCCATTCCACTCCTTCAAGCAACCGGCGGAAGAAGAGATCGTCAAGTGGGTCGTTGAAGTGGCTCTTTCCCATGCTCAGGAAGCATCGGTGGACGCAGCGCAAGCACGCGTATCCGCCGCGATCTTGCGACAGGATCTGGATCGGCAGCAACAGGCTTTCCATGCGCTTGAAAGAGCGGTTAAGGATTTCGGAATGCCACAATTCACCCTCGCGCTAGATTCGCCGTTAACGCCGGAGCGCTTGGTGCTATCAGGATATGACTGCCTGACGGAAAACCTGAAGGTGAGTGTGGATGCGGTGGGGCATCTCCAACAGAGGCTTCCGGTCAGCGCGCGCAGAATAGCAGCAGTCGAATTCCACGTTGATATGCTCGCGGATCCTGGCACGGACGGCTTTTTAGAAGTATCGATTCGAGACTTGGCCGCAAATATCCTCACTACACCGATCAGTATCGACGTCTCGGAACTCTCGTCGGGTTGGAATCGCATCAATTTCAACGAGGTGATTGATTGTACGGATCGCGATGCCACGTTGCATCTCTCGCTCACTGGCAATGCAGCGGTTGGACTCACACTCTCTCCTTGCATGCCTGCCGAACGTTTTCATCCATCCATGCAGGACGGCGTGCCCATTGGTGATTCCCCATTGGCGATGAAAGTCTGGCGCGGGCTGATAGGTGTGCGCCCCCAACTTCCTCCCGTGAAGAAATCCGAGGGTAATCTCATCCGCCTCCGTGCTGGGGAAATGCCCAAAGCGCAACTCCTTAAACCTGCCAACAATGGCGATATGGCATTCGATTTGGTGCAATATTGGGTCAACGAAGACGGATTCCTGGTCCATCCGCCCGCCTCTGGCATGTCGGTTGCATTGATCGAAAAATTAGAATTCGACAACCTCAATTCCGTCACTGCAATCGTGAATAATGGGCACCGTGATGGTCCTCCCCTCTTGTTTGCCATCGGCATAGCTGTTCGGTTGGGAAACCAATCGCTCATTCAAATTCCCGATATGCTGGGCCCATGGTTGACCCTGCCTCCTCTGGGATGGGGAGAAGTGCACGCCGTTCTGCCAGAATCCACATCCGGGAAATTCGATCTGGTTCTCGTCACCATGGTGGCCAAAGGTCATGAAAATCGCAATTCATGGGGGCTGTTCCGAGGCTTTATCTTCAATACAGAGAATCTGCCATGAACTCTTCCACTTCATTGCCCCGCATCGGCATCGTCATACCTGTTTACAAGCACTCGGTGCTGGTAAATGAAGCGATCGGCTCCGTTCTCGCGCAGCAGGGCGACACACAAGCCATCACCGTGGTGGTGAATGACGGCTGCCCCCTGCCTGAAACAGCTCGCGGCATCCGGACTATGGCTAGAGCCTATCCCGACAGGATTCTCAGTCTCCACACACCCAACGGCGGCCTTAGTGCGGCGAGGAATCGAGGCATCCGGTTTCTGCTCGACCGCTATCCTTCGATCGAAGGCATTTTCCTTCTTGATGCCGACAATCGTATTGATCCCAGTTCACTGGTTCTTTTCGAAAATCTCCTGGATAGCGAACCGGAAGCGGATTGGTTTTATCCTCAGTTCGACATGTTCGGCATGGTGCAGAATGCCAGCCACGGCGGCACCTGGTCTTTGCTGATGCATTCCGCGGATAACATGTGCGAGGCTGGCAGTCTTGTGCGTCGCCGCGTTTTCGATGGCGGCGTGCGCTATGACGAAAGTATGAGACTGGGCTACGAAGACTGGGATTTCTGGTTGTCCGCCGCTAAGAGCGGATTCCGCGGCCAGGCGGTTGACAAGCCATTCTTCCAATACCGCAAACGTCCCGAAAGTATGTTGAGCGGCTCGCACCGCGTCGATGGAGAGATCCGCAGCTTCATGCGGCGCAAGCATGCATGGCTCTACAACGCACGTACGATCACAGCGATTGAGCATCGGGAGGCTCCCCGCGCCCGGGTGCTTTTTGCGGATTCCGGCAGGATTCTCGCCCTGACTGACCCGCTTCATCCCGCCAGGGAAGTCCAGCCGGATGCCTTCGTTTCAGAGGCTTGGAATTGGCTGATTTCGCCCGAAGAGACCGATGCAGGAGCTTATTGGATAGCCACCACCGAAGTTGTCTGGGCTGCCCTCGCTAAGGCAGGCTTGCTGCGGTTTGCCTTGTGGGATCTGGAACGGCGGCTTCCAGATGCCTCATCAGCAACCCTATTGCTGGAGAGAAGCCGCCCAGGATTATACTCAATTTCAGAAAATGCTACTGAAATCCTGCCGCATCATCAGGCCGCCATAGTAATGATGGGGTCCAAGGTGATTCGCGAAATCATGACCGATGTCTCATCCGCTTGGCTTGAAACAATAGTGGGTGCCGCACCAGCACCCACGTTTTCGCATCGTGTCATCCTAGCACCCAGCTTCGCGACGGACATTTGCGACCAAGGCGGGGTTGCCATCAGGCATCTGTACACGACACTCATGGCTGTGCGTGTACATCGATATCGCCGTGCCATTGGAATGCAGGTTCGATGGCGAAACTACGACTACAACGCTAGAGCTAACGTTTCCCTCATTGCGAGGTCGGCGGCGGATTCAGGCCCGCTCTATCCGGTTTCACTTGGTTTGAATTCCCAGCCATCCATCTGCTTTCTTTTGCCCATCGCAGAGTTCGGCGGGGTCGAAACCGTGGCGCTCAATGTAGCCATTGCCATGCGCAATCGTGGCTGGCGCACCGCGCTATGCATCGTCGGAACCAACCCGATCTCCCTCGCCGATGATCTCCAATCCGGATTTGACGAAGTCATGTGGTTTCCCGAGCAGGCTCTTCTGGAATGGGGTGGGCCAGTCTATCAGGGTACACACCTTGCCTGTGCTGCAGAGGGAGGCAGAGCTCGTGATCTTATCGGTTTGCTGGCAAGCTTCGATAGCGTGATCGGCTGTCATGCCGCAGGTGCGGTGTCGATTTTCGGCTCCCTCCGCAGGCAGGGTGTAGTTACCGTGCTCCATGAACATGTCATGGAAGTAAGTTCTTGGGGAAGGTCTTATGGCCCCCCCATGATTGCTATTGCTCATGAAGCTGCGGTGGATGTCATCGCTACCTGCTCGGTTCAGCTTGCTGATTGGTTGCATGCCAACGGTGTGCCCCAGTCCAAACTGGTGCCTGTGCCGAATGCGGCTGGTTATCAGATAAGCGATACGCAGCGCTTTGCATACCTGGCAGCTCGACAAAACCTAAGCCCAGATCGGCCCCTTCGCGTTTTGTCCATGGGTCGCCTCGATTGGCAGAAGGGTCTTGATCGTCTCGTCGCAGTAATGCGCCACTTACAGGCTGCGGAGTTGGACGTGGAATGGCGGGTTGTCGGGAAAGCTATTGTTGAAGATGGTGACGGTGACCAGACCGGATTTAGGGGATTAGTCGAGGTGGAGAAGCCCGTCTATACCCCTGAAGAGCGTTCGGTCTTGTACGCATGGGCCGACGTGGTGCTGATGCCTTCTCGCTATGAAGGGCTGCCACTGACCGTGTTTGAAGCACAACGACTGGGTGCGGTGCCGATCATGACCAAAGTCGGGGCGTTTGATGAGGCGATCAATGATGGTATCAATGGCATCTTGGTTAGTCAGGAAAACTGCGTGGAGGAAATGTCTTCTGCCCTGATCCGCTTCGTCAAAGACCGTGCCGAACTGCGCCAGATGTCAGAGGCTGCCGCAGCGCGCGCACGAACATGGGATATGACTGCGGCTCCGCTTATTGATCGGATTGAAGCAGAAGTTACTCGCTCTCGGAAACGAATGGTGCACTCTTTCGCTGTCGGTTCAGATAAATCCTAAAATCAATTCATTCGAAGACTCCACACTTGAAAAATATTGCTCTCATCCACTTCAATCACTCGGTCAATGACGGAGTGGTAACCTGGCCCAGTATGCACACCAGTACATGGAAGCCAAATTATGGCGACATGCTGGTTTGCGCAGCCATCTTACGTCAGCTACAGCCGGCCAATTACGTGCGTGTTGGTTTTGGAAGCGAATTGAAGCAGCCAGTGGATATGGCTATCGTGCGCGGATCTACTTATCTCCACAATCAATTCGATTTTGCTGCCGCGATCCGAACGATCGATAGCATCGATTCCAGAATCACCACAGTGGGTCTGGGTGCACAAAATCCAACTCGGGATATCACATTTCTTGATTCAAACCCGCTGGCATTTGAGTTTGTCAAAAAACTCTCGGAAAAGTCAGAAAGTATTTCTGTGCGGGGTGAATTTTCGGCTGATGTTGTGCGGCGATTGGGCGGAAAAAATATCCGCGTGACTGGCTGCCCTTCATTGTTCTATCAGGACGAAATACCTGCAATACGGGTGCCTGAGATGCTCACTCACGCTGAGCGTCGAATTGGAATATCGATTCATTCGGGTCTCACAAAAAATATTTTCTGTGAGAATCCACAAATCACAAAGCTCATGCACGGGCAAGCAATCCGATTTGCTCTGGAAAATTCGGCCTGTACCCGGATCTTCGAACAGGGAAGCACACTCGAATTCACAATTTCCGACCGCACTGCTGATTTTAACACGCGACTCATTGCAGCCGTCCAGTTTTTGGATCGTGTGGGGTTAAAGGGCGAGCTTTCACCTGAACGCCTGATCAGTCTGTTCTCGTCTGTGTCAGACCTGCCTGAGTGGCTCGGCAAAGCTCGCGATGTCGATGCAATGATCGGCTTCCGCTTCCACGGCAATATGGTTGCCATGTGCCAGGGCATACCCTGCTATTATTACACGTATGATTCGCGGCTGAATGAATTCTGCAATCTTTACCATCTGCCGCATCAAACCACATCCATTCCGTTCAAGAACCCGGTAAAAGAAATGCTGGATCATGATTGGGATGACACGAACCGTGCAATCAAATCATGTTCAATAGAAATGCGAGATTTCTGGATGGAAAACAATGTCGAAATCAGAAAGGTAAAATCATAACATAATAGATTTCGCAAAGAAGGAGTCATCATATTGTATGAGATAATTATTAGATGCTTTCTAGGGCAAAAATTTCAGAGAATCACTCGAATAATGCACATTTAATTTTATTTGGAAATGAACACGCTAGAGAAATACCAAAACTTTATTCATAATTATGAAGGTTGATATGACTCGGATAATTTCGGAAATATTCTATCACGTGATCTAGAGGCGGTGATCCGCTAAGGAATATTTCAGATCAATATGTTTTCGAATGATTTTTTGACAAAATACCAAAATGATACGCCGAATCGTCAATTGAACTTCCAGCATATGGAAAATATATATTAGTTATTTTCGATGACGAACGTTATCAATCAATGCATACTTTTATATACTCAAAATCATGAGTCGATCTGTGCATGCCAGCAATTATTTAGATCATGTATGTATGTTTCGGCATTTTTGTCCTGATCAAATATAATCACAAAACATCTTAAATTATGATTCCTTTTCAAAAATTAAATAAATTCGAATTTTTATGTGAAATAGATTTTGGCATATCTGAAATTGCGAATCTGTTTTTTCATTCTAGCGATCATAATATAATTCCATTTCATCTTTCGCTACGTCCAAACCGATCCGCAATTGTTCTTAACTCAAATCATGGGAAAGGTTGGAATAAGGAATTCGCGATTTCGCATGAGTTCTCTCAGGACGATTTAAGACTAACTTTGGAAGTTAATGACAACGCGGTACGCATTTTAATTGATGAAAGTCTAGTTCATTGCGTGAATACAACTGATTTTCCACATTTTGAAGCGATTGCGTATGCCCGTTTCGATGGTGCAGTTATTAAAGAAAGTGTTAGGATTTGTGGGGAATCGGGTGAAATTCTTATGGGGTTGGCCGAACTCAAAGTAGTTGCACCTTGTCTCATCACAGGTTGGGCATTTGTTCCTGGTTATGAAAATCAAAGTTATCATATAAAAGTTGATGGTCTTGAAGAGACATTTCGCGTAGAGTGTTTGAGTAGTCGGAGTAGCGATACACATTATCTAGATGAGAGCCAGAAATATCAAATTCGTGCTCTCATACCTGGCTGGGTTTGGCTGGGCATGGGCGGATATAATAATGTATGTTTACAAGTATATAGTAATGGCATCGAATGTGGTGACAAGATAATATTAAGCAAGACCACCCTTGCCAATTTGCTTGAAGCTTTTGCTTCCGACGCCGATTACCGGAATTCCACGCGCTATACACTCGCTGCCATCGAGCACTTGCGTTTTGCAAGCATATCCAAACTTCTGTCCCGCGAAGCCAACAGTTTTTTCAAGGAAGCCGCTGCGCTCTACAAAGTAACATCCTTTCTAGCGAGCGATAGCGGATTGGATAACCACCCAGAATTTGACCCGTCCTTCAAACTGCCTGAAGTATCCCCTGCGGATTTATTGCATAGCCGCGCTCGGGAGTTGTTTATGCAAATCATGCGTGGTAATACTAGTGCCGACTCTGGGGAAGCACTCGAATATGTTCTTTCATCTATATTGCCCCTTGGAGAGGTGAGAATTAGGTTTTTCTTGGAGTTCTCCGAGTATTTCTGTGCACGCGATGAGTTCGCTGTGCTGTATGCCCAAATGTCAGTAGCCGAAAGAACTCATTTTTTGCCTGGTGAGGGAGGTTGGTATAACTCAGCAATTCTTCCCTTTCTGCTTTACCAAGGGAAAATCAGGGAAATATATGAACTGATTGAACAGTTCAGGTCAAGCGCAGGTTGGCTTTGTACGGGGTGTATCGCATGGACTGTAAGGCAAATCATCAACGGTGGTATTAGTGGTGTGCAAGTTGATGAGGAAATGCGGGAAAAGATTCTCTGGTCTGTTATCGCATTTCTGGATCACCTCTCATACGACTATTGGGGACGCCTACATAGCGTCACATTGACACGGTTGGGCGTGGATATTCTGAAAGTCAAAGCTAGCTTGCCTGAATACCTTCATCAACAGATCGACCAATTCCTATTGAGAAATTATGGGCTATCATATCAGTTCTGGCATGAAATCGACAAATCTTTCGATTCTGGCACAATCGAACTCTGCGGCCATCTACAAACCGGTAGGGAGCATTTTGCCCATATTGAGGATCAATTGGCAGGAAATAATAACTGCCTAGTGGAATCAATTCGCTTTTTCAGAAATTGGTATAACAGAGATGCATCTCGATATCAACTTGAGCTTCTCGGGTCTACAGGATTTGAACTGGATACGAATGAGGCCAAGTGTGTGGATCGCCTGTTTGAGGAAAATTTGGATGTTTCCGAGTCACTCACGCGGCTTCTGGCATTCCCAAACGGACGTAAATCAAGCCCGGACTTTGCCTCAGTATGTAATTATGCGATCCGCAATTATTACAAGGATGTTCCTAAGGCACCCTACTATCATGTTCAAAAAAGTGTTAGCTTGGAAATTGATGATTTCCTCGCAGATGTTCGCGATGGGGGAGGCGATCCGAGCAAGCTTGAAGCCATCACACGCGACCTGGAAATCCTAGCCACTAGCCGCAGTCAATACATCGGGTTTGCCCTCGCCCTGGCACTGTTCAACGTGCTTGTTGACCTTGGGGGCAACGAACTTGCGAAGTTACTTGCCGTAAGATTAGTGTGCATCTCAAAGTGGTTGCCATCAGCGGATAATACTGCTGGATCATATCCTCCCAGCCTGGTCAATTCATTGCTTGCGCTGAAATATTCACAGATATACAAACCAGCAGACCTACGGAACGTAGTTCTGCACCATTTCGACCTTTATTTGCGGAATCAAAATGAACCAATCGATAACTCCGCTTCTCATCCGGATTTTTTACGCCGCGAAACCACATTTTATGACACGCTTGTAGTTGTCATGTCATGCCGGAGCTATCTGGAAACACGAGTTCAGGAACTCCGCAAAAGCTGGCTTGGCTCCCTCCATGCCCTCGGCGTTCCTTACGTGATTGTTGTGGGAGGTGGCAAGGGCGAGAAAATAGGCGATATCATATATCTTGATTGCGAGGACACATACGAATGTCTTCCGCAGAAAACACTCAGCATGATTGAATGGGTGGCTAATAAGACACATTTCACCTACATGATGAAGATCGATGACGATTGTTTCCTTGATGCTGATGAGTTTTTTCACAGCCAGAGTTACAGAAAATTTGATTACTATGGACGTCCAATAAGTCGCAAATTGGGAGACACCGACCGTGTATGGCACTGTAGCAAGTCCAAGAGTATGCGCGGCCGCCTCGAACTCGATAAATCGCCGGAGCCTTCCTGGTATGCGGACGGAGGCTGCGCATATACGCTCAGCAGAACTGCCATGCTGGCCACAATTTCCGCATTCCAAAAGCCCGAAGGTGAGGAACTCGTGAACTCTTCGTTCATGGAGGATAAAATGCTTGGCGATCTCCTAGCTATGGAGGGCATTTATTTGCAGAACGAAGATTATTATGTATCAATCCTTCGCCGCACATACGCAGATGCCATTCCTGTTTCAATTTGGACGAATGGATTTTTCCCAAGCAAGTTCACTCCAATCAAGCTTATCCACCTTGACAGCGACAAAACCCAGCAAAGCGCTTTGCGTATCAAAGATGAGTACAGCCTGATGCCGAAGAAAATCTGGCCTAGTCATACACCACCCCTGCTGGGCTATAATACGAACGCCCTTGAGCTAGTGAGCGAAGAGGAGAAACTGAACCGTCTCAACAAAGCACCCCTAGCAGTTATAGCATGCGTCCGCAACGAAATGTTCATGCTTCCGCACTTCCTCGCTCATTATAGAGATTTGGGTGTCGAATGCTTCCTAATCGCTGATAACCTGTCCGACGACGGGACTCTGGAATATCTAGCTGAGCAACCGGATGTGGCCTTATTTTCCGTTGACACAGAATACAGGCTTTCCCAATACGGTGTTGCTTGGCAACAGACATTGCTTTCATCGTTGCGTCTCGCACGCTGGTCTTTGGTGGCGGATGCGGACGAGTTGCTCATATTCAATGGGTGGGAAAATGGTAAAATCACTGATCGCCTTCCACAATGGGATTCGCAAGGCATTGACGGTGTAAGGATATTCATGTTGGACATGTATCCAGAAAAGTCACTAAGCGCAGCATCCTTCACCTCTGGATCGCCCTTTGAGGAAGCCTATTGTGTGGATCGTGTTCCCTTTCTAAGCAACTCTTCTTCCATGGGTGCGTATAGCAACGCTCCAACTTGGACGAGTGCCCTTCGCCATCGCTTGATACGCGGGTCGCGCACCGAGCAATTCGTAGCTCAGAAAATCGCACTCTTAAAGTATAAGCCATGGATGAGGGTATCTGCCGGGCTACATTATGTTGGTGACGTATCGCTTGCAGAAGAGCAAATGATATTCGCTCATTTCAAATATCACTCGGACTTCCGTAGTAAGGTTATATCGGAGGTGGAGCGTTCGCAACATTACAACAACGCGGAAGAATATAAGAAGTATCTTGCATTGATAGCAGAAGGTCGCGACATGATTTTTGATCCGGATATCTCAGTGCATTGGCAGAGCTGCGATTTTGTGAAATCCATGTTAGGCTATTGACCTACTCTGCAAATATATGGCAAACATCTTTAATGCCCCCCCCCCCCATAGCTTGACATCTGACCTGATTATTCGGGTTCGCTGGAGCGTCCCCCGCAAAAGTTGGACAGGGAATAAGCCCGATCTGAACCTTCGCTGCCGAATTCCCGGATGGCCAAAACCTTGCGGGCGTGGTCAAGCTGACGTCAGCTTGCCGGGGTTCGGGGCGG
>JBJONG010000035.1:0-36142 GCA_046051965.1 Verrucomicrobiota bacterium
CTTCGCATGGCTCTGCCGCGCCGGAGTCATCCCCGCAAACCCCGCCGCCGATCTCGACCTCCCCCGCAAACAAGCCCGCCAGCTCCCCAAAGCCCTCAGCGCCGCAGAAATCCAACTCCTCCTCGCCGTCCCGGACACCCGAGATCCCTTCGGCCTGCGTGACCGCGCCATCCTGGAACTCTTCTACGCCACCGGCATACGCCGTACGGAAATGACCCGGCTCGACCATGGCGATTTCGATCACTCAACCCACACCCTCCACATCCGCAAAGGCAAGGGCGGGAAAAGCCGCTTGCTGCCCGTCGGGGAACGCGCCGCCGCATGGCTGGATCGCTACCTTGCCGAGTCCCGCCCGCACTTCGACCACCTGCCCGGAGAAACCGCCCTCTTCCTCAGCGGCTACGGCACGCGCATCACCCCCGCCTACCTCGGGAACGCCGTCAAAAAACTCATGCTCCGATGCGGCATCGATAAACCCGGCTCCTGCCACCTTTTCCGCCATAGTTGCGCCACCGACATGCACCGAGGCGGAGCCGACATCCGCTATGTGCAGGAAATGCTCGGCCACGCCCGCATGGAAACCACCCAGATCTACACCCACGTCCACATCGACGCCCTGCGTGAAATCCACACCCGCACCCACCCGCACGGACGACACGAAACGGAAAGCGAAGGCAACGAAAACCAAGATGGAAGCAGCGAACCGGAAAAAATCCCTTCCCTCAACACCAACAAACCGCTAATAGCCGAACCCATGCCCGCCGCCGCCGCGCCCACCCAACCGGACACCCGTCACCCGGCGGCAAGCCCGGCGTGCGCCGCATTCAAACACCCTTCCGAAGACGAAGACCCACCCGACTCACCCGGAACATCCCATATTCCCAAAACACCCCGAAAACCCACCCCCGGCAGCAGTTCCCCTCTAATGTCCCCGCCCAAAACCGACGGGAAATCCCCGGAAATCGCCGATTTTTCGGGGTGTGTGAGTTACTACGCATATCGTTACTACGATCAGGTGACGGGCCGCTGGCCAGCACGGGATCCGATCGAGGAAGAGGGGGGAATCAATCTGTATGGATTTGTGTATAATAACCCCAATGATTGGATTGACTATCTGGGGTGGAATCCACTAGCGCCGCAATCAGAAATTGATAACCACGGTTATCGAAGGTCGATGGAAGCTAGGAACAAGACTAGAGACAGTCACAACGAAGTCGGTGGAGATAGGAGGTATTATCGAAGGGAATACTGTGGTATCATCTGTTGCAAGGGAGGTGAGACCAAGTCAACAAATCCTCATGGAGGCACGCGGCCTACTTGGAAACGTGATAAGTCAGGCATGCAACAGACTGGACAATCCACTTGCGATCCATTTTTTGATGTTGATAAACAAAAAGCAGTCACATGCGAGGGGGAATTTGGTTCGGGATGGATGCTCGTTGCCGGATATCACTCCCACACTAAATCCGAGGTTTTTAGCACTAACCGCCCTGGTGAGAATATTGCTACAGACCAAGATTGGGCTGAAACACATGGCAATCTCTATCTAGGGTCACCCAGCGGCAATGTTTCAAGGATGGATGGAGACGGCAATATTACTCAGATTCCAGAACCAAATAATTAATATAAATGAAGATTAGATTTGCAACACTCCCAATCATACTTTTGATTTTGTTATCTGCCAATTTAATAGCCCATGAAGATGATGCTGTTGTGGTAGTAAGCACAATTAATGGGAATAATATTGATTCGCTGCCGTCGGATGAGTTCTTGGGAGCTGGGAAAACCCTTGATCGTGGAGATTTATTCGACTTTGACATCGAAAAAGTAATTACATCAGCAAAGAGCGCATCAAAAAAAATTAAAGGTTTTCATGAGGAGTTTTATGTTGCTAATTTGATAATGCAGACTTATCCAAATCCATTTAGCCGCAAATGGTTTTTCGTTGTTACTTTAGTTGATAAGAATAAAAATATTGTCAGAATTATAATTAACACAAATGGAGAAGTGTGGCCTTTTGGCAAGGCGCATGATCCATTTCAGGTTAAGCCTAATAAATGAGGCTCTCCGTCGAGGCTCTCCGTCATTGTAAGATTCCCGGAAAAATACAAGAAACCCTTCTGACTGCGGGGAATGGCTGGGTGGGTGGGGTCATGTGAGGCAAGAAAGCGACGAGGCGTTGCCTCACTGCGTGGGCGGGATCGGAGGGGGAGACTTCGATTTGCCACATCACCTTACCTTTCGGGATTTCATGCTGGTTGTAGCGTAAGCGCCCAACAGAGCACCTCTTGTAGAGATGCCATAGATCTGCTAACTCTGGCGGTTATGCTATTTTGCCGACAGCATCGCTCTGCTGCCTGATCCAGGCGACTGGCAGCAATGCGTCGATTTGCTCTGCGCTGGGATGGGTTTGGCGCATGAGCTTTCCAAGCACCCATTCGAGGTAGCGATAGGGATCGGCTCCGTGGGCGCGCACCTGCTCGACAAAGGTGTAGATGACCGCACTGCGCCAGCCGGTGTCCTTGCCTCCTACGAACATCCAGTTCTTATGGCCGAGCTTGGTCGGGCGGATTGCGTTCTCCACGCTGTTGTTGTCGAAATCGATCTGGCCGTGCTCAAAACACGCCTCCAGTTGCGGCCACTGGTCGTGGGCATAATGGAGCGCCTTGCCCAAGGGGCTTCTTGGGGTGATTCGGTGGCGAAGGATGAGGTGTTTGGTGAGTCGGGTGAGGTGCCGGTAGCGGCGCAACGACCATCGTCGTCGCGCCCGCCTTCGCAATTCGCAACCTCCTGTTCTTGGCCGCCGGGTTCGGCGGCTTCCGGCTTTTTTGCGCCGTCCTCCGAGAGGAGCAGCATGAGCTGGTTGGCATCCATCTGCTCGCTCCTGCTGCCGTAGAGACGCTTGAGCAGTTCGCTGATAATTGCTTTCAGCTGCTTGATCTCGGCACGCAACCCGGCGTTATCCTTGATGAGTTGCGCTACTTGCTCTTCGGTCATTGGCGGGGCTTGAACTACGCCATGCGTAGTAGCATATCCCGGGCCAACTATCGGTGTTAATACCACGGTCTTTGCAGCCCTCCGCGCAGGTCGATGCCATCGGTAAGCATGGCCAGCGCGGTGGGCTTGAGCGTGATCTTTTCGCGCCCGCCCTCGATGTCCTGCGGCCAGCTGAAGGTGCCTTTTTCGAGGCGCTTGGCCACCACCCAGTAGCCGGTGCCATCGAAGTAGAGGATCTTGATGAGGTTGCGCCGTTGGTTGGTGAAGAGGAAAGCGGCTCCGCAGCCCGGATCCATGCCGATGGTGTTGCGCGCCACGGCGGCCAGACCATTGAAGCTTTTGCGCATGTCGCAGGGCTTGAGCGCGACATAGACCTTGAGGTTGCCGTTGAAGCTGAGCATGGCCGGATCATCTGAGGGTTTTGAGCAAATCGGCGAGCAGGCCGAGGTGCCGCGATGAGGACACGTGGATGATGACGCCGCCCGGCAGTTCCAGCTTCAGTGGCACGTCCGTCCCGCCGCAACCGATCTCGGCAAGAATGAATTGCTGACCGTGTTCGTCCCGGCCGGAGTGCGCACCACCTGCTTGCCTCGCCTTGGATAGCCAGGAGACGAATGTCGGGTATTTGACTCAACAGTGGTGCGCGAAGGCGGCCGCGCTCATACCGCTTTGCTGGTATGCCGCCACGACTTCGTCCTTGTAGGCCTGGCTGTAACGGGTGCGACCGACGCGGTCACTCTTGATGATGCTTGTAGAGGTCTCTTGTGTAGATGCCATAGTTCGCAAACCTATGGCATCTACGCTAATCCTGAATAGAGGGGTTCTGTTGGGCGCTTACGAAGGCTGTGCGGTCAACGGCGGAGGAATGGCTAGTTTGGGCTCGCAGCGGGCCGCATTGCCGAAAGCGTGAGCAGGCCGACGGCACTCACCAGTTTTCGTCGCCGGAATGACCGAAAAAATTGACGCTGTTTTCCGGATTGGCGTTCCACCGCGATCCGATAGGCTACTCCCATCATGAAACCTTTTCGCCCCGCCATCCTCCTCACCGCGCTGCTCACGGCCTGCGCTCCCGGCAATCCGCCCGTCTCTGGAAACGCCGCCCCCGCCAGTAATCTCACCGCCGCGCAGAAAGCATCGATAGGGCGTAAAATCTGGCAAAACGAATCCGGAGGCACCGTCGAGGGACTGACCGCGTGGAACGTCGGCGAGGAATTCCCCTCGCTCGGCATCGGCCATTTCATTTGGTATCCGGCTGGTTTCAACGGGCGCTTCAAAGAGTCGTGGCCGGATTTCATCGCGTTCGCGGAAAGGAACGGAGCGAACCCGCCCGCGATCGCCAAACGGGCGGATGCGCCGTGGAATTCGCGAGCCGAATTTCAGCGGCAGTTCCACTCTGCGGAAATGACCGGACTGCGCAAATGGCTTGCTTCCACCGTGGGCGTGCAGACGGATTTCATCATCGCCCGGTCCCGCGCCGCGTTGCCGAAAATGCTCGACGCCGCGCCCGCCTCGGAACGCGCGAAGATCCAGGAAAACTACCGCAAGGTCTCCGCCTCGCCGCAAGGGACGTATGCCCTCATCGACTACGTGAATTTCAAGGGCGACGGCACCAGCCCCACCGAGAAATACAACGGGCAGGGCTGGGGTTTGCTGCAGGTGCTCGGCGGCATGAACAATGTCCCGGCCGGCCCCGCCGCGGCCACCGAGTTCGCCGCCTCCGCGAAACGCGCCCTTTCACGCCGCATCGCGAACTCCCCGCCGGAGCGCGGCGAAGCCCGCTGGCGCGAGGGCTGGCACAACCGCTGCGACACCTACGCCCGCCCGCTCTGAAAACGAAAACTCCCCGGAGCTTGCACCCCGGGGAGAATGTCATGGCACTGTCGCAGCGGGCCGTTTTAGCGGCGGAAAGTGAATGTCACCGAGCCACCTGAGCGGCCATAGTGATTCTGGTGATAGCCACTGTGGTGGTAGTCACGCGTGTGATGACTGCGGTAGGTCGGGCGGCATGGCTGCACATATTGCTGAACCGGTGCGTAAACCTGACGGTAAGTGAACCTCGGATGGCCGTGGCAATCGTATCCAACGAAAATTTTCTCGGTGTAAACCGGGCGTCCGTGGCGGTAGCCGCTCACGTAGATCGTGTTGGCAGGTGTGTGATATCCCCGTCCGCCATAAGGGCTGGCGTCGGCGTGAGTGGTGGTTCCCACAAGGGCGAACGCACCGATAGCGATGGCGATGATTCCTTTTTTCATGGTTGGGTAACTTTTTGTTACGCAAGCTTCGACCCACGCGCCGGGAGATTATTCATGACCCTTCGGAAAAAAAAATCAGGCTCGCCGCGGCAGCCGCTCCGAAAATTGAATTGGGCATTCCCCCGATACCGCCTATCCCTCTTCGTTAGAGTTTAAAGTTTAAGAGTTAAAGTTTCATGCCCGCCACCTACACCACCCACGCGCTCCCCGGCGGCCCACGGCTTGCCCATGCCCATTTGCCGGATTCCGAGTGTGCCGCGCTTTCCATCTATATCCCGGTCGGCTCTCGCGATGAAACGGGCGGCATCCCTTCCGGCCTCGCGCACTTTTCCGAGCACATGGCATTCAAGGGGACGAAAACACGCTCTGCGAAAGAACTCACGCTCGCCATCGAGTCCGGCGGTGGCCAGGCAAACGCCGGCACTTCCGAGGATTTCACCGTTTATGAGGCACAGGGCGAGGCGGAGCTCATGCCCGTTCTGTTAGAGACGCTCGCCGATATGGTGTGGCACTCCGTTTTCCCAAAGAACGAGATCGAACTGGAGCGCGACGTGATCGGAGAGGAGATCACCATGATCCGGGAAAATCCCTCGGACTACATCAACGATCTTCTCTCTGCCGCACTCTGGCCCGGCCATCCGCTCGGCCAATCCATCTCCGGCTCGCTCGAATCGATTGCACAGATTTCCCGCGCCTCGCTCCGTGATTTCGCCAAGCTCCACCACTTCCGCAGCGACATCGTCATCGCCACGGCGGGGCCGATGCACGCGGAGGAAATCCTCGCCACGCTGCTTCCGCTCATGCCGGGAAATTTCACCCCGCCGCCCGCGCGCCTCGGCTACACGCCGGCACCTGGTCAAAACCTCACCGACATCCGCCCCACCGATCAGCTCCAGCTCGCCATGGCATGGCATACCCCCGGTCGCCACGCAACGGAGCGCCACGCCCTCCGCCTGCTCTCGCTCATCCTCGGCGAGTCCTCATCCTCCCGGCTTTTCACCGAACTCCGCGAGGAGCGCGGCCTGTGCTATCAGATCGGATCGGAAACCTGTCTCTTCCATGAAACCGGTGCGCTCCAGATTTCCGCCGGCCTTGACCCCGATTCACGTGCCGAATCCCTAGAAACCATTTTCAAGGAAACCCAAGACCTCGCCCGCAACGGCCCCCGCCCCGGCGAGTTGGAGCGCGCCAAGCGACTCTCGATCGCCCAATCCAAACTCGGCTTCGAATCCACCTCCGCCCACGCCGCATGGGCGGGAGAAGGACTCCTTTTCTACGACCACATCCCCACCGCCCAGGAAGCCCGCGAAAACCTGCTCAAGGTTACCGAAGTTCAGATCCAATCCATCGCGCGGCAGATTTTCTCCCAAGCACCCGCGATGGCGGAGATGCGGGCGTGAGGGGAGGTGAGATGCGAAGCTGTTGACTGCGTGCGGGCTTGGAACTTGATGTGACTGCGTCAATGCGAGGTGAGGTGGGAAGCCAGAAATCGAAATTGAAAGGTCGCAAAAAAAAGGATGTGAACACAATCCGGCCACGACTGATTGGCAAGCCTGCGCGTGACGGGCTAAGCCACGGGGTCAATTTTTGATTACGGAAGCGCCCGGATTTTTCATCAGGGGGTAGTGGGCATGTATTTGAAGCGGAGAAAGCCCGTACTATGGACCGCCATGGGCAGGCGGGCTTCGATCGTCTGGATGCCGTCCACGGTGAAGAGGACGCGCTGCTGCAGATCGGGTGCGTTCCAGTCGGTCAGGATTCGTCCGGCCTCGCAAGTGAGGGAGGCACCGCCCGCTGCACCGAGGTTGCGCGTATAGACGCAGCGCAGGAATCCGTTTTCGACCGTGGAAGGGCTGGCTCCGGTTGAACCCGCGTCCATCGGATCGGAGCCGTGGAGGTATTCCATCCATGTCAATACACCGTCCAAGTCGGGATCTAGGTTGTCTCCCGAGATCGTGCTGTCGGCAAGTTGGGCGGGAGTGAAGTGGGAACCTTTCCACGTGGCCAAGGGCAGGACGAAATTCGCGGTGGCGGTTTTTGACACATTCATGAGGATGGATGTGGAAAGGGTCTTCAAGGTGGATGCCCCGGACCAGTGCGAGAACTCCCAGCCGGGCGCGGGCACGGCGGTGATGGCGGCGGTGGCACCCACCGCGTAGCTTCCGAAGTCGGGAAGCCCGGTGACCTCACCCATGCCGTTCACGGCGACCTGGAGGGTGGAGCGGTTCGCGAAGTTCGCCTGCACGGATTTGTTTCCGTCCATCAGGATGGTGATCTGGTCGTTCGGGCTGAAGGCGTCGCCGCCCCATCCGGTGAAGGTCGCCCCCTTGCCCGCAGTGGCGGTGAGGGAAACCTGTGCCTTGTGCGGATAGCGCGTGGCCGCGAAATCCCGGTTCACCTGCCCGTTGCCGTTGGTGGCGACGCTGAACTCCCACTCGGGGATAGTGACGAAGGCCGTGTCGCTGATGACGGTGTTGTTGGGGGTATTCCTTTCCCGGACGCCACTAAGGCTTACCAGCGAGAGGATGAGATGGTTGTTGCCGGTGGAAATCTCATTGGGGAGCACGAAGGTGAGAGGAACGCTCCTCTGGGCTCCGGCGGCGGGCATCGCTCCGGTGATCTCGAAGGTGCCGATCGGGATATCCTTCCCATCGCGGAAAAACCGGGTGCGGGAAAGCCACGCGTTCACCGCCCACCTTTTGCCGGCGGGAAGGGTGTATCCGTTGTTCTTGATCGTCACCGTCGGCTTGACCGAATCACCCACTCCGAGCGTGACGGGCGCCAAGGAAGGCAGCGTCAGTGCGAAATCGTAGCTGTGAATTTCAGCGATCACCCCCGCTGCGAAGACGAAGAGGCGGTCGTCGAGGTTGTGCGCCTGAACCACACTGTTGAAAGGCGCAGGTGTGCTCGTCCAGTTCAGTCCGTCTGGGCCGGACTTCCATGCAACCACCGGATAAAACGATACCGTAGAGCCGACGAATGCAGTAAAGCCATCCGGAGTGTGGTAGATATCGTAACTGTTATTACCTGAACCTGCGTTGAGATTCGATTTTGTCCATGTATTGCCGTTCGTAGAAACGAATGCTCCCTCCCCGCTCTCCCATACCACTAAGTTTCCGTGGGCGATCAACATACTGACATCGGAAACAGAATTAAAGAATCCGATAGCCGTATGTTTTGTGAACGCTCCAGCCGCCGTGAGATTGAAGCAGGTGAATGGCGAGTTAAAGGTCGAGTCATCGCTACCGATGATCACCCATCTGCCATTATACCAAGTGATGGCCGCGCCTACCCTCAAGCTGGCCGCCTCGGTCACCGCAAGCCACGATACGCCATTGTCCGTGGAGCGGAATAGCGAGCCGTCTTTCGCGAGCAGCATCCATTGGGATCCGTTCCAAGAAAGATCCACCCATGTTTTGTTGGGCAGGCCAATCACGGTGGAGAAATCGTTCCCATTCGTTGATCGCACGACGATATTCTGAGATTTGATCGCCGCGATAACAGCAGTTCCGTTGCTGGCTATACGAGCAACGCTGATGTTTGCGGCGGGAGAGCCGTTCAAGTTCAGAGCCGACCAAGTGAGGCCATTGTCACTGCTACTCTGGAAAACCGCCCCGCCGGCAATGAGCTTGCTGCCGATCTTGACGATTTCATTGCCGACACCGCTGACGAAGGACTGAACCGCCATACCGGGAAGGGATGGCGTCCATGTTTCGGTATCCTCTGAGATCCATGTGGCTCCCTTACTGTCGATCACCAGGTGGACGCTTTCATTTCCGAGGATCTTCGTGACATCAGCCACTGGGAATGGTGCTTCAATGGGTGTCCAGGTGACGCCGTCAGCACTGCGCACCATACCATTGCCGCTCACAGCAAGGAAAACACCACGAGCATAGGTGAGTGCGGCTAGGCGGATAGGATGGGTGGTTGCCTGCCAGTCAGCCCCATTGCGAGAACTGAAGGTGGCAGTGCTGCTTGAGCCTAGGAAAAAGGTGTCACCCACAAGAGAGAGCGTAGCGGAGTTCAGAATACCCTGAGGCAATGGGTGTTTAGTCCAAGTGCGTGAGTCTGAAGAAGTTTGAGTCCTCGCGTTCGCGGGCTCCAGGACGACGAAGCGCCCGTTTGCGAAAAAGCCTTGGCTGGACTGACCGAAATTAGAGGGGAAATCATTGATCAATTGCCAGTTCGATCCGGAATCGGTCGAGCGCACCACGCCGCCGCCGTATCCCCTCATGCCGACCAAAGTTCCCGAAGGATCTCTGGCCACCCAGCTTAGGTATCCATCCTCGCTGATGGAGCCGGTGCTCCAAGCAAGTCCATCCGCTGAAACCATAACGCTACCGGTGGTCGTCCCTTGGTTCTGGTAGGCAGCAATGAAGACGCCATCGGAAAAACGAACCGGGGTGCGCACCCAGTAGTTTGTCTGGTTGGGTTGGAAATGCGTCCAGTTGATGCCGTCGCGCGTGGTGATGATGCCGCCGTTGTCAAACTGAACGACGAGCGATCCGTTACCCGCTGCGATACCGTGGATCGTATCGGCCAGTCCGGGGATGGCTACCCTTTCCCATGAGACACCATCAAGAGAACGGTAGAGGGTGCGTAATGCGGCCACGTAAAACACCCCATCCAAAACGGTAGCGTGTCGTGTGGGGATAAAGGTTTTCCCTTCCGCGTCGCGAAGAAGATTGTCCGGCTCCGGCAGAGCTAGCTTGAGGCGGATGGAATCCATCTGCTTGAGCCCTTTTGAATCGGTCGCCATGATCGTGACGGTATGCCCTGAGAGGGAGTTGGTGATGACCGGAAAACGGAACGTGGTTCCAGAGCCGGACGCGATAAGATCACCGTCGAGGAAAGCCTGGAACGAAGCGGAGCCCTCCTCAGGATCGGATAGCGTTCCTTCCACGATGACCTGGGAGGACATCAGATGCGTGCTCGTCGGCTGGGGCGAGAGGATAGCCACCAAGGGGGCATTCGCGCCAGCGTGAACGGCTCCGGTTTCAATAAGACCTCCGTTGGAAGTGACGGCGACGAGCTTGCCGTTGCCTACTGCAAGCTCGGTGACAGGGGCGGGAACATAGCCCTCAAGCCAAGTGGTTCCATTCGGGCTGAAATAGATGCGCTCGTTGTTGGCGAGCAGAACGAGGTTTTCCCCAAACGAAACGATACGCTTCGCGAAAATCTGCGAGTCGGTCGCTGGCAAGCCTGTGGCGTTCACGGCTGAGGCCCAGGTGCTTCCTCCGTCCGTGCTTTTGCTCAATTTCAGAGCGGTGAATCCACCGCTCTGGTAAAAGCAATGAACAGCTCCAGCATGTTTCACGAAGATCGCGTTGGATCCGGTGATGCCTGTGCTTGCCCACGTCGTCCCGTTCGTAGAGGTATATATCGGATAAGAACTCCACCCTTGTACGCTAGAGCTGAGCCAGCGGTTATCTATGCAGGTGAATCTGAGTCCATTATTTACTGTAACGGGATAAGTTACCGCCGTCCACGCGGCGTTCGCGTCCGCACGACGATGGATCTGGTAAGCGGAGGAACTGTTACTCGGTGAGGAAATAGCCAATGCACTTGCATTCTCCGCTTCGCCTATGAAAACCAGATTGGAGCCAACTCCTGGTGCTGCATTTTCAGCTGGTCTGATATCGAAAGGGTTGTGGCCTGCATGGGTAATGGGTGCGGTATTGAAGCTTGTTGCTGCACCCCAGTATCGGCCGTATGCCCGCCCCGCGTAATTTGTGGTCGGCACATTCATGGGATGCGCGGTCTTCCATGTCACTCCATCTCCAGAAACGAGATTGGGAGGGAAGCTGCCAAAGCCGGCATCGGTGGATCTTGCCGCGAAAAGACCGTCCTCGAAGTGAAGCGAGGCCAGGGGTGTAACTCGCTCAGATGGGATCGTGATTTCCGATGGATCCGACGCCACTTTTAATAGTCCCTTGTCCGTACCGAAAATCAGCCTGTTGCCATATGTTGCGACGGCGGAGAAATTCTGCGAGTCGCGCGGATATGTGCTTTTTCTAGTGCGAACTGCCGGATCGCTGAAGTAGTTATAATACGAACTACGTTCGAATGAATATGTGATGCCGCCCGCCTCGGCGAGCATGCTTGTCTTCTCGACACCGCCGCCCACTGCATACTGGTAAGTCCAGTTCACGCCGTCGGCAGAGGAATAGACTGAGTAGGTGCCGAAGAGACGAAACTGCCCCATGGTGTATTGGACGTTGGCCGGATAGCCGGAACTTAAGCCGTTTGCTGGGCCATCCTGAGTAGGGTGCTCCCTCCATGTGATGCCGTCGGTTGACATATAATATTGCAAGCGGCTGGCGCTACTTGAGGAGGTCGAGGCCAAGATGAGTCTCGTGCCATCCGTGGCCATTTGACCATTGCCTGTCAAGTCCACTGTCTGGCCGGCGAGGTTGGTCGCTTGGATCCGTGTCCATGCAAGGCCGTTCGTGGAACGAAACACTCCGCCCCCATTGAGCCCCGTGGCGATGAAATGATTCTTGAACGATGAGAGTTTGAATTCCGTCGGGTCAAACACTCCGGTCCATGCGCTATCAGTGGGACTGGAGATCGTCCAACTTGTGCCGTTAGTGGACGTGGCGAACCTGAGATTCTTGCTTAGATCATGCCCGAGGCAGACGAACAAATTTCCAGCCATTGCCAGAGATTTGGCGGTGAAGCTCTGCGGAAAAAGTGATTTAGACCATGACTCGCCGTCGCTGGAATGGAGTATTGCATTACCAGAAAGAGCGTAGGCACTGGTTCCATACACCTTGATATCGGTGATGGCGGCATTCGGAACACCCGGGCGGCGCCATTCCCAGCGTTCCCATGGGGAGGCAACGACAGATAGAGAGAAATCCTCCGTGGCGCTTCCGGCGGAGTTCGTGGCGGTGAGGCGGTAGGCTCCGGCATTGGCAACCTGGGCGGAGGCGAAGGTGAGCGAGGACGCGCTGCCCGCGACGGGCTGGCCGTCTTTCGTCCAAGCGAAGGTCATCGGCTCGGAGCCGGAGAATTCCGCTGCGAGGGTTACGGCGGTGCCGGCAGCGACGGCTTGATTTCCAGATGACCAGGTGAGTTCGGGTGCGCTTTGCTTCTCGGAAAGCACGGCGGTGTTGCTGGTGACGAGGTTTTCCGTATTCCATGCCTGGACTTTGTAATTTCCGAAATCTGCGGCGCGCACGGGGTCGATCACGAGGTTTGCGGAGGTCTGTCCGGACATGGCCTTATTGTTCAGAAACCATTGGTAGGAAATATCACCATCGCTGAGCACGGAGACGTCGAAGACCGCGCGCTTGCCAAGCCCCACGCTGACACTGGCGGGCTGGCGGATGATGCTGAGCATGCCGCTGCGGAAACCATTGAGCTTGATCTCCCCCTCCGAGTCATCCCGGAAACTGTCCACGGCGATGTGATACGTGGTGCCCGCCACGGCGGGGATGGTGACCTGGCTTGTCCAGTCCAGCGGCGAGCGGTCTTCGTTGGAGGCGACGCTCATGAGGCTGTTCGCATTCGCTCCGGTATAGACGGCCAGCACGGTGTCGAAGGCGCTGCCGGAGGTGTTGACGATGAAATTCCCGCTCTCTGCGGCCGTCCAGCTCCACCATACGGACTTGCCCCGCCCGGTGCCGGCGTGGGGTTTCGCTTTTTCGAAAATCTCGCCGGTGGCGCCACGGTTGTAGCCGCTCACGGCAAAGGAATCCCCGGAAAGCGGCGTGGCATCGGTGAAGTAATCGTTCGGCGGTGCGAGCTCGTACTCCACCCGCCAGCGCTGGTCGGTTACGATGTAGGTGTCGAGCACCACGCGGTATTCGGTGTCCGCCTTGGCGTTGAAACGGATGTAGCGGTAGAAGTTGCCGAGCCTGCCGCTGTGCGCCACCTCCCGGAGCTGGCCTTTTTCGCCGCCCTCAAAAACGATGATCTCGAAGCCCAGGATTTCCGAAACCACATCCAACGATACCAGCCCGGCGTGGGGCGTGCGGAAGGCGAGCCAGAGACTCTTGTTGCCGATGCTGCGCTTGACGAAGGAAGGCTCATCGGCCTCCATCGTGGCGTTCGCGTTGGTGCCGACCCATGATCCGTAATTGTCCGTGAAGCGGTGGGCATCGGCGAAGTGGTCGTTGAAAACATTCGGAGGCGAGCCGCCGAGCAGGCGGGCGAGATTGAGCCGCCCGCCGGTGGCCACCCTCCCTGCCAACGCCGGGATCTTATCCACGGACCCGTAGAGCCTCGCGATGATGGAGTGCATGTCCTCGGTGGGAAAGTGCGCTATGGCCAGGGCGAGGGCGCCGCTGACGTGGGGCGTGGCCATCGAGGTGCCGTTGAGGTAAGTGTAGGCGGTGTTCGAGCCGATATAGCTCGACCAGATCGAGCTGCCCGGAGCGGCGATGTCCACC
Organism: Verrucomicrobiota bacterium; assembly: GCA_046051965.1. Classification (GTDB taxonomy): domain Bacteria; phylum Verrucomicrobiota; class Verrucomicrobiia; order Verrucomicrobiales; family Akkermansiaceae; genus Luteolibacter. The sequence continues at coordinate 13,646 of JBJONG010000035.1, forward strand.
GAGGTGCGCCCGTAGCAGGAGAAGGAGGAAAGCACGTCTTTCTTGGTGGTGGAGGCGACGCTGACGATGTTGTCGAGCTTGTAACTGGAGGGGTAATGCGGCGTGGCGTCGTTGTTGGCCGAGGAATTTCCTGCCGCCGCCACGAAAGGGATACCCGCTGCGCCGCAAGCCTTGATCGCATCGTAAAGGCTCTGGCTGTAACCGCCGCCACCCCAGCTCGCGCTGATCACCCGGGCGCCGTTCTGGCGGGCGTAGTTCACCGAGCGGATCGCGTCAGAGGTGGAGCCACCGTTGGGGCCGAGGAAACGCACGGCCATCAGTTTCACGTCCCAAGCCACACCGGTCAGACCTTTGGCGTTGCCACCGCGCGCACCGATCGTGCCCGCGCAGTGGGTGCCGTGGCCGCCTGTATCCATCGGGTTGTTGTCGTTGTCATAAGCGTCAAAACCAAAGCTGCCGTTGGTGGGGTGGAGCCACATGTTGGGAGCGAGATCCTCGTGGTTATACTGAATGCCCGTATCGGTGACCGCGACCACGATGCCGGGCGCGTCCTTGCGGATGTCCCAAGCCTCGGGGGCGTCAATGTCGGCATCCCTGATCGAGTCCGCGCTGGTGCCGGGGTTGTGGAGTCCCCACATCTTGCCCTGCGAGTAGGCCGGATCGTTCGGCGTGAGGCAGGGGAAAACGAGGTAATCCGGCTCCGCGTGGTTGATGAACTCCTCCAGCGAAGCGAGATCCGCCGCGGCCAGGCCGAGATCCTTCGCGGAGTCGAACATCGGAAGCTCGGCGAGGATGTAAGACTCCGGCTCGATGGCGCGGACGAAGTATCCCATTTTCCGGACCGCCGCCGCCGCCCGCTCTGCATCCGCGCCGGGCTTCAAACCGAGCATAAGATGATCCGCCACGGAGGCGCGGATGATCGTGACCGACTCAAGGCCGGTCTCGGGATCGGTGGTGACAGCCTCCTCAAGGCGCAGGTTTGGATATTTGAAATCCGCCTCCACGATGCGCACCCGCTGCCGCCCGGCGAGCTTCTCCGCCCCGTCCGTCCATTCCTCGGAAATCGTCCGTTTCACCCAATCCTTGGGCGCTTCGGCGACCTTTTCCAACACCTGAGTGATAGGCGGCGGGACTGCGGCCACCTCACCATCGGGCGCCAGAATCTCTTCGGGCATCGAGTCATCCGCTGCCGCGGCGCCGGTTTCCTGCAGACCCACGTGTGGTTTCCCGCGCGTGGCGAAAAGGACGGCCAGGATCGCCGTGAGGAGGCAGGCGACCAAAATGCTGCGGGTATTTTTGGATTTCATGGGCACAAGTTCGCGCAGATGCTAGGAGAATGAATGTATCCGTCGATACAATATCCGCATCTGTGACCATCACTTCACAGACCCTGAGCGTGTGGTGATTATGGAACGGCAGCCGCCGATAGGCGCGTGGTTACGGCTCAAACCGCCTCAAGCAGGGCGTTGAGCGTGGCGCTGGGGCGGAGGGCGGCGTTGGCCTTCGCGTCGTCCGGGAGGTAGTAGCCGCCGATGTCGGCGGGCTGGCCTTGGACGGCGAGGAGTTCGGCGACGATTTTTTCCTCGTTGGCGGTGAGGGCTTCGGCGAGGGGGGTGAAGTGGGCTTTCAGCCCTGCGTCGGAGTCTTGTTTGGCAAGCGCCTGGGCCCAGTAGAGGGCGAGGTAGAAGTGGGAGCCGCGGTTGTCGATGGTGCCGAGCTTGCGGCCGGGGGAGCGGTCGTTTTCGAGGAAGAGGCCGGTGGCGGCGTCGAGGGTTTCGGCCAGTGTTTTCGCGGCGGCGTTGCCGGTGGTTTCCGCGAGGTGCTCGAAGGAGGCGGCCAGGGCGAAGAACTCGCCGAGCGAATCCCAGCGGAGGTAGTTTTCCTCGGTGAACTGCTCGACGTGTTTCGGCGCGGAGCCGCCGGCACCGGTTTCAAACAAACCGCCGCCGTTCATGAGGGGGACGATGGAGAGCATTTTCGCGGAGGTGCCGACTTCGAGGATGGGGAAGAGGTCGGTGAGATAATCGCGGAGGACGTTGCCGGTGACGGAGATGGTGTCCTTGCCCTCGACGATGCGCTCGAGCGTTTTCAAGCAAGCGTCGGCGGGCGGGAGGATGGTGATGTCGAGGCCGGTGGTGTCGTGGTCGGCGAGGTAGGTTTTCACCTTGGAAATGATTTCCGCGTCGTGGGCGCGGGCTTCGTCGAGCCAGAAAATGGCGGGGGTCTGGGAGAGGCGGGCGCGGTTCACGGCGAGTTTTACCCAGTCCTGCACGGAGGCGTCCTTGGTCTGGCAGGCGCGCCAGATGTCGCCCTTGGTGACTTCGTGCTCAATGAGTATTGAAGATTGATTATTGATTATTGCGGAAACCCGGATGGTGCCGTCCTTGGGGATCTCGAAGGTTTTGTTGTGGGAGCCGTATTCTTCGGCGGCCTTGGCCATGAGGCCGACGTTGGGGACGGAGCCCATGGTTTTTGGATCGAGCGCGCCGTTTTCGCGGCAGAAGTCGATGACGGTCTGATAGACACCGGCGTAGGAGGAATCCGGGATCACGGCGAGCGTGTCCTGCTGCTTTCCGGCGGCGTTCCACATCTGGCCGGAGGTGCGGATCATGGCGGGCATGGAGGCATCGACGATCACGTCGGAAGGGACGTGGAGGTTGGTGATGCCCTTGTCGGAATTCACCATGGCGAGGGCGGGGCCGTCCGCGTAAGCGGCGGCGATGTCCGCCTCGATCTCCGCTTTCTTTTCGGCGGGGAGGGACTGGATTTTGGAAACGAGGTCGCCGAAGCCGTTGTTGTAGTCGATCCCGAGTGGAGCGAGCGTCGCGGCGTGTTTGGCGATGAGATCCTTGAAAAATACTTTCACGGCATGGCCGAAGATGATCGGGTCGCTGACCTTCATCATGGTGGCTTTCATGTGGAGGGAGAGCAGAACGCCGGAGTCTTTCGCCTCGGCGATCTGCGCGGCGAGGAAGGCGGTGAGCGCGTCCTTGGAGAGGAAAGTGCCGTCGAGGATCTCACCGGCGAGCAGCGGGGTGGATTCCTTGAGGACGGTGACGGTGCCGTCGGCGGCGATGAGTTCGATTTTCGCGTCGGTGGCGGCGGCGACGGTGACGGATTTCTCGTTGGAGAAGAAGTCGCCTTTTCCGGCCATGGTGCCGACATTGGTTTTCGAGTCCTTGCTCCATGCGCCCATAGAGTGGGGGTGTTTGCGGGCGTATTCCTTTACTGCTTTCGGCGCGCGGCGGTCGGAGTTGCCCTCGCGGAGCACGGGGTTCACGGCGGAACCCATGACCTTGGCGTAGCGGGCGCGGGTTTCCTTTTCCGCATCGGTAGTCGGGTTTTCCGGGAAGGCGGGGATGGGGAAGCCTTTGCCCTGAAGCTCGGCGATGGCTTCCTTGAGCTGCGGGACGGAGGCGGAAATGTTTGGCAGCTTGATGATGTTCGCGTCCGGACGGAGGGTCATCGCGCCGAGTTCCGCGAGATGGTCGGGGATTTGCTGATCCGCCGTGAGGAGATCCGGGAACTGGGCGAGGATGCGGCCCGCGAGAGAGATGTCGCGCGTTTCCACGGAGATGCCGGCCGGCTTTGCGAACGCCTGGACGATAGGGAGGAGCGAGTAGGTGGCGAGAGCGGGAGCCTCGTCGGTCTTGGTGTAGATGATGGTCTGGGACATGGCGGGGAATGATCTGCGCGCGTGTGTAGGGGAAGGGGCACGCGGGGTCAAGGGAGGGATGGGTTCACGTCACCGCGTCATATTTCATCGGCGAGCAGGACATTTCACGCTTTTGCGGTTAGAAATCGCAACATAAGCCGTTTTCCCCTTCACATTCCGCCGGTTCCCAGCCATCGCCGTGCGGCAAGCCCTGATGCCCTTGAGATTTAAAGTTTAAAATTTAAAGTTTCCGTGTCCACCCTCCTCTCCGCCAACGAGATCCGCCTCGCCTACTCCTACCAGAACCTGCTCGACGGGGTCACGCTCGCCGTCGCCTCCGGGGAAAAGGTCGGCCTTGTCGGGCGCAACGGCTGCGGGAAAACCTCGCTGCTGAAAATCCTCACCGGCGAGTCCCAGGCCGACTCAGGGGAAATCTCCCTCCGACGCGGCATCCGCACCGGATACCTGCCGCAGGAGTTCGAGCTCGATCCGGAACTCTCCGTCCACGAAAACATCGCCGCCGGTGCCACAGACATCGTCGAGGCGATACGCCGCTACGAGAACGGCGACGGCACAGAAACGGAGCTCCAAGGCTTTCTCGAGCTTCTGGACCACACCGACGGCTGGAACCTCGACTCCCGCATTCTTTCCCTCTCCAACGCCCTCGGCACCCCGCCGCTCGAATCACCCACCGGCCCGCTTTCCGGTGGGGAAAAACGTCGCGTAGCCCTCTGCCGCGCGCTCGCCTGCCAGCCGGATCTGCTGCTGTTGGACGAGCCGACCAACCACCTCGACGCCGAGTCGATCCGCTGGTTGGAGGACGTGCTGAAAAACTTCGCGGGCGCGGTCATTTTCGTGACGCACGACCGCTATTTCCTCGATGTCATCGCCACCCGCATCATCGAGATCGATGGCGGCCGCGCCTTTTCCCACCCCGGCAACTACACGGCTTATCTGGAGAGCAAAGCCGTCCGCCAACAGATCGCCGAGCAAGCCGAGCACAAGCGCCAAAGGTTCCTGAAATCGGAGCTCGAATGGGTGCGCGCCGGAGTCAAGGCACGCGGCACGAAACAACGTTCCCGCCTCGATGCCTTTTATGAAATCGAAGGCCAGGAAGCCCCGCCCGAAGAGCGCGAGATGGATCTGCTCCTCCCACCCGCCAGCGATCTCGGCAACGTCGTGATCGAGCTGGAAAAGGCAGGAGTCAACGTCGGCACGGATAAGCACCCACGCTGGCTTTTTCGTAACCTCGATCTCTCCATTCGCCCCGGCACCTGCACCGGCATCGTCGGAAAAAACGGCGTCGGCAAAACCACCCTGCTCAAACTCTGCCTCGACCAGCTCCAGCCCACCGAAGGCACCGCCGTCCTCGGGAAACGGGTGAAGATCAATTACATCGACCAGACACGCATGCAGCTCGACGGCACCGGCTCGCTGTTGGATGAAATTTCCGACGGCAACGAGAAGGTTCAGTTCGGCAATGAAACCCTCGGTGCCCGCGCCTACCTCCGCCGTTTCCTCTTCAACAACGAGCGCATCAACGAACGCGTCGATCTCCTCTCCGGCGGCGAACGCGCCCGCCTCATGCTCGCGAAAGTGCTCAAGACCGGCGGCAACCTCATCGTGCTCGACGAGCCGACCAACGACCTCGACCTGCCCTCGTTGCGGATGTTGGAGGAAGCGCTCTCCGCCTTCGGAGGCAGCATCCTCGTCGTTTCCCACGACCGCTATTTCCTCGACCGCATCTGCGACCAAATCATCGCCTTCGAGGACGGCGGCCTCCACGTCACACCGGGAAATTATTCCTACTATCTGGAAAAGCGACAGCAGCGCGAAGCCGCCCAGAAAGCCCAAGCACAGGCATTCAAAACCCTGAAGCCCCAAGCGAGACCTGCGGAAAAACCCCGCAAACTCTCCCAGAAAGAGCGCGCCGAGCTCGATACCATCGAAGACCGCATCTTCGCCGCCGAGGACGAGGTCGCGACCATCGAGGCGCGTCTGAATGATCCGGACTTCCAGATCAGCAACTACGAGCAACTCCCCGCCGAAATGGAAAAACTCGAAGCCGCCCGCGCCGCCACCGCCGCGCTATACACCCGCTGGGAAGAGCTCCAGGCCATCGCGGACGCGGAGTGAACTCGCCTTTCGCCCTGGCGCAGCTGCTTCGCTCCTTTTGGGAATCGATTGGTGAAATTTCTAAAAATGGGGCGGCTGTAGGTACGGTTCATGCTTACAATCGGCCAACATGAGCCACGCTCATGCCAGAATTCCCACAATCATGAATCCAACATCCCCGCTGAAACGCTGGATCGCCGCCGCCGCGATCCTCGCCGCCACATCCACCACCCTTTTCGCCCAAGAGGAGGCTCCGCCGGGGTTTGATCCGGGCACCACCGCCTTCATGTTCATCTCCAGCGTTCTCGTGCTGCTGATGACCCTGCCCGGTCTGGCGCTATTCTATGGAGGCCTTGTCCGCTCGAAAAACACCCTGTCCATCCTAGTCCAGTGCCTCGCGATGGCCGGCGTGATGAGCCTGCTGTGGGTGATCTACGGCTACTCCTTCGCCACTACGGACAGCAATCCGTTCATCGGCGGCGCTTCGAAGCTTTTCCTCAAAGGCGTGACACCGGACAGCGATTCCGGCGGTTACCCTGAGACGATTTTCGTGATGTTCCAGATGACCTTCGCGATCATCACCCCGGCGCTGATCATCGGCGCTTTTGCGGAACGTATCAAATTCTCCGCCGTGATGATCTTCAGCATCATCTGGTTCACCATCTCCTATCTGCCGATCTGGCACATGGCTTGGAATGTGAACGAGGGCTTCTTCCACAAGTTCCACGTGCTTGATTTCGCGGGCGGCACCGTCGTCCACATCAACGCGGCCGTCGCCGGTCTTGTCGGCTGTCTCATGGTCGGGCCGCGCAAGGGTTTCGGAAAAGTGCCTCTGACCCCGCACAACGTCCCGCTGGTCATCATCGGCGCGTCCCTGCTCTGGGTCGGCTGGTTCGGTTTCAACGCCGGTTCCGCGTGCGCCGCGAACGGCACGGCGGGCATGGCGATGCTTGTGACCCAGGTCGCCTGCGCCACCGCGGTGGTCGTCTGGATCATCATTGAAAAAGTGCTCACCGGAGTTGTCACCGCCGTTGGGGCGGCCACGGGAGCGGTTGCGGGACTTGTCGCGATCACCCCGGCCTCGGGCACGGCGGGCATTCCGGGAGCGCTTTGCATCGGCGCGGTTTCCGCTGTCTTCTGCTACCTTTTCGCGATCAAGCTGAAGCGCAAGTTCGGCTACGACGACTCGCTGGACGTCTTCGGCGTGCACGGCATCGGCGGTATCGTGGGAGCGATCCTCACCGGTGTGTTCTGCTTCGAGAGCATGGGTGGATCGGGCGCCTACAACGACACCATCAGCATGGGTTCGCAGGTCTGGGGACAAACGGTTTCCGTCCTGATCACCATCGTGTGGAGCGGCGTGGCGGCGGCCATCGCTTTCGGCATCGCCAAGGCTGTTGTAGGCCTGCGTGTTGACGAGAAAAGCGAAGAAAGCGGCCTCGACCAGAACGACCATGGCGAGAGCGCCTACACCGATCTCCAAGGCTGATAGTCCACTTCATAAATCGTTTTCCAAAAGCCGGCCTTCCGCAGAAGGTCGGCTTTCACTTTTCCATGGAATTCACAAACGACCCCTCACTCCCCATACGCGCCGCCACGGAAACCGCCATCGCCCACGGCCTTGCGCCGGATCGTTGTGAGATTCTCCAGAACGGCAACACCCTCGTGCTGCGCCTTTCCGAAAGCCTCGTCGCGCGCGTGGTCACGGATCTCGATGGGCCGCGGCAAGGCGGGGAGTGGTTCGAACGCGAGATCGCCATCGCGCGTTTCCTCGCGGTAAACGGTGCCCCGGTGATTCCCGTCCATCCCGGCATCCCGCCCGGCCCGCATGAGCGCCTCGGATATCAGATGAATTTCTGGCAATATGTCGATGCCGTCCCCGTGGAACCCGATCCTGCCACCGTGGGTGAAACTCTACACCGCTGCCACAGCATCCTCACTGGTTTTCCCGGCTCTCTTCCGGAGCTCGCCATCCTCACCGAAAGCCTCGCCCTTTTGAAAACCTTGGATGAAAAGCGGCTCTTTCCCGCCGCCACCATCACGCTGCTGCGCGTTCGCCTTGCCTCATCCACCCAAGCCCTTCGCGGCCTTCCCTTTCAGCCTCTGCACGGAGACGCCCACCCCGGCAACCTCATGAACACCTCTCTCGGCCTGCTTTGGACGGATTGGGAAGACACCTTTTCCGGTCCCATCGAGTGGGATCTCGCCTCCATCATCTGGAACTCGCGGATTCTCGAAAACGACCACGCAACCGCCGACGCCATCCTAGCCGCTTACCGGGATTCCGGCGGACACATTGATCCGCACGCTCTTCACCAATGCCTCATCGCCCGCGCCGCTGTGATGAGCGCATGGTATCCCATCCTCTACCCCGATCCGTCTCCGGAAAGAAAATCGAAGCTCCAGGCGCGGCTCGACTGGCTTGCGGGCGATCCCTGATATCCTTTCCCTAAATCCCATTGAAACTTCCCCCCCCGCGTGCCAGCTTCGCGCGTGATTCCGCCTACCGTAGCCCTTCCCGCCAAGCCGACAAAGCCCAAGTCCCGCCCGTCTTGGTCAACCAACAAGTCCTCGGAGCTCTATGGCGTGGACACATGGGGGCATGGTTTCTTCGGCGTGAACGATGAAGGCCACGTCACCGTGAAACTCGCCGACAAGGACGGCGAGACCCACGTTTCCCTCCACGATGTGATCGATGGACTGCGCGACCGGGGCACGCACCTTCCCGTGCTGTTGCGTTTCCGCGACCTGCTCCACTCCCGCATCACCGAGATCAACGAGGCCTTCAGGGAGGCGATCAAGGTCACGAAATACACCGGCGGATACCGCGGCGTCTATCCGATCAAGGTGAACCAGCAGCGCCAGGTGATTGAGGAAATCTCCGAGTTCGGGAAAAAATACCACTACGGCCTTGAGGCCGGATCGAAGCCCGAGCTGATCGCCGCCCTCGCGCACATGCACGACACCGAGGCCTACATCATCTGCAACGGCTACAAGGACGAGGAGTTCATCGACCTCGCCCTGCACTCCCAGAAAATGGGGCTCAAGGTCATGCTCGTTTTGGAAATGCCCAGCGAGCTCGACCTCATCCTTGAGCGCTCCCGCAAGGTCGGCATCCTGCCCAACCTCGGCATCCGCATCCGGCTTTCCACGAAAGGCTCCGGCCACTGGCAGGAATCCGCGGGCGACAAATCCGTCTTCGGCCTCAATGCCGCGCAGGTGATCGACGTCGTCGATTCCCTCAAGGCCAGCGGCCACCTGCCCTGCCTGAAAATGCTGCACTACCACCAAGGCAGCCAGATTCCCAACATCGCCGCGATCCGCGAGGGCGCGACGGAGGCCGTCCGCGTTTACTGCGATCTAGTCAAGGAAGGAGCGCCGATGGGCGTGCTCGACATCGGCGGCGGCATGGCCGTGGACTACGATGGCTCGCACACCAATTTCGCTTCCTCCTGCAACTACTCGATCCAGGAATACTGCACCGACATCGTCGAGGTCATCGCCCAGCAGTGCGACAAGGTCGGCGTGAAACACCCGAACCTCATCTCCGAGTCCGGCCGCGCCGTGGTTTCCTACTACTCGGTGCTCGTGTTCAACATCCTCGACGTCACCTCCGCTCAGACCACCGACAAGGAGCCGGTCATGCCGGAAAAAGCCCCGCAGAATCTCACCAACCTTTTCCACGTTAACAAGACCCTGAGCCGCAAGAACCTCCAGGAGTCCATGAACGACGCGGTCTATTACCGCGACCAGGTGCGCGCCATGTTTTTCTACGGCGCCGCCACCCTCCGCGAGCGCGGACTCGCCGAGGCATGGTATTGGCACATCCTCACCCGCATCTCGAACATGATCTCCGACATGGACGACGTGCCGGAGGATCTCCTCGAACTCTCCAACGGCCTCGCCGATTTCTATTACGGAAATTTCTCGCTGTTCCAATCCCTTCCCGACTCATGGGCGATCGACCAGCTTTTCCCGGTCATGCCGATCCACCGTCTCGACGAGCGCCCAAAACACCGAGCCGTCCTCGCCGACATCACCTGCGATTGCGATGGCAAGATCGACCGCTTCATCGACAAGGAGGACGTCGCGAAAACCCTCCACCTTCACGATTTCAAACCGGACGAACCCTACTACCTCGGCGTGTTCCTCGTCGGCGCCTACCAGGAGACCCTCGGCGACCTCCACAATCTGTTAGGGGACACCAACGTCGTTGGAGTCCATCTGGAAAAAGGCAAGCCCGTCTATACCCACGAGGTCGAGGGCGACACCGTCGCCGACGTGCTCAGCTACGTGGAGTTCGATCCCAAGGAACTCGTCTCGAAATTCCGCAACTTCGCGGAGAAAGCGGTGAACGACGGGAGCATTTCACCCAAGGAGCGAAAGGAGATCATGGATCTCTACCGCGACGGCCTCGGCGGATACACGTATTTCGAGAGTTGAACGGATACGGATTTGTGCGGGCAGCGTGCCAAGTGATGCATGCCGTTTTTTCCCAATATGCCGTGAGGTAAGTTCCCTTGGTTTTTTCCCGGCGGGTGGTCTAGGGTGGCGGGCGTGACGGAGGAGGAAGAGAAACCGAAAAAGCGGGGTGGATGCCTCAGGTGGCTTGGTCGGCTGGTGTTGGGCGGGCTGGTTGTATTGGGGGTTTTCCTCGCTTGGCTGAACGGGCCGGGCTTCCGGTGGCTGGGGCCGCAGGTAGTGGGTCATTTTCTCGGGAAAGAGGGAATGAGCGGGAACCTGCGTTTTGAGGGAAGCTTGCTCGGTGGCGTGGAGGTGTATGATCTCGAAATCACCTCTGCGGAGGGCGAACTGGAGCGCTTGGTGGTGGACAAGCTGGTGACGGATTACCGTTTCCTTGAGCTGATCGATGGCAAGGTGCGCGGGATTTCCGGCTCAGGCATCCATGCGGATCTGCGGGTGGTGAAGAAGGAGAAAGAGGAAAAGGAGCCGCCGGACTTCGCGGGACTGGCGAAGACGTTGGGTATCGCGCGGGAAAAATTCATGCCGCTCGCGCTGGATCTTTCGGACATGAGCGTCTCCGCGAAACAGGACGGTGAGCGCGTGGTCGAGATCACCGGTGCTTCGCTTGCCCACAAGCCCGGCGCGGATCTCATCGAGCTGGCGGTCGGCACGATCACGGATGCCTCGGGGCGGACATTGCTTTCCCAGAAAGTCGGCATCGTGTGGGAGGAAGGGAAGCTCGCGCTGGGCAAGTTCGATCTGCTGCCGAAGGTGGGCGTGCGGAATTTCGAACTGCTGTTGCCCGAAAATGGCGCGATCTCCGCGAACGGCGAGTTCCGCGTGTTCGGCGCAATCCTGAAGCTGGATGTCGGCGAGGGGATCCGTGATGTGCGTGTGGATCTGACGGAAGGCGCGTTGGATTTCGGAAATCCCATGGCCGGGCTGGGCGTCGGCATGCCTCTGAAAGGGCGGATGACTTCGTTGGCGGTCGAGGTGAGGGATGTGTTCCCGGATTGGACGAAAGCGGTGGGCTCGGCGGAGGCTTTCGTGGAGGGCTTTTCCTACGACGGTTGGGACGTGCCCGAGACCTCGGTGGGGGTGGCGATCGAGGAGGGGAAATTTTCCCTGAAGGTGGCGGGCAAGTCTCTGGGTTCCGATTTCACCATCGATGGGGGAGGGGAGTTTGACCGCAGCGGCATCGAGCAAGGGAAGATCGGGCTGGAGCGCATCGCGGGGAATTTCAACGTCGCGCAAGTCGAGAAGGTGCTGCGGGCGCTGGATGCGAAGCTGAAACTGCCGAATGATTTCAAGAAATTTCCCGGCAGCGAAATCTCAGGGAAGTGGGCGGTGGATCTGCGGGAGATGAAATTCGGCGGGGCGACCGCGGATCTGGCCCTGTCGGCGAAGGAAGCGGACGCCAGCCCGATCCGGCTCGACGCGGCGTTCGCGGACGGCGTGGTGAGTGTGAAGCGGCTCGCGGCGGACGGGCTGGAGTTTTCCGGGAAATACACGCTGGAAACGCAGGCTTATGAGGCGCTGCAGACGCTGGAGAAATTCGACAGCGCGCGCATCGCGCCGTGGCTGGAAGGCGCGGGCATTGTCTCGCCGGGCAGCGGGGTCGTATCGATGAAATGGGAGGGCTCCGGCGTTCTGACGGACATGGCGATGCGCGGGGAGATTTCAGATATCGACGGCACGTGGATTCTAACAGATTCCGAAGGCGCGGCGCGGCCACCCGTTTCCGCGAAGGCGGCGAAGATCACCTACGACTGGCCCAGCAAGGCGGATGTCAGTGGCTTGGTGATGGAGACGGAGGGGCAGACCATTCAACTCGACGCGAAGCTGGCCGACACCCTTTTGTCGCTAGAGAAATTCGTCTGGCTTGATGGTAATGTGGAACTCGCGAAAGGGAGGGGATCTCTGCCCATGCCCGGGGATTTCTCGAAGCTCGATGAATTCCTCGCGAACGACACCCGCCCGCTTGACCTGACGCTGGACTCGGAAACCCTGCCGCTCGCCAAACTGCGGCCGTGGATCGCGGGCCTGGAGCAGATCGACGAAAAGGCGACCGGAAAAATCGGCCTGAAAATCGCGGGCAGCCTCGCCGCTCCAGAGGTGGATGCCCTTGTCGAGATCCGCGATGTGAGCGTGCCCGGCCGCAGCGAAATCCCGAAGACCGATGTCATCGTGAAACTCACCGCACGTAACGGACGCGCGGACATTTCCGCCGAGGCGGTGGCGACGGATTACGCTCCGGCGATTTTCAAGGCGGAGATGGCTTTCCTGCCGAAACAATGGGCGGAGAATCCCGAGTCGCTGATGGCGGAGGAAATCAAAGGCACGCTCGACCTGCCGCGCATCGAGCTTTCCCGTTTCCAATCCATCATCCCCGGCGCGCAGGAACTGGCCGGCGTGACGACCGGGAAAGTGGTGATCGCGGGCACTATCGGCGAGCCGAAGATCGATGGCGCGCTCAACCTCAGCGGCGGGAAGCTGCGCATGAAAGGCAACGCGATCCCGGAACTCAGCGGCGTCGGTTTCGATGTGGAGGCGAACATGAAAACGGTCGCGATCAAAGGCGCGGTGGAGGATCTCGCGGGCGGCAACATCAAGATCAACGGAACGCTGGAACTCAAGAACCCGGCGGGCGACGGCCTCGGCGCACTGGACGTCAGCGTGAAAGGCGAGGGCTTGCCGCTGTTGCGGAACGAATTCCTGATCGTCCGCGCGAACGCCGATCTGAACCTCAAGGGAACCATGGCCGATTCCCGTTTGAGCGGCAAGGTGGGCATCATCGACAGCGTATTTTTCAAGGACATCGAGCTGCTGCCCATCGGCAAGCCCTTCCTCGGCCCCGCCGCCGCCTCGCTGCCGAAGGTCGATGCCCCGGCCAACATCGGGGCGGTTCTGCCGGCTCCCTTTGATGCGTGGACGGTCGATGTCGCGGTGGAAACCGTCGATCCCATCCTGATCCGCGGCAACCTCGGACGGGGTCGCGTGGATGTGGGCTTGAGGGTTTCCGGAAAACTCGGCGATCCGAAACCGGAGGGGAAAGTGCGCATCGCCGAACTCGTCGCGCGCCTGCCTTTCAGCACGCTGGAGGTGCGGGAGGGCTTCCTCACCTTCACGCCGCAGAACGGCTTCGATCCCACGCTGGAAATCCGCGGCACGGCGGAGCCGCGGCCGTATCGCGTCCAGGTCTATGCCTACGGCCGCATGTCCGATCCGCAGCTCGTGCTCACCTCCGAGCCGCCGCTTCCCGAAAACGAGATCATGACCCTGCTCGCCACGGGCACGACCTCCGCCGGTCTCGAGGATTCGCAGGCCGCGTCCTCCCGCGCGATGCAGCTCCTCGTCGAGGAAATGCGGCGCGGCAGGTTTCCCCTCGGCAAACGCCTGCGCCCGCTGTTAGGGCTGCTGGACAACGTCGATTTCAGCCTCGCGGAGACGGATCCCTACGATTCGGATTCGTACAGCTCGGCCACATTGAAATTGAGCGAAAAACTATACATCACCGCCGGCCTCGCCGCGGAAGGCGATCAGCGTGTGATGGCGATATGGAGGATCAGGTTCCGATGAAATTCCCTCCCTCCATCCTTGCCCTCGTCGGCGCGCTCGCCATGTCCGGTGTCGCGTGGGCGGAAACGCGCATCGAGATCCGGGGCATGACCAGCAAAAGCGAACGCGAAGTCCTCCAGCTCATGGGCGACCGGCTCGTCTATGTCCGCGAAAAATCCGCCAGCCCATGGCGCGCCGCGGATGCCGCTTTCCTGCTCACGGAAATCCTCCGCAACGACGGCTACAACGATGTGAAGGTCACGCCGAAGGTCGTGGCACCGGATCGCATCGCATTGATCGTAGATGAGGGCAAAAGGCTCGCGCTCGGCAAGGTGACGATCACCGGCGAAGGCGATGCGAAACAGCTCGCGAAGCTTTACGCGCTGCCCGCCCAGAAGGACATGCCGTTCGGCGCGGGCGCACCCGCTTTCCACGAGGAGGATGTCGAAACCGGCCTCGGCTATATCGAGCAGCAGCTCCACTCAGAAGGCTATTGGAATGCGGATGCGATCCTAAGCGAACGGGTGACAGACCAGAAATCCGGCAAGGTCGATGTCACCATCACGGTGGATCGCGGCGCGCGTTTCAAAATCGCCAAACCCACCGTTTCCAGCCCGGACGGACGCGGCGTGAAGCGTGCGGCGACGACGTGGGAGCCTTTCATCGGCGAGTGGGCGACGACGGAAAAAATCAACGGACTGCGCGCCGCGATGGAGGAGGCGTTCATCAGCCGGGGCTATCCCGATGCGAAGATCCGCATGGAAAGCAGCCTGGGGAAATCAACCTACCAGCCCGCGTTTTTCATCGATCTCGGCACCCGCGTGCGCTTGCTGGAGGTGCATGCGGAAGGCTTGGAGCTCACACGGCCGCAGCGCGTGAAGCGCATCATGGAACCGCTGGAAGGCGAGTGGTACGACCAGGCGGCGATGAACGCGAAGGTGAAACGCCTGCTCGCCACCGGCGCGTTCGAATCCATACAGGTGGAGACCTACGAGGTTTCTAGTAAACGGATCGATGCGACCCTCCGTTTCCGGGAAGCCAAGGCGAGGGAGATCAGCCTCGCGGCGGGGGCGGAGACGTTCTACGGGCCGCTGTTCCGCGCGGGCTACATCGACAGGAATTTCGGCGGCAGCCTCAAGGGATTTTCCGCCGGCATGGAATTCAGCGGACGCGGTGCGCTCGGCGAAATCAGGCTGACCGATCCCTGGTGGCGCGGCACGGAAACGGCGCACTCCCTCCGGCTGTATTCGCTCGTGAAAGCGTATGAGGGCTACACATCTTTCGAGTCCGGCTTCGAAAGCGCATGGAAATGGCAACCCTCCAAGCGCCGCCACATGGAGCTTCTGCTCGGATATTCGTTCCTCACGGTCACGGAGGACGGGCTGCCCTCCACCCTTCTCGGGGAAACCGACTACAACCATGTCCGCGTCGCCTTCACCCATACCTGGGATCACCGCGACAGCGCGATCCTGCCGAAATCCGGCTGGCACTTCGGCATCCCCGTCCAGCTTGGAGCGGCCATCGGCGAGGATATGGAAACCTATGTGAAGGCCGGAATGAGCGGCGGTTATTATTATCCGCTCAGCGACAAGTTTCACCTCGGCATCGGCGGCTTCGCGAACTGGGTTTTCCCCTCGGAGGACATCCAAAGCCTGCCGGTGGACTTGCGCGTCTTCAACGGCGGTGCGCGCAGTGTCCGCAGTTTTCCGGAAAGGGAACTCGGCCCCAGCTTCGGCGGCGATCCGTATGGCGGCGATTTCAGCTGGTGCGTGAACACGGAACTCAGCCGCGCGGTCACCGGGCCGCTGACCGCCGTGGCTTTCGTCGATGCGGGCGCGATCACAGGCAACTACACCGGAATCCGCGAAGACGGTATCGAACTCGCCGCCGGCCTCGGCATCCGGCTCGACCTGCCCATCGGCCCGGTGCGCCTCGAATACGGCCACAACCTCACCCAGGATCTCGGCGAACCCGGCGGCACATGGCACTTCGCCATCGGCGCGACTTTCTGACCTTATGAAACGCATCCTTTTCGTCTGCATGGGAAACATCTGCCGCTCGCCCGCTGCGGAGATCGTGTTCCGGAAAATGGTGGGCGATGCCGGGCGCGCGGATGACTTCGAAATCGACTCGGCGGGCACCATCGGTTTCCACAAAGGCAAACCGCCCGACGCGCGCATGGCCGCGCAGCTTGCGAAAAACGGCTACAAGGTCGAAGGCCGTTCGAGGCAACTCACGGCAAGCAATCTGCGGGAGTTCGATCTGATACTGACCATGGATGAGGAAAATTTCGCCGACGCCCTCGCGCTCGATCCCGTCGGCGAGTTCCGCGATAAGGTGAAACCCTTCGTGGATTTCCTCACCGAGCATGACGCACCGCGCATCCCCGATCCCTATTACGGCGGCGACGAGGGCTTCGCCCATGTGATCGAACTGCTGGAAGACGGCTGTGCGGAGCTGCTGGATCGGCTTTCCGAAAGGCCGAAATAAATTTTCCCAAGGAAATCGGATGCCCGTGCGTTCCAACAGCACTATGAGCATCCACGCAAACCTCAGCCCGGAGGCGCAAGAGCGTCTGAACGCCCAGCAACGGAATTCCACGATTTCCTCCGCCATCATCGCGATCCTGACCATCGTGGTGATCGCGCTAGTTCTCAGCGTCTTCCTTTTGCCGCAGATCTTGCAGCAGACGGATGGCTTCAAGGTGATCCATGTCCCGCCACACATCGACAAACCCGATGACAAGCCGCCCACCGTCGCGAACCCGCTCAAGCGCAAGCCAACACCTCCCGCTTCCAGCGCTTCGCAGACAAGGGTCATCGCGGCGCAAACGGTTTCCACCGTCTCCATCCCCGTGCCCGATGTGACCGTCATGGCGCCGAGCGCCGATTACGGCGATGGCGAGGACTTCGGTCCCGGAGGTGTTGGCGAGGGCTTCGACGGCGGCTCCGGTTTCCAAGGGATTCCCGTCACCATGCGGTCGCGCTGCTCTCCGGAAGAACGCATGAAGCGCCTGCTTTCCGAAGGCGGCACGCCCCAATGCGAGGACGCCGTGGTCAAAGCCCTCGATTGGCTCCAGGCCACCCAGAACCCCGACGGTTCATGGACGAACGACCACCCCGTCGCCATGACCGGCTTCGCCCTGCTCGCCTACCTCGGCCATTGCGAAACGCCGCAGTCCCCGAAATACGGCGAGACCGTCCTCAAAGGCATCACCTATCTGATCGACGTCGGCATGAAAAACGACCGACGCCTTTCCAACAAGGACGCCACCAACATCCAGTGGGTTTATGACCATGGTATCGCCGCCTACGCCCTCGCCGAGGCCTACACTTTCTGCAACCAGCTCAAGATCAATATCCCCCACCTCGACAAGGTCACCAAGGATTCCATCGACATGATCATGCAGGGTCAGAACGATGCCGGCGGCTGGGTTTACAAGTTCGCATCCGCCAACGAGGGCGACAACTCCGTCGGCTTCTGGCAGATTCAGGCGATGAAAGCCGGCAAGCACACCGGCCTGTGGCCCGCTAGCAAGTTCACCAAGCCCTCCCGCGAGGCGCTCGAATGGCTTGAAAAAGCGCAGGGCAAAAACGGCGCGATCGGATACCGCGGTGATGCGAGCCGCAGCCCCGGCCTCACCGGCGGCGGCGTGCTGTGTTTCCAATTGTGGGACAAGGGCAGCTCCCGCGCGGCGAGAAAAGGTGTCGATTTCATCGCCGAAAACTCGGAGTTCGAGTGGGGTCAGGAAAGCTCCAACCTCTACTACCACTACTACAATGCACAGGCCATGATCAACCACGGCGGCAAGGCGTGGGAGGACTACAACCTCCGTTTCCGCGACAGCCTTCTCAAAGCACAAGCTCCCGACGGATCATGGACGCAAGGCGGCATCCAGCACGGCGCGGTCAACGTCCACATGTCCACCTGCCTCGCCACCCTGATGCTCGAGGTTTACTACCGCTTCCTCCCCGGCACCGGCGGAAATTGATCTTATTGGCTTTCCCCTTGCCTTCCCCCCGCATCGCGGATAATTCCTTCCCGGCCTAACCAAGGCAAAGCCGGCTTAGCTCAGTTGGTAGAGCAACTGATTTGTAATCAGTAGGTCAACGGTTCGAGTCCGTTAGCCGGCTCCACTTATTCCAGTGGATTTTCCTTATGTTTCATAAGGTTTTTTGCTCAGGTCTTTCAAGGTGGCGATTCCGTGGGACTACGTCGGATTCCGTCGAAATCCGGGAAAACGGTGCATTTTTGGCAACTGCTCTGGCAACTATTTAAGGCTTCTTAAATGATTTTATTGGCTGTCCGTTTGCAGTATCAGCGGGAGGTTTTCTTAAAAGGTTCACCGGCTGCCCCGGTGTCCGCACTTTTTCTCGCTGAATTTGGAATGGAAGCATGCCTTTGGAAAAGCTATCTTATCGGCCATGAGCAGAGCCAGTGACCCCTTAGCGACCAGCTGTCCCGAGTTTGCTGTTCGTCGTGAGACCATAAGTCGATATTTCAATCCGCCGCTGGCCAGCAGCACTTTCCACGATCTGGTTAACAAGGGGAAAATTGTTCCTATGAAGGGAATGCGGGGGTTCTACCTGCTCAATGATTCCCTGAGGAGGCTGGGGCTGAGGGAAGTCCCAAGTCTGCCTCTCGACCCGGAGCGCCGCAGCCTTGAGGAGATCATGCGCTACGCTTTCACCCTGATCGATAGGGTTCTTTTTCCTGAACCCACGTGGGCGAGTGAGGCTGATGTGATCGACCTCAGGGACATGGATCATGCCCGCACTCTCGCGGATCAGCACCGGGAGACGGTTGCCGGGCTGGAACACCATGCTCTCAAGCTCCAATATTTCCAAGGCGTGCTTGACGGGGTCTCAACGCTGGAAGAGTTGAAGAGCTGAAGGGGTGGGCACGGTGCTGAGATATGGAACCTAGATACGAGTCTCTCTGGGGAGTAACTTGTTGATCTGGTCGAATGCGGTGCATGGAACCGTGTGACAATAGCCGGAATGCTGGGCACCGACCCGACCCGACTGCAGGCGGTCTGGTCGTGGCATCGTGCCGCGTCAAAAGAGATCCGCCTGTGCGGTAGGGGGATCCCCTCCCTTCTTGGATTTGAGGAAATTGTCGGCTTCCCGATACTGGAGCAGGACAGCCGACGGGCCGAAGGAACTCAGCTCATCTTCGAGGAACGGATCTATTTGCTCGTCACTCAGCACGGCCGGCATCCTGTCGTGGACCGGTGCCAGAACCTCATTCGGTTCGGTCGTGATCATCGAGAAACATTCACCCTGCTCACCCTCCTCCCAGATCCCGGCGATCCAGATCCACTCCTCACCTGGTCGCTCAAAGCGGAGCGGTACCTTACGCCCTTCAATCTCCACCCACTCATAAAACGACGACGCCGGGATGAGGCAGCGCCGCAGGCCGAACGCCTCTTTCCACATCCTCCCGTCGAGCTTGTCCTCGCGGGAATTCACAACGGTTCGCATTGTCGGCGGCTGGCCTTTCGTCTTTGCAGCTAATGCCCGCCGGAATCCCCAGTTCATGGTCGCGAGGCTACCGTCCGCCTTGACCACCGGAGCAGGGATCGTGGGGCGGATGAGATGGGTTCGAGAAATGGACATAAGCTCCTCCACCGCTACCGCGCTGACCCGCGCGGGAAACGTTCCACCCCGTTTACTGAGTTCGTAGGCCGTACACATGGTTCTATCTTATTCCGAGGAATCGATGGTGCAAGCTGATGCAGCCTCTCCCTCAATTACTGCAACATAGGGCGTTGGATTGTCATCCGCAGCTCGATAGCATCGGCTCTGCCCATGCGATACACCTGCATCATCCCCGACGAAACCCGCGCCCGCTTGGTGGAATACTTGGCGGCGTTGCAAGCAGGCACTGTGTCCGCAGGGAAGCGTCTGAGATGCAATCTGGCCGGCATCGAGTTGGCGACGCTGACGGAGGAGACGTTTCTCGATACGCTGCTCAACACCAAGCCGTCGCAGATTTTCGCGGAAAGCGCCGTGGTTGGCGACGGATCGGACTGGAACCACACGGAGCTGGGGCTACTCGGCGACATTTCCATCGCGGTGCCTGTGACGATCTTTGATAACGGTCACCATACCGCGCCCGTGCCCCATGCGCAGCCTTTCGCGGCCACCTTGGTCTACACGCCCGGCGCGCTGCTCCGCAACGGCAGGGGGCACACACCGGCGGATTGGACGGAAGTGACCTCGGCGGATGGCCAGCTTGACAGTGAAGGCTACTACGGCCTCTACAAGCGGCGTTTGCTGCCCGTCCTGCGGTATGTGAACACCAGCGCCGCCGCAGCGGGGAAAACGGCATTGCTGACGATGCCCGGCCTCGGCTGCGGACAATTCGCAGGGAGATTCGCGGGACGGCTTGGAGCCGAGCTTTGCGTCGTGCTTGAACGCTTGCTCGAAAACCACGGTGCGTCATTTCCCCACATCAAGGCGGTCTATTTCGACCCCTTCAGCGAATGCTCCAACGACCGGCAGGAAATCCACGGTATCTCCCTGATGATCCGTCCCCTGCTCCAGGGTAACGCCGGGAAATCCCAGCTCTGCCCGCCACCCACCTACGCCGAGGACGGCGATGATTTCTCCGCCTGCATCCTCTTCAGCGTCGTCGCCTGGGATCACGTATCGTGGCCTGGAAACGACTTCTTCGGCGGTAGCCGCAGCACCGATGACGGGGTCAAGGCCGCCGCCACCGATTCGATGGCCGTCCTTACCGGCATTCAGGGCAGCTACGACCCGCGTCGCGGCGCTTACCTGCCGCCCGCGCCGTATCGCACGTGGAATGATGTGGTGCGCCAGAACGGGCTGAGGTTGTCATCACAGCCCCTATGGTGAGATCTTCGTCCCGCGCGACACCCATGATACCCCAGCATTATCCCATCGAAGCCGGAAAGCTCTACGGCGGCGAATATCCCGGCGACCGTAGCCCCGAAGTGGCGAAGATCCGGCTGCGCCACCTCGTCGACCTCGGCATCCGCACCTTCGTTGACCTCACCGCTCCGGCCGATGGGATGGTTTCCTACGACGGCTTGCTCACCGAACTGGAGAAGGAGACGGGAACAATTCTGCGGAGGGTTTCCCAGCCGATCACCGACATGGGTGTCCCCGAAAGCGGAGAGGCGATGCGAACGATTCTGACCCATATCAGGGAGGCCAGCCACCACACTCCCGCCGTTTACGTCCACTGCTGGGGCGGGATCGGGCGCACGGGCACGGCCATCGGCTGCTGGCTCCGGGAATGCGGCCTCGACCCGGAAGCCGCCCTCGCGCGCGTCCAGCTCCAGTATTCCTCACACATGCCGAAAGTTCGCCACCACCCGGAATCCCCGCAGACACCCGCGCAGAAGGACTTCATCCGGAACTGGGCGACCGGACGCTGAACGGTCGGCCGATCCGCCATGCTGGCGGGCTTCAAACGGACGGGTCAGCCTTTTGTGCGGGTATTGGCAAAGGGTCTACTTTCGCGAGGGGCGTGGAAATCTCGCAGCTCTTTCAAGCGCCGTAGATCGACGCGATCCGCGCTGCAATCCCGGGAAGGCTGGTGTTGGGCAACACCTTCAACTGGATCGACTTGATCGCTTAGGCGCTGGGTATTGGGCTTGGCGCTTGGGTGGCGATGACGGCGTAGTCCGCAAGTGTGACTACTCACCACCATGCCGATGGCCGGAAAACCTACCGCCATGGGACGAAGCTGCGAACCTGCCGCTCGTAATCTGCATATTCCGGAAATTTTTCGCGTAACCACCGTTCCTCACGGCGTGACTTTGCGATGAAGAACGGGATGAGCAATGCGGCGACCACCAACGCCGACCAGCTTTTCCACACCAGCGCCCATCCGATCGCTCCCGCCATAAGGCTGAAATAGATGGGATGGCGCATCATCGAGTAAATTCCGTGCCGCACGAGTTGCGCCTGCCCGCCCGGTTTGGGAAAGGGAGTGAGGTTTCTGCCGAGAGCCAAGGCACCCGCAAGAGACACACCCGCCGCAATGATCAGCAAAGCCGCTCCCGCAATCACGGCAAGAGGATGAAACCCGCCCCGCGAAAGAATACCGCCATCAGGATGACGGCCGCGAGCAGTGTGTTTTGCAGAAGCACCCATACTCCACCACGTTGGAAGAAATGATTCATCGGGAACGAGCCGCACTCTACTTCCGACGGAGGAGGAAACAAATCAAAGCCCGGGGAAAAATAATCAGCTCCTATATCCTGAATCCGATCCATGTGGCGGTTCTCTGAAACGGGAGCTTCCCTCCGAAGGATTGCCTCTCGTGGCAAGCGGTGGCACGATCACTTGATGATAACCCAATGGTGCGCGATTTCGCTCGGACTCACGATGATGGCCAGTGGCGGGGTGGTAGAGGTAGGCAGTGATGCGAAACTGAGGGAGGCGGTCATGCGACTGGAGGCCGGCACGACGCTAAGGATCGCGCCCGGCCAGTATCGCGGAGGACTCGCGGTGCGCGGAGTCGAGCGCCTGGTGGTCGAGGGATCAGACCCGGAGCGTCCGCCGGTTTTCGTAGGAGGTGCCAACGCGTGGCAGTTCTCCCACTGTGAAGAGTTGGTCGTGCGCAACCTCGTCTGTCGCGGGCAGACCGGAAACGGGTTGAACATCGACGACGGCGGCGAGATGGATCAACCGGTGAGCGGCGTTCGTATCCAGAACGTCACGGTGCTG
>JBJONG010000036.1:0-34959 GCA_046051965.1 Verrucomicrobiota bacterium
TGCCCTTGATGATGTCCATCACCGCAGCGGCCTTGCGGCGCGCGGTCCAGCGTTTGATTTCGTCGGATTCGTCATTCATTGGAGACCTCCATTCCGGCTGTTGCACGACCCGGGGCTACCCGCCCCGGACCCCGGCAAGCTGTCGTCAGCTTGACCACGCCCGCAGGGTTTTGGCCATCCGGGAATTCGGCAGTTAAGGTTCAGATCGGGCTTATTCCCTGTCCAACTTTTGCGGGGGACGCTCCACTGAACCCTCGTCTGATTGCCCTCTACTACCCGGAAAATTTGTATTTGAATACTGAACAAATTGCACAATGGGAAACAGAAAAATGACTTCATGGACGAGAACCACTTGCGGGCATACACGATTTTCCGGTGTCATCGGGTAAATGTAGGAGAGAGAAGTAGGTTCGCCCGCATGCTCCCACCCTGCTGTAAGAATCGCCACTCCCCACCCGTCACCCTTAAATCCCAAATGCCAGTTCCCACCCTCCTCTCCGATCTCTCACCCCTCCTCGCCACCTCCCACCTCGGGTCAGTGCCGCTGTCTTGGATACCGGCGAACGAAGTCCCCCAGCCCTACCAAAAACTCCTCGTCCACGATCACGACATGACCTCGGAGCTCGCCGCCTTCCATGGCGATTCCATCTCTCTCACCGTCCTCCGTTCCCAGCTCAACGATCCGATCTACCTCCGCGAAGTCACGCTCCACGCCGCCACCTCCGGCACCACCGTGGAATACGGCCTGATCGAAATCCTCCTCGACTCTTTCCCGCCCGAACTCCGCACCCGCATCCTCGCCGGAGACACCCCCCTCGGCACCATCCTCACCACCTCCGGCCTCCCGTTCCGCAGCGAACCCCAGGGCTTCTTCACCGTGCCCGGCCAGGCACTCGAAAGCATTTTTCCTCCATCTGCCTCTGGAAAAATCCTGTTTGGACGCTACAATCACCTGGTTGGAGACGAATCCAAAATCTTCGCCCGCATCCTCGAAATCCTTCCCACCTAACGGCTCTTCCCTGAACACTGAAATCTGAAACCTAGCAAACTTTCCCCTATGACCTACGATGCCATCATCATCGGCGGAGGCCCCGCCGGCACCACCACCGCGACCCTCCTTGCCGAGAAAGGCCACCGCGTTCTCCTCGTCGAAAAAACCACCTTTCCCCGCTACCACGTCGGCGAGTCCCTAATGCCCTTCTGCTGGTTCACGCTGAACCGCCTCGGTGTCCTCGACCGCATGGAGGAGATCGGTTTCACCCGAAAGCACAGCGTCCAGTTCGCCACCACCGACGGGAAAATCTCCGCTCCCTTCTATTTCTTCCAGCACTTTGATCACCCCGCCGCCACCACCTGGCAGGTCGAGCGCAAGGACTTCGACCTCATGCTCCTCGACAACGCCCGCTCCAAGGGCGTCGAAGTCCGCGAAAACACCACCGCCCTCGATTTCCTGAAAAGCGGCGACCGCATCACCGGCATCCGCGCCCGCACCGGCGATGAGGATACGTTCGAGGTCACCGCCCCCATCACCCTCGACTGCACCGGCCGCGATGCACTCTATCAGCGGAAACACGGCACGCGGAACCGCGATCCCCAACTCAACAAGGTCTCCATCTGGACCCTCTTTCAGGACGCGAAACGCGACCCCGGCCTCGAGGAAGGCGCGACCACCATCGCCTACCTCCCCGGTGGCGGTTGGTTCTGGAACATCCCGCTGCGCAACGGGGTTGTAAGCTCCGGCATCGTCGCCGAGCGCGATTACCTCTTCAAACCCGGCGAAACCCGCGATCCCGCCGAAATCTACGCCCGCGAAATCGAGAACAACGCCTGGGTCAAGGAGCACCTCTCCGTCGGCACACAGTTCGGCGAATACTGGGTCACCGGCGAATATTCCTACCGCGCCGAACACTGCGCCAACGACGGCCTTGTCCTCGTCGGCGACGCCTTCGCTTTCCTCGATCCCGTGTTCTCTTCCGGTGTTTTCCTAGCCCTGAAATCCGGTGAAATGGCCGCTGACGCAGCGCACGCCGCCCTCGAAAAAGGCGACACCTCCGCCGCCGCCTTCGCCCAATACGGAGAGGATCTCTGCGGCCACATCGAGACCATGCGCCGCATCGTTTACGCCTTCTACGACAAGGACTTCAGCTTCGCCAAACTCATCCGCAAATACCCCGACCTCCGCCCGAAACTCACCGACGTCCTCATCGGCAACATCGAAGGCAAGGACTACACCGACCTCGCCCAAGCCATCGCCGATTTCGCGGAACTCCCCGAGCCGCTCGACTACGGACGTGTTCCCATCCCCGCTTAACCCCTCGACATTTCAACGAGCAACTGGCACTGTTTCGCCATGATTTTTCCCGAGAACAATAGGATCACCATGGATCCCGCCGTCATGGGAGGGAAACCATGCATCCGCAAAATGCGCGTCACGGTGGGCACCATTCTCGGTCTCATCACATCGGGTGCGAGTCATCAGGAAATCCTCAGCCTCTATCCCTACCTGGAGCAGGAAGACATCACCGCCGCCCTCCGCTATGCGACATGGCGTTCCGAAGAGCATGAGGTTCCGTTAGCGGTCACTGCTTGAGAAATACAGCAATGATCCGCTTGGTGATAGATATGAACCTTTCACCTGTTTGGGCTACGGAACTCCGGAGTCATTCGGTGGAGGCCATCCACTGGTCTGAGATTGGTTCGCCGACCGCACCTGACATCGAGATCATGGCTTGGGCTCGCACCCATGGCTATATGGTCTTAACCCACGATCTCGATTTCGGGGCGCTCCTCGCCGCCACAGGAAACTCAGGCCCTAGCGTGATCCAACTTCGTGCCGAGGACGTCCGTCCAGCCAACATGGCGGTGATGGTGGTCTCGGCCATCCAATCCAATTCCGATGAACTTCTCCGGGGCGCATTGGTCACCATTCACCCGAACCGAATGCGAATCCGCGTCCTTCCGCTGCGTTCCTCTACCTAAAAAACGAACTGACACGCCGTCTACACAAGCTCCAGTCTTGCGTCTTGCGTCTTGTATCTCCAAGTCTTGAGTCTCCGAAATGAACTTCGCCTTCCTCACCCCCGGAACGGGCTCCTACTATTGCGGAGCCTGCATGCGCGACAACGCGCTCGCGAAGTCGCTCCTCGCCGCGGGCCACCAGGTTTCCCTGCTGCCGATGTATCTTCCGCTTCAGCTCGATGAGGAAATGCTGCCACAGACGCAGAACCCGATCTTCTTCGGCGGCATCAATGTGTATCTCCAACAGAACCTCTCGCTTTTCCGGCACACCCCGCGGTGGTTCGATGATTTCCTCAACAACACCAAGCTCCTCCGCTTCGCCGCCAAGCGCAGCCACATGACTTCCGCCCGCGTCCACGGCGCGATGGCACTCGCCATGCTCCGCATCGAGGACAGCAGCTT
Source organism: Verrucomicrobiota bacterium (assembly GCA_046051965.1). Taxonomy (GTDB): domain Bacteria; phylum Verrucomicrobiota; class Verrucomicrobiia; order Verrucomicrobiales; family Akkermansiaceae; genus Luteolibacter. Next base: position 3,421 of record JBJONG010000036.1, read on the forward strand.
CGGCAAGGAACTCGACAAGCTCATCGACTGGCTCGCCACCGAAAAGCCCGACGTCCTCTGCCTAGGAACCGCCCTCCAGGCCGGCATGATCCGCCAGCTCAAGCAGCGCCTCGGCGTGAAAATCATCTGTTGCTTCCAAGGTGAAGACAGCTTCCTAGACGGACTCCCCGAGCCTTTCAAAACCTCCTGCTGGAACGAACTACGCGACCGACTCCAGGACGCCGATCTCTTGGTGGCTCCCAGCCAATTTTACGCCGACCTCATGCGGCAGCGACTCAATGCCCCCGATCTCCGCATCGAAGTCATGCCCAACGGCATCGACCTTGAAGGCTACCTCCCGCCCGCTCCAAGCTCCCCTCCTGTCATCGGCTACCTCGCCCGCATGATCCGGGAAAAAGGCATCGAGCTTCTTGTCTCCGCCTTCATCCATCTGAGGAAAAACCTCCATCATCCTGACGCCCGACTCCACATCGCCGGAGCCTGCACCGCCGGTGACGAAACCCTGGTTTCTTCGCTCAAGCAGAAACTCGCAACCGCCGGTCTCAGCGATCAAGTCACCTGGTCGCCGAACATTTCCCGCGAGGAAAAAGCCCGCATGCTCTCCTCGCTGACCCTCTTCTCCGTCCCCGCCACCTACCCGGAAGCCTTCGGCCTCTACGTGTTGGAAGCCCTCGCCAGCGGCGTGCCCATCGTCCAACCCAACGCCTCCTCTTTCCCCGAAATCATCGCCAACAGCGGCGGCGGCCTCCTCGTCCCCCCCGGCGACCCCATCGCCCTCGCCACGGCATGGCACGAGCTGCTCGAAAGTCCCGAAGCTCTCCAATCATTCCGTGAAAAAAGTCGCCATGCCGCCGGGCAAACCTATAGCGTTCAGGCGATGCGAGACAGGTTCCTCGGTCTTGCTGCCGGATTGGCGGCGGGGTGAGCGGACCGGGCACGCATGATTGCCCATGAAAAACGATCCCGATGCGCCAAGTGATTCCGTTTCGATCCGTTGCATCGTGCAGATCAGCGGCTTTGATCCGCGCGGCGCCTCGTTTTATCACGGCATGTTCACGCGCGAGGCGGAGAAATACTCGCAGAAACAGGGCATCCATCTGGATGTGGGAAGGCGCAAACGGCACGGCAACCTATGGCACAAATGGACGACAAAGACGGATCACCCGGGCCATGCGGAATCGGTGCATTTCCATTTCATCGCATGGGATGACATCATCCGCAGCCACTGGACGAAGAGCCGTCTGGAAATGTTTTTCAAAGCCTGCGTCACCTACTACATGCTGATCAAGACGGGGGCGCTTTACCGCTGCTTCAGGAACACATGGCGTCCCATGCCCGCGCTGCTTTTTCCCGCGATCGCCTTCATCACGCTGTATCTCATTCTCATGCTGGTCTTTGGTGCGGCCTTCGTCGGGCTGACGGCCGGTTTCATCGAACCGACGATCCTGAATACGGTGCTCACGGCAGGGATAGGCGCCCTGACAGGTGCGTGTGCCGCCCACCTGATGAGCCCTCATTTGAAGGGCGCCTGGTTGCTGAGATTGTATAATTTTTGCCGGCTTCTGGCACAGCGTCCCTTGCCGGAACTCGATGAGCGCTTCGATGCCCAGGTGAAGGAACTGCTGGCGGTTTTGGAAAAAGAGCGACCCGATGAACTGCTCGTGGTCGCCCACAGCGTGGGGACGATCATCGTGTTTCCGTTCCTGGACCGCTTGCTGAAATCCGGCGCATGGCAAGGCCGCGTAAGTCTGCTCACATTGGGCGAGTGCATCCCTCTCACGTCCTTCATGCAGGCGCAGGATGGGCCTTACAACGCATGCCTGAAACGGGTGGCCACGCACCCGCGGCTCGATTGGATCGACTTCAGCATGCCATCCGATGGAGCTTCCACCGCGCTGATCGATCCCGTGCGCGCGACACATGATGAGAAGTTCGATTACCCGCAGCCTGACCTGCCGAAGTTCCTCTCACCGCGCTTCATGGAAGGCTATTCGAAACAGCGTTACAATGAGCTGAAACGAAACCCTTACTTGTTTCATTTCCTCTACTTCATGTCATCCGATCTTCCCTCCGCATTCGATTTTCACGCGATCACCCTCGGTGACATGCGCCTCGCGGAGCGCTACCGCAACCGCAGGAACCAAGTCACCAACTGAATCCCATGCCCCTTACGGATCAACCAAGGATCAGCTTCGGGCGCGAACCCTTCAACGGCTACAGCCACCTCATCGGCGCGGCGGCGGCCGTGGTGGGCGGTGTCATCCTGCTCCGGCAAGCGCAAGGGAATGCCCTGCTGCTTGTCGCCTGCGCGATTTACGGCGTCTCGCTGTTTCTGGCGTTTTTCTCGAGCGCCCTGTTTCATCTCGTGGGCGGCCCGCAGGATTTGACACGCCGTTTGCGCGACTTCGACCACCATTGCATCCGGGGACTCATCGTGGGGACTTACGCGCCCTTGGCCGTGATCATGCTGCCGGTCGCATGGGCGCTTTTTGCCTGGGTATCCATGGTTGCCATCCTCGCGAGCAACGCCGTGGTAATGTCCCGCAAGCGCGGGGAGATCAGCCGCTCAAAGAAAGCCGCGTGGTATAGCGGGATCGCCACCTTGTCGCTGCTTGCGGTGCCCTTCTGCTGGGCGGATTTTTGGCAGCCGATCCTTTGGACTTCTTTCGGTAGTTTGTTTTACATCGCGGGCGCGGTTTGTTACGTCAGGAAATTCCCGCGAGGGAAAAACCGGCTGAATTTCCACGAAGTCTGGCACATCTGCGTGATGATCGGAGCCTTCGTCCACTATCAGGTAATCCTCCGGCTGGTTTGAATCCGACGCATGTCCTACACCCCTCCATATCCGAAGCCGCTGGATTCCACTTCGAAACGCTCGCTCTGGAACCTGTTCAAGCGCGGCCGGAAATCGTGGCTCGCGACCTTGTATGAGGGCAGCTATGCCGGGAAAGTCACACGCGTCCGGCTGCCCGGCTTGCAGCTTTTCATGGTGAAATTTCCGGATGTCATCAAGGAGGTGCTGGTTGATAAATTCGAGCGTTATCCGAAGCACGAACTCGCGGAAACGGCACTCAAGCCACTGCTTGGCGAGAGCATTTTCACCACCAACGGTGCCGTCTGGGAACGGCAGAGGCGTATGCTCGATCCGGCCTTCGGCCAGGCGAAACTGAAGGAGGTCTTCGCGCTCATGGGCGGCGGCGCCGATGCCATGATCAAGCGGCTGGACAACGCGGAGGATGGCGAGGTGGTGGACATCGAGCTGGAGATGACCCACGTCACGGCGGACATCATCCTGAGGACGATCCTTTCCGAATCCCTCGAAAGCGAGGGAGCCCGCAGGATTTACGAAGCCTTCAACCTGTTCCAGGAAAAGGCGGTGCTGATGATCCAGATGGGATTCTTCCGATTGCCGTTATGGCTCGCGCCTCGTCATTACATGACATGGAAGCGCGCGGGAAAAGAGATCCGCGAGTTGCTCGCCGCCACGATCCGCGGTCGTTACGAGGATTACCAGCGGGGCGTCACCGGGGATCACAAGGACATCCTGCAATCGCTGCTGGAAACGCGCGATCCGGTGGATGGCTCGGCTTTCACGCTCGTGGAGCTGGTCGATCAGGTGGCGATGCTTTTCCTCGCGGGACACGAGACCTCGGCGAGCGCGCTGTCATGGTCCCTGTTTCTCCTCTCGAAATGTCCGGAAATCCAGGAGCGCCTGCATGAGGAAAGCTGCCGCTTGCTCGGCGACCGCCAGCCGGAATTCGCGGACATCCCCAAGCACAGGCAGATCCGCAATGTATTCCGCGAAACATTGCGGATCTACCCGCCCGTGGGTTTCCTGACTGTGCGCAAGGCCGTCGGCGGACAGAAGCTCGACAAATACGACATCCCCGACGGCTCGCCGGTCGCCGTCTCGCCATGGCTCGTGCACCGCCACCGCGATTTGTGGGATCGTCCGCACGAATTCGATCCCGACCGCTTCGAGGGCGGGCTGGAGCAGCCGTCATGCGCCTACATCCCCTTCGGACAAGGTCCGCGGATCTGCATCGGCGCGGCCTTCGCCATGCAGGAGGCGATGCTGGTCCTGGCCTCGCTGACAAGGCGCTACCGTTTTGAACCCGCCCCCGGCTCCGATCCCGAACCCACCTCGCGTTTGACCATCCGATCACTGAACGGGATCTCTCTGCGTGTCTGGAAGCGCCCCGGGTTCACTCATTCTCAAACTGCCAAAGATGACACCGCAGACGAAATAGCAGAGGAGTCAAAATGCCCGTTCCATTGAATGTTCCGGACGCTGTTCGGATGGGTTCTGGGTGGCTGGATTTGGGGATTGAATCGTTAGGGTTTCTGAAGTATTGCAGGGCATGTTTTTGCTGAAGTTTTTCTTCGCCTGTGTACTTGTGTGCGCTCTGTCGGGTTGTAGGAAGAAATCCGACGCGGCTGCGAAGGAGATCAGCGAGGCGGGCTACGCCATGACGGAGGCAGGCTGGTTTACTGCGGTGCGCGACAACGATGTGTCGGTGATGACCAAGATGGTGAACGGAGGTTTTGATACGAAAATCAAGGATGCACAGGGTAACGGTGCGCTGCATGTGGCGGCGGCGTCTGGCGCAATGGAAGCCGGCGAGTATCTTCTGGACCGCGGATTTTCCGTTGAAGAAAAAGGTGCCGAAGGAAGGACTCCTATGATGGCTGCCGTGATGGCCGACAAGCCGGAGATGGTGAGATGGCTGTTGCGCCAAGGTGCGGATCCGAAGTCCAAGGACGACAACGGCTTCATGGCATTGATGCTCGCAGTGAATGAGGGTGGCCAGGCTTCGGTTGAGGAACTCGCACCCTACCACCGTGAGGATCTGGATTCCGCGCTGCTGCTTGCATCTCTCGTTGGCAAAGCAGAGGTGATTGACGCGCTTACGAACTATGGTGCCTCGGTTTACGCACGAATGGAAGACGGTCGGACACCGCTGATGCTCGCGGCGCAAAACGGGCACAAGGAAGCCGCCGAGATGTTGATCGATATCGGGGCAAGCCGCTTTGCGACAACCGAGAGCGGTGATACGGCGCAGAGTCTCGCTGTGGCGGCGGGTCACACAGGGCTCGCAGAGATGATCGAGAATGGTTTTTCCGGAGACACGCTCGCACTGGAGTCTGACGAGGAAGTCGCGGAAGCGATGGATGAGTATCTTGAGGAAAATGAGGAAGGGCTGGAAGAGCCGGAAAGCCCCGCAGCCGGTAATCCCGTGGAGGATGATGGTTTGGCCGTAAATGATGGGAGTGCGGAAAAGGCACCTTGGAGCAAGCCCGTGCCGGGGCAGGGTGGTGCCGATGCTATGCCGGATCAAGGGTCTGGTTCGGGTGTGCCGAGTGAGCTTGAGTCGAAAAAAATCGCAAGCGGCGGAGGCCGGCCAGCACCAACAGCGAAAAGCATCGAAGGGGCACGCATCGGTAAACGCGAGCGTAGCGACGCTCAGGGAGTGTTGAAGGATGAGACAGAAGACGACCTGCCGCTGGTCATGCGACATTATCGTCAGCGTGAGTTGCCAGTGGAGGTGAAACAAGTTTCCGGTGGGGTTGCCTCGCTGCACATCGCGGGCTCACCCTCAAGGGAGGTGGCGGTGAAAGCAGGCGAAAAGATCCCCGGATCAAGCCTCTCGGTAGTCCGCGTTTACAGCCGCAGCGAGAGCGGAAAGCTCAATGACGGAGCAACCATCGAAGTCGGCATCGTAGAGGTGGAGGATACGCGAAGCGGGCGAAAGATGGAATGGACAGCGGGCCGTCCGGCGGTTGGACATGATCCGGTGGCGTTGGTGGAGGATGCGGCTACGGGGCAGCGTTATGTGGCGAAGCCCGGCCAGAAGTTCACTGCTGCCGATGGCCGTGAGTTTGTCGTCAACGACGTGCGTCCCGGCCAGCTAGTCATTGAGGAAACAGCCAGCGGCGAGGTGCGGACCCTGCGCCTGCGCGGCCCGAAAGGATAAACTCCCATGGATCAGGAATACGAGAGCGTAAAAGGGCTGGTGGCTGAGAACGGGACACCCGTGAGACAATTTTCCGTGATGCTGCCGAACCGCGTGGGGGCACTCGCATCGCTTGTGAAGCTTCTGCGCGCCTCCATGATTGAGGTCATCGGCCTGAGCGTGCAGGACTCGCGCGATGCCACCATCGCGCGGTTGGTGCTATCCGATCCCGATATGGCGGAATCCATTTTCTGTGAGAAAGGCATCCCGCACACCACCTGCGAGCTCGTCGTTATCGCCCTCAAGGAGGCGGGGCCGGATCTGCTGAAATGCCTCGATATCCTGATGACCGCCGAGACAAACATCGACTTCGCTTACGCAATGCTGCCCGGCTCCGATGGCAAGGCGTTGCTGGCGATGCATGTCGAGGATTATGATTTCGCCACAAGCATTCTCAACCGCAGCGGCTTCCGGTTGCTCTATGAGGAAGACCTCATCCGGTGAGGAATTTCTTCGAATTCCCCTCGGAAATCGCGCCGATGCGGGGGAAGATCAGGGGAGTTTGATTCATCGGCTCAAATTTGACGGATCCCTGCGGTTGAGAATCCAGATTGGTGCCGCCCCGTGGAAGATAGCATCGCGGCAGCCCGGGAACGGTTCAAGGAAAGGAGGAGGGCTGGTTTGCGTCGCTCTACGGGAGCGCATGGCGTTGCTTTCACTGACTTTGAACCTTGGATTCTGACAACGGGCGGGGCTTCCTTTGTGATGCGGGGCACGCAAGCGCACCTGATCCTTGGCCTCAGGCTTTGGTGTTTCGGAAAAGGTAGTGGGAAACGATCCATTCGTGGCCTTTGCGGTATCCCCAGAGTTCGGCGCAGGCCATGTAGAAGACGCGCCAGTAGGACCACCATTTCACGGCCTGATCGGCGCCGTAGGTTTCGGAAATGAGGGGAAAGAGCTCGTCCCTGTGGTCGTCCATGTTGCGGAGCCAGGCCTCGGAGGTTTTCTGGTAATGCTGTCCGTTGACCTGCCAGTGCTGCTCGATGCGGAGGTGATCCTGGAAGTAGAGGAGCAGGTCATCGGAGGGCATTTGGCCGCCGGTAAAAAAGTATTTCGCCATCCAGTCGTCGTCGTTTTCCACGATGTAGTGGTAGGCGTTTTCGCGGTGGGTGAAGATGTGGACGAAGAGTTTGCCATCGGGCTTGAGCCATTTCGAGATCCGCTCTAACAGGATCTGGTAGTTCTTCATGTGCTCGAACATCTCGACGGATACGCAGCGGTCGAAGACGGATTCGCCGACGCCCTCGAAGGTGATCATGTTGGCGGTGATGACCGTGACGTTGTGGAGGCCGCGTTTTTCCGCCTCCGCCATGATGTATTCGCGCTGGGTGCGGGAGTTGGAAACGGCGGTGATTTTTGCATCGGGATAATGACGAGCCATCCAGAGGGTGAGCGAACCCCAGCCGCAACCGAGTTCGAGGATGTTCTGGCCGTTGGCAAGTTCCGCGCGTCGGCTGGTGATTTCCAACATCCGCGCCTCGGACTCGGCGATGTCGGTGACTCCCGGTTCCCAGTAGCCGGAGGAGTATTTCATGTGGGGGCCGAGGCAGCGTTTGAAAAAGGCGGTGGGCAGCTCGTAGTGCTGCTCGTTCGCCTCATCCGTGGCGATGGCGACGGGCATGGTTTTCAGCTCGGCGATGTGTGCCATGAGCTTTGCCTGGCGGACTTCGGGATCGAGTTTCTCGAAAGGGGCGATGGTGTTGGCGAGCCGGTGGCGGATGCCGAGGCGGATCGCGGAATCGGGGAGCTTGCCGGAGGCGATGAGGTCGTTGGTGGTCATGAAACTTTAAATCTTAAACTTTAAACTCTAAGGAAGAGGCTTGGGCGGGAGCGGGATAAAGGGGGAGGTGGTGCGTTGGTATCGGCGGTAGGCTTCGCCTTTGCGTTTCAGGGCGGAGGCTTCGGTGGGAGGGATGCCGGTGACTTTCAAAAGGAGATAAGTGATGATGGCGGGGGCGTAGATCGTCGTCCAGCCCCATGGCGAACCGGCGGCGAACAGGAAGATGCCCGTCCAGATGACACTTTCGAAGAAGTAGTTCGGGTGGCGGGAATATTTCCAAAGGCCGCGTTGGCAGACGGATTTCGGATCGGGGTCGGCGGCCTTGAAATCGTCCATCTGTTTGTCGGCAATCGTTTCACCGATGAGGCCGCAGGCCGCGACGATAACTCCGACTATGTGGAGGAAATGCCATGACGGATCGGGATCGTTGGCGATGATGTAGAACGGCAGGGCGAGTAGGAAAACGGAGATCGCCTGTGCTTGGAAAAACCAAAAAAACGCGGAGTTTTCGCGCCCTTTCCAGACCTCGCGGAGCTTGATGTATCGCGTATCCTCCGCCGGATGGTGTTTTGCGATGCGTTTTGCCAGATGGCAGCCGAGCCGTATCGACCACGCTGCGATAAGAATCCCCGCGGCGATCCGTTTCCCATCATGAGACGTATCGCCAAACAGAAAAAAGACGGAGGAGATGCCGATCCCGAATGCCCAGAATGCATCGACGGGCGAGAAATTTCTGAGCCGCACACACCACGCCCACGCAGCGGCGAAGAGGAGGATGTTGGCGATAAGGGCGGCAATGAGCATGGCTTGGTGATTCTTTCGGGAGAAAGGGTGGGGGAGAATCCGCCGGATTTCGATACCCGCAACCGCCTTTTTCCACGTAAGCCTGTCACTTTTCCCTCCCCACATCCATCTTGACTCCCCTGACCCCGGCGAAACAACCTGCGTGCATGTCAGAACCCAAATATTTCATCGGTCTGGATATCGGCGGCTCCACGGTGAAGGCGGTCGTCATAGGCCCGGATGGGATTCAGTCGGGGCCGGTGGTCGAGGTGAAGAGTTTCGTAAAAAACGGCTACGAGGCCACCTTCGGTCAGCTTGATCTGGCGATCGCGGAGCTTTGTGGAAACGCGGGGATCACGGTGGCGAAGATCGGCGGGATCGGGCTGGATGTTCCCGCTCCCTCTTCGGATGGAGTGATCTGGGGCAAGGCGAACCTCGGCGATGATTGGGTGGGAACGGATATCTGCGGGCTTCTCAAGGAGCGCCTCGGCATACCGGTGCACATGACAAACGATTGCAACGCGGCGGCTGTCGGTGAATATGCGATCCGCAACAAGCACCTCGGCAGCCTGCTGCTGGTTGCGCCGGGTACGGGGCTGGGTGGTGGTTTTGTGCTGCCCGGCGGACAGCTATACGAAGGGGCAAACGGCTTGGCGCTGGAGGCGGGCCATGTTTCCGTGCCTTTCCGCGAGGATGACGGAAGCTTGCCCGACTGCACTTGCGGGTTGAAGGGTTGTTTGGAGGCATGGGTTTCGCTTGTCGCGCTGCGCCGCCGCTTGGGCATCGAGCTGCGCAAGCCCGAGTGGGAATTGCACCCGCTCAACGGCTCCGGCACCATCGAGGAAAAGGCTTTCCAACTCCGGACGCTCGCGGAAAACGGCGATGCGCTGGCGATCCAGCTTTTCAAGCAGCAGGGTTTCATCCTCGGCTACGGCATCGCGGATCTCGTCCGTGTGCTCGATCCGGGTCTCGTTGTCATCGGCGGCGGGCTTGCGGAGGCGAAGTTCCGCGACCGGTTCATGGAGTGGGTGACCGAGGGATTCAACGACCGCGCCTGGCCCATTTACCGCAATAGCCCCATTGATCCGGATAAAGCGACGACCGTTTTCCAGTGGGCCGAGGGTGGCGATGCCGCCGCATCCATCGGCATGGCCTATACCGCACGCGAGCTTTTCGCTTAGCCCGATTCCGTGGCAGCTGGAAAATCGAACCGCAGATGGACGCAGATTCACGCAGATGGAAGAGAAGAGATGTAATGAAAACAGGTAGGGGAATGCTTGCGATACGCAACGGAGGGACATTTTTCCCATCAGCGTCCATCTGCGTTCATCTGCGGTTGGATTTCCTGCATTTTCCGCCGAACCTCATGTTGTAGCCGCACTACCCATTATGTTTCTCATCTCCATCGAAGCCCTCCGCCGGAACGTCGCGATCCTGCGGGAAACGGCCGACGCCGCCGGCTGCAAGGTCGTTCTCGCGCAGAAAGGTTTCTCCTGCTGGAAAGCTTATCCATACATTTCCGATAAACTCGATGGCTGCTGCGCGTCGGGGCTTTGGGAGGGGCTGCTGGCTCGCGATCATTTCGGGAAACACATCGTCACCTACTCTCCCGCCTACGATGAGGAGGATATCACGGAGCTGTTGGATTTCACCCATCACCTCGATTTCAACTCGCTTTCCCAGTGGTTCCGCTTCCGGGAAACCATCTTTCAACACCCGCGTTTCATCTCCGGTGAGGTGCTCTGCGGGCTGCGGATCAATCCTGAGCACTCGACCGGACAAACTCCGATTTACGATCCCTGCGTGCCGGGTTCACGGCTCGGGATTACCGCCGACCAACTGGCCGGCGCCGATCTAACAGGTCTTTCCGGCCTCCATTTCCACACCCTCTGCGAACAGGATTCGCCGGATCTCGAAAGCACGCTCAAAGCCGTGGACGAGAAGTTCGGCCACCTCCTGCGCAGCGGGCAGTTCACTTACCTGAACATGGGCGGCGGGCATTGGATCACCAAGCCCTTCTACGACCGCGAGCTCCTCATCCGGCTCGTCCGGGAGGTGCGGGAAAAATACAAGGTCGAGGTCTGGCTGGAGCCGGGCGAGGCGGTCGCTATCCACAGCGGCGTGCTCCGCGCGAAGGTCATGGATGTCTTCGAGTCCGCCGGGCACAAGCTCGCGATCCTTGATGTCTCCGCCACTGCGCACATGCCGGATGTCATCGAAATGCCTTACCGCCCGGATGTTTTTCTCGTTGATCGGAGCGCGGACTTCAGTCCGCTACAACCCGCCGCCGTCCTCGAAGGGGAAAGCTACCATCTTGCCGGCGATCTCTCATCCCCGTTCACCTACCGCCTCGGCGGCCCTACCTGCCTCGCGGGCGATGTCATCGGAGATTACAGCTTCCCTCGCGAACTCGTCGCCGGAGACATTCTTGTATTTAACGATATGGCGCACTATACGATGGTGAAAACGACCACTTTCAACGGCGTGAAACACCCGCCCATCGCCCTGCTTCACGGCGACGGCAGGGTTGAAACGGTGAGGGAATTCGGTTATGCCGATTTCCGCGACCGTCTTTCCTGACTATTCCAAACCCATGCGAATCCTTCTTCTCCTTTTGTTCCCCGCCGCGCTGCATGCACAGATCTATGCGGATTTCACTGTCAAGCAGGGCAATACGCCTCTGGGCACTTTCCGAGTTCTCTTGGAGCATACGAAGGCTCCTCGCACCTGCGCGAACTTCATAGGCCTAGCCTCGGGAAAGCGTCCTTGGATCGATGTCACGACCGGTGCGGTGCGCACGGATAAACCTTACTATGACGGAACCACCTTTCATCGACTCATCCACAACTTCGTGATCCAAGGCGGCTCGCCGAACGGACTGGGAACCGACGGTCCGGGATATAGCGTTTTGGATGAATACCATCCCGATCTGAATCACTCGCAGAAATATGTCGTTTCCATGGCCAAGGGGGACAAGCCCAGCACCGGTGGATCGCAGTTTTTCATCACCTTGGTTCCTACCCCGCATCTGGACAACAAGCACTCGGTCTTCGGTAAAGTCATATCCGGGACATCCGTCATAGATGGATTCACGAACTCCGCGAATTTCCCCACCGCTCCGAATGACGCTCCGCTGACTCCGATCGTGATCGATTCCGTTGTCATCAGCGGGCCCAGTTACGCCGCGTTCGATATCAACAACCCCTCCCTGCGCCTGCCCCATGCCTCCGGCACCGAGGTGTCGATCGCACGCGACGCGGCGGCAGCGAAAATGACCGCCATCTTCGACCGCAAGCCGCAAAGGGATTATCTGTTCTTCGGCTCTCCGAATCTCTCGACCTGGACACCGATGGGAATCGTCCTAAGTCTGGACGCGGCGAACGGATACAGGGTGGATGTGGAATCGCGTCCCGAATCCCAGTATTTCCTAAATATGGCCACGATGGACTTCGGGCAGATACCGAAAGCGCCGCCAGACCTCAACACCCCGCAGAAAACGATCCAAATCCAGTTTGGTGGAGGGGCTTTCCTGAATATCAGACCCAACGGCTCCGGCGGCGGAACATGGGTGGACCAGAGCGGAGTTTCGGGAACGCTGACCCAGACTTCATGGACTGACAGTGCGCCGGACACGGGGGTATTCACGGTGACCGAGCCACAGTCTTTTTTCATCTCACTGGGTGATTTTCGAACCACATTGATGAATTACCCGAGCATCGGCAGCAGCGTCCGGCTCGAAACCTGGCTCTCCTTCCACACACCCACATCCGGCTGGACGGAGGAAATCGGGAGCGGGCCGGCCAACCGCTTCCCTTTCCAGATCATCACGAACTGAAATCGCGCGGAAATGCACGCCATAATAGGCGTTGCATGGCGGCTGTGACGCGCCTAGCTTCAGTCAAATCAACCAAGAAAATTTATGGGACCCATCGGAATGCCAGAACTGATCATGATCTTTGTCGTGGTCTTGCTACTATTCGGAGCAAAAAAACTGCCTGAACTCGCCCGCGGGGTCGGCAAGAGCATGGGCGAGTTCAAAAAAGCGCGGGAGGAATTCGAGCGCGAGATCACCCGCTCCGAAGAGGAAGTCCGCCGCGATGAGCGGTCGAAAGACTCCAGCCCCAAGCCGGCCGTGGGTAAAGAGTCCCACGAGGCCTGATCCATTTTTGAATCGATACAGGGATGAGGACGCGCCGCAAACTCGCGCCCGTCGTGTTCTCGCTACTTGCCGTGATGGCGGCAGTTGTTTCCTGGTTCTGTTTCCGCTCGGTTGAAACCCCGCCTTGGGCCGAAGAACTCGTAACAAGCACCATAGAGGAAAATGCCGGTGAGCTTCCCGCCAATCACAAGCTGGAGGAGCTCACGCCTTTCACTTTCATCACTTATAATGTGAAAAACTGGCTGGTTTCCTATCAAGCCCCGGTGAAGAAGGCGGAATCCAAGGCTGCGATCATCAAACTGCTTTCCAGCGGAAAACCGGATGTCATCGGTCTCTGTGAAATCGGCTCTGTGAATGACGTGAAAGAGATCCAAGCCATGCTGAAAGAGGCCGGTGTCGATCTGCCTTATCTCCATCACACGGGAGGCGAGGATCGTGTCCGTCATCTCGCCATCCTCTCCCGATTTCCCATCCGATCCACCGAGAATCCCGATCTCCGGCTACGCGGATTCGAGCAATCCATGCAGCGCGGCATCCTCGATGCGACAATCGACATCGGTGGGCGCCCGGTGCGCTTTATAGGGCTGCACCTCAAATCGAAGCGGACAGTCCCGGACTTTGATCAGGCCACGATAAGGATCGCAGAGGCCCAGCACGCGAGGCGGCACATTGATGGCATTCTGGCGGATGATCCCGGGGCGGCAATTGTCGCCTATGGTGATTTCAACGACACGCCACGCAGCCTAAGCACCCGCGCCATCAACGGCACTTACCGCACTCCCGGATATCTGAACCATGTCCACGTCAAGGACAGCCGCGGTGAGACATGGACGCATCACTATGCTGTGGAAGATGCTTATACGCGTATCGATTTCGTGACTGTTTCCGCAAGTCTCCGGCGGCATGTGAAAAAGGATAAATCCCGCATCATCGACGATCCAGAATGGGAAACCGCCTCCGACCACCGCCCCGTGCTGGTGCGTTTCGAGTGATCACTCGATTTCAAGGCTGTCCTCGATATCTCCATCGAAGCCCTCGCTTACCTCCTCATTTTCATCAACCGGAATGGCTCTTTGAACGTCCTCGGATCCGGCCTCCTCGTCCTCACCGATGGCGGGTTCTTCGATGGGGATCGCTTTGAGGACATCATCACCTTCTTCGGTTCCCTCTTCCCCTTCGGGAACGACAACCAGCGCCTTCTTCGGAGGCTCGATGATTTCCTTGATGTCGTCTTTCAGTGGCTCGAAGAAATTCCGCACCATCGGAGCGGCCATCCGCCCGCCGGATACCGTTTGCCCGGGCTTGCCTTCGTAAAGGACGGCGAAGGCATAGCGCGGATTGTCGTGCGGGAGGAAACCTGCGAACCATGCCAACCGTTGGTTCAGGCTTGGCGGCCCCCATTGGGCGGTGCCCGTTTTACCGGCCAAGGTTGTAAAACTAAGATTTCCACTGCGTCCCGTGCCGCCGCCGCCGGAAACGACATCGCGCATCCCGTCGCGGACGATCTCCACGGAAACGGGATCCACACCAAGCCAGTTTTTCCGCTCCGGGACGACAGAGCGTACCACCCGTCCGCGTGTGTCTTGGATCTGGCTCACGAGGGAAAGCTTCGGTAGTGCTCCTCCGTTGCCGATGCCGGCCATCATCTGGGCGACTTGCAGCGGGGAGGCGAGCAAGCTGCCTTGGCCGATGGACATGTTCGCGGTGTCGCCGTTGAGGATGCGGCGCTTTTCATTTTTCATCATCCATTCATCGGATGGCACCAGACCCGCCGTTTCCCCAATCAATGGCAGGCCGGATTTCTCGCCCATCCCCAAGCGACGGGACAGGCTCAGGAAAACGTCCGGGCCGGTGTCAATTCCGACCTGATAAAACCATGTGTTGCAGGATCTCGCAAGTGCCCGCCGGACATCGATGTTGCCCTCAGGCGTTTTTGACCAGTTCCTGAATGTGTGGTTTCCGATCCGGATCGAGGCCGGGGAGTACACCGTGGATCGCTCGGTGACGACGCCGGCGTTCAGCGCGGCAAGAGCGACCACTGGTTTGAAGGCGGAGGCGGGTGGATAGGAGGACTGGAATGCGCGACCGAAAAGCGGCGTGCCAGACTCTTCTTGTAAAGCGCGGAAATCCTCTTCGCCGATACCTGGAATGAAGCGGTTCAGATCGAAGCTTGGTCGTGAAGCCATGACCAGGACTTCACCGGTTACGACATCGATCACCACGAAGGCACCGCGCTCGCAGCCTTTTTTCAGGACGCTTTCCGCAAGCTTCTGCCACTTCAGATTCAATGTCGTGACGATCGTGCCGCCCGGGCGGGGACGCTTCACCTGCTCTTCGATGAGTTTGTTGCCTTTTTCATCGAAGAGTAGCCTCTTCATGCCGGGGATGCCTGTGAGTTCGCGATCAAAAATCTTTTCGAGTCCTGCGCGCCCTTCGCTTTCCTCCCACAACGGCTCGTTATAATTGATCGGACCGGTTGGCAGTTTGCCCACGCTGCCCGAGTAGCCGATGACGTGGGCGGCCAGCGAGTTCTGAGGATAGATGCGGCGGTAAACAGGCTGTAGCGCGAGACCTGAACCGAGTATCGGCTCGATCTTGTTCGCTTCCTGCGCGCTCAACTGGCTGCTTACGTATAGCGGCAGCCAGCGCCGGTGCCGGTAATGCTCGTAAAGCTCGTCATCGGTCTTCGCCGTGTAGCCCTTCACTTTTCCCTCGATTCTCGCCAATCGGATCCGCGCCCATTGCACCACGTATTCGCGATCCACATCCTGAAACTGCTCAAACTGCAGCGCCACCTGATAAGCCACTTCGTTTTGAGCGAGCGGCTCGCCCTCCCTATCCACGATCTGCCCGCGCGGAGCCGGGATCTTGAGCGTGATCGTCCGGGCATCCTTCCGCGAAAGGATCGACCCGTCACTTGCGGAAGGCAGGCCATCTGCAGTTGCGGCAGCGGCGGGAGGGCTCACATTCACCGGCTCCGGGGTTACCCCATCCAGCGTCTGAGCTTGCAGCGCGCGCACGCCAATCAAGGTGGCGAAAAGAATTCCAGACTTACTGAACACGCCGCAAAATACCGCCACCGCATAGCCATGGCAACCCTGCAATCCGGTTGCTGTCGGGGGGCTCTCTGCATTTTGCTTTAGATATGTGGATGAATGATTTATCGCGGGTGTTCGACCCATCCTGAAATTAATTATATCCGTAATAATTTCGTAAATATCTCATGATGAGTGATTTGCGGGATTTCTTTTTTTGTGGGCCGCGTGTGTTCCGTATTACGCGATTACGTAGGGTGATCAAGATTGATTGAGTTTCATCAGGAATGAGGTTTCAAGTCATACGTGCTTGCGAGCACCCGTTGTCACCCACAGCGGTTTGTCTGTTCACCCCCCACCCCCCCACCTCATGAAAACAAGTATGCGGGTTCGCGCCCGCGGCCTTACGTTGTTGTCCATCATTGCATGGGCGTCGCCTGTCTCCCTCACCATGGGTCAAACCACGGCTATCCCTAGAGGGACTCTGGGTGTTGACCGCGACCTGGTCCGCGTGGGAGTTCGTTCCAACCTGACCTGGGACATCCAGTATCCCACGACTATCAAGGACATCGTAACCGTAGGAGAAACGGGAACGATCGTGCCGAAAAAAGATTTGAAAATGCGTGTCCGCACCATCGGTGTTGCATTCCAATCGGGATCAACCCTCCTGCCTCTGGACGCCTATTGGGCGAGAAATGGAGGATCATGGACGAGGTTTTTCTACGGAATCGGAACAGCGGTCAATTCGTCGTCGGTTCTGGTTGATACCACGGTGAAGCAGTCGGAAAGAATCGACTTCGGTGCCCGTGGTTGGGGAGGCTCAAGCTGGCTGCCGTTCAATGACACCCGGCAAACCACGAAATACGTCATCGTCCTCGGAAAGGGCTCCACCGCTCCCTCCTACGCGCCGGCTTACAACCAGACCTCGGTGGCGAATTTCCTCAAGCCTTACGTGGATGCAGGCGGCAAGATAAACATCGGCGAAAAGGATCTGATCATCCTCTGGGAGGCATCCACCGCAAAACCCGGAACCACCTACTTCGATATGCAGGATCTCGTTGTCCTCGTGTCCTTTGAATAACCCGCTGCTTTTTGCCCCGATGAAAAATCAAATCGTGATACTTACCGTTCTCACAGCGGTCTGCCACGCGCAAACGGTCAAACTCCCGCTAAGCGCGAGCGATCTTGCGGCGAAGCAGCAAAATCTATCGCTGGCTGTTCTGGAGCAGGCTCCACCTGCTGCCGCCGAGACACCCGTGATACGCCGAGCCTCTGAGCAATCGCTCATTTCCCAATCTGAAATCCTTAACGATGGCAAACACTGGACACTTGTTCCGAAAGGAGCCGTGCTGCACGTGCCGCAGGGTAGATTGGCGAACGTAGGCGCCAAGCCGGTGGGAATCCTGCTGCCATGGATCGATTTCCTAACGAAGAACCCGGCCTGGATCTCCACTCATGAAACGAGCTTCGAGCAAGCATCGGGCGAGGTGCCCCTGCCTCAGTCGAAGACCGATTTCTGGACAAAACAAGACCGCGTGATCATCGCCGTCCATCAGGGTGGACCTGTCTCGGTCGCACGTTGAAGCAATCATAATCCCCAAGAACCATGATACGCCTAGCCATTACAGCCGCCCTGCTTTCTCTGCCCTACGTTTGCGCCCAGGAATACGTCAACTTCGTGCGGCAGCAGCAACAGGCATCGAAAATCATATGGGACATGCCCGTCGGGCCAAAGGGAGCGGCTCCAGCGGTTATGGCCACCGAGGAGGGTGGCGCCCTGTTTCAACTCTGGACGGTTTCCCAACAAAACGCGAAGGACTACCTGTTGGATCAGAAAGTCGTCGGAGCCTATATCCCCAAGGGTTCAATCATCGTGCGTGCCGCGGATTCATACAATGGAATACCCAGGATACGCGTGGACCAGCCCTTTTCGGTGGAGTTCACCATTAGCAACCTGCTAACGGGCCAGAACATTCCCCTGTCTGCCTCCACGGTTCTTGCGGAGCACCATCTGGTCCAGAATCCTGATCCTCAAGCCACGATCACCGTCGCACAAGCGATCGGAGGCACTCCGTTTTCATCCGGCTATCTCTCAAAGAACGGCGTGACCACCGTGAACTACCAGGCCAGTTCCATCACGGCGCCAGACCCCAGAAGCGCATATGGCGAGGAACACTTCGTGCTCCATGCATTGGGCGATGGTTCTTTCGCCCAGACACAGATAGCCAGCGCCTTCATCAAGGTCTGGCCGATGGCTTCGGGAAAAATTTCCGGTCTAGATCCCAACACGGTCGTGCGTTTCACCCCGCCGCAACTCACGGTGAAACTCGACAACCTCTACCCCCGCAGCAGCACCTTTGTCCGCATCCGCAGCAACGGCCCGGTGCTCAGAAATGGGGGCGCGATCATTCCCGATTCGATGCTGGTGCTCGATCAAGAGCTGTCAGCGAACCGGCTCCTGACCGTTTCCAACTACGGCGCTCTCTTTGATAGTGACGGTCCTTACGTGCTCGAACTTCTCACCACCACACCCTTCGGCACCGACATTCTGGATAGCGTGTCATTCCGCGTGAACCGGACACTGACAGTCAACTCCATGATTGTTGACGGCGAAGCTTCTCAAAACTGATTTCCCCCAAGGATACCGGAATGACCCCGGGTGGCCTCTTCCCCCCAAGGCCCGCCTCCCCCCGATCCGGGGTCATTCCCATCCCCTTCCGCAGCCCGATCTGCGCGGCAAGAAATCACACGATGGCTTCGCGTGCGGCGAGCGATAGTTCCGCCAGCCCTTCCACGCTCGCAATGGAGTCCACTTGGCACAGCCTTTGCCGCAGATCCTTCGCGCCCGGGAAACCTTTGCAATACGCCATCAACCGCCCGCGCATCGCGGTCAGTGTCTGGCGTTCGTTTCCATACCTGCCGCTTTCCACCGCCATCCGGCAATGGCGCAGGATCAGCTCCCATCTTTCTGTGAGAGGCACGGGTGCCATCACTTGTCCGGTTTCCAGGAAATGTTTCGCCTCACGGAAAACCCATGGGTTCTGCATCGCCGCCCGTCCGATCATCACCCCGCTCACTGCCGTTTCACGTTTCCGTTTCGCCAGATCCTCGCCGGTCGCGATGTCGCCATTTCCGATCACCGGCACGCCCACCGCACGCGCCACGGCGTCGATCGTTTCCCAATCCGCCTCGCCGCCGTATCCCTGCGCCCGCGTCCGCCCGTGCACCGCGATCGCGCTCATCCCGCAATCCTCCAGCGTCCTCGCCACCTCCACCGCGTTCACGGAATCCGCGTCCCAACCAATGCGGATCTTCGCTGTCACCGGCACATCCATCCCCACCGCTTGCGCGACACCCGATGCCACGCTCGCCAGCAGCGGGCAATCCCGCAGCAAGGAAGAGCCGCCGTTGCGGGAAACCACCTTGTTCACCGGGCAGCCGAAATTGATGTCGATGAAATCCGGCACCCGCCCCGCGAGACCCTTGTCGATGATCTTCCGCGCCGCCTCGCCCATCCTCACGCCGTCCGCGCCGAAAAGCTGCACCCCCACCGGGCGCTGCCCCTCGTCGAACTCCGTGTATTTCCGCGTCCGCTCGTCCGCCTGCATGATCCCCTCCGCGCTGACGAACTCCGTCACCATCACATCCGCCCCCATCTCCTTGCAGATCCTGCGGAAAATGAGATCCGTCACTCCCGCCATCGGCGCGAGATACAAGGGGAACTTCCCGTCTGAAAACCAGTGCAACACGCCCGCAGCGTAGCACGCGGGTCAAACGGAACGCGAGCTTTAGCTCGCCTCAGAGGATGTGGGATCTATCAGTGCACTACCCCACCACGATGCTCCTGAATCCGCCGTAGGCCATGCGCGTGTAATCGAAGTTGGGATTCTCCTTGTCGCACATTTCCTGGAGGCGCGGATCGGCGAAGACCTTCGCGTTCACGGCGTCGCGGTGCTCGCGCGATTCGTAAACGATGTAGGCCATCACCACGGTTTCGTCCGGCCCTGCGCCTGCCATTTTCGGAAATGCGGTCATCTCGTGCGCCTCCATGTCGTCACCGGCGGCCTCCACATATTCCAGCGCGCCGTGCTCTTTCCAGATCGCGGCGGCCTTGGCGGCCACTTCCGTGTATTTCTCCAGTTTGTCCTTTGGGAGCGGGAGGACGAACCCGTCGATGTATTTGCTCATGGTGTTGTTGGATTCATGCCATCGAGTGAAGCCCGATCATGTTCCCTTCCGTATCGTAAACGAGGGCGATGTGGCCGTAATCGCCGATGGACATTTTCGGCAGGTGGATCCTTCCTCCCGCATCAAAGGCGCGGGTCTCCGTTTCACCGCAGTCCTCGCAGGAGAAATAGACGATGGTGCCGCCGGTGCCGGAGTCCTTGTCCTTCATCTTGCAGATGGTGCCGTTGCAGCCGTACTGGTTCTCGCAGCCCATGCCGGGAAAGACCCACATTTCCAGATCCGGATCGGGCGAGGGCAGGGCTTGCAATTCGACCTGGAAGACCGATTCGTAGAATTTCTTGGCGCGATCCATGTCCTGCACATAGATCTCGAACCAACCGACGGGATTGCGTGGAGTGTTCATGGCTGTGATTTGATGAGAGCTTCGAGCTGGTCGGTGGCGATGCCCCAGCCGGTGTGAAAACCCATCTCTTCGTGGGCTTCCTTGTCGGCCAAAGTCCAATGCCGGACGATGGCCGTGTATTTCGTTTTCCCACCGAGGTCTTCGAAGTTCAGATCGATGGTCGTGAAAGGTTTGGCGGAGGGCTTCCACGCCTCGGTGTAGGCGTCGGTGATGACGAGGCGCTGGTTCGGGACGACTTCGAGATACACTCCGGGGTTCGGGATCTCCGTGCCGTCCGGTGCTTGCATCATGATGAAGGTTTTCCCTCCGGGGCGGACGTCGAGTTCAGCGGAAACGGTCTTGTAGGGCGGGGGAGTGAACCATTTCACGATCACCTCCGGATCCGTCCAGCCTTGGTAAACTTTCGCAGCGGGGGCATCAATGATGCGGCGCAGAACGAGATCCAGTTCGCCGGGTGCGATGACCGCGAGTTCCAGCTGCAGGCGGTCGAGGACTTCCTCGTTGCAGCGTGGGATATAGGCCTCGCATTTTTTGTATTCCTCGGCGGACATGAAGGCCTGGTTCCAGGTGATCCGGGTTTGATCGCCGACAGTATCTAACAGAATCTCCAGCACGAACTCATGCACCGTCGCGAGATGGCGGATCACGATGCGCTCCGGCGAGATTTCCTCAAAGACGTTGTGGTTCGGATAAACGGCACCGTCCGGCCCGATCATGTCATGCCGCCAATTTCCGCCCGGCGTGAAATCGAATTCCTCGATCACGTTGCTGAACCCAAATGGCCCCCACCAGTTGGCGATGATTTCGGGATCGGCGATGACCTTGAAAACCGCTTCCGCCGGAGCGTCCAGTTCACGGCTTGTTGTGAATGTGTAGGGAGGGTTCATTGTGATATTTCGGCATCTTTCACCATCTGGCTCGCGCCGCAGCGCTCCATGAGTTTCCTGACCTCGACCGTGGCTCCGTAGGGCAGGCCGGGGCAAAGCTTCGCGATCTCGACCGCCTCCGCCTCGTTGTCCACAAGCAGGATGAAATACCCGGCCACGGATTCCTTCGCCTCGGCGTACGGCCCGTCGGTCACGTTGCGTTCCGCTCCTCGGACCACTTGCCCGCTGTGCTCAAGCGATTGCCCGCCGAGGCAGCGGCCTTCCGCAACAAGTCGGTCAAACCAAGCCATCCAGTCGGTCATCACCCGCTGGATTTCCTCCGGCGAGAGTTTTTCATACCAGACGTTGTTGCGGAAAAGGAGCAGGTATTCGGATTTCGGGTCGTTCATGGATTTGCTTTTTTATGATGTTTGAAAAGGCGGAAGGCGAAGAGAAAAAGAGCGGCGAGGGTTACGAAAATGACAAGCGCCCGCAGCCCGGCCGCGAAGCCCGCCGAGACACCCACACCGGTGAAAAGGGCGATGTATCCCGCGAGGCAAATCGGGCATTTCGGCATCGCCAGCCAAGCTGCACCGGGCAAAAGGAACGCCAGAACACCGCCCGCGCCGCGCTTCCGGCAGCAACCCGCGCTCACGCCTCACCCCTTTCCGAACAACAGCCGCCGGTATGGCCGGAGCCGTAGTAACGGTCGTGATGCCGCACCCATGCCATCGTGAAATCCAGCCCTTCCTCATCACGTCCTTTCGGAACCAGATCCAGCACCATGTAAGTCCCCACCACCTGCTCGACGCCGCGCCCGTAGGCGGAGTAGGTATGGAAAACATCGCCCGCAGCATCCTTGTGGAAAACGCTGATCCCGGGCCCTTCGGTGCCGCCGAATTCCATTTTCGAGTAATTGTAATCCACCTCGCCTCCCGCGATCTGCTCCTCGGTGAAGGAGACGTTGAAATCATAATTGAAATCGCAGCCGAACGAAGAAACCCAAGGGAAACGCCAGCCCATGCGTTTCCTGAAAACCTCGATCTCCGCCAAGGGCGCTCGGGAAACGGCAAGCATTGTCACATCCCTCGCGGCGAGATGCGGGATCATGCCATCGGTGTGGTCGGCCATGAAAGAACAGCTCGGGCAACCCTCCTCCCAGCCCGGCCCAAGCATGAAATGCTGGATCACAAGCTGGCTCTTACCCCCGAAAAGTTCGGCCAGCGATTTCTCCCCGTCCGGAGTCTGGAAACGGTAATCCTTCCCGATCCGTACCCACGGCAGCTCGCGCAGCTTCCGCGAAATCTCGTCCTTCCGGCGCGTGAATTCCTTCTCCTCTTTCAGAAGCTCGATCCGCTTCCCAAGCCACTCCTCGCGCGAGACGACAAGATGGTTGGCTGATTTTTCAAATGTGTTCGTGTCCATGATTTCGGTCGGTTCATCATTACAACGAACGGCGATCCGCTTTCAGGACAGCTCCGTGGATTTTTTTTCAGCTCGTCAGTTTCCTGCCGATCAACCGGAACGAGAGCCCGCACATCAGCAGCGTGAAACCCACCAGCGCGCCGCCGTGCCAGAGGATTTCCCGCATCGGAAACTGGCCCCAGACGGTGAACTGGATCAGCTTCACGCCGTGGAAAAACGGCGAGCACTGGACGATCACGCCAAGCGCCGATTTTTCCGCGACGGGAAAGAACACGCCGGAGAGATAGAAGATCGGCGCGATGAGGAAGGAATAGACGGTTTGGAACTGGTTGATGTTCCGCACCCAAGATGCCGCCAACAAACCGATGGCCGCGCAGGGCAGCGAGAGGAAACCGGCGATGAACGGGCAGACCAAAATCGCCCACCGATTCGGCAACAGGCCCAGCGCGAGAAGCACCAGCGAAACGCCGAACGCCATCAGCCCCGCCCGCACGAACACCCACATGAACTCCCCGAGCACCACCTCCCGAACGCCGATGGGCGTGGTGAGCATCGCTTTGAAAACCGACTCGAAAGTCATCCGCACATAGAACCCGTAGCTGCTCTCGAAGAACGACGTGAACAGCGCCGTCGTCGCGATCATGCCCGGCGCGAGGAAGGCCGCGTAGCTCATGCCATTGATCTGCCCGACGTATCCGGAAAGCCCAAGCCCCAGCGAACCGAGGATCAGCGCCGGATCGGCCAGCGTCGGCGAGATGTTCGCCAGGAAATCCTTGCGATAGACCATCCAGTTGCGGACGACCACATGCCAGGCGAGGCGCCATGTCTGGATGAGATCACTCATATTCGTTCAGTTCGCTGCCGGTGAGTTTCAGATAGACGTCTTCCAGATTCGTCGGGCGCAGTTGCAGCGCGGTGATTCCGGAAAGCCGCTGGATTTCTAACAAATCATCGAACCTCGGCGCGCGCACGCAGCGGTTGTGGCCTTGTTGAAAAATCTCCATCCCGTCGGAAAGGTTCGCTGTTAGAAGCGCCTCCGAACCTTCCGGGAAAATCCCGACAAAGCCCGGCGTCTCCCGCGCGATGAGTTCCTTCGGCGCGCCAACCCCGACCACTTTCCCGCGATCCATGATGAAGATCCGGTCGCACAACACCTCCGCCTCGTGCATGTAGTGCGTCGTCACGAGGATCGTTTTCCCCTCGCCGCGCAGCTCCGTCACCTTTTCCCAAAGCAGGTGCCGCACGGAGGGATCGAGGCCGGTGGTCGGTTCGTCGAGGATGAGCAGCTCGGGATTCGCGAGGAGTGCGCGGACGAAGGTCAGCCGCCGTTTCATCCCGCCGGAAAGCGTCTTGATCGTCGCATCGCGTTTCGTCTCCAGCGACATGTGTTTCAGCAGCGAGGTGATCCGCCCGTCCGCCTCCGCTTTCGCGATCCCGCCGAACCTTGCGTAGATCCGCATGTTTTCCAGCACCGTCAGCCCCTCGTCCAAAGCGTTTTCCTGCGGCACGACTCCGATGCGGCGCTTGATCTCGCGCGCCGCGTTCGCCGGATCATGGCCGAAGACCTCAAGCTCCCCGCCCGTCCTCTCCACCACGCCGTAAAGGCAGCCGATGAAGGTCGATTTGCCCGCACCGTTCGGCCCCAGCAATCCCACGCACTCCCCGGCCCGCACCTCCAGGTCAAGAGAAGCCAGCGCCTCGAAATCCCCGAAACGCTTCGCCACCCCCTTGGCGGAAATGATCAAAGGCTCCCTCATATTCATCATTCCACTGGATCCGACCACACCGCGAATTCATTCCCGCTCGGATCGCTGAAATGGAAACGCCGCCCTCCCGGAAACGAGAACACGGGCAGCACGATTTTCCCTCCCGCCGTCTCGACCTTTCCGAGGGTTTCCTCCAACCGCTCGCTGTAAAAAACCACCAAGGCGGCGCCGTTCGCCGTGGATGAGAATTTCTCCGAAAGGTAAAACCCGCCATCCAGACCCTCGTCGGAAAAGGCGATGTATTCCGGCCCATAGTCCTGGAAATCCCAGCCGAACACTTCGCCGAAGAAGCGCTTCGTCTTCTCCATGTCGCTGGCGGGAAACTCGACGTAGTTGATCTTTTCGTGACGGTTCATCAGTGGTGCCCTTCCTTGCGCTTGTGGATGATGACCGTGTTTCCCGCCGGATCCAGCACCATTCCCATGTGGCACACCGGCGTCTCGAAAGGCTCCATGACGAAGGCCACGCCCGCCGCCTTGAGCGCTGCGATGGTTTCGTCGAAATCCTCGCACTCCAGCCCGCAGCTCGGGCCGTCAGAGCTGGGGTTCATGCCCGGAGCCTTGCCGATGGCGAGCACATGCGCCCCGATCTCATACTCCACCCACCCTCCATCATTCTCGAGCGTTTCGACCATGCTCGGCAGGAGTCCGAGGATGCCTTCGTAAAAAGCGCGTGACTCGGCGAGGTCGTTCGCAGGATAGGCGGTGAAAGCGATTTCAGAAAATTTCATGCTCACGGTTTATCATCCCACAGGTGAAACGGGCGAGCAAAAGATGGTGGCGAAGTCTTAACCAAACCACCATACGATTGACGATTTTTGAACTGCCGGAACGAGAACCCAAAATCCAATCAGCATTCCAAAATCAACAATCATCAATCGGCAATCAACCCGATGTCCTTGGAACCTCCCCCCCGTTCGTTGTAGAAACAAAGCGCCCCTCATGAACCCCGCCGCAGAAG
Organism: Verrucomicrobiota bacterium; assembly: GCA_046051965.1. Taxonomy (GTDB): domain Bacteria; phylum Verrucomicrobiota; class Verrucomicrobiia; order Verrucomicrobiales; family Akkermansiaceae; genus Luteolibacter. The sequence continues at coordinate 28,800 of JBJONG010000036.1, forward strand.
AACCCGCCCATCGCCTCGCTGACCATCTCTTCCGCCACGAGTCGGGGAAAATGGTGGCGATCCTCACGGGCATCTACGGCGCGCGGAACCTGCAGCTGGCCGAGGACGTGGTGCAGGAAGCCCTCGCCCGCGCGCTCGCCGCCTGGCCCTTCGGCATCCCGGAAAATCCCTCTGCCTGGCTACTCCGCACCGCGAAGAATCTCGCCATCGACCACCTTCGCCGGGAGAAAAATTTCCTCGGAAAACAGCCGGAGATCATCGCGGAAATGGAAAGCCGCCCCGCAAGTGATGCCGCTTCGGATGGCGATGTCATCGACGACCTCCTGCGCATGATCTTCGTCTGCTGCCATCCCGCCCTGCCGCCCGAGGCGCAATCCGCCCTCGCCCTGAAAACCCTCTGCGGATTCAGCCCCGCCGAGATCGCGAAAGCCTTCCTCATTTCCGAAGCCGCCGTTTCCAAGCGCCTCGTCCGCGCCCGCCAGCGCATCCGCGACGAGCGCATCCCCTTCGAGATCCCCGCCTCGCACGAACTCCCGCAGCGCCTCGATGGCGTCCTGAAAATCCTCTACCTCCTCTTCAACGAAGGCCACAAAGCCTCCCATGGCGATGCCATCATCCGCGCCGATCTCTGCCACGAGGCGATCCGCCTCGCCATGCTCCTCGCCGCCCATCCCGCCGGCGACGAACCCCACACCCACGCCCTCATCGCCATGATGGCGTTCACCGCCGCCCGCCTCCCGGCCCGCAGCGATTCCGAAGGAAACCTGCTCCGCCTTGAAGAGCAAAACCGCGCCCTTTGGAGCCGCGAACTCATCGCCCTCGGCCTCCGCCACCTTGGGAAATCCTCCTCCGGAAATTTCCTCAGCGAATACCACCTCCAAGCCGGCATCGCCGCCTGTCACACCCTCGCGCCCAGCGATGCCACCACCGATTGGCCGCGCATCCTCACCCTCTACGACCAGCTTCTGGAGCGGACCCCATCCCCCGTCATCGCGCTCAACCGCGCCGTCGCCTTTTCGAAAGTCCACGGCCCGGCAGCCGCCATCGCCCTTCTCGAAGCCCCGGAAATCCGCGACCGCCTCGAAAACTACCACCTCTTCCACGCCGTCCTCGGAGAACTCGAATTCAAACGCCAAAACCCCGAAGCCGCCGCCCACCACCTCCGCCGCTCCATAGACCTCACCGAAAACGCCCCCGAACGCGCCCTCCTCGCGAAGCGGCTGGAGAAGTGTCTGGGGTGCTTCCCGATGCCGCGCCCACCGGCAAAAGCCTCCGCGAGCACTACCGCAGCGGAGGAGGGGAGGTGAGCGACGCGGATCTGGATGCGGTGGACAAGGCCGCTTCCCAAGCTCCGATCCCCGAATAGGTTATCGGATATGAAGGCGAGACCTGCCGACCTTCACCACACTTCCTCTTGCAAGTCCGCGCCTCCTCCATTACCGAAGCCGCCCCATGAGCAGCTACCGAGTCCTCGTTTCCGATCCGATTTCCGAAAAAGGTGTGGAAGCCCTGCGTTCCGCGCCGGGCATCACCGTTGATGTGAAAACCGGCATGTCTCCGGACGAGCTGCTTTCCGTGATCGGCGACTACCACGGCCTCGTGATCCGCTCGGAAACCAAAGTGACGCCCGCCGTTTTCGCCGCCGCGAAAAACCTCAAAGCCATCGGCCGCGCCGGGGTCGGAGTTGACAACATCGACCGCGACTCCGCCACCGACCACGGCGTGGTGGTGATGAACACGCCATCCGGAAACACGATTTCCACCGCCGAGCACGCCTTCGCGCTGATGCTCGCCCTCGCCCGCAACATCGGCCCGGCCCACGCCTCGATGGTCGCCGGGAAATGGGATCGCAAGATCTACGGCGGCGTGGAGATGTTCGGTAAACGCCTCGCGATCCTCGGCATGGGTCGCATCGGCACGGAGTTCGCGAAGCGCGCGCAGGCCTTCGGCATGACCGTCGTCGCCTACGATCCTTTCCTCACCGCCGCCCGCGCGCAGTCGCTGAAAGTGGAGCTCGCCGCCACCGCCGACGAGGCATTGAAAGGCGCGGACGTCGTCACGCTGCACATCCCGATGACGGCGGACACCAAGCACATCATGAACGCCGAGCGCATCGCCCTGATGAACCCCGGCGCCCTGATCGTGAACTGCGCCCGCGGCGGCCTTGTCGATGAGGCGGCCGCGAAAGCCTCCATCGACGCCGGCCATCTCGCCGGCATCGCGCTCGACGTGTATGAGGTCGAGCCGCCGCCCGCTGATTTCCCGCTCTTTACCGCGAAGAAAACCGTCTTCACCCCGCACCTCGGCGCGTCCACAGCGGAGGCCCAGGAAAACGTCGGCATCGAGGTCGCGATCCAGATCAAGGATTTCCTCATGACAGGAGAAATCCGCAACGCGGTCAACATGCCGAACCTCGACGCAAAGACCCTCGAATCCGTCGGCCCTTACCTCGACCTTGCGAACTCGCTCGGGAAACTCCTTTCGAAAATCGCCCCCGCGCAGTGCGACGCGATCCGCGTCTCCTACCTCGGCCCCGTTTCCGAGCTGGATACCGAGCTTGTCACCCGCAAGATCCTCACCGGCTACCTCGCCGCCGCCAGCCACGAGGCGCAGGTGAACCTGATCAACGCCCCCGCCATCGCCAAGGCGCACGGCATCGTGGTTAGCGAATCGACCGTAGCCCTTCACACGAACTGCACGGAGCTGATCGAGGTCTCCGCCGTGAAAGGCAACGAGGTGACCACCGTCGCGGGCACCTTTTTCGGAAACTCCGCCCGCATCGTCCACATCGCGGGCCACTACGTGGAGACCAGCCCGACGGGACGTTTCCTCTTTGTGGAAAACGACGACCGCCCCGGCATCGTCGGTGTGATCGGCACCTCGCTCGGCGCGGCGCAGGTCAACATCGCGAACATGGCTCTTTCCAGAAACAAGGAAACCAAGACAGCAGTGACCGTGATCGAAGTGGACAACGAGCCATCCGCCGCCTTGCTCGAATCCCTCCGCTCCACGCCGGGCATCCTGCGAGTGCTCAGCTTCGAGCTGTGAATTCCATCATCCCGTTCCTTTTTGCCCATACACAGTGCGGTTCATCTGTGATGAAAGCCCGATACCTGAGTAACTTCGGTATCACAGAAACGGATCGCGGATCTTCAGTCCGCCCCGGAACCCAAGCCACATCCCTTCAGCGCCTTCGCGAGCCGGACATATATCATCCTAGACCGTTTCTCAAAAGTTCGTTCGCCTATGGCGAGTGGGTGGTGCAGGCGGATCGCAAGGTTTCGGGACTGGCAAGCAGTTGCCGGAACGAGTCGAAGAGCTTGTCGGAGAGTTCTGCGGCACAGTCTTCGCGCTGCGCGATCCAGAGATCCCTGTCGGGCGGTTCGGGCACAGGGCGCGGGATGCGGAATGCTTCGGACGCAAGGATCCTTGGGCGTCCGCTGCGGGGGCGGTAGGTAATGCCATCCACACCCATCGAGTTGAAGCGCGAGATCCAGAGCTGGAGGCACCGTTCCGAGACGCGGGTGTGTTTAGGACAAGTTCGAAGGAAACCCCACGGAAGAGAAGATGGATGGCGTTCATCCTTTTCTGAGCCTTCCGGTCGGGGCGGCAATCGATGGCCAGCTCAAGCTCTGCAAGCGGGCAGGTTCCGGGGTTCGGGAGCTGACGGGTGAGGACGAGTCATCAGGAGAGCAGGATAGCCGCTTCGGTTCAAAAAAACCGGTTTTGCGAAAAGACTTTTGAAAAACGGTCTATCTTCTATCTGTTTCCCGGTTATGCCCACACAAGCCCCAAGTGCAATAAGGATCTCCCTAAGAAGCCTGGCTTTTACAATAGATTTTTTCAACAAGTCCATGCTCGGAAATGTGACAAAAAAACACAGGACGCCGCAGGCTCCGGACCGCTGTGATTCTCAATTCACAGCTTTCAAGGGCGGCTTTGCTTTACGGGACGACGCGTTGCTACCTAGTCACTCCGTTTTCCATCACTAAACCAAAAAACTGGATGCATCATGCCTAGGAATATGAACTGGGCAAAAGTAAAAAAGCCAGCCCGCCCAAACGCCGCTCTATTTCGTAGTCGTCATAAATTCCGCCACTATGACGACTAACGCACCGACGTTGCAACGGAACTCGGAAGGCGTTTGGGACTACGCTTACCCGGAAATCCCCCTTCCCGCTCCGGAATTTCGCAGTGATTCAAGGATCAATTCAAAAGGCCTAGATTCATGCAATGATTGAGAATAGAAAAAGTTGAATATGCATAGTGGCAAGGCTTCTCCAGTTGGAGTTACAGCTTGCGATTACTTTATCATTTTGAGATTTGCTTGGGCAAAGGCCTTGCCCATAAGCGCGAAAGTCTTGGCGCAGCCGAGGTAATGGTAGCCGGCATTCGATGCGCCGCGTTTCCACATCGCTGCTTCCTTAGGGCTAATGAGATCCGCCTCGAATTTCTTCATATACTCGTTCTTCTGCTCATCGGTCATCTTGCCGTCGGCGTTAGGGCCGTTTTGATCCTTGTTATCAAGCCACCCACGCACCTCCTCGACTTTCTGATTTTTCTCATCGATCAACGCGAGTTCAGCAGCCCAGAACGGTGCCGTCTCCACGGCTGCGACATTGCCTTTGAATTCCGGCATGGAGGCGGGTGCTGCCATAGCCTTGCGAAAGATGCTCATTTGGCTATCAGCTTTTTCACCTGCTATGCCCATCACTCCGATCACAAATGGCATTTTCGGGGCGGAAAGATCCTTGCGCACGTCGCGAATGAAACAGGCCAGGAGCCTGCTATACTCATCATACGCACCGGGCTGAGTCCAATCCGGATAGGTGGTGGAGTCCACCAAGTCATTGAAGCCTTGGAGCCAAACGAAGCCGGCCAGTTGAAAGCCGTCTTTTGGATCGTAGGTAGGGCATACGCGCTTCGGGTCGGCCAGGACTTTCTTCACGTGCTCCATCATCAATCGATAGTATTCACCGGAGGCAGCGGCCTGATCGGCGAACCATTTCGGACGCTCAGCTTCCGAAGGGATGCCGTGCGCACCTTGGGGATGCTCGGCCCAAAGCTCTTTGGTAGCCCTCGGGAGTTCGTATGGTCCGGCACTGGGCGGGCGGAAATGTGTATGCAAGGACATGCCACCCCATGCCGTCTTGATGATGAGGACCGGCTCCTCCAGCCACGCATCCATGGCGAGGCCGAAGGTGAATTCCGGCCCGATGTTGGCACCGGGTTTGGTGGGGTCCTGCTCCCACATCGATCCATAGCCTGCGGTCACCTTGCCATGAAGTTCGAAGTTGTTTCCTTCCGCTCCGGTGAGATACGAAATCCATGCGCCTTCCGCCACGGTCGGATTCCCGTCAGCACCACGCATTGTTTTTAGCAACGGCGCGGTGGCCGGGTCGTCTCCGATGTAGTCGAAGGTGCTGATATTTGCCGGCCCCTCCATGTTGGATTGCCCGGCGAGGATGAATACCTTGAGCGGCTTGGCGAAGGAATTCAGAGTCAAAACGCACAGCAGGGCAGCGGTGAGGATTGCATTTCGTTTGATTGTCATCATGTTATTGGATATTGATGTATCAATATTAAGATCTGCTTTTTCGAATAGGGCGGAGAATACACTGGAGAGTTGGTCTGGGAAGGGGAAAAGGGGGGCAATCAGGGTTCGTCCATTAGGGAGATACCACTGATGGTGTGAGATAAGGCTGGGCCGGGGCATCTGGTAGGTTCACGCTTCCGGAATGCCCAGAAACGCCTACAAGACCGACTACTCCGGAAGCTTCCCCGCAGGCTTCGAAGCCTTCTCCCTCATCGAAGACCCGCGCAACGGCGGGAACACCCTCCGCCATTTCGGTGAGATCATCTTCATGGCCTTCGCCGCCGTTTCCTTATTTCTCGAAGCCAGATGATTGATCGTTTCCTTTGCCTTCGCTCAAGAATTCCACTCCACTCAATAAGCCAGGCTTTTTAACGAGATCCTTCTCACTCAATACACTCAATAAGCCACTCAATAAGCCAGGCTTTTTAACGAGATCCTTCTTGCGCTGTGGGCTCGGGTGGGCAGACTGGGGGAGATATGAGCAGGAACAACCGCAGGCGCTGGATCGCGCCTTGGAAGAATTCGACTTCAAAGCCGGAGATTTACCACGCTTGTGGGCGGGTT
>JBJONG010000037.1:0-34601 GCA_046051965.1 Verrucomicrobiota bacterium
CGACAAGCTTTACGAATCCCTGCGTGCGTTGCTCGACCGCCCGGAAACCATCCGTTCGGTCTGCCGGACTCATTCAGAGTAACGGCAACTATTTTTGGCAAACGGTCTAGATCGGCGGGCAGTGCATTTTGATAGGAAGCGGTGATTTCGACATGGTGCCCGAGTGAGCGGAGTTCGTCGGCATACGCCCTCATCGACGCGCGGTGAAGCACGAGCTTCTGCTTGTGGAAGGCGACCGGGTGATGTTTGTCGTTTCCGAAAAACAAGGGATCCTCCGCGAGGAAAACCGGGCGTCCATGCTCAATGGCAGGATGCTCCGCGAAAAGCTGGTGTGGAAAAACAAGGGCGGCGGACATGATAAATCATTGGAGCGGTTCGACGAAGGAGCAAGGCGGGTTTGCGATTCCTAACGAATCCACTCCCGGCATCACTCATCACTTGGGGAGCTTCAGCCCCTGGGCTACATAAAAGGCCATCGAGCGATCCTTTGATAGCAGTGTGCAGTCGTTACAGATTGCTTGCCAAATGATGAGCCGGTCAAAGGGATCACGGTGAGTGGGATTGACAGATAACCTGTGAAAAGTGGATAGGATTGCGGGATCGGCCTGGGATTCGGTGAAGCCCTGTTCGAGGGTTGCTTTTGGAATCTCCGAGGGATCGGTATCGGGTAGGATCAATTTCCCAAGGCCGTGTTTGAGGCTGATTTCCCAATACGAAATCGGGCTGACGAAGATCCGGTTTGCGGGATCTTCGATGATCCTGCGCGTTTTCAGCCCGAGCTTCGATGGTTCGAACAAAACCCAGAGAAGCGTGTGGGTATCAAGCAGGTAGTCCATGGGTTACGGCGAGCCTAAGAATTCCGCGTCGGTGATCTCCCAATTTTTGAAAGCCGGCTTTCCGCGGTCTGCGAGAATGCCGAGGGTTCGGGGTTTGGCGGGGAGTGCCTGGATCGGAGCTAGAATGGCAACGCTTTGGCGGCTCCTGCCTTTTTGAAGTATAATCGTATCGCCTTTCGCTACCTCGCCGAGAAGATCGGGAAGGCTGCGTTTGAATTCGGCAATGGTGACGGCTCTCATACGCGTAAGCTGAAGCAACGTTGACAAGTTGTCAAGTTTGCTGGCCGGTCACTCCGCCAGCGAGCGGATGAATTTCGAGAGGAACGCACGGCCTTCCTCGTAGGCTTCGATCTCGATGAACTCGTCCTTGGTGTGCGCCTGCGCGATGGAGCCGGGGCCGATGCAGATGGAGGGGATGCCTGCGGCGGAGAGGTGGGCGGCATCGGAAAACCAGGGCGCGCCGACGAGTTTCGTGCGGGCATCGGTGGCGAGGAGTTTTTCGATGAAGGGGTTGTCCGCGTCCGTCTCCATCGGCGGGTTCTCATGGGCGTATTCGATTTCCAGCGGGAGGCGGAGCTGGTAGATCGTTTCACGGAGGAGTTGGAGAGCGCCACCGGAGGCGAAAAGATTTGGTGTTTGGCGGATATCGATTTCCGCGCGGGCGCTGTCCGGGACGATGTTGGGGCGGGTGCCACCGGTGATCGTGCCGATGTTCAGCGTGGAGGAACCAAGGATGGGATCGGCGTAGGCGGCGAGGGCGGGTTCGAGGTTTTCCTGGAGGGTGAGGAGGGCGCGGGCGAGCTTGAGGATCGCGTTCTCGCCGAGCTGCGGCTGGGAGGAATGCGCGGCGAGGCCGCTGGCACTGAGGGTGGCCCAGAGGGAGCCTTTGCTGAGGTGGACGATGTCCATCGAGGTCGGCTCGCCGACGATGGCGAATTGGTAAGCCGCCGCGTGGTGCTTCGCGAAATGCTTGGAGCCATGCTGGGAGGCCTCCTCGCCCATGAAAGCGACGAAATCCACGGCCACCGGCAGATCGGCGAGGATGTTTTTGTTATCCCGCAAGGCTTCGAGCATCGCGGCCATCGGCCCCTTGGTGTCGCACGCGCCGCGACCCCAGATTTTCCCGTCGCGGATCTCGCCGGAAAAGGGATCGATCGTCATGCCCTCCACGCCCACTGTATCGAGATGCGGGCCGAGCAGGATGCGAGGGCGGCCATCCACCGGCGCGAAGCGGGCGATGAGATTCGGCCGACGCGGCTGGATCTCCTCCAACGTAACGTCCGCCCCGATCCCGGTGAGCCACTCCGCGAGGAAATCAGCCATCGCCTGCTCATGGGTCACCCCCGCCTGATCCGGCGCGGCGTTGTCAGGGTTCACCGAGGGGATGCGGATGAGCTGTTGGAGAAGCATGGCCGAAGTCTCAACCTTCAAGGTTCAAGTTTCAAGGAAGAGGTAAGGGGCTCGTGGCGACGGATTGCATCCGCCCTGCCTTGCTCGGGTTTTTGTTGGGCATGACGGATACAATCCGCCGCCACGTTCCCACCTCAGCGGTTGCAATGCTCCGCCGCGCTTGGCATTTTCCCTGTCCGAGATGACAGGAGAGATGGTTACGAATTTGGCGGCTTACCGCTTTGTGGGGCTGACGGGCTTGAAAGAGCTGCGTGAGGAGCTGATCGCGTTGTGCAAGGGGGCGGGCCTGAAAGGGACGATTTTGCTGAGCGTCGAGGGTATCAACCTTTTCGTGGCGGGATCGGAGGAAGCGGTTTCCCAACTGATGGGGCGGCTGCGTGAGATCCCGGGGCTGGAGGATTTCGAGGGAAAAGTGAGTGAGAGCGAGGATCAGCCCTTCCGGCGGATGCTGGTGAGAATCAAGAAGGAGATCATTTCCTTCGGCGTGGAGGGGGTGGAACCGGGCCAGCGGACATCGCCGAAGCTGGCGGCGAAAGAGCTGAAGCGCTGGTTGGACGAGGGGCGGAAGATCACGCTGCTGGATACGCGGAACGATTACGAGGTGAAGCTCGGGACGTTCAAGGGCGCGGTGGTGCCGGATATCCGAACGTTCCGCGAGTTTCCGAAAGCCGTTCGCGAGCTGCCGGAATCCATGAAGGACGAGACCGTGGTGATGTTCTGCACCGGCGGCATCCGCTGCGAGAAGGCGGGGCCGTTCATGGAGATGGAGGGTTTCAAGAACATCTATCAGCTCGATGGCGGCATTCTGAAATACTTTGAGGAGTGTGGCGGTGATCACTACGACGGCGAGTGTTTTGTGTTCGACCAGCGGGTGGGAGTGGATCCGGCGTTGCAGGAGACGGATACGGCGGTTTGCTACGCCTGCCAGGCTCCGCTGAGTGCGGAGGATCAGGAGGATGTGCGTTATGTGGCGGGAAAAACCTGCCCGTATTGCTTCAAGCCGGAGCCGGAGAAAATGGCGGAACGCATCGCGGCGGCGCAGGCGAAGCTCGATGCGGTCTGCGATGTGTTGCCGGGTTCCGTGCCGCAGGAAAACCGCAGGCCGGTGAACGTCGCGGCGAAGTATGACCGCTGGACGCTGGGCGATGTTCTGGCGGATCAGTTTCCGCAAATCCCCCGCGAGGAATGGGAGCGGCGCGGCGCGGAGGGTCGCTTCGTCAGCTACGGCGGGAAGGTGCGCGGGATGGATCATGTGGTGCGCGCCGGGGAGCGGATCCTGCAGATTTTCCCTCCCGAGGTGGAGCCTGATGTCGCGAAGGATATCCGCATTGTGTGGGATGACGAGGCGGTCGTGGTTTTGGAAAAGCCCGCGCCGCTGCCGATGCACGCGAGCGGCAGGTATCACCGCAACACCCTGCAACATTTGCTCAACCAGGTCTATGAGCCGAAGTTCCTCAGGCCGGTGCACCGACTCGATGCGAACACGAGGGGGCTGGTGCTGTTCGCGCGGACGCGGCATTATTGTAGGCTGCTGCAACGCCAGTTTCTCGATGGTAAGGTGGAGAAGATCTACCGGGTGCGGGTGCAAAGGCATCCGGCGTGGGAGGAGAAAGTTTGCGAATCGGCGATTTCGACGGAGCCATCGGGCCCTGGCGGTCGCGTGGTGGATGAGGAGGGCTTGGCGGCGCGGACGGATTTCAAGGTCATCGAACGATGCGCGGATGGGACGTCGCTGTTGGAAGCGCGGCTCGGCAGCGGGCGGACAAATCAGATCCGGGTGCATCTTTGGGAAATGGGTTTCCCGGTGCTCGGTGATCCCTGCTACCTGCCCGGCGGAGAAATGGGCGACAAACAGACGCTCGACGTGGGCGATGCACCGATGGAGCTGGAGGCATGGAAACTGGTTTTCACGCATCCGGTTACCGGAGAGAGGATGGAGTTTACGAACACGAAATGACAACTCCCCTCCCCATCCCGTGGCCGAGCACCGCCGAGCGCAAGAAGCGGTGGCTCATCGGGGTTTCGGGTGGGCTGGATTCCATGGCGCTGCTACACTTACTCAAGGAAGAGGATTTCCGAGATGTGATCGTCTGCCACCTCGATCACGGTCTGCGCGGACGAGAATCGACGGAAGATGCCAGATTCGTGAAAAGATGGGCAACGAAACTGGGTTTCCCCCTCGAAACCGCCAAAATCGACCTCCGGAATGAGATGGAGCAAAGCCGTGAATCCCTTGAAACAACGGGCAGAATCGCAAGACATCAGTTTTTCGCAGCTTGCGCTAAAACCAACCGATGCAAACGATTGTTTTTAGCGCACCATCTGGACGATCAAGCGGAAACCGTGCTATGGAATCTCATGCGCGGCTCCCACGGCTGCCGCGGGATGCGGGAGCAATCCACGATCAAAATGGGCGAGGTTCGCATGGAGGTTTTCCGCCCCCTTTTGGGCATCAGGAAGTCCGAATTGCAGGCATGGATGGAGGAACGAAAACTGAAATGGCGCGAAGACGCGAGCAACCGCATCAATGACGTCGTCCGCAACCGCGTCCGCAACGAAGCGCTCCCGCTGCTGACGGAGATCGCAAAGCGGGACATCAATCCGCTGCTCGCACGCGCGGCTCGTGCCGACGACTCCCTGCGCGAGGTAATGGACTGGGCGCTGGCGAAGGCGCATGTGCTCGATCCACAAGGGCGCCTTCATCTGGGCGCGCTGCGAGAACTCCCCGAAGCACTTCGCCTTCACGCCATCGCGGAATTTCTGAGATCTAACGGAGCACCCGGCATCAACGGACTACTTTTGGAAAGCTGCACGGCCATGCTCGATCCGACCTCTCCGGCCTGCGTGAACCTGCCCGGCGGACGTCACTTGCGGAGACGGGCAGGCAGGTTTTTCGTGGAAGGCAACTGAACAGGGACTCACAAACAGGAAGGGAGAAAGGAAATCGGCGCAACGTGGAAACCCGCCCGACCACCTACGGCTACGTGGAGTGTGAATCCCTTCAAGACCAGCGCCTTCCCCCCCATCCCCTTAAAGTTTCGATTCACCAAGCTCCTGAACTGAACATTATCCAAAAGTTAGCCCCATCTAAAATTCTTTGTTGAAACGTAAGATCGCCATGACAACTTCTGGCACATGAACTTTTTCCGCCTATTCGGTCTTTTTTTCGCGATGCTTTTGCTCGGCTGCGGCGATTCCGAACGTCCAACGGATCAGGCCAAAAAACGCGTGGTTACGAGTTTCACGATCATCGCCGACATGGCGCGCGAGGTCGCGGGCGATGCCGCCATCGTGGAATCGATCACCAAGCCCGGCGCGGAAGTCCACGGCTACGACCCCACACCGAAGGACATCGTGAAAGCGCAGGGCGCGGATCTCGTACTTTGGAACGGCATGAACCTGGAGCTGTGGTTCGAGAAATTTTTCCAGAACGTGAAGGATGTCCCCTCCGCGGTGCTGAGCGATGGCATCGAGCCGATGGGCATCACCGAAGGCCCCTACACCGGCAAGCCGAACCCGCACGCCTGGATGTCACCGGCCAATGCGGTGATCTACGTCGAGAACATCCGCAAGGCCCTGGTGAAAATGGATCCCACCAACGAGGCCACCTACAACACGAACGCCGCCGCCTACACCGCGAAACTCCAGGCGCTCATCGAACCGGTGCGTGAGAAACTCGCCGCGATCCCGGAGGAGAAGCGTTGGCTCGTAACCAGCGAGGGCGCGTTCTCGTATCTCTGCGCCGACTACAGCCTGAAGCAACTCTACCTCTGGCCCATCAACGCCGATGCGCAAGGCACACCGCAGCAGGTCAGGAAAGTGATCGACGCCGTCCGCGAAAACGGCATCCCGGTGGTGTTTTCCGAAAGCACGGTCAGCGACAAACCGATGCGCCAGGTTGCGAAGGAAACCGGCGCGAGCTACGGCGGCGTGCTTTACGTGGATTCCCTCACTGGCCCAGAAGGCCCGGCTCCCACTTTCCTGAAACTCCTCGAAACGAATGCCGATACCCTCGTGAAAGGATTTCTCAAAACCGAATGAAAACGGATGAAGTCAGTCTTGATGTGGAGGGCGTTTCGGTCATGTATCCGAACGGCCACCAGGCGTTGAACGACGCGAGCTTCCGCCTCGGAGCAGGAACGATCTGCGCGCTGGTCGGCGTGAATGGTAGCGGGAAATCGACCCTTTTCAAAAGCATCATGGGCTTCGTGAACCCCACGGCCGGGCGCGTCCGGATCAACGGGATGCCGGTGAAGGAGTCGCTGAAAAAGCACCTCGTCGCCTATGTGCCGCAGTCGGAGGATGTCGATTGGCAGTTTCCCGTGAGCGTGTGGGACGTGGTGATGATGGGGCGCTACGGCGCGATGAATTTCATGCGCATCCCCCGCGCGGAGGACAAGCGGTTGGTCGAGGAAAGCCTGCGGCGCGTCTCCATGTGGGAGTTCCGCGACCGCCAGATCGGCGAGCTGAGCGGCGGGCAAAAGAAGCGCGTGTTCCTCGCCCGCGCCCTCGCGCAGGGAGGCAGGGTGATCCTGTTAGACGAGCCGTTCACCGGGGTGGATGTGAAAACGGAAGAGGCCATCATCGGATTGTTACACGAGCTACGGAAATCCGGCGCGATCATTTTCGTCTCCACCCACAACCTCGGCAGCGTTCCGGAATTCTGCGACCAGGTCGTCCTCATCAACCGCACCGTGCTCGCCTACGGGCCGACGGCGGAGGTCTTCACCGCGCAGAACCTCGCAGCGGCCTTCGGCGGCGTGTTGCGCGAGTTCCAGTTCGAGCGCTCCACCATCCAATCCCACGACGGTCGCGCCGTCACGGTGCTCAGCGACGACGAGCGCCCGCTGGTCTTCGGCAAGGACGGCCACCTCGAATACATGGATCGCGGGAAACACGAGGAGCTATTGCGGAAACGCCGGGAGGAACATGAGTGAGCTTTTACAATCCCTGACCATCCCGTTCCAATACGACTACATGATCCGCGCGATCTGGGTCAGCGCGCTGGTCGGCGGCGTCTGCGGTTTCCTCTCCCCTTTCGTAACGCTGAAAGGCTGGTCGCTGATGGGCGACGCGCTCTCCCACGCCGTCGTGCCGGGCGTGGCGATCGCTTACATCTTCGGGTTCCCTTTCGCGCTCGGAGCCTTCATCGCCGGCTTGCTCGCGGCGGGCGCGATGGCCTTCATCCGCGCCCAGAGCCGCATCCGCGAGGACGCGACCATCGGCATCGTTTTCACCTCGTTCTTCGCTCTCGGCCTCGTGCTCATTTCCCTGTTTCCCTCCGGGGTGGATCTGAAAACGATCCTCTATGGAAACATCCTCGCCATCGCTGATCCGGATATCATTCAGGTCGTCGGCATCAGCGCGGTGACCCTGCTGGTGATCGCTTTCAAATGGCGTGACCTCATGCTGTATTGCTTCGATCCGAACCAGGCGCGCTCTCTGGGTCTGAAGGCGAATGTCCTGCACATCACCTTGCTGGCCTTGCTCGCCGGAACCTGTGTGGCCGCGCTGCAAGCGGTCGGCGCAATTCTGGTTTTGGCCATGCTCATCACTCCCGGTGCCGCCGCCTACCTTCTAACAGATCGCTTTGGAACGATGATGCGGCTGTCGGCGGGTCTCGGAGTGGCGACCTCGCTCGCCGGAGCCTACGCCAGCTATTTCATCAACGGCGCGACCGGCGGCTGCATCGTGACCTTGCAGACACTCGTCTTCCTCGCCGCCTTCGTCTTCGCCCCCAAGCGCGGTATCCTCGCCTCCCGCCGAGCGATGCAGAATGCACCCATCCAAGCACCATGAACGCTTTCCTCGAACCAATCCAATACCCCTTCATGGTGGATGCGCTTCTCGTCGGGGCGCTGATCGGGGCGATGTGTGCGGTGCTTTCCTGTTTTCTCATCCTGAAAGGCTGGTCGCTGATGGGCGATGCGGTTTCGCACGCCGTGCTGCCGGGAATCGTCATCGCCTACATCATCGGCCTGCCGCTGGCCATCGGCGCATTCATCGCAGGGCTGTTCTGCGCGACCGGCGCGGGCTTCCTGAAACGCAACAGCCGCATCAAGGAGGACACCGCGATGGGAGTGGTCTTCACAGGACTGTTCGCCTTCGGCCTGGTGCTTTTCAGCCGCACGCCGTCGGACATGCACCTCGACCATATCCTAGTGGGCAACATCCTCGGCATCAGCAAAGCCCAGATGTGGCAGACACTGGGACTCGGCGGAGTCGTCCTATTCGTGACCCTGCTGCTGCGGAGGGATTTGCTGCTGATCTGCTTCGATCCCGGCCAGGCTCGGGTCATGGACTTGCCGGACAAATTCCTGAACTACCTTCTCCTCGCCTTGCTCTCGCTCGCCATCGTCGTCGCGCTGCAAGCGGTCGGCATCATCCTCGTCGTCGCGATGCTTGTGACACCCGGCTGCGTCGCCCACCTCTGGACGGATCGCTTCGACAGGATGCTTCTCATCGCCTCTGTCTCCGCTGTGGTCGCCACCGTCTCCGGCATCCTCATCAGCTACCACGCCGACGCCTCTACGGGAGGCTGCATCGTCCTCGTCCAAGCCGCGCTGTTTTTCGCATCGCTGGCCTTCGCCCCGAAATACGGGATCATTGGTAGGAAATCATAAGTTTGCGGGGATGCCTTATCCTCGCATTTGAATCTGATTAGACCGTCCTCATAGAGTTCACTGACGAGCATCTCCACAAAGGCATCGAGAATCGGGACAAGTTTGTTGCGATCCGCGCCGCCAAATTAAAGTTCCACGGGTTTATCGATCCGCTCCTCGGAATCGACCTGAGATCCTTCGAATTTCCCCTTCAAGGTGTGGAATTTATTTTTTGCTCATGACAATAATTTGAGCAGGGCATCCAGCTTGGCATTCACATCTCCGTTCAAATCTTCCGGATCACAAATCTCTACCAATTCATGAAGCAAGCCCTTCCGAAGAAGCATCGGAGTCGCGGTCGCAGCTGCGATACGGCGAAAATACTCTTCCGCGAAACGGCTTAGCTTCAGGTGCTGTGTCTTGGCTCGCCAAAGCGCCATGCGGGTCGGCAGATCCGCCCGAAGATATGCCTCCAGATCTTCGGGTTCATCATTGAATATGAACTCCGCCAGCATCCCATCCATGACCTCCTTGCGATTGCCGGCGAACAACTCCTCCTGTCCCAGATTTCTGTCCACCCAGCGTTCCAGCGATTGGGGAGTCACGAAATAGTTTTCCGGCTCGTAGCGCCGCCATTGCAGTTCGGTGAGGCCTCCACCATCGCTTTCCTTGCGAGGCTTGCCATCGTGATCGTAGATCGCCAAACCGTTCAACGTGGGGAGCATGGAACAGATGGCTCGGAAATGCTCCCGGGCGGAGAGTCCGAAACCTCCCTCCACACGCTCCAATCGCTCGTGGTCGTCCCTTGCCGGCCCCGGAAAATTGTCCTGGAGGTAATAGACATTCAGGCGACCTTCCTCATCCAGCAGGTCCGCGACCGGGTGGCCAAGCCTGCGGGCAAAGGCGCGGAGCATGTCGATGTCCGTACTGCCTTCCACATACAGCACGTGGCCGGTCTCGCGGGCGCGGATGTAATGTTCCGCTCCGTAGTGTTTGAGGGCGTCGCGGATTTCCTTCTTTCCGGCAAGATCATCCGACCTGCCGTCCAGGACCAGCGTCAGATTGGTATCAAGCGCTTCCGAGAGCACCACTTCGGAATGGGTGACCAGAATCACCTGGCTGCCGTTGCGATGCGCGATGTCGCGCAGCAGCGTGAAAACCTGCCGCTGGCGGAGAATTTCCAAATGCGCATCCGGCTCATCGATCAACAGCACACCCTTCTTGTGCAGAAACAGGTGGGAAAAAATCAGCAGCATTTGCTGGAACCCACGGCCGGATAGCCCCAGATCCATTTCACCGCCGGTGCCGTCTTGTGTGTAAGCCAGATCCACAGCCCCATTGTCGTTGACCTTGGGGGTGCCCAATCGAACGTGAAAGAGGCGACGCATCAATTCGGTGACCTGCGTCCAATCATCCGGCGCCCCCTCGGCCAGCAGGAGGCAGATGTTGCGGAGCACTTCAGCCGTGCTTCCCCGTCCCATCAGATACTCGATACGCTTCGGCAGAATCACGGCCTCATCCGCCGTGATTCCGGACATCGGATAAAGCAAGGAAACCTCCAGCGCCACGGCAGCCGTAAACGCCGGGTCATCCGGCGAAAGTTCTGCTCCTGGTTTGCAATAGACCAACTCGTCGCTCGCGTGGTGGGTGAACTGCATTGTCACCGGCACCGTCCGCCCCTTGAACTCGACTCCAACCGTGATCCTAAGATCCCGCTTGGTGGTTTTCAGATTGTTCCATAAGTGCCTCGTCTTTGGAACCGGAACGGACAACATCTTCAGCCGGTTCAGGGCTTTTGCCGTGCGTTTCTCCGCCTTGGAGTTCTCCGACTCCGCCACCCACGTCCTGAGCCCGATCGACCACAGCGCGATAGCCTGAAGGGCGCTGGTCTTGCCGCAGTTGTTCGGGCCGATCAGCACCGACGGATGATCGAGTTCCAAGCGCTGCACCTCTCCATAGCGCTTGAAGTTCTCTATCTCGACGTAGTGCAGCAGTTTCATGGCTTTAGAATAACGATCATGCGAAAGAAGGCAATCACTCCGCCTCCTCAGGTGAGGTTTCTTCCCCGGAGGTCTTAGGAAGACCTTCAGGCGCGATGGAGGAGCCGATGGATCCTCGCGCGGAAGTTCAAAAAAATAGGCAGCCGGGGAGTCCCTTCCCCGGCGGCCTGAAGGTCGTCTTAGCGTCACCCACACCCATGGGATTCGTTAGACAACTGCTGTTACACCCTTACATGTATGTAAGCTAACATGGTTGGCTTACATGGGGGATAGACCTTCAAGGTTTCCAGACGTTCAAACTTTTCAAAAAAAATTCGAAAAAGTTGGCGACTCGCTTTTTTCTGGGTTTCACAGTCCCTGCGCCGCATGGCAAGACCTACTCCGGTTCCTCCGCGGGCGGGCCGCTCTCGAAGCGCATGAGTTCCTCGACGAAGGTGAGCGGGATGCCGCCGGTTTCGCCGTTGCGGTTCTTGGCGAGGACCAGCTCCGCTTTGCCTTCCAGGGCTGCTCTATCCTCGTCGTTCTCGGCGTAGTATTTGCTGCGGTAAAGAAGACCCACAAGGTCGGCGTCCTGCTCGATGGCTCCGGATTCGCGTAGGTCGGACATGCGGGGAATGCCGAGGGATTTGCCGGTGCGGCCTTCGGGACCGCGGTTGAGCTGGGCGAGGATGAGGATGGGGATGTGGAGTTCCTTGGCGAGCGCCTTGATGCCGCCGGAAATCTCGGCAATCTCACGCTCGCGGGAGTTTTCCGCCTGTTTCGTGCGGGATTTCAGGAGTTGGAGGTAGTCGATAGCGATGAACTGGATGTCCTCGTCGCGCTTCTTGCGGCGGGCTTTGGCACGCAGCTCGTTGATGGAAATGCCGGCGGTGTCGTCGATGAAAAGCTTCGAATCGATGATCTCCTTGACCGCGTTCTGCACCCGCATGATATCCTGTTTCACCGGCGTGTATCCGCGCGAGAGCTTGGACACGGCGAACTTCGCCCGGGCGAAAAGCAGCCTCTGCACGAGTTGTACGGAACTCATCTCGCAGGAGAAAACCATGCAAGCCTTGCCCTGATCGAGGCAGACGTTTTCCACGATGTTCATCATGAACGAGGTTTTTCCCATGGAGGGGCGGGCCGCGACAACGAACATTTCTCCCGGCTTGAGTCCGCCGGATTTCTTGTCCAGCACCTCGAAGCCGGTGCTGAGTCCCAGCGCGGCCTTTTCCTTGGAGATCAGCATTTGGAAATTCCGGAACACCTCCTCGACGGTCTGTTTCATCGTGGCAGCCTGGGCGACCTCGGCGCTTTCGCGGATCGCGAGGATGGATTGCTCCACGGAATCCAGCAGCTCCGGCACCTCGTCGGGAGCCTCGTAGGCCATGGCCACCGCCTCGTTCGAGCTGCGGATGATGGAGCGCAGGATGAACTTGTCCTTCACGTGCTGAAGGTGATGGCGGAAGTGCCCGGGGCTCGGTGCGTAGGTGTAGAGTTCCGTCAGGTATCCGGGTCCGCCGCATTTCTCCAGCAACCCGCGGTCGAGCAGACGCTGCACCAGCGAGACCAGCTCCACCTGATGACCGGCCTCGAAAAGCTCGGTCAGGAAACCGAACAGCGTCGAGTGGTTCGGCAGGTAGAAATGCGCCGCCGTGAGCCGTTCCTCGATGGCCAGCCCGATGTATTCCTGAGGATCCTGGAGCATCGTGGAAAGCAGCGATTTCTCCGGCCCGACGGCGTGCGGAAGGGCGCGTGTCACGTCGTCCACCGTCTCCTCGCGCTTTTGGGAAAAGAGATTGATCGGGGTGGATTTTGCAGGTTCGGCCATAGGTGGGGGGCGAGATTGGGTAGTGCGCGGGCGCTTGGCGATATCCAACCGGATGTAGGCGGAAAATCGTCTGGAACAAATGTGAACAACCTCCATTTTCCCGCCATGCGCGTGCTTCTGCAAAGGGTTTCAAACGCTTCGGTGACGATTGATGGAACGGTCGTTTCAGGGATCGGTGAAGGTTTCCTGGTCCTGCTCGGCATTGGTGCAGGCGATGACGGGACGGACATCGCATGGCTATGCGGAAAGATCGCGCGGATGCGGGTTTTCCCGGGTGAGGAGGGCAAAATGAACCGCTCGCTGCTCGACACGGGAGGCACGGCGCTCGTCGTCAGCCAGTTCACCCTCCACGCATCCACGAAAAAGGGCAACCGCCCGTCGTTCCTCGCCGCCGCCCCGCAGGAACTTGCGGAGCCGCTTTACGAAACATTTTGCGCAGAGCTTTCCACCGAGCTCGGCAAGCCCGTCGCACGCGGAATCTTCGGCGCGGACATGAAAGTCTCACTCATCAACGACGGTCCCGTGACCCTCTGGCTCGACAGCCGCGCCAAGGAATAACCCACGAACATGGCAGCGATGTCTTTTCCTCATTGAAACCGTAGCGTTCCCGGCGAGTATGCGTGGAAGAACATGATCGAAACGGACTGGGCGAAACGGTTGGAGCAGGCGGTGAACACGGTGGTGCGGGGCCAGGAGGGGACAGTGCGGCGGGTTCTCGCATGCCTTTTTGCCGGCGGGCACGTGCTGCTGGAGGATTTCCCCGGTACCGGGAAAACGACGCTGGCGAAGGCGATCGCGAAATCGGTGGGCGGCGCGGAATTCAAGAGAGTGCAGTTCACCCCGGATCTTTTGCCCTCGGATATCCTCGGCGTCTCGGTTCTCGATCCGCGCACACAAGAGTTCCGTTTCCACCAAGGCCCGGTGTTCACCGACATCCTGCTGGCCGATGAGATCAACCGCGCCTCGCCGCGTACCCAGAGCGCGCTGCTGGAGGCGATGGGCGAGCGGCAGGTCACCGTAGAGGGCAACCGCTACGATCTCGATGGAATTTTCTTCGTGATCGCCACGCAGAACCCCGTCGAGTTCCGCGGCACCTATCCCCTGCCCGAGGCGCAGATGGATCGCTTTGCGATGCAGTGCAAGCTCGGCTACGTGAACGCGGCGGACGAAGCGATGATCCTCGCCGACCAGCGCGAGAGCCATCCGGTCGATGCCATGCATCCGGTGCTGACGCGCGAGCAGGTGATGCAGATCTCCGCCGCATCCCGGCAGATCCGATTCAGCGACGAGCTGCGGCACTACGCGGTATCGCTCGTCGCAGCAACCCGCGGTATCCCCGAGATCCAGCTCGCCGCCAGCCCCCGTGCATCGCTCGCGCTGATGAAGGTCTCGCAGGTCATCTCGCTGTTCGAAGGCCGCGAGTTCGTCGTGCCGGAGGTGATCCAATCCGTTGCCGAAGATGTGATCGCGCACCGCCTCGTTCTCGCCCCGGAATCGAAATATTCCGGCATGGACGCCCGCCAGCTTGTCCGCGATCTCGTTGCAAAAGTGCCGGCACCCGTGTAATCGGGACACATTCGCTATATTTACCAGTTTGCGATATGCCTAATTCGAGCCGCCTTGGTGAAAGCAAAACGAGGTGGTCACACCAAATCAATTCTCAAACCCTGTGGATCATGTAATCCACGATCCCATCTCTACCCGACATCTTTAATCACAAAAACGCCGTCCTCAACCAAAAGCAATCTTGGCAAACGGCTTGGAGAGATCGATTCTGATCCTATCAATCAACCATACGAAAGATTTCCCATCGCCTGCAATCAGATCTGAGACATTTTGATTGGCTTTATCCCCCGTGCGAACTTCCTGACAGCCATCAGACAATCG
This sequence comes from Verrucomicrobiota bacterium, assembly GCA_046051965.1. Lineage (GTDB taxonomy): Bacteria > Verrucomicrobiota > Verrucomicrobiia > Verrucomicrobiales > Akkermansiaceae > Luteolibacter. The sequence continues at coordinate 14,546 of JBJONG010000037.1, forward strand.
CCTGCACACTACATACCATGAGCAACTTGATCAATTCCTTGGCGAAAGCGGATTCGTCTCCCATGCCTAGTCTGATCAAGCTACGGATATCTTCGGCATTTGAAATCATAGGATTGGACGAGCTGCCAACAACCGAGGTTGCGACCCTTGACTTATGCTGCGACTTCGCAGTGCCTGCGAATTGGATACAAGGGCGATCCTCGGTTTACGAAACCGCTCCAATTCCTATCCAAAACCTATTGGCCGCAGTCGCCCGCCAGGGTGGAGCCGTCCAGAGTTTTATGCAATCAGACGGACCCGACGGGGGGCAGCATCTGTGGTTGTTGCGTCGATCCGACGCTTGGGATGCCAGCCAGATGCAGGCTGGTGTTGAGCGTCTTTTGCTCGAAAGTTTGAAAGCCTGCGGAGACTGGAAAGCTGTGGTGTCATTGGCTCGCACCAGGCTGGCAGCGGGATCATGTCGCTCTGCGGTGATCATCGGCCTCACTCAGGGTCTGCGTGCTCTGAACGATTGGGATTCGCTTGCCTCGATCCTGCCCAGCCTATACGAGCGCAGTCCTGCGCCGTGGTTGATAGCAATGCTGGCCCAGGCATCGTTGCGGCTCGGACGTAACGCCGAGGCGGTGTTTGCCGCCCAGAAATTCGCCCAACTATCGCCAGATCGCCAGTCCGAAGCACAGACCATCATCGCGCGCGCCCTACTGGCAGAGGGGGTTACCTGGCCTTTGCCTTTGCTCCCCGAATGCAGGCTGCATCATGAGGATTTTTCAGAGCCAGCTGTATTGTCAATGCTGGCCGCGCCCGATAGTTCGAAACGTATCAGCGGACTCGATCTGGATGGACGGCCCGGTGAGGCGCTGGCACTTCTGCGTGACGATCCAGAAATCGACCCACTGGTGCGCGAAAATGCAGAAATGTGGGCGTACCATGCGGCCCGAAAAGAGGAGCTAGATCCGGCAATACTAGCCCTTCTGGAGGCAGCTCCCGATGCACCGCATGCCACAGGTCTCTTCACCTACTCCACCAGCAATATCGGGGACGACATCCAATCGCTGGCTGCCGCACAATACCTGGATGGCGAAATGCCACTGGATCTATTGGATCGCGATGCTTTGGCTGGGATCAACCGTCCGTCGCCGCGCCGCACCATTATGAACGCTTGGTATGCCCACCGTGGCATGACCGGAGAAACATGGCCTCCTTCGAAAGCGATCGATCCGGTGCTTGTGAGCATGCATGTATCAGCTGCGGCTGCGGCCAACATTCTGTCCCCCAAAGGGCATGAGTGGCTGCAACAGCATGCACCGATCGGCTGCCGGGATGCCTATACACAACGTTTGATGCGGCGCCACGGGATTCATGCCACAGTCACCGGTTGCCTGACCTTAACCCTGCGGCAGGTAGAACCCGTGCAGCCGGCGGAACCGGAGACCCGCCGATGTGTTTGGGCCGTGGATCTAGACCAAGCATCGGCGGACTCGCTGGCAGGATGCGCAGCAACGCTGGGACTCGAAACACCGCGTACCCGCACACATGAGATAGCGGTCGGTCGGCGCGATCCGTTATTCAGGCTGATCTTTGCAGCACGCATGCTTCACGACTACGCCCAAGCCAAGCTTGTGGTTACGAGCCGCTTGCACTGTGCGTTACCCTGTATCGCGTTTCGTACACCGGTGGTGATGGTGGTGTCTAACCCGCAAGATCCCCGATTTCCCGGCTTGGTGCCCGGAGGGGCGATGGTATCAATCGCAGACTTCCTTGCCGACCCCGAAACGGCAATCCGCACCGCGCTGGCGCACCCTTGCCCGGTGCCCGAGCGTGCCAACGCGTTGCGCTCACTTTTGTTGAACAAGACAAGCGTGCCAGGAGATAGCTGGTATCATAGACTGATGCGTCTGAGCCGGGACACATTTGAACCGGCCAAACAAGCACCGCCCGGCTGAACTTTTTTGATCCGTGCGGAAGAGCCCGGTATCGAAGTGCGCACACAGTCGGGCACCTGAAACGCACCGGGAACTCCACAAGACGGGAATTGCACCCGGGCGCAGTTCATGCATCTTGACATGCCGCACGGGTCATGTGGTGAGGTTCTTTTCCAATTTCCGCGAAGAGATTGGGATTGTATTCGAAACGGAATGGGTTTGGCTCGGATGTTAATTGAATTTTGAGATTTAAAATCCTGTATCTCCTGTATCACCGTGGTGCCTCCGTCCAGCATTGGATCGGGCGTAGAGTGCGCCCTGCCGGTGTGGGGGCTTTGCTGGTGGCCGCGCTGGGGAGTTTCCTAAGTGTGGGGCAGCCGAAAACTCCCATTTTCCAGATCTTCTGCTTCTCGCTCGGGTTGGTCATGCTGAGCTTCGTATGGACTCTGTTCCGGCGGGCGAAACTTTCCGCCGCGCTGGAACTGCCACGCCACGCGACGGCGGGCGAGCCGTTGCGTTACGCCGTGCGCATCGAGAACATCGCAAAGCACAAGCTGGGCAGTGCGCGCCTCACCCAGACACCGCCTGATCCCCGGCCATCGTTTGCCGAGTTCGCGGCCACTCCGGAGCCAGGTGAGGAGGAACGGAATCTCTTCGACCGCAAGATGGTTTACTACCGCTGGCAATGGCTCACTTCACGGAAAGGCGGATTCACGGCACGGGAATCGCGCGAAACATTCCACCTCGCGCCCGGTGAAAATCGCCGCATTTCCATGGAGCTGACACCCGCCCGGAGAGGAGTGATCCCGATGGAAGATGTCCGCACCTTGCTTCCCGATCCGCTCGGCTTTTTCCAGAAATGCTCGCGCACCCAATCCACACCCGCCCGGCTCGTGGTGCTTCCGAAGCGTTACCGGCTGCCGTCGTTCAGCATGCCCGGCTCCGCCGCCTTTCGCATCGGCGGTGAGGAAACAAGCAATGCGATCGGCAGTGCGGGAGAATTTGTCGGGCTGCGCGAATACCGCCCCGGCGATCCCCTCCGGCAGATCCACTGGAAAAGCTGGGCGCACACCGGCCGACCGATGGTGAAGGAACTGGAGGATAATTTTTTCCCGCGCTATGCCCTTGTGCTCGACACCTTTCCCGGCTCGCCGGACTCCGCCGTGTTCGAGGAAATGGTTTCCGTCGCGGCGTCTTTCATCGTCGGGTTGGATCGGAGCGAGTCGCTGCTCGACCTGATGTTCATCGCGGGCGAGGCGCACACCGTCACCGCCGGGCGCGGCATGGAGCGAACGGAGAAACTTCTCGAAGTCCTCGCCGGGGTTGAGGTTGAGCATGGCGCGCAGCTCGATCTACTCGCGGAGACGGTGATCCGCCACCGCGAGAAAATGACCTCCTGCCTGCTCATTCTCAACGGCTGGGACGAGAGCCGCGAGAATTTCGTGAAAACCCTCCTGAAGGCCGCGATCCCCTGCGTGCCGCTCGTAATCGGAGGTGGCGCCGCACCTCTAGGCGTGATCGGCCACTGGCTGGAATGCGGCGAGATCGCCCGCGACCTCCTGCGCTTGCCGACACAACTTCCCGCGGCAAGCTGATAGATGAACTATCCTATGGCTTTCTCACTCACTTAGATTGATGATAGTGGATCGCAGGCAACGAATATAAGAACTTCCAACCTCCATTCTTCCACCATGCCTCCCGAAGTCCAGCCGCCACCCCGCCTGATTCTCGGCGCTTCCCTGCTCTTCTGGGGAGCGATGAGCGGCAACGCGACGATGGGGCTGATCACCGCGCTGCTTCTGGAAGGTGCGAACTGGATCCGTTTCCGCTGGGACTTCGACCACATCGCCGCCTCGCGAGCCTGGCGCATTAGCATGTCTCTCACCGTCGTCGCAGGTATCCTGATCTGGTTGGACGGCGATCGCTTCACCGCCCTGCCGAAGCTCATGGTCTGGCTACCCATGCTGCTGCTGCCGCTCCAGTTCGTCCAAAGCTACGGCCTGCGCAACGAGATGGCGCTCAACAGCCTTTCCTTCTTCAGCGAACTCCACCGCCAGCGCAACCGCCGCCTCGGCCTCGGCGATGCGGTGATCCATTTCAACTTCGGGAACCCCTACTTTGTCGTGACCCTCGTCGCTTCCAGCCTCGGTCGCAATGCGGACACTTGGATCTTCCTGCCCGGGCTGGTCATTCTCGGCGGATGGCTGGTTTTTTCCCGGGTGAAATCCCGCCCCATCGCTCTCACGGTGATGCTGCTTATCTCAGGGCTCATCGGTTTCGGCGGCCAGATCGGTATGGATAAACTCCACGAATGGGTGACAAACCGCGCCATCGGAAGCGGCTATCCCGGCACCGACCTCACCGTCAGCAAGACAAACATCGGCTCTCTGGGCAAAATCAAGCAATCCTCGGAAATGCTCTGGCGTTTGAAACCAGGAGATCACGGGAGGGTGCCGCGGCTTTTGCGGCTCGCCACTTACAACAGCTACAAACACACGGCATGGAGAATGGAATTGCCGGAATCCTACGCAGCCGACATCGAGGAAAACGGTGCATTCTCCATCCTCGCACCGGAGGAACTCAAGCCGGATCAGCCCATTTTTCCCCTGCGTGAAAACATGACGGCTAGGGATCTGCAAAAAAGCCTTCCTTCCTTCCGCATCCGCGGTGCGATCCGGCCCGAAGATCCCATGCCCTTACCCGGCGATACTTCTCGCCTCGAGCAATTCGATCTCGACGGTGTTGAATCCAACCCTCTCGGCACCGTGCGCATGTTCCCCAAACGGGCCATTATCGAAGGTGTCGTCCATTGGCGCGAAAACGCCGTGCCGGATAATCCGCCCTGGCCGGAGCATGATTTGGAAATCAACATTCTGGAACGCGAAACGGTGGACAAGGTCGTAGCCGAGCTGGGACTGCGTGATCTATCCACTACCGCGGAGAAAATCACACGCATCCAGACGTGGTTTATCGATGAGTTCACCTACACTCGCTACCTCACGATAGGCAGTGCTCGTTACGGTAAACCGACCGCCATCTCCCTTTTCCTCACGACCTCAAAGCGCGGGCATTGTGAGTACTTCGCCACCGCCGCCGCGCTGCTGCTCCGCGCGGCTGATGTTCCTGCGCGCTACTGCGTCGGCTACGCGGTGATGGAGAAGGACATGAAACGCAACGAGTTCGTCATCCGCGGCACACACGGCCATGCATGGACACGCGTTTGGGACCAGGGCAAAGGATTGTGGATCGACTTCGATCCCACACCGCCGAACTGGCTCGCCGCAGAGACTCAAGGCTCCACCGAATCACGCTGGCTCGCCGATGCCTACCAACGTTTCAAAGAAGATTTTTTCCTCTGGCGGAACCGCCCCGCGAACCGCCTTGGCGCGACCCTCGTGATGTGGGCGCTGGGACTGGGCACGCTCACTTTCGTCGGGCGCAGGCTATGGAAATCCAAAGTCGTCGTTGCCAAGGACGCAGCCGGAAATCCGATCCCGCCGGAGCGCCTCACCCCGCTACACCGATTGGAAAATGAAAAACAAACCCGCCGCATGCTCGGCTCGCGCCCGCCCGGCACCACCCTCGCCGCCTGGCTGCGCGGCCTTGGCAGCTACGGCGTGCCAGAATCGGAACTGGAGGAAGCCCTCGAAATCCACCAGCGCATCCGCTTCGACCCCGAACCGCCGCAAGACTCCGGCACAAGCCGCCTGCAAGCTCTGGCGGCCAGCATCACAACCGCCCTCCGACATGCGAAGCCGCGCGGCTTTTGAATGCGTAAGATCTTCCCGAACCAATACTGTTTAGCCCCTAAGCATAGCAAGCGGTGATTCTCTCCGCACTCAAAAGGCTTCGCCCGTAAATGTTTACCGCTTGGCGCGAACCGAAGTGCTGGCTACTCCTTTCCGAAATGAAAACCCTGCCTCTCGCCCTCCTATTCACCCTACAACCCCTCGCCGCGCAGGAAGCCCTTTCCCCCTCCGACCGCGAAGCCTTGCTGGAGCGTTTGGAAAAAATCCGTGAGGAGGCCGACTCCAAGGTCGATGCCCGTTTCCACGCAGCCATCTCCGCGTTCAGAAAGGCGTCGGACAGCCCCAACGCCGCGCTCGATCTCTACCTGAAATGCGAGGAGATGGTGAACTTCGACGAGATGAAGAAAAAGAACGTCGATTTCCGTGAATGGAAGCGCAACAACGATGCCAAGCTCTCCGATACCGGCTTCCGCCTCGCGCTCCAGCAGCAGTTGCGTTGGCTAGTGCTCACCTTGGAAGCCACCGCCGAAATGCCGGATCTCGACAAGCTCGCCCTCGATGCGGGAAAAATCGTCGAAACCATCGTCAGTAAAGCGGAGGATCTCTCCGCACACCGGGACATCTTGCAGCAGGGCGTCACCTCCAGCATCTTCGCCCGCGCCTACGACATCAACGGCCTCAAGGTGGAAAACTGGCCGCTCGCCCCCGCCCCGCTCGCCGCCGTTTACGATCAGGTTCTCCTGCCCCCGCTGCGCCGCCCGGGCAGGCTCGAGTCCCTCAGGGCCGCATGGACAAAACGCATGGTTCACGAAGGTGCCCTCCTCGATGCATGGAGCGGAAATCCCGGCGAGAAGCTCAAACCCGGCGTCCACTCGCCCGCCTATGACAAGTTCGTCTCCGATACCGTCCCCCAGCTCCGTTGGGACGCCGAGGTCGATCTTTTCAAGGCCGGTGACGAAAAAGCCGCCGCGATGCGCATGCTGCAACACATCGATGAAAACCTCTCCCACGAATCCGCCCCGAAATGGGCAGAGGATTTCGTGACCATGCTTCAGGTAAAGGACAGCGATGAGGGAAATCCCTGACTGCCGTCATCCGAAGTGATCCCAGCCGCCCGAAAGGCTATCCCCCTGCCCTTCCGGCACCAACTCGCCGATTTTCGTCAGCTCCAGTCCGGGAAAAATTTCCCGCCACCCGCTCGCATCCGCATCCGGCGGTGCGGTGAAAAGCAACTCAAAATCCTCCCCGTCGCCGAGCGCCTGATCCAGCGAGCAACCCTCCGAAATCGGAATTGCCCCCCGCTCCAACCGGAACCCGCAGCCGGATGATTTTGCGAGTCGCGGCAAGTCCTTCGCCAGCCCGTCGGAAAGATCCATCATCGCCGTGGGGCGCAGATTCTCCGCAATCCACCGCCCCTCCTCCACCCTCGGCAGGAACGTAAGGTGTTTCCCCGCGAGCGAACCGCCCAGCCGCCCCGTCACCCAGATCCCGTCGCCGGGCTTGCCGCCGGAGCGCATCACCGCTTTCCCCCGCGCCACCGAACCCGTCGCCGCCACCGAGATCACCGCCGCCGAGCCTTCCGGCACCCGGCTCGTCTCCCCGCCCGCCAGTTTGGCTCCGTAGCGGGCAAGGCAATCGCCCATGCCCCGGTAAAAATCCTCGATCCACGCCACCTCCATCGTCCCCGGCAGCGCCAGAGTCACCAGGAAATGCTCGCCCGCCCCGCCCATCGCCGCGAAGTCCGAGATCACCCGCGCCACCGCTTTCCAGCCCACCGCCTTCGGATCCGCATCCATCAGGAAATGCACGCCCTCCACCAGCGCATCCGTTTTCAGCAGCCGCAGCCTTTCCCCGCCCTCATCCACCACCGCGCAATCATCCCCCGGCCCCTCGCCCGCAATACCCGTCGGAGCAAGACTCACCAGCCTCGCAATCAGCGCGTCCTCCCCGATGTCCGCCAGTGTTTTCATGACGGCACCGGCAGATCGTAGAAGCGGATCGCCATCAGGCTCACCACCGTCGCCGCGTTAAAAAGGAAATGCGCCGCCATCGGTGCCCAGATCGAACCCGTGAACTCATACAGCGCCGCCAACGCGAGCCCGAAAACAAACAGCGGAACCAGCGCCGAGACACTGCCGTGCGCCGCCGAGAACATCAGCGCCGTGCACAGCCCGGACATCCACGGCCCCACAAACCTTTTCACCGCCGGATAGAGATAACCGCGGAAAACCACCTCCTCACAAATCGGAGCCACGATCGCCGCCGTGAACCCCATCAGGATCAGCACCGCCATGTCTTTCTCCTTTTGGAAAATCGCCACCGTATCCTGCACCTTTTCCACCCCCAGCTTGTCCATCAGATCCATGTAACCCAGACCTTGCAGACCCGCAAAAATCGCCCACATGGAGACCACCGTCGCCGGAGCCACAAGGAACACCCACGGCCACTCCCGCCACTTGAGCCCCAGCCACCTCACTGGATCCACGCGGCGGACAACAACCGCCAGCGCAATCCCCGCCAACATGAACTGCAGGCCGATGGAAAGAATCACACCTTCCACGCTGACTTTCATCGGCTCATCACCTTCCCCCATCATCGCATTCCCCGCCGCCTGCGCATAAAAAATCCCCGCCAGCGCCACGATACCGAGTAAATCGCCGGGCCGGTAAAACCAAACCGGCACTTTGCCCACCGGTATCTCCGGCGGTGCGCCATCGATTCTCACCACCGCCGGCCTCATACGCCAAGCCACTGCCGCAATGAACAAAACAAGCGCCAACCCGTAGGTGACGTGAACGCTTAGCAATGTGATGTTGTCCATTTTCCCGCGCCAAACTGCCCGCTCCCCGCCCGCCGCGCCACAGGAAAATCACGAGGCACCTGCGTCCCTGCCCCCTGTCTCCTGTGGGTGGGTCGGCGTGCTGGGTGGCGTGGTCATGTTTTTCACCCTCACCACCAGCAGAATTTCCTCCACTTGGTGCGCGCCTAATTCCGCGGTCGACTTTCCACACTCGATCCATGGCGGTTTCAACCGGTGCCGGGGCTTCTCGCCTTGCGGAACTGGCTGCACAAGCCTGAGGCGGAAAATATCGGTCGTCACGTCGCGCAGCTTGCATGCTCCGGACTGTTTCGAGGAGGCGTGGTACGCCCGACTGGATTCGAACCAGTGACATTCCGCTTAGAAGGCGGATGCTCTATCCAACTGAGCTACGGGCGCAAAAACGGCGACCGAGCAGAATTAGCAAGGTCGCCGGAGATTGTCGAGGGCGGGTTGTCGCTTACTTGGTGCTGAGCACGATTTCCTTGAACTGGACTTGCATGGGGGCACCTGCGTGCATCTGGAGGGCGATGACCCCGCTTTTCGGTGCTTCGGCTGTTTCGTCCGTGACATCGATGGTGAGTTTGCCGTTGATGTATTGCTTCACGTTTTTGCCTTCGGCGACGATCTTGTATTCGTTCCAGTCGTCCTTGTTGATGGCGGCTTGGATTTCGGCACTGACTCCGGTTTCACCGGTCACTTCGAGTTTCGGTTTGCCGGGATCCTCCCCCTGCTTGATGACAACACGCTGCCCTCGCTCGGCGAGAATGCCGCGCCCCCTTTCCTCGTAAAGGATACCGCTGTATTTATCTCCGTATTCAAAATCGGCCTGATAGCCGCCGACGATGAACTTGGCGGGATCAATGAGCTTGCTGCGGTATTGGATGCCGCTGTTGGTGTATTTCTTGTCATCGCCGGGAGTCATCTTGAACTTCAAGGTAAGAGTGAAGTCGGATGGTTGGCCGTCTTTCCAGACGAGGAAGGTATTGTGTGGAACCGGGTTCTCGGGAGTGGACTTTCCAGTGATAGCACCTTCCTGAACTGACCAGAATTTCGGATCGCCTTCCCACCCTGTGAGATCTTTGCCGTTGAAGAGCTGGGTTTCTCCGGCGGCGGCGATTGCGGTGAGGAGAGCGAACGTGGTCAGGATTGGTTTCATGCTGTTTGTTGTTTACGTGGATTTGCTGGCGCTATTTCAGGCGAACGGCGTGTTTCTTGGAAAGTTTCAGGACATCGCCGGGCTGGGGGGCGAGGATCAAGAAAGGATCGGTAAGCTTTTCGCCGTTAAGCTGGACGGAGCCGGACTGGATGAACTGCTTGCGCAGCTCGCCGTTGGATTTCTCAATGCCGAACGCCGTCAGGAAGGCGTGGGCGGTGAGGCTGAGGACAGTGGAGTCCGGCGGGACGCTGATTTCCGGGAGTTCGGCGGCGGTGAGATCTTTCTTGGAGAAACGCGTATCCCAATCCTCCCGTGCCGCGGCACCCGCCTCCGCACCATGGTAGCGTGCGGTGAGTTTCTCTGCGAGGGACTTTTTCGAATCCATGGGATGCGAAGAGGCATCGCGCTTCTCGCCGAGCAGGAGGAGGTAGTAGCGATCCATCAGTTCGTCGGAGACGGACATGATCTTGCCGAACATTTCCTGCGGCGGCTCGGAGACACCGATGTAGTTGCCGTAGGATTTCGACATCTTCTTCACGCCGTCGAGTCCTTCGAGAAGCGGCATGACCATGACGACCTGCTGGGGCTGACCTTCGGCTTTCTGCATGTCGCGGCCGACGAGGATATTGAAAAGCTGGTCGGTGCCGCCAAGTTCAACATCGGCGCGGATCTCGACGGAGTCCCAGCCCTGCATGACGGGGTATTGGAGTTCGTGGAGGCGCACTTCCTGGCCGGAATCGAGGCGGTTGCGGAAGTCCTCGCGCTGGAGCATCTGCTGGAGGGTGACGCGGGCGTTGAGCTTGAGAATTTCCTCGTAGCTCATTTTGCGGAACCAATCGCCGTTGTAAACGATCTCGGTTTTCGAGCGGTCGAGGATCTTGAAGGCTTGCTCGGTGTAGGTGGCGGCGTTGGCCAGCACTTCCTCGCGTGTGAGCGGCGGGCGGGTGACGGAGCGACCCGAGGGATCGCCGATGGTGGCGGTGAAATCTCCGATGAGCAGGACGGCTTGGTGGCCGAGCGTTTGGAACTGGCGGAGTTTCTCAATGACCACCGTGTGGCCGAAATGGATGTCCGGCGCGGTGGGATCGACGCCAAGCTTGATGCGCAGAGGGCGGGCAAGGGCAAGTTTCTCCAGGAGTTCCTTCTCAGAGAGGACTTTTGCGGCACCCGCCGTGAGTTGTGCGAGCTGTTGTTCCGGGGTGAGTGACATGCGTGCGGTTGGGATGCCGTAGGCGGAGTGGCGGGTCAAGGATCACTCTTCGTCGCCGCCTTGGACGCTTTCGATATCCTTCAGCCTGCCGATCGCTTTCAAGGCCAATTCTTTCACCTCCTCGTATTGCGAACTGTCGGCAAAATTCTGGATGATGGCATAAACCCATGGCGCGGGTTTGACGTTTACCAAGCCTCGGATGAGCTTGTCCTGCTCGTCCTGGGTTTTTGATTCAGCGGCGAGCAAAGTCCAGTTTTCCTGGATTTCGGTTTCGCTCCGGGAGGCGTATTCGAAGGCGGAATTGAACGCGCGGGCGCGGATGGTTAGATCCGTCGCAGTTTTGAGGAAGTCGATCAGGGTGCTGTATCCCCCGCGGTCACCCCAGGTGCCAAGCGCGACGATCGCCGCGACCTTATCCTTCATTTCGGCACTATCGAGGTTCTTTCTCACAAGTTCGAGCGCCTTGTCTCCACCGATCCGACCGAGAAGCCGCAGCATGGCATGGCGTATCAAGTCGTTTGAAGCGGAGTCATACGCAGCGGAAACGGCGGTGGCCAATGCGGGCTTGGATTTGCTTTTCTCGATGATTTTGGCGGCGTTTTCCTCTGCCGCTGTGACAATGAGGGCTTCCTTGGATGTTTTGATGACATCGAGAATCTCATCGAAATGACTGTCATCCGCCATGAAACGGGTGGCCTGGATGGCGGCCTCCGCAGCCTGCACGTCCTTGGTGGAACGAGCGAAATCCATCAAGGTGCCGATAATGGCTGGATTATTCCTTTTGCGCAGGACATCCCGAAGCAGGACAATCCTGATGTTGGGAACGATTTCCTGGGTGGTGGCGACTTCGGCAATGCGCGCGTCCACGTCGGTGCCGTCGGTGGATTTCGCGAGAAAGAGCGCCATGTAGATCGCTTCGCGCTTGGTGTTCGCGCCGACATCGGTGGCGGTGCGGAGCAGGATATCCAGCTTGCGCTTATCGACGAGGATCTCCTTCGCATCAGGCTTATCAACCTGTGCGATCATCTCGTTGTAGAGTTTCGCCTCGGCGTTCTCACCGCTTTTCTTGAGGAATAGCACAGTCAAGCCAACGGCGAGTATGCCAAGTATAGCGGCGATGAGTGTCTTGACGCCGTTTGACAGGCCTTTTTTCTTCGGAGCAACAGCGACAGGAACGGTGTTGGTATTTTTAGCCGCATTTGCAGCCGTATTTGTATTGGTAGCTTTGGGCAGCTGCGCGGTGGGAGCGGTGCGCGGTGTGAGTTTTGAGGTGGGCGAGAGCTTCGGTTTGGCAATGGTAACCGCTGCGGGGGAGGTTGCTGGCACCACAGCGCGCTGCAAGATGGTGGAGGCGGGCTTAACCACTTCCAGAACGGGAAGCGGCTGCTCAACGAGAGCAACCACGGGCTGTGGCTCTGCTGCGGCGGGTGGCGGAGTGTCCTCCGGCGGCGATGATGATTTCAAAACCTGTGTCGTGGTGTGGACACTGGGTTTCGAGCCGGCAGGAGGAGCGAGCGGCTTCGGTATAGAAGCTGTCTTGAGAGGCTGGGTGACAGGAGCTTCCTTCACCAACTCGGGAACAGGAACGGAGCCCGGGATCACGAGGCGCGGCCGCTTGGGCGGCTCGGCTGACACACTGGGTTTCCCCATGCTCATGGGAGGAGACGGCAGTTCGTCATTCTCTACAAACACACGCAATGACTCACGAGCTGAGGCTGGCCGATCCGAAGGATTGCGGTTGAGGTGCCACATAATCCAGTCACAAACCCACAGCGGGATGCCCTCGCGGACTTCATGGATTGGGGTAACGTGATGTTGCAAATGCGCGGCCATCACACCGGCTGCGGAATCGGAATCAAAAGGATAGGTTCCCGTGAGTGCGTAGTAATAAACGCATCCGATCGCGTAAAGATCCGCCTTGAGGTCGATAGGCACCCTTTCGAACTGCTCGGGAGCCATGAAGTAGATCGAACCGAAAACGCCATCCGATTGATCGATGGTTTGCAGAGAGGGCTTGGGGGAAAGCTTGGACAAGCCGAAATCCACGATTTTCACTTGGAATTTTCCTGACGGCAGCCAAGTGAGCATGATGTTGCTGGGCTTGAGATCGCGGTGAACCATGTTGAGTTCCTGCGCGGCGATCAGCGCCTCCAATGTCTGCATCGCGAGCTGACGGAAATCCGCCCAAGTAAACGAGGCCTTGACGATGATGTCCTCGATCGTGTCTCCGGTGAGGAGCTCCATGATGACGAAAGGCCCGTCTTCATCGCTGCCGACATCGTAAACGGTTACGATGTTCGGGTGCTGAAGTGAGGCGAGAGCGCCTGCTTCCTGGATGAGTTGGCGGGTTGCTTCCTCGGGGAGTGTGGAGTCTTCCGTATTTGCGATGATGCGCTTGATGGCCACTTCGCGATTCATCCGCAGATCCTGGGCGCGGTAAACCGCTCCGAGGCCGCCCTGACCGATCTTTCCCTTGATTTCGTAGCGATCTTCCATGCGATGGGTTTTTCTTTGAACAATGCGGCCTATACTCAGTTTTTGGACAACGTAATCATCGCCCGCTTGCGGCGCGCTTCGATCCAACGGTCGTATTGTGCGGATGTTTTCTTGCGGCGCACGCGCTCCTCGATCATGGGTCGGACGGTGGATAGGGCAGGCGCGGGGCCAAGCGCTTTTCCCGTGACCCAGACGATGGTGAATCCGCGTGGATCAAGTAGCGGGCCGATGACCTGATTTTCCGGTGCATCGAAAAGGATGGCGGAGAATTCCGGAGAGAGATCGGTGCGGGGAAGATTCTCCTGCAGACCACCCAATTCCGCAAAGGCGTCCTTGGAATAGGTTTTGGCGAGTTCCTCGAAGGGTTTTCCTTCCTTGGCCTGCTTCGCGATGTCCTCGGCGAGGGCTAGTTGCGTCTCGGGAGATGCCACCGGGTTTTCGGGATCAGTGGCCGGGATGAAAATTTTTCGGAAGGAGATCTTGTCCTTGGTCACATCACGGAGAGTTGATTTCACCTCGTTGTATTCGTTCTGGATTTCGTTTGGCAGCGGCGGAGGAGCATCGGAAAACTGCTGGGCGCGCATCGCCTGCACGACCATTTTCTCGCGCGTCATCTCGCGGTATCCGTCCATGGTCATGCGGGATTTTTTCAGTTCCTCACGGAAAAGAACCTCGTTCCCGTTGTATAGTTCACGGATCTGGCGCTTGACCTCCTCGTCGATGAGGTGAGGGCGGATGCTGGCTCCAAGCTGCTTGAACTCGTCGAGAATAATCCGGCGGTCGATCAGTTCTTGGAGGATTTTTTCACGTGCCTCTTTGAACTGCTTGTCGAACTCAGGCCCGCGGCGTGGAAACTGCGTGGCGAGCTGGGCGTAAATTGGCGACAACATGAACGCCACCTCGTTTTTGGTGATCACGCTACCGTTCACCTTGGCGGCGATGCCGTTGACCTCGACGGCCTGTGCACGGGCGGGGAGCGCACCAATTAGCAAAGGAGCGAGAAGATAGGCCAGATTTCGGATCATTACGTTGATAATATGATTTTTTCGGGTGCGTTGGTGTTAAGGGTGTGCGCGTAGTTTTCCGTGTGCGTGTCAAGATTGCAAGCTGGGAAACGAGACTCTCTATCCGAGCTGCCGCGCCGCCTGAAGGGTGTTTTTCATGAGCATGGCGATGGTCATGGGGCCGACCCCGCCAGGGACGGGGGTGATCGCGGCGCAGCGTGGGGCGACCTCCGCGTAATCGACGTCGCCGGTGAGGCGGTGGCCGGATTTCTTCGAGGCGTCCGGCACGCGGTTGATGCCGACGTCGATCACGACCGCGCCGGGTTTCACCCAATCCGCCTTCACCATTTCCGGACGGCCCACGGCGGCGATGAGGATGTCCGCGCGGCGACAGATGGCGGGCAGGTCTTTGGAACGCGAGTGGGCGATGGTGACGGTGGCGTTCGAGTTTTTTGCGACAAGCAGCATGGCCATGGGCTTTCCGACAATCATCGAGCGCCCGATGACGACGGCCTCCGCGCCGTTCGTATCGATGCCGGAAATTCCCAGCAGTTTCATGCAGCCGGCCGGAGTGCAGGGGACGAAGCCGGTGGGGTCTTCGAGGACGAGCTTCGCGACGTTTTCCGGGTGGAAGCCGTCCACGTCTTTCCTCGGATCGATGGCGCGGATCACGGTCTCCTCGTCGATGTGTTTCGGCGGCGGTGACTGCACGAGGATGCCGTGGACGGCGGGGTCGGCGTTGAGGTCGGCCACCACTTTCAAGAGCTCCTCCTGGGTGGTTTCGGCGGGCAATTCGATCTTCACCGAGTGGAAACCGAGATCCGCGCAGGTGCGGGCTTTCGATCCGACATAAACGGCGGACGCCGGATCATCGCCGACCAGCACGACGGCGAGGCCGGGTGTGATGCCTTTCGCCTTCAGCGCGGCGGTTTCCGCGCGGCATTCTTCGAGGACGGAGGCGGCGACGGCCTTGCCGTCGAGGATGCGGGGTTGGTTCATGCGCGGAGAGTAAGAGAGGAAGCTCTAAGTTTTAAACTTTAAACTCCAAGAAGATGTATTGCGTGCGGCATCCTTTGGGAGGTAGTTGTTGTTTGCCGCGAAAAACAAAGCGGCACCCTCCGGGAAGCCCTTCGCAAGGGCGGGAAATTGATGGGGAATCCGGTGAGAATCCGGAGCGGTACCGCCACTGTATGGCTTGCGCAAGCAGGCCGAGCCAGATCGCCAGCCCGGGGAGTTGTCTAACAAGGCTGCGGAACTCAGCCCGACGGATACCCAAAAACATGACACAACACACAACGTCCGGCAAAGACCGGACGACAAGGACAAGCCGCGCCATCCTCATGGCCTCGGCACTCACGCTCGGCGGGATTTCCGCCCAGACGACGCAGGAACTCGATGAACTCATCGTCTCCGCCCTGCGGATGCCGGGCGAGGCTTCGAGGACGACATCGGCGGTGACATTGCTCGATCCTCGAGAATTGGAAAATCGCGGAATCCTCGATCTGCGGCAGGCGCTCAACGAAGTGCCCGGCGTAACCGCCACCTCCACCTCCGGCCAAACCGGAGCGATCGGCTCCGTGTTTATCCGCGGCACCACCACCTCCTACTCGCAGCTCGTGGTGGACGGCGTCCGGCTTAGCGACTCCACCGCGCCCCTGGGAAACTTTTTCTCCGGCGCGCGGCTGGATGATCTCGGCAGGATCGAGGTCTTGCGCGGCGCGCAGGCGGCGATCCACGGTGGCGAGGCCGTCGGCGGAGTGATCTGGCTGGAAACGGCGCGCGGAGAGGGCGATCCGCGCACCCGGCTCCGCGTCGAGGGCGGCTCGTTCGATTCTCTCAACGGCCACCTTTCCCATTCCGGAAAGGAAGGCCCGTTCTCTTGGTTCGTTGGCGGTGGCTACGACGGCACGCACAACGACGACAATCTACAGGACTTCGACCAAGCCCGTGCCGCGATGCGGATGGAATGGGCGCAATCGGAAAACCTCACGCTCGGCATGACCTACCGCGCGGCCGACTCGCGTTTCCAATACGACAACTTCGGAACCAACACCGACCACACCGACAGCGAACTCGCGACCGTTTACGCGGATGCTCGGCTCGCGCCCGGTTGGCTGGCCCGGTTCACACTCGGCCATTTCCGGGAAAATTATGACAACGACACCGCGTTCGGAAACTTCGGCACGGATCTCGAACGCTCGGTGCTTTCCACGGATCAATCCTACGAGATCAACCGCGATCACCGCCTCCTCGGCGGAGCGTTCCTTGAGCACTCCGATTTTTCGAACACGATTGGCTCGGATTCGGATGAATACCGCTACGGCGCGCATCTCGGCTGGGAGTGGACGCCGGTGGAAAGCCTCGTGACCGAGGCCGTGATCCGCTGGGAGGATTACGCGGACTACGACGATCAGGTGACGTGGCGCATCGGTGCTTCGTGGCAGGCTTTGGAGAAAACCCGTATCCGTGGTGGGATCGGAAAAGCCTTCCGCTCGCCCACTTTCCTGGATCTCTACGGCACCACCTTCGGAGCGGGAAATCCCAACCTCGCCGCCGAGGAGAGCATCGGCTGGGACATCGGGATCGAGCAGAGTTTCGGCGAGAGCCATATGGTTTCCGTGACATGGTTCGAGAACTCCATCGAAAACCGCATCCAATCCCTCCCCACCCCGCCGGTGAACCTCGCCGGAGAAACCCCGACACGCGGCCTTGAGTTCGCGCTGGATGGTGCGCTGGGTGAAGGCGTCGATTACCGACTCGCGTGGACATGGCTCGGTGCCTCGCTTCAGGATCAGCCGGACAACACCGCCACCGCATCCATCGACTGGCGGCCTATGGAAAAAGTGCTGTTAGGGATCGGCGCCAACTATGTGGACGAGCGCTCCTACGGCGGCGGCCCGCTGGACGATTACCTCCTGCTGCGCCTCTACGGCAATTACGAGATCAGGGAAAATATCACGCTCCACGCACGGGTGGAAAACCTCGCGGATGATGCCTACGAACTCTCCCGTTTCGGAACGCCGATCCAAGGTGCGGGGCTGGGATTCTTCGCGGGCGTGACCGCCGGGTTCTGACTTATAACATGTCCTCGGAACCGCCGCCCTCCTCGGCGGTTTCGTCGAAATCCATCTCGCGGACACGCTTCTTGTCGCGCATCGCCTCGACCTTTTTCCGCAGCGACTCGCGAAGTTCCAAGGAATCCTTGATCGCGTGGATGTCGATCTGCGGCATCGAGCGGTCGGACGTATCCAGATGGATCGTGCCAAGGCCGGTCATGCGCATCCACCATTTCCGCACCACGAGGATGTCCTTCACGCGGTAGAGTTCCACCTCGTCGATTTCCTGGTTGATCACGCCCTTGGAGATGCGCAGGCGCTCGTTGGTGAGTTCGAAGGTCTGGGTGCGCACCACAAGGTAGCGCCAGAGAATCCAGCCCAGCGGCAGGATCAGCGCTATGAAAGCTGGCGGGAAAAACACGCCTCCGATCGAGATGCCGGCCGCGAGCAACAGCGCCGCCCCGAAGTGCCCGATGTTCAGCCACTGCGAGGGGCTGCCTTTCCAAAATGTGGTTTCCTCATCCATGCGCGGAGAATGACGGGAGCTTCGCGTTTAGGCAAGTTGGCATTTGTAATCGACGCAGACCAATCATCGCTTGCCCTATCCTGCCTGTTCGGAGGAGTGTGGCGTGACATGGACAAGCTTTTCGAGGAACTCGATTTCCGCACCACGCCGATCGGGGATCTCATCCTCCAGCGCCGCAAGTATCTCCAGCTCGATGGCGAGGTGGTCTATGAGGTGAAACTCGGCGACGCCTTTCTCATGTCCAGCATGTTCCATGAGGTCGAGGAAGCCTTGTCGCGGCTCGGGCTCGGGGCGCTCGATGGCGCGGATTGGGATGTGGTCGTGGGCGGGCTGGGGCTGGGATACACGGCGGTCGCGGCGTTGGCCTTTCCGGAGCTGAGGTCGTTGCTCGTCGTCGATGCGCTGGAGGGCGTGATTGATTGGCACGAGCGGGAGATGGTGCCGCTGGGGAAAACGATGAACGATGATCTCCGCTGCCGCTATGTGCTCGGGGATTTTTTCGCGCTGGCGACGGAGGTTGGTAAGAATTTCGATCCCGACTCGCCCGAGCGGAAATTCCACGCCGTGCTGTTGGACATCGACCACTCGCCGCGCAACCTCCTCGCCCCTCGCAACGCCGCTTTCTACACGCCGGATGGGTTGCGGAAACTCGCCTCGCGGCTGCATCCGGATGGTGTTTTCGCACTCTGGTCGGATGACGCGCCGGACGAGGATTTCATGGCGGATCTGCGCACCGTTTTCCGGGATGTGAAATCGGTGGTCGTGCCGTTTCCCAATCCGCTCCTCGACACGGTTTCGGAAAGCACGGTTTACGTCGCGCAGCGACCCCTCAGGTAGGGCTGATCCGGCTCGGTCGGCCCTGATTGAAAACGCAGGAGCTGCAATCTCGGAAAGGTGGTGAAATCTCGCGGAGGAAGGCTTTTTCCCGGGATTTCACTCCCGTCATATGATTCTAGCCGTTCCATTTTCGATATGGGCCGACCGAGCCGGATCAGCCCTACCGAAAGCTTGCTTCCGCCTGCGCATTAAGCAGGCTAAGGCATGTTCAAACGCTATTGGTGGATGCTGCTGGTGATGGCTCCGGTAGGGATGATGGCGGGTCTCATGCTCGCGGCGGTGGTGACGTATGTGATGCCGAAGAAGTATGAGAGTTTTGCGACGATCGAGATCAAGCCGAGACAGAGGCAGGCGATTGAGGTCGCGGCTAGTCCTCAAAGCGGAGGTATGACGGAAATCGTCTGCGGCACCGAGTTCGAGAAAATCAAAAGCCGGAACTCCTTATCAAAGGTGATCGACTCTCTCGATCTAATGAACCGTTGGGGGTTGGATCGCGAAACAGCCTTGCAAATATTGAAAGGGATAGTGCAGACCGAGAATATCAGGGGAACGGATTTGATCCAAATCCGCGTCCGCCACACAAACAAGGAGGACGCGCGGGATATCGCGGCTGAGGTGGCCAGGGCTTACAAGGAATATAGGCAGGAATTAGAATCCAAGTCACTTGAAAGAGGGATAAGCGAATTCAAACGCGCGGTGAGGGAGCAAGAGGACAGGGTTGAGGAAAGAAGAAAATTACTCACGACAATCGGCAGATCCAAGTCTCCCAGTGCCGACTCTTCTTTAGCCAATCAGGAGGTGATGCAGTTGGAATCGCAAATCAAATCCCTTCTCAAATACGAGAATGAACAACTCCTGATCTACGCATCCGGTCTCAACATTCCAGACAACATCATAAAGTCACTATACCCGGAGTATCTGGATCTGAAGCGGCAGATTGAAGGACTGAAGGCAAGCGGAACAGCGGATGATGATCCCACGGTGGTTTCCATGAAAAATAATCTCGCGGCGATGAAAAATGATTTGGATGAAGGTGTTGTAAATCTGAGAACCCGGCTGCAACTACAGCTCGAAATGGCGAAAATGCCGCTGACAGGAACTTTTTTGAAAGAGAGAGAACCCAATCAGGAAGTCGCTGATGCAAAGCGCGACTTCGAAACGGGAGTGTAAGATTTTTTGTGTAAGTAGGGTTCCGCCGATAGGCAGTTAGTTGTTGGGCATGCGGTCGGCAAATTCGATGGTGAAGTGGCTCAGTGCGCTGGGCCAGTTGCGGACGGCC
>JBJONG010000038.1:0-33401 GCA_046051965.1 Verrucomicrobiota bacterium
CATTGCCGTGGCGAAAGAATGGACGGCACCGGAGAAGATCCGCCCGATGATCCACAGTTGGATGCGTGATCAGGTAAACGCTGGCGCTCTGAGTTAAAGTCTAGTTGCTAGGGAGCTTTGGTATAAGGCGTTTGATGAATATGAACATGCCACATGCTGATCCTTTTCGCGAAAAATTCAAACGCAGGATGCATTGTGGAGGAATTGCTTGTGCGCAGGCGCGCGGGGTCGTTATTTTGCCTTTCGTTCGTTTGGTATGGATTTCCCGGTCACAAAAATCAAAGGCGGCGTCGGCGCGGCGAAAGGCTTCCTCCTTTCCGCAATCAGCTGCGGCATCAAGAACCCAGCCAGCGACCGCCTCGATCTCGCCCTGCTTTTTTCGGAGACGAAATGCGTGTCCGCCGGGACGTTCACCACGAACAAGGTGAAGGCCGCGCCCGTGAGGGTTTCGCAAAGCCACCTGCGCAAAGGCAGCCTGCGCGCGGTGATCGTGAACTCCGGCAACGCCAACGCCTGCACCGGCCTGCGCGGCATCCAGGACGCGACGGCGATGTGCGAGGAGGCGGCGAAAGGCCTCGGCCTGAAACGCACGGAGGTCGGCGTCTGCTCCACGGGAGTGATCGGCCTGCCCATGCCGATGGCGCGCATCACTCCGAACATCCCGAAGCTGTTAGAAGGGCTCGCCGCGAAAAAGGGCAACGATTTCGCGCGGGCCATCATCACCAGCGACACGCATGAGAAAGAGGTCGCGATCTCCTTCGACATCGGCGAGCACCGCGTTCGCATCGGCGGCTGCGTGAAGGGCGCGGGCATGATCTCGCCGAGCATGGCGACGATGCTGTGCTTCATCACCACCGACGCGAACCTCTCGCAGGACTGCCTCCAGCGCGCCGTGCAGGAATCCGTCGAAGAAAGCTTTAACCGGATCACTATCGACGGCGACATGAGCACCAATGACACCGTGATCGTGCTCGCAAACGGCGCGAGCGGCATGACCGCCGCCCGCCGCAACGGCACCGCCTGCAAACAGTTCCGCGAGGCACTGAAATGGGTGATGCTGGAGCTCGCCAAAGCCGTCGTCCGCGACGGCGAGCGCGTCACCAAATTCGTCACCGTGAACGTCAAGGGCGCGCGCACCCACCTCGACGCGAAGAAGGTCGCCGAGGCGGTTTGCAAAAGCGCCCTCGTGAAATCCTCATGGAACGGCGGCGACCCGAACTGGGGCCGCATCATCCACGCCGTCGGCTACTCGCGCGCGCGGATCCGCGAGGAGCTGATCGACATTTTCATCGGCGGAAAAGCCGCGTGCCTCGGCGGCCTCCAGGCGGAGACGCCGATGGACGAGCTGCGCGAGGTCGTCGCCGCACCGGAGTTCACCATCGACATCGACCTCAACCAGGGCGAGGCCGCCTACACGATGTATTCCAGCGATCTCTCGCCGGAATACGTCGATTTCAACCGCTCCGAATACGCGTATTGGAAACAGGCGCGGAAGGACGGGCTGGTTTGAAACCCTAAACTTTAAATTTTAAACCTTAAGGAAGAGCCGGGGCCACCAATTCGCCTCTTCGTTGGAGTTTTAAGTTTAAGATTTAAAGTTTCGTCCGCCCCCCGTTCGCTTTCCGCATCGGCTCGAAGAGCGAATCCATGCCGGTTTCCTTGATCTCGCAGACGTGCGCCATGAGTTCGCCGAGGCGGCCTTTGGGGAAGGAGCGTTGCTTGAACCAGAGCAGGTATTCCTCCGGAAGATCGCAGAGCGGGACGCCGCTGGGCGGGTATTTTTCCTTTCCGAACATCCCGAAAGGCATGCGGGTGCGGTGGATCTCCATGAGGAGGTTGCGAAAGTCATCGCGGTCGATTTCGGTGAATTCCATGGCGGGACTTGCGGGGCGGCGGGTTGTGGTTCAGGTTCGCGGCATGGCAATTCGATTTTTGCACACACGCATCCGGGTGAAAAGCTTGGAGGATTCCATCGCATTCTACGAGAAGCTCGGCTACAGGCTTGGCAAAAGGAAGGACTCCCCGCAAGGCAACAAGCTCGCCTTCATGGAGCTGGAGGGTAACGACGTGTTCCTGGAACTCACTTGGTCGCCGGATTACACCGCCACCTGCCCGGAGGATCTCATGCACACCTGCCTCGGCGTCGATGACATCGTGGAGTATTGCGACACGGTCGAGAAATCGGGCATTGAGATCTGGCCCTCCGGCTGGCGGGAGAAATTCACAGGAGGCGGGACGAAGATGGCCTTCGTGACCGATCCCGATGGATATGAGGTGGAGATTTTGGAACGATAAAAGGCAGCCACGGATCAACACGGATCTTTCAATATGAGAAAACCCAAATCCAAACCCCCTTCATCCGTGCCCATCCGTGCCATCCGTGGTTCTCTCTTCCTCTTCGCTCTCCTCGCTCCCATCGCGGGTGCCTTTCCGGTCAACGAGAAGAAAGCTCCCGAATCGCCCGGCGATATCAAAGCGATCCAGTCCGCGCTGTTCGCCGCGATCCCCAAGGCGCAGGCCGCCACGGTTTGCATCGATCTCGGCGACGGCTCCGGCAGTGGCGTGATCGTTTCCGAAGACGGTCTCGTGATGACAGCGGCCCACGTTTCCACCGGAGTAGGAAAGGACGTGACCGTCGTCATGGCGGACGGCACCAAGCTCAAGGCCGAAACTCTCGGGCTGGACTCCGAAACAGATGCAGCCCTGATCCGGATCACCGAGAAACTTCCCGAGGGCAAACCTTTCCCCACCGTGGAAATCAACAAGACGGACGACACGAAACTCGGCGACTGGATCTTTTCCCTCGGCCACTCCGGCGGCTTCGACAAGGAGCGCGGCGCCGTCTCCCGCATCGGGCGGCTTGTCCGCGTGGCGAACACCACATTACAGACCGATGGCGCGCTGATCGGCGGCGATTCCGGCGGGCCGCTCTTCGACATGGAAGGCCGTCTCATCGGCATCCACTCGCGGGTGGGGGCGGTTGTCGGTCAGAACATGCACGTGCCGGTGAAAGTTTTCACCGACAACTGGGATCGGATGATGAAATCCGAGTTCATCGGCGAGGGGCCGTTCGCGGAGAAGCCCGAGAAAGGCAAAGGATTCCTCGGGGTCGCGACCAAGCCCGCCGAGGGCGGCATCGAGGTCACAAAAGTCGGGAAAAAAAGCCCGGCGGAGGAAGCGGGCATCAAAGAAGGCGACCTGCTCCGCACGCTCAACGGCGAGAAGCTCGACTCCCGCGAAAAACTGCAATCCATCCTCGCGGAACTCGCCGCCGGGGACAAACTCGCTTTCGAAATCACCCGCGATGGCAAAGATGAAACGGTCAACCTCAAGCTCGGCAAGCGTTAGCCTCGCCCTCGCGGTGGCGCTCGCCGTCCCCGCCACGGCGCAGCAGAGCCTGGAAACGAATTTCCGCACCACCGGGGACGCCGTGCTCGCCGTCTTCGAACCGCAGCGCATGGTCATCCAGAAATCCAGCGCCGTCATCTACGACGGGCGTAAGGAGATCGCCTACGGCACGGTCATCACGGCGGAAGGCCACATCCTCACCAAGGCCAGCGAGGCCGAAGGAGTGAGCAAAATCGATGTCCGCATCGACAAGGAATCCTACAAGGACGCAAAAGTCCTGATGACCGATCCGCGCTGGGACTTGGCTCTTCTGAAAGTGGAAGCCACCGGCCTCACCCCCGTCGTTTTCGCCCCGGACAGCAAGCTCCCGCGCGGCACATGGGTCGTCGTCAACGGCGTCACCAGCCGCACGAACCGCCGCGTTATGGCCGGCATCATCAGCGCGGACGCCCGCGAGATCCCGCCCGAAGGCGGCGCGGTGCTCGGCGTCACCCTCAAGGAAACCAAGAAAGGCCTAGCCGTCGAGGAAGTCAGCAAGGACAGCGGGGCCGAGAAAGCCGGGATGAAAAAAGGCGACATCCTCACCGACATCGCCGGGAAGCCGGTCAAGGAAATCGCCGCCCTCGGGAAACTCCTCGGCGAGATGAAATCCGGCACCGATGTGAAAGTCACCCTCCTGCGTGACGGCAAAAAAACCGAACTCGACGTGAAGCTCTCCGCCCGCGGCGACCTCTTCCGCGAGGTCTCCCGCAACGACCAGATGAGCGGCGATTTCTCCAACCGCCGCAGCGGCTTCCCCCGCGTCATCCAGCACGACATCCTCGGAGCCTCCATCACCATGGGCGGCCCCGTCCTCGACCTCGAAGGCCGCGCCGTCGGCATGAACATCGCCCGCGCCAACCGCGCCGAAACCTTCGCCATCCCCGTTGAGGAACTCCGCGAACTCGCCGAAGGCATGGTCAAACAGGCGGGGAAATAGGGTTGAATGATACCAAGCATTCTGCCTCGCCTAACAGCCGCTAAACGCAGTCTCCTTTGTTCTCTAGATTTTCAACATCATCACGCCATGCGAAGCTTCTCATTTCCCGCCCTGCTACTTTGCCTCGCGATCTGTTCCTGCAAGGACAAGGAAATCAGCACCCACCGCGTGGCCGTCGAGACCGAGGCTCCGCCGAAAGAAGATGCGGGAGGACACGATCACGCGGCGCATTCCGATTCCGTGACATGGCGAGCCTTGCCGGATTGGAAAATGGAGAAAACTGGGAAATTTCTCGCCGCCGCGTACGCGGTGCCTGAGCTCGGGCGCCTGACGGTTTCCAAACTTGGCGGTGACGGCGGCGGACTCGCCGCGAACGTGAACCGCTGGCGCGGCCAAGCAAAAATGCAGCCGCTGCCCGAGAGCGACATTCACGGCCAGCCGATGCCAGTCAAGGGAAGCTCCCGCGAGATGCTTCTTTTTAACCTCAACCCCGACGACGCCCCTGCCGAAGCCGAGGGCATCTTCGCCGCCGTGCTGCCGCTGGACTCGGAGACATGGTTTTTCAAGCTAACCGGCCCATCCGGCAAGCTGCGTGAAAAGGGCGGCGAGGTGTTCATGGCTTTCCTCTCCGAAGTCCGCATCGCGGGGGAGAATGAAGCTACGCCCGCCTCCCCCACCCCTGACAAAGTGCCTGAAATTCAGGTCACCGCGCCGGAGGGCTGGCAGGAAAGCGAGGGTAGCTCGATGCGCGTTGCGAGCTTCGCGGTAAAGGGTAAGGGCGGCGCGACCGCCGACATCTCCGTGATCCCGCTCCCCGGCGAATCCGGCAGCGTCATGGAAAACGTGAACCGCTGGCGTGGCCAGCTTGAGTTGCCACCACTTGCAGCCGCCGATGATCCCGCACTCGGCGTGGAAATGGATGGGGCGGCGGGCAAGCTTTTCGTGACCCACATGGTCAGCGAAGAGCCGGTGCTCGACGGTAAAAAAGCCGCGATCTCCACCGCCATCCTCAAGGCGGAGGGCGTCACCTGGTTTTTCAAAATCACCGGCGAGGCCTCTCTCGTGGAGGCGAACCGTGAGAAATTCGTAAATTTCGCCCGCACTGCTGATTTTCCATGACGCGTCGAACGCAGGGAAATTCCTACGAACCCTAGGTGGCTCCATTTTTCGTCTGACCCGTCTCGCAGATCAGCGATATGACCGTCACCAGTTCGTCATCACCGAAAAATAAAGCATCGGATCGCCATCCAGATCGTTTGGATGATCAATCGGAATCCCCAAATCGAGCTTGGCGGAAACCTTCTCCTCAAAGCGCCACCGCAGACCGGCACCCACGGAAGAGAGCTGTCCGGGATCGCCTGCAGCGTCACGACTGAGGATCGCACCATCGATGAAAGTGATCGCCTGGAAATCGCCGTAGCGGGGCGTCGGCAAACTTTTGAACTGAAATTCAACCGTGCCGACCAGTCCGTTCGATGCATACCCCACCGCCTCGTCAAATCCCCTGACTCGTGACACTCCACCCGCGGAAATCTGGTCTGATGATAATAGGTCTGAATCCGCCCGCTGACCTTGCAACCGGCCGACTAGAAATCCCAAATCCGCCACTTTCAGGGTGCGTTCCATTTCAAACTTGGCGATCAGGGACTGCGCGCCATCGGCACCCAAGGCGCTGTAATCCGCATCCGTTGACCCGAGAATCCCCTGCCCCGGCGTGTAAACCAGCGAGGCGTCGAGGCGGGTCATCCCCAAGCGGTCCAGACGGCGGCCTTTCCAACCGGATGCGATCTGGAACATATTCACACCTTGGAAAGACCCGTTGGAGAGTTCGTAATCGTTACCGCTGAATTCCATCCCGAAACGCCACTCCTGGACGATCTCCTGCCAGCGTGGAAGCGGCACACGGTAGCTGAGCGCTACACGGGAAAACTTACCGCTTTGGTCAAGCGGACCTGCGGTATCGGATTCCGATTCCGTGTAACCCAGCGAGATACCGAGGAGATGCCGGATCGGAAGCGGGATCTCATAAATCGCGCTGAATCCCTGCAGCCGGCTGGGATCCAGCGCGGAGGTGTACTGGCCGGTGATGCGATGATCCAGGGAGAAAAGGTCGCCATACTGATAACCAAAGAACAACCGCTCATTGCCCAAGCCTTCGCTCAACTGGCTGTCGATTCCGGCGTATGCCCGCCACGGCTTCGGGGAACGAATCCGCAGTGTGAGATCAAGGGTTTCAGGCGAATTACCTTCACGATAGGAAATGGTGCCGCGCCGGAGCGGGTTTTCGTTGATCCAGTTCATGTCCTCGATGATCCGATCGGCGGAAACCTCTTCGCCAGGTAACGTCCGAAATGAGTTCGCGATGAATTCCCGCCCAAATGACGGCTTCCCTGACATAGAGATCCGGCCTGCGCGGGCCGGGCAAATCATGATGGCGATCACACCAGAGGTGATCTCCTGATCGGGAAACGAAACCTGCATGAACGGACGGCCCGAAGTCCGAAAGGCTGCTTCAAGCGCCCTGCTCAGGCGGTTCAACGACCGGAGGGAAACCGGGCGCCCGATGGAAGCCTCTGCGATCCTGAGAATTTCCGCGGTTTCCTGATCGCTAAACCCCTCAATTCCCACTCCCACAGCGGATTTCCGCTGGATAAGGAGCGCTTCTTCTGCCGTGGGAGAGATCGCAAGACCTTTGAGCGATGGCAGAAGAATTTGATCCTGTCCCGCCATCGCAGCACCTGCGGCGGCGGCCTCATCCTCAACGACCCGCTCCGGAGGACGGGAGCCCGGAGGGGGAGTCGGGCGGCTCGCATCATCCGCGCCGTATCCGAAAAGCGGCATCGTAATGATGCCAAATAAGAAGACTAGGGTGACAAAATGCATCATGAATCAATCCGATAAAAAAAGGCCGCCAGTATCACCCGGCGGCCTTTTTGTATGATCATTTTTAGCGATTAGCGCAGGAACACCCGTCCCTCTTTGACCAGGGCGACTGGACCCTTTTTGTCGCGATTCGATTTGAAAGCTGCTGGGCTCGCCTTGCCTTCGATTGCGGTAGCTCTGCTATCGGGGCCGATTTGCCGGGCGATGGGCGATGTTTCCGGGCCGTTCAAGACGGTTGTAGGTGTCACCGCTGGGCCGCCAAAGCTTGTGACGCTGTTAACATTCATTCCACCGGGCAACTCCATCGACGGGTTGTTGAATTCCGCCGGGCCACCAAAGTTTGTAACGCTGTAATAAATCTGCGGATAATCACCGCCGCCGCGCCTGATCCAGTCGAAGGGAATTACGAAATCTTTGTAATCCACGATCTCTGGACCAACTTCTTCGCCACCCTCAATGACTTCGAAGACTTCACCATTGGTGACCTCCTCTTCGGTGAAAGTCTCCTCTTCAGCGAGGGTTTCCTCTTCGGTGTAAGCCTCCTCTTCAGCGAGGGTTTCCTCTTCGGTGTAAGTCTCCTCCTCAGCGAGGGTTTCCTCTTCGGTGAAAGTCTCCTCCTCAGCGAGGGTTTCCTCTTCGTTGAAAGTCTCCTCCTCAGCGAGTGTTTCCTCTTCGGTGTAGGTCTCCTCCTCAGCGAGGGTTTCCTCTTCGGTGAAGGTCTCCTCCTCGGCGAGGGTTTCCTCTTCGGTGAAAGTCTCCTCCTCAACGAGGGTTTCCTCTTCGGTGAAAGTCTCCTCCTCCACGAGGGTTTCCTCTTCGGTGAAAATCTCCTCCTCAACGAGGGTTTCCTCTTCGGTGAAAATCTCCTCCTCAACGAAGGTTCCTTCCCGATTCTCTTCGATGATCACCGGATCGATGGACACATCCATGGGCACATCATCGATACCAGGGCAGACAATGATGATGGGCTCCTCTATGAAATCCTCAGGATATTCCCAGCATACCGCAATCTGGGGTTCCACCGCGATCTCATCGGCGCTAGCCATAGGAGCTGCGGAGAGAACGGCTAGAGAGCCGATTAATCTAAAACTGCTGCGAACTTTCATGGTATGATATTGTGAACGTTTGGGTTTGTTAACCTGGGGGGCTGTGTATTGGAGATCTGAAAACCTCATCACGACCCTTACCAATCCGAAAAGGGACAACGAATCAAGCGAAAAACTCCCAATGATCGGCGTCCGGCACCCCCGCCCGCCTCGCGATCAAACACCTCAACCCATTCACTCCAACCGATTCAAAAGTTGCATCATAGCGCTTTGTGAATTACCGCGCTCGCATGCGTACGTCTTATTCTCACTTGCCGGGGCTGAAATCGCCTATGGTCTCCCTCATAGCCATATTGGCTGTTTCCTGCGGCGGAAACGCGCCGGCTCCTGAGATGGTCACGAAAACCACCAAGAAAGTGGCCGACCCTTTCGAGCCGGTGAACCGAGCTACCTGGGAGCTGAACCGCAGCGTGACGATCGGTGTTCTGGAACCGGTAACGAACGTTTACCTGACCGCTTTCCCGAAACCGGTGCGGCAGTCCATCGGCAACGTGCGGGATAACCTAACCGGCCCGCTGCGTATTACGAACCAGATTCTGCAGGGGCGCTGGAACGATTCCGGCGAAGAATCATTGAGATTCCTCGCAAACACGACCGTAGGTATCGGCGGATTGTTCGATGTGGCGGATCGCATGGATCTGCCCGGCAGCCCGGGAAGCTTCAACCAGACGTTCCAACACTGGGGCTGGCAACCGGATACCTACGTGGTGCTCCCATTTCTCGGCCCCAGCGACAACGTGGCGGCTCCAGCGCGTGCGATGGATGTGGTGGGCGATCCCCTTACCTATGTTGCCGGTCTGGAATTCGCATTGATAGCTCCCCGCGTGCATCAGCTGAGCGACATCATCCCACAGGCGGCAAGCGTGATGAAGACAGAAGCAGACTCTTATGACTTGGTGCGCCAAGCGTGGCCGTATCTCTCGCGGACGACACCCCCAGACTGGACGCCGCGCGGAGCTCCGGATCTGCCCACGATCGAGACACTGGCAGCAGCACGCTACAAGCCGATTGATCCCTGGTTCATGTCCAGCGGGAAGAGACATCTGGTGCGGCTGCCGCATAGATCCAAGAACCTGCCTTACCAGGCATGGATTCACAAAGACCCTGCACCTCTGGTTTTTCTCAGCCCGGGAATCGGCTCACACCGCATGTCAGGCAACGTGATGGTGCTGGCGGAGGCGATGTATAACATGGGATTTTCGGTAGTGACGATTTCGGGTATCTTCCACCCTGAGTTCATGGAGTGCGCATCGTCCGCATCCATGCCGGGAAATCCCGTGATCGATCGCTCCGACCTGCTTGCCGCTTTCACGGCTATCAATGAATCCATTGAACGGAAATATCGCGGACGGGTGACACGCCGTGTGCTTGCAGGATTTTCCTTGGGGGGCTTCGCCACCATTCAACTCGCAGCCACCGAGGCGTATCATGCACCAGGATCCGTCCGTTTCGACCACTACCTCGCCATTCAAGCACCCACCGATCTTCGGCAAGCATACAGCACGCTGGACAAGTATCACGCGGCACCCGCGTCGTGGCCGGAAGCGGAGCGCTCCCAGCGGATCGACAATACGCTGCACAAATTGGCATCGCTGATCGGTCAGCGCCCGCCGGAGGGTGTGCCACCATTCGATGCGGATGAATCGCGTATGCTCGTAGGTCTGGCGTTCCGGGTTGTGCTACGCGATGCGCTTTACAGCATCCACGAGCGAACACCCTCGGATCTCGTCTCTAACAAAACCTCCACATGGCGGCGTCAGAATTTGTATGGCGAACTCATGAACTTCAGCTTCGACGATTATCTCAACCATTGGCTCGTGTCCGGGGAGCCGAATAACCGGCTGGATAAAAAACGACTTTTCGAGGCAAGCTCACTCCGGTCAATGGCGCGCCCGCTGAGTGAGAATCGTCGTATTCATGTGATTGGGAATCGCAACGATTTCCTGATCTCCCCTCAAGACATCGAGTGGATCAGCACGACTTTCGGAGACCGCGCGATCTGGCTGCCATCCGGCGGGCACCTTGGCAATCTGGGTGACCCACAGTTTTTCAAAGCCCTGAGCGACGTGATGTCAGACATGCGTTAAGGGCAAGCATGTGAGCTTGGATCTGTAAAAGCTGGCAGGCTAACACGTAACCGTTATGCCTGAAGAGATCATCGATGTTTCCGCTGTCTTGATAACCTACAAATCAGCAGACCCGCGCCAGCCGAAGCCATGCACGGGTCTGCCTTTGCCTCCCTAGAAAAATTGCCTCGATCAGTTGTCGATGGTGTCGTCTTTGGCTCCGGACTTACCGAAGCGGAAGGTAAAACCCTTACCGTTCGCTGATCCGACATTTACGCGGTCGATTCTCTCCCGGACATCCTGCGGCGCGGCTTCTTTGTCTTTGTCCGTGTTCCAAGCACCTTGCCAGACAACATTGTTGGCCGTGTCCCGGACGACTACGTGGGTGTCGCCGTCAGTGGATTTGATCTCTACCGAGCCCTCGTTATCCATCAAGCGAACGGTCGAGTTTTGTTGAAACTGAATTCCGCCGTCTTCACCTTGGGTGATGGGAGGTATCTCGTTTTCGAAAGCCTGGTTCATACGTTCGCGCATCATGCGGAAGGCGTTCTCCAACTCCTGGTCTGGTGAGATGCCGAAATGTTCCGCCCCGAAGCCTTGGAGGTTCTGCTCGATCATTCCCCGCAAGCGATCCGCTTGGGCTTGGGGAAGCCGTTGAAGGAAGGGCTGTGGTGCGAGGTGATCATTGAGCTCGTGAGGACGCTCAGCAAGTGTGACCTTCGCCTTATCCGGTTTCCCTTTGCGAATGAGGCCAAGCTCAAGTGTGTCGCCCACTTTGTGTTCGCGGATTCTTTCGCTGAAGGCATCGGGATCTGCGACGGGCGTGCCATCGAGGGAGAGGATGATATCGTTTACCGAAAGGCCGGCTTTCTCCGCAGGGCTGTCGGGACACACGGTGCGGACAATCACTCCGGAGCCGCCGCTGATGCCAAGGTGCTCGGCAACCATATCCGGCACGCCCGCAGTGGAGAGACCGAGGAAAGGAAGTTTCCCAGAAGATCCCCGCTCCGCCTGCTCGGCCCCGAACATAGCGGCGGGCGGCGTTGAATCATCAGGCGGCGGCTCGATCGCTGGCAAGAGAGTCAACGGATAAACGGCCAGACCGACGATCATACCTGTGGTGGGGATGGCTCTGGATTTCGTTTTCATGGTTTTCTAGATCTATACTAGGAGCGCAGTGGATACACGGAATTGTGTGGGAATTTCAGTCGATCTTCTCCGGTATGATCACATACTCCACACGGGGGCGCATTGTGGTCCGAGGTTTCCCATCGGCACCCGTCACGGTTGCCTGATCCATGTAGGTGAGCCGGAGCACGCGGTGAGGCTCATTCTTGCCACGCCATATCACGCCCTCGTCGCGGGTTCCACTGAGCTCGCGGTCGAAGGAAGCCGGGGCAATCGCGGAAGGACTTGGGCCAATCGGGGCAGAGTAAGAAGGAACCGGTTCAACGGTTGCGGTCTTTTGGGCGCTGTGAGTTTTTGCGGGAACCAGCAGCGCGGCAAGGGAACCAAGCAGCGCGACGCCAGCCGCCGCCGCAATATTCAAGCGGAACATGCTCCTTTTCTTGGCTGTCACGACCGCACCGGAGGAGGGCTTGTTGAAGAGCACGATTTTCTCATCCATCGCGAAGGGAGTATCGCCCAAGGCGTCGAGCAGGGAATTTTGAAGAGAGTTCGGAATCCTCCTCGGACGTAACGTCCGGAGGCGCGTCTCGAATGCGGCCTCGTCTTCTGAAAGATTCAAATCACTCCCCTCCGCGCAGGCGGTAAGACGCGCGAGGAAATCTTCTTCAATCCCGGTGGGCTGAAGGTTGTTGAGCTCCTGCTCAATGATGGTGGGCATCTTTGACATACTGATAATTCTGATTTTTTCGGGGGTGGGTTCAGATAGACAGATCTCCCCTGCGGCGGGCGCTGCCGAGTTCGCGCTTGAGCGCTTCCAGACCATAGCGATAACGGGAGGCCGCCGTATTCTGGGAAATTCCGAGCGCCTCTCCGATTTCCGCGAATGTACGCTCTCCCCAGACCTTCATGATGATGACCTCGGAAAACTTATCCGGAAGGGACTTCAGAGCGTTCTCAAGCTGGTTGCGAGTCTCATCATCACCACCCTCATTGTCGAACCAAGGATGAAACGCCTCAAACTGCTCAGCCTCCATCCCTGCCGAAACGTTGTCCTCTCGGCGCTTGCGGCGGTCGTCTTTCCGCGAGAGGTCGATGGCAAGCCTACGGATCGTCGCGTAGAGATAAGGCTGCCATGCATCCTGCCCGCCTACGAACTCGCCACTGCGGATTTTCTCTACAAGTTTCACAATCGCGTCCTGCAGGACATCTTGGGCGTCTTCATGCGTTCGGGTCTGGTTTTTGGCGAAGAGGAATAGTTTCGGAGCATGCTCCCCCAGCCACTCACGCCATGCGGCGGCGGCAGGGGAAGTCTTGGCGGGAGCTTCGATCGCAATCATTTCAATGGAAGGTAACATTCAAGCGGTGTGATGGCAGGATTTTGTTCAGATTTCCATCAAGGAGCCGATTCCTTAACCCTGATTCCACGCCCTGACCCAGACAAGAGATCAGGATCTATGGTGAGCGGTGAGAGATTATCACGCCTATCAAAGCCTTATCATCGAATCTCGTTTGGTTTGGGTTGGTCTGAATCGTCGGCGTTGAAGTCATCGTAGAGCCCCGCTTCAACCCCCCGAGAACTGCCCGTTTAGGCACTGTTCCACATGTTCCCGGCATTCACGCTCGACGCGTGAGGCGCGGCAACCGGAGGAAGCTTCGCGGACGATCGCCCGCTTATGGGCTGCGGCGGAGGCGTGGCATGGTGGCTGCAGTCCGCCGCCACGGAGGGATTTACCCGAAGACTAGCGCTGTCCTTGATGTCGTATAGATCTTCATCCATCCGTCCGCGTCGATGGGATAGCTGAAGGAATGGTCGATGCGGGCGTGGCCACCGTATTTCGCTTCGTCGGAATCGAGGAGGAGCTGGTGCGTTTCCTTGCGGTAGGGGCTGATGGGGTAGCCGAAGTGGGATTTGTCCGGGGAGAGATTGATGACGAAAATCAGGTTGGCGCGCTCGGCGATGAGGATCTTGTTTCCGTGATCGATGTGGAGGAGCTGGGCGGGGGCGGATGTCAGGACGTTGCGGTCTTTGAGGAGGGCGACGAGGTCGCGATCCCACTCCGCGAGCCATTGGTATTTCAGGGCGGGGTTGTCCAAGAGCGACCATTGGCGGCGGCAGTAGTGGTAGGACCAGCCGTTGCCTTCGCGGGGGAAATCGAGCCATTCGGGGTGGCCGAATTCGTTGCCCATGAAGTTGAGCCAGCCCTCGCCTCCGAAGGCCGCGGTGAGGAGGCGGATGGTCTTGTGGAGGGCGATGCCGCGCTCGATGACGGGGCTGCGGTTTTCCAAGTCCATGTGCCAATACATCTCCTTGTCCATGAGGCGGAAGGCGATGGTCTTGTCGCCGACGAGCGCCTGGTCGTGGCTTTCGGCGTAGGCGATGGTGGCCTCGCCGTGGCGGCGGTTGGTGAGAACGCCCCAGAGTTCGTCGAGGTTCCAGTCCTCGTCGCGCTGCTCTTTGAGGAGCTTGATCCAATGGTCGGGGATGCCCATGGCGAGGCGGTGGGTGAAACCGATGCCGCCCTCGGAGTTCGGGCGGCAGAGGCCGGGCATGCCGGACATGTCCTCGGCGACGACGATGGCGCCGGGCTTGATTTCGGAAATGAGTTCGTTGGCGAGTTTCAGGTAAAGGATCGCGTCCTCGTCCGCATCGGGGCCGAAGTAGTCGTCGTAGGCACCGAAGGAGCGGTCGCCGTGGGAGTGGTAAAGCATCGAAGTGATGCCATCGAAGCGGAAACCGTCGAAGCGGAATTCCTCCAGCCAGTAGCGGACGTTGGAGAGGAGGAATTGTTTCACCTCCGGGCGGCCGTAGTCGAAGCACTTCGAGTCCCACTGCGGGTGATCGCCTTTTCCACCAGCGTGGAAATACTGGTGGCCGGAGCCGTCGAAGTCGTTGAGACCTTCGGAAATGTTTTTCACCGCGTGGGAGTGGACGATGTCCAGAAGCACCGCGATGCCCATGCCGTGGGCGGTGTCGATGAGGTATTTCAAATCCTCCGGCGTGCCAAAGCGCGAGCAGGGAGCGAAAAACGAGGAGACGTGGTAGCCGAAGGAGCCGTAGTAGGGATGTTCCTGCACGGCCATGAGCTGGACGGTATTGTAGCCGGCTTTCACGACACGGGGCAGAACCTCATCAGCGAACTCGCGGTAGGTGTGCACGCGCGGCTCCTCGCCCGCCATGCCGGTGTGGCTCTCGTAGATGAAAGGCGCGGTGATTTGCGAGGGGTCGAACTTGTGTTTCCAAACGTAAGGCTCGGGCGGGCTCCAGATCTGGCCGCTGTAATCATGCGTGGTCGGATCCTGCACCGCGCGGGTGATGGTGGCGGGCAAGCGGTCGCGGCGGGAATCGTCCGCGCCATGGATGTCGAGCTTCACTTTCTGGCCGTGGGCGAGGGTGCCGGGCGGGAGTTTCAGCTCCCAGATGCCGCCGTCCTTTTTAGCAAGCGGATGGGAATCGCGGTTCCAGTTGTTGAAATCACCGATGAGCGAGACCGCCTTCGCGGCGGGTGCCCACTCGCGGACCGTCCATTCGTTGGCGGCGGCGTGGAAATGGATGCCGCTGTATTTGTGGCCGCGCGCGTAGGCCGCGAGCGAGCCGGACTTCGCGCGGATCCCGGCCAGCGCCTCGTGGAAGCGGCGCGTGCGGCGGTTGATCGACTCAGTCTGAGGCTCAAGCCAAGGGTCGTTGCGCACGATGATGGGGATTTCTTCCATGGCCGTTATGAAACACTGTCCAGTGCTTCATGGGAAACGAAAAGGAACGTCGAAGGCAGTTGGTCGATCAATCATGAGGCAAGGCTGTCGCCATCCGAAAGGCCGCAGCGATATGTGCATGCCCATTGCAGTTCTAACGAAATCCGCTGGCCAGAACGCGCTTCCTAGTGCCTAGTCAATCCCATGCCTAAACGAATATGGATACTTGCGAGCCTTGTTGTTTTTCCACTCTTGGGGAGTTGCGGCAAAAAGGAAGAAGGAGCCGCTAACTCGTCCTCTTCTGAGGGTTTTGATTTTGATACTCCGTGGTCGTGCGAGGAGCACTGGATGGTCGCCAGCGTCGTGCGTGACATACAAGGCATGGCCAAATTCGCCGGAGTGAAATCCGCAGATTCCGCCGTCACTCCCGGCAAGGCTGATCGCGAATATCTCGTCGGCGAAACCCGCCTGGTCATGGCTCCGTCGTGCTGGGATACAGAGAGCTACCTTCCGCTGCTAGAAGCCTGGAAGCCCGGAGCAGTTGGCTCCTCCGAGACCGCCCCCAATCTTCTACGCGACCTGCTCACCCCGACAGCGAAAGTGATCCAGACGGCCAATGCCGCGGTTTCCAAACAGCTCGCGTCCACTCCATCAGACCCCCATTCGCATGAACAAGCGGCGTTTTTACTTGGAGTGTTCGGTATTCGGGAGAACGCCCGCCAGTTCAGCGATTTGCGGCCGTTGCTGTGCCGCATGACCGCACATCTGACTATCGCCATGAAATTGCGCGCCGGGAACAATCCCTCACCCGATGGCCAATGGGCACAAGTGCTTTACGACTATCACGCCGGCCGGCCGCTGAAGGCGCGGAAACTCATGGAACAGATCAAGACTGATGGAGATACCGAACGCTGGAAACGCGCTGTCGAGGTTCTCATCACCGGCGATTGGCGACGCACCGGGGATCTCGCAGAACCCAGCCTGGCCGAGGCGATCGCCCATTCCCGCGCCCTCAAGCTGCACAGGGGAAATCCAAAGATGCTTGAATTTGTCACCACACACAAAGATCTCCAGGCAATTCCTGACTGGTCGCGCCTGGTGTCTGGAGCAGGCAAAAGCGTCGAGGAAGGACACATCGCGATGGAATCCGCGGTTGGCATGGAGTTCCTTGAAATCAGCGAAATTTTTCAGATCGGAGAACAGCCGGATCCAGAAAAGCTCGCCAAATATCTCGCTATCGAAAGCCCCACCGCTCTGATCGGAAAAGATGGAAACCCGCGAGTGATCCCGGACGCGGAATGGGCTGCCTATTTCCGCCGCCATTTTTTCGCCGTCTGTGCGGACGTTAGCCGGTTTGCGATCCGCCAGTGGGGTTCCATGGAGGCGGCTGAACAGTGGGAAATAACAACCCTTGCTTATTGCCGAATGCTACCTGGCCACGAACTGGTCGAGCCACTTCTGTCCACCAAGCCCGCTGACTTTCAATCCGATCTACTGGCGACTGCGGAATTTATCCGCAAAAATCCCGAAATGGTTCCGACTCGGCTTTGGTATGACTACCGGGAGCCAAACTTGGAAATCAGGGCTGAGACGCGCATGCCCGGCCAGACACCGTGGTTCCGTGAGGTATCACCCCCGGGAACCGCCCATGATCCGACAAGGCGCATCCGCTTCGAGGGAATCCTTGGCGGCGTATGGATCGACCATATTCGTACTCTTCACGCAAGAAATCCGTGGAATCATGAGCTTTGTTATGAACTCGCTCAGAACGCTGGCAGCGATCTCGCCGGCATCAATGGCGCTTGGGGTGAGCTCCGCGAATACAGCTTCCGGCCACTCAGACAAATCCTGGAAGTCCCTACCTTAACTCCAGACGAGAGGATCAAAACTTTGCAGATATTGGCAACTCTCGATCCCGAAGAAGGCCTCGAACTCGGATCCATTCTGGCCATTACCGGCCGGCAGGAGGAAGCGATCAAAGCCTACGAGAACGCTTTCGAAAATGCTCCCGACCGCGTGGCGGTCTCCAACCGATCACTGTGGATGATCCATTATTACAAAAGCCACGGCCAAGACGCAAAAGCCCGCGAGATTGCCGATCACAACGCAGAGGTTTATTCCCTATCGGGTCTGTTTTCCGCAATGATGCTGGCGATTGAGGAAAAGGATGCTGCCCGTGCTATGGGTTACGCCAAGGCCATATCAGAACGCTACGAAGATGACAGCTATCTTGTGGCTGCGGCGTGGGGCGCTGGCCGCGATGAAAAGGCCCTGCGCAGCATCTTCCCGGATGGCCTGCGCGAAGTGACCGTCGCGGACTTCGATCCTACCCAGCGGTTGAAAGGCGCGATGCTCAAGGAAAACAGCGTCACTGCCAATGCGGTCGGCCTCAGGGCTGGCGACGTAGTCCTGGCGGTGGATGGAAAACGAGTGGAGACATTCGAGCAGTATATCCTACTGATGAGTTGCAAGCTCGACCCTAACACCCGCATCATTTATCTCCGCCGAAATGAGATCCAAGAGCTTGAATGTCAGATACCCGATCTGCGCCTTAGCGTAGAGATGGGCACCTTCCCGAATTGAAAAAGCCAGCCATGATTTCCTCCCGCGGTGTCCGAAGAGCCGTGCACAAGGATCGGGTTTCTTGCATGGCCGCGAGGAAACACCGCCCGGTGCTTCATGGGAAACGAAAAGGAGAGCGGGAAACGGGGAAAATTGAAACTTGGTCGCCCACTCTGGGACGCTAGGATTCGCACATGTTCCTTGGCGCCATCGAAACGCATTTCAAGAGTCTGGATTGGGCCGTGGTGATCGGCTACATGCTGCTTACCACCTGGATCGGCCACGCGCTGAGCGGCAAGAACGCTACGATCCGGGACTTTTTCCTCGGCGGCCGGTCGCTGCCGTGGTGGGCGGTGAGCGGCTCGATGATCGCTACGGAAATCAGCGCGCTGACCTTCATCGGAGTGCCGGGAGGAGTCTTCGCGCTCAAGGGCGACTGGACATACCTGCAATGGGGCATCGGCTCGATCATCGCGCGCTTCGCGGTCGGCTGGTGGCTGGTGCCGCTGTATTTCAGGGAGGAAATCTACAGCCCTTACGACTACATGGGGGCGCGTCTCGGCGAGGGCGTGAAGCGCATGGTGACCGGGCTTTTCTCCCTCGGCGCGATCCTTGGGCAGAGCGTGCGGGTGCTGGTGACCGCTCTGATCCTTGAGACGGTGACCGGGCTTCCCACCAATACCTGCATCCTGGCCATCGGTGCCTTCGCGGTGGTGTGGACGCTGCTCGGCGGCATGCGCACGGTGATCTGGACGGATGTGATCCAGTTCGGGATCTTCATGTTCGGCGGGCTGCTCGCGTTCGGCTGGCTGGTTGGCCACCTCGGCTTCGACACGATCTGGCAGATCAACAGCGCCGCAGGCCCGGATGGGAACATCGACAAGCTCAGGGTTTTCGATTTCACCTTCCCGTGGGACAGCCCGCTGCTGCACTACACCTTCTGGGTGGGTGTCATCGCGATGCCGTTCCAGAATTTCGCGGCGTTCGGCACCGATCAGCTCAACGCGCAGCGGATCTTCTGCTGCGGCTCCGAGAAGGACGCGAAAAAAGCGATGATCTGGAGCAGCGTTTCCCTGCTCACCACGCTGCTGATGCTCGCCGTCGGCTCCGGGCTTTTCGCATGGTATGCGGTGAAAGGACTCACTCCCGATGAGGCAGCGAAATTCGCCGAGAATCCGAACTTCGTTTTCCCCGTGTGGATCACCACCGTGCTGCCGCCGGGTCTCACCGGGCTGATCCTTGCGGGAGCCTTCGCCGCCGCGATATCGAGCCTGGACTCCGTGCTCGCCGCATTATCGCAGACCTCGCTCTCCGCGATCTACGGGCGCGAGAAACTCGAAAGGGAATCGCATGGCAAGATCATGGTCTTCCGCTCGCGCATGGCCGTGGTGATCTGGGCGGTGATCCTTTCCGGCGTGGCCATCCTGCTGGCGGGAGGTTACGCACAGAGCGACAACAAGAACCTCATCGACCTCGCCTTCGGCATGGTCGCTTACACATACGGCCCGCTCTTGGGCGTGCTGCTCGCGGCGATACTACCCGGGCGGAGGAACCTTTATGGACTCTACGCGGGCGTTGCGGTATCTATCCTCATCGTTGCGTGGATCCGTCCCGAACTCGGCCAGATGCTCACTGCGATGAAGCTCACCGGCCTTGCTGAAATCCTCGCCGACATCCGCCCGGAAATCGCCTTCCCTTGGTTCTACCCGATCAACGGCGCGATCACTTTCCTCGGCGCGTGCCTGCCTTTCGGCGGGAAATTCTCCGGCAACGCGAGGTGACGCGACCGTCACATCACCGCCCGCTCATTTTCAAAGGCTTATGCGGGTTTCACCTGATAGACAGCGCAACTGCTTCGGAGAAGTGAATCAAATTTCGGGTCAAGTTTTAAAAAAAACATCCCGTGGAACGCTTGTGGAATGCGGCGGAAAAGTCACAACTGTTAGACGAGTTCTAAAAAAAATTCCGGACTCACAAAACAGCATTCATGGTCATCCAACTGTTGCGTCCGAAGCACCCATGGGGGGAGCCGAAACACGACATTAGAAAAGCCATGAAACAGCCATCGATGGAATTCGGGGAAAGCGTCCCCTCCGCAGAAGAGCCGCAAGACCAAGCGCAGGGCTCGATCCATGATGAGGGTGATTGGGAGAGAATCGCGGAAGTGCTTAGCAAGTCCATCGGTGGAGACGCGTTCCAAAGATGGTTCGGCTCGGCATCCTGGGGCGGCGCTGCCAACGGTCAGGGAACGATCTATGTTCCCGGTGAAATCCACCAAGTCTGGATCGAGACAAATTATCTGCCGGAACTTCTCTTCGCCGCCAGCCAAGCATACGAAGGATTGCATAAAATCAGCATCATCGTCGCGGAAACATCCGCAGCAGGCGAGATCGCCGCACCCGCCGAGCCGCGGATTCGCAAAGAAATACCCGTCGAGATGCTCGACAAGCGCGCTGCCGCGGCGGGACTCAACCCTAGCTACACATTCGACAATTTTGTCGTCGGCGGCAACAGCCAGTTCGCCCATGCCGCATGTGAAGCGGTGGCTACGAAACGCAGCGTCGGCTACAATCCGCTCTTCATCCATGGCGGCTCCGGCCTTGGAAAAACCCACCTCATGCACGCCATCGGCCGCGAAATCCTGCGCCGCCGCCCGGACTGCCGCGTGATCTACCTCACCTGCGAGAAATTCACCAACGAGTTCATCGAGGCGATCCGCAAGGGCGAGATCGAGAAGTTCCGCCGCCGCTACCGCAGCTCCGACGTGCTCCTCATCGACGATGTCCAGTTCCTCGCCGGCAAGGAGCGCTCGCAGGAGGAGTTTTTCCACACTTTCAACACCCTCCTCGACGGCCGCAACCAGGTCGTCCTGACCAGCGACCGCCCGGCGTGCGAGATCAAGAGCATCGAACCGCGCCTCATCTCCCGCTTCGAGTGCGGCCTCGCCGTCGAACTCCAGCCGCCGCAGATCGAGACCCGCATCGCCATCCTCCACAAAAAAACGGCGGAGTGGAAAGTTTCCATCGACGAATCCGTGCTGCTTTTCCTCGCCGAAAAAATCCGCTCCAACGTCCGCCGTCTCGAAGGCGCGCTCGTCCGCGTGGCCACCTTCGCCTCGCTGGCCGGTGAAAGCGTGTCCGTCCAGAAGGTCGAGCACCTGCTGCGGGATTTCATCCAGGAAGAGGCCAGCCGCCAGGTGACCATCGATGGCATCCAGCGCGCCGTGGCGGAAACTTTCGACGTGCGCCTTGCCGACATGATCTCGCGCCGCCGCCCGGCGAGCATCGCCTTCCCCCGCCAGATCGCCATGTATCTGAGCCGTAGCCTCACGCACAACTCGCTCGTCGAGATCGGCGAGTCCTTCGGCGGGCGCGACCACGGCACGGTGATACACGCCTGCAAGAAGGTCGCCGCCGAATTGGACAAGCAACCCGGCCTGCGGGAAAGGATCGAGCGCATCGAGCAGCAATTGCGGAGGTAGCGGGCAAATATCCTAAAAACTTGACACCCCGCCGATTTCCGCCAATTTCCCCGCCCCGCGCGTTGGAACGTGTGGCAACCTCAAACTCTCATGAAAAAGGAACTTCATCCCCAATACAATCCCGTCGTCTTCGTTGACATGACCACGGGCGCGCGCTTCGTCACAAGATCGACCAAGTCCTCCGACAAGAAGGAAATCATCGACGGTGTCGAGCATTCCATCATCTCTGTCGGCATCACGTCCGACTCCCACCCTTTCTTCACCGGACAGAAACAGTTCGTCGATACCGAAGGCCGCATCGACAAGTTCCAGAAGCGTTTCGGAGCGGTTCGCCGCGTCGGCAAGCCCAAGGTCGGCTGAGCCATCAAACGGAAACATTCCGTTCCTCTCAAAAACGGCGTCCCGCGAGGGTCGCCGTTTTTCGCGTCACGGAGTAGGCGATGCCGGCAGTTCTGCGGAAAAAGTCACATTGCGGTAAATCTCGGAAAGCGGCACCATGCAGTCCACCGACTCCAGCCTGAGTTCCGCGCCGGAGCCGGTGAGGAGCTGATAGATCCAGCGATCCCCGTCCTTCCGGTAAATCTCCACCGCCGCCTCTCCCTGCGAAACCAAGACATACTCCCGCAAACTGGGCAACGTCTGGTAATGAAAGAACTTTTTCCCACGGTCATAGGATTCCGTGCTGGCGGAAAGGATCTCGATCACGAACTGCGGGTTCTTGTAAGTGTCCTTGCGCTCGTCGTGGAAATCGAACCCGCCGCACAAGCCTGATAGATCCGGGTAAAAATACGCATCCGCAGCCTCGACCTGAATCCTCATATCCGAACCGAGAACCCGGCAGGGGCGGTCTTTCAACTGGTTCCAAAGCGCACCGTTCAAATTTGAGGCGATGGTGTTATGCTCCAGCGAAGCGCCTGACATCGCATAAATTTCTCCGCGCAGATACTCGCTTTTGAAATCGGCCTCCCGCTCCCATGCGAGGTATTGCTCACCGGTTGGAAATCGTTTTTCAGCAGCTGACATGAGCAACCAATAGCTTCCCCCGCCACCGGAAACAACCCCGAATCCCTTTTCTTCATTGAAGTTTAAAGTTTAAAATTTGAAGTTTCACCGGTGCTCGCCAAACGAATCATCCCCTGCCTCGATGTCACGAACGGACGCGTCGTCAAAGGCGTCAACTTTGTCGATCTCATCGACGCGGGCGATCCCGTCGAATGCGCCATCGCCTACAACGAGCAGCAGGCTGACGAACTCGTTTTCCTCGACATCACCGCCTCCTCCGACGCGCGCGAAACGATGGTCGATGTCGTCCGGCGCACGGCGGAGAAATGTTTCATCCCGCTCACTGTCGGCGGCGGCATCCGCTCGGTGGAGAACATGCACACGATGCTCCAGGCGGGCGCGGACAAGGTGGGGATCAACACCTCGGCGGTGAACCATCCGGCGCTCGTGGATGCGGGTGCGAAGGCCTTCGGCAGCCAGTGCATC
The DNA here is from genome assembly GCA_046051965.1 of Verrucomicrobiota bacterium. Classification (GTDB taxonomy): domain Bacteria; phylum Verrucomicrobiota; class Verrucomicrobiia; order Verrucomicrobiales; family Akkermansiaceae; genus Luteolibacter. The sequence goes on from JBJONG010000038.1 coordinate 22,732, forward strand.
GTCGTCGCCATTGATGCGAAACGCGAGGCTCCCGGAAAATGGGGCGTCTATACCCACGGCGGGCGCACCCCAGTAGGTCTCGACGCGGTGGAGTGGGCGAAGGAAGTCTGGCGCCGCGGCGCGGGAGAAATTTTGCTCACATCCATGGACGCGGACGGCACGCAGGCCGGTTACGATTGCGAGCTGACCGCCGCCATTTCCTCCGCGATCGGCATCCCGGTCATCGCCTCCGGCGGCGCGGGCAACCTCGACCACATGGTGGAAGTCTTGGAAAAAGGCAAAGCCGACGCCGTCCTCGCCGCCTCGATCTTCCACTTCGGCATGCACACCGTCTCCGAGGCGAAGGAGCACTTTGCGAAACACGGAGTGCCGGTAAGGCCAAGTTTCAAACGCTAGTGGCGCTTGCCGATCCCGCGCTCCTCGCTAGCCTACCCGCGTGAGAACCTTAGACGCCTGCCCGCAGCCCGGCCTGCTCCTTTCCTTTGATTTCGATGGGACACTGCATGATCCCGCCGGGAGTCCTCCTGTGCCCGCCGCGTTCTTCGCGGAAATCCGCCGCCTGCGGGAAACACGGGGCGCGGTTTGGGGTATCAACACCGGGCGCTCGATGCCGCAGATCGTGGAGGGTTTGATCGAAAGCCGCTTCCCCTTCCTCCCGGATTGGGTGGTGGCCCGTGAGCGTGAGATTTATTTCCCCAACCACTTCGGACGATTCCTGCCGCACGCGGATTGGAACAAGCGCTGCGAAAAGGACATCCACAAGCTCTTCAAAAACTCCCGCAAGGTTCTGAAAAAAATCCGCCATGAGGTCGAGGAGCACACCGGCGCGCAATATATCGAGATGGACGGCGAGCCCGCCGGGCTGATCTCCCGCACCGAGGAGGAGATGGAATGGATCGTCGCTCACATCGCGCCGATGATGGCGGAGGTTCCGGAACTGGGCTGGCAGCGGAACTCGATCTACCTGCGCTTCGGCCACCGGAACTACCAGAAAGGCAGTGCTTTAACGGAGGTCGCGCGGCTCCACGGACTTGGAACCGCCCAGACCTTCGCCGCCGGGGACAGCCACAACGACATCGAGATGCTATCCGCCGCCCATTCAGGTTTCGCCGCGTGCCCCGCCAATGCCGTCGGCGCGATCCGGGATGCCGTTGCCACGCGCGGCGGCCTGGTCACCCGCGCCGCCCACGGATATGGGATTGTCGAGGCGCTACAGGCTTACTTCCCGTGATGCGGGCGCTCAAAGCTTCCGGAACGCGTCCAGACCGCCGGTGGCGTTGGTTACGTTCTCGAAGCCGAGGGACATGAGGTATTCGCAGGCGCGGGCGGAGCGCATGCCGGCTTTGCAGTGGATGATGATTTCGGTGTCCTTCGGCAGCGCGTCGGCGTGGGCGGGGATGGTCTGGAGCGGGATCAGCCTGGCTTGCGGGATGTGGTCGATCTCCCATTCGTCCTGTTCGCGGACATCGATGAGGAGGGCGTTGAGGTTGCCGGAGTCGAGGCGGGCTTTGAGATCGGCGGGGGTGATGGTTTGCATGGCGGGGTCGTGGATTTCGCAGGAAGGGTTCGCGTGGGTTTCGGGGTTGGAAACGGAAGTGATGCTGGGGCTGTCCCCGCAGAGGCGGCAAGCGGGATCGTGCGGCAGTTTCAGGGAACGGAAGGAAGTACGCAGGGCATCGTAGATCAGGATTTTCCCGAGAGGCGGCTCGCCGATACCGAGGATGAGCTTGATCGCCTCCATCGCCTGGAGGGAACCGATGATGCCAGGCAGCACGCCGAGCACGCCGGCCTCCGCGCAAGAAGGGACGGTGCCCGGCGCGGGGATTTCCGGCAGCAGGCAGCGGTAGCACGGCCCGCCGAGGTGCGGGGCGAAGACGGTCATCTGGCCGTCGAAGCGATGGATCGCGCCATAGACAAGCGGCTTTTTGAGAAAAAAGGCCGTGTCGTTGGCGAGGAAGCGGGTGGGGAAATTGTCGGAGCCGTCGAGGATGATGTCGTATCTTTCCGCGATGGCGATGGCGTTCTCCGGCGTGAAGCGGACGGGGTGGAGATCGAGCGCGATATGGGGATTCGTTTCCCGCAAACGCGCGGCGGCGGATTCCGTTTTCGCCTTCCCGACGGTGGCGTCGGAGTGGAGGAGCTGGCGCTGAAGGTTCGAGGAATCCACGGTGTCGGGATCGAGCAAACCGAGCCGACCCACACCGGCGGCGGCAAGGTAAAGCGCGGCGGGCGAGCCGAGTCCACCCGCGCCAATGAGCAGGACGGAGGCGTTTTTCAGGCGCACTTGCCCGGCCTCGCCGATCTCCGGGATCAGGAGGTGGCGGGAATAGCGGGCTTTCTCTGCGGCACTGAGCACGCACCCGGTTTAACTTTCAAATTTCAAAGATCAAACTTCAATGAAAAGGAAGACATGGGTTGCGCCGCCCGCGATCCGATCTAACAATTCCGCATGGCTGAGGTGACATCCACATTTGAACTGAGATTCGCGGACAACGCGCCGCCCTTCGAGCTGCCCGACGCATGGAGAAAGAAGCATTCGCTGCGGGATGTGGCCGGGAAAGAGGGCACTGTCATCGTCTTCGCCTGCAATCACTGCCCGTTCGTGATCCATCTCGCAAAGGAACTCGGTGCGCTGGCCAAGGAGTTTTCGGCGAAGGGCGTGAACACGGTTGCGATCAATTCGAACGATCTCGCGAAGTTTCCCCAGGACGGCCCCATACACATGATCACCTTCGCCAAGGAAAACGGCTGGGATTTCCCCTACCTCATCGATGAGACCCAGATGGTCGCCAAGTCCTACGGCGCGGCCTGCACCCCGGATTTTTTCCTTTTCAACGCGGAAGGCCAACTCGCCTACGCCGGGCAATTCGATGGCACGCGTCCAAGTTCCGGCGAGAGAGCCACCGGCGACGACCTTCGCGACGCGGTGGATAAAATGCTAACTGGGGAAGCCCCGAAAAAAGGCATCCCCAGCAGCGGTTGCAGCATCAAGTGGAAGCCCGGCAACGAGCCGAGGTGGTTCCGCTGAGACGGCTCACTCCCTGCGCCCGAGCAGCATGGAGACGTAGTAGAGCAGGGTCGCGAGCGAACCGATCGCAGCGACCACGTAGGTCATGGCGGCCCAGAAGAGGGCGTTTTTCGCCTTGTCGTGCTCCATCGAGGAGGAAACCCGCGAGCCTTCCAGCCAAACGAGGGCGCGGCGACTGGCGTCGAACTCCACGGGCAGGGTCACGAAGGCGAACAGGGTGGTGATGGCGAACAGGGCGACCCAGACATAGAGCAGGGCGGGCGTGTTGAAAATCCCCGCACCGACCAGGCTGGCGATGAGGAAGATGTTCAGCGTGTTTCCTGCGAACTGCACGGCGGGCACCATCTTCGAACGCATCGTGAGCCATGCATACGACTTCGCATGCTGGATCGCGTGGCCGCACTCGTGCGCGGCCACAGCGGCGGCGGCGATGCTGTTCATCGAGTAAACCTCTTCGCTGAGGTTCACGGTCTTGTTGGTCGGATCGTAGTGATCGGTGAGTTTTCCCGGGGTGTGGATCACCTTCACGTCCGTGATACCGTTTTCGCGCAGCATCGTCTCCGCGATCTGGGCTCCGGTGAATTGGATAGGGATCTGTGAGTATTCGTGGAAACGGCGTTTCAGCGTGCTGGAGACGATCCAGCTCGCGAGGGCGGTGGCCACAAAAATGATGATGTAGGTAGGCGAGAATCCGTAAACGAACGCGAGATGGGGGGCTATGGAGATATCTGTCATGGCGGTAGGTTATATGATTTTTCGTTTGTCGCAAATATTAGCGACACCGATTTCGCATTTGTCTGCGAATTTCCTTTATCACGTCAGACATCGTTCCGGATCAGGCGGAAACGGTCGTGGTAAAGGCCACCGTTGTGTTTTTTGCAGCAGGAATAGCAAGCCACTGCGCGGCGTAACGGGCGGACCCGGGTGATGACCGCGAGACAGGAAGGGCAGGCGTAGGCGTGGTTGCGCTTCAGGCGGCGCGACTTCAGCGGGAGCGTATGGTAAGGCTGCTCGCCGGGGATGCCGAGTTCCGCGCAGGCGGCGCGCCACTCCGGACCGTGCGGATCAATGCGCCGCCTCCCGCAGCGCTCGTAAGCGAGGAGGTGGGCGAACTCATGCTTCAGCGTGCGCCAGATGTCAGCTTCGGACAAATCCTTGAGCTTGGGGTTCATCTCGATCGCGCGTGATGGCCACCATGCACGACCAGCGGTGGTGCGCATACGCGGATTCCATGTCACCCTGACTTTCCGCGCCAGTTCGGGCAGTCCGAACGAAACCGCCTGCTCCTGACACCACGCTGTCATGCCGGAATCATGTAAAGGATCAGGCGCGGGGCGGACGCTTTTTTGTGGGGATGCGTTCGGCGTCCGCAGCCATGCGGGGAATCGGAATTCCAGTTGCGCGAAGGGTTTTGGCATCCCGCGAAAATTTAGGTGTTTCCCCGTCCGTTTGGCAAGCCCGCCGACGGGGTATTTCCGTCTGGAAGCCTACATGCCAATCTAAAAGAAAAAGAGAACCACGGATGACGGATAAGATGTGTAATTACGAGGCTCAACGGGTACGCAGGACAGATTGTCCATCCCTTCATTTTTCATCCGTGTTTATCTGCGTTTTTATGCCCTTTAGGGTGCATCCGTGGTTCGAAATCTTGTATTTCCTCATTCCCACCGTTTGGATTGCAAGCCCGGCGTGTCCGGCTAAGTTCCGGGCAGATGAGTTTTCCAATAACGCTGTTGTTCGCAGGCCTGGCGATGATTTCCCCGCTCCTAGCCCAAGAACCTGCGCCCGCGCCTGACACCGCGCCCGCCGCCGAGCCGATTCGCGAACTCGATGTCCCGGACGATGGCGTCCGCGTGGCCGTGCTCGGTTACCATGATTTCTCAACGACGGAGCGCGAGACCGCGATGCGCATCCGCACCTCGAAATTCCGCAAACAAATGGAAACGATACGCCAACTCGGCCTGCCCGTGATCCCCATGGCGGATTTCACCGCGTGGAAAGACGGCACCAAGGAGATCCCGGAAAAGGCCGTGGTCATCACCATCGACGACGGCTGGGTCTCCACCTACACCGATGCCTACCCGATCCTGAAGGAGTTCGGTTATCCGTTTACGGTTTACCTCTACAAGGACTACGTCGATGGCGGCGGCAAGGCGCTGACGACCGCGATGATCAAGGAGATGATGAAACATGGAGCAACGATCGGCAGCCACTCGGTGACCCATCCCTTCCCGCAAACGGTGAAGGCAAACCGCAAGCGCGGCCCCGAAGCCTACGATCAATTCCTCAACACGGAGATGGGCGACTCCAAGCGTTTCCTCGAGAGCAAATTCGGCGTGTCGGTAAAAACTTACGCTTATCCCGGTGGATTTTTCACCGAAGAAATGCTCACCAAGGCAGGACAACTCGGCTACACCCACCTCTTCACCGTGCAGCCGGGAAAAGTGAAACGCACCATCCCCAACGAAGTCATGCCGCGCTACATCATCCTCGGCAACTACGACAAGATCTTCGACTTCGCGATGACCTTCCGCGACTCGCAGACGGACATGCCCGCCGGCTCTGTCGCCGGCCTCGCGCAGGAACTCCCCTTCCCCGTCGAACCGCAGCCGGGCGCCATCATCAACTCCCGCCTGCCCCTCATTTCCGTCGATCTCTCCACCGCCGAAAACATCGATCCGGCGACTCTGATCATGCAGGTCGCGGGATTCGGTCAGGTGCCCGCCACCTACGATGCTGAAAAGAAGACATTCTCATGGCAAGTCAACCGCCGCCTCCGCCAGCCGGTCTGCCATGTGCAGGTAACGTGGAAAGATCCCGAAGGAAAAACCACGGAAACCCCACTGAAATGGAGCTTCCAAATCGACCGCGAAGCCGCCTACCAGCCGGATGAGTGAATGGAGAAGCAACCGCGAATGCACGCCAATGGACTCGAATAAAGGTGATAGCCTCTTCTGGAAGTCCAAAGACTTTCTTATGGAGCATGGGCTTCTCATCTGGGGCGTGGTGACGGCTCTTTGTATCTTTGGCGGTTGCTTCGCCATCATCCATTTTGGAGGGTCGCATAAGTCGGACATGGTACGAAATTGGATACGGGTCGAGGCAACTGTCCTCAAATCAGAGCTGAAGGAAGTCAACACCTCGGATGAAACGAGCTTCTCCACACGTATCAGCGCGCGCGTTACTTTGCGTTATCTAATAGGCAGCGACACCCATGATACAGAGCACGTTACAAGCTGGCAGCGCCGGGATCATAAGGATTGGAGCGAAATCCTTCATCCGGGGCAGAAGATTTCGATCCGGATATCACCCGACGACCCGAAAAGCATCTCGCTGATCGATTTAACAGGTGTTCCGTGAGCCGCTAGAGGCAACTCTTTTATCTTCCTTGAGGTTTAAAGTTTAAAATTTAAAGTTTCCCCATGTTCTCCGCCCTCAGCGACAGCCTCGACAAGACCTTCCGCAACCTCCGTGGTGTCGGCAAAATTTCCGATAAAAACATCACCGACGCCCTCCGCGACATCCGCATCGCGCTCTTGGAAGCGGATGTCGAGTTCGGCGTGGCGAAGGAACTGATCGCCCGCGTCAAGGAGGCCGCGATGGGCGAGGATGTCCTCAAGTCGATCAAGCCCGGCGAGATGATCGTGAAGTTTTTCCACGACGAACTCACCCGCGTCCTCGGCGGCGACAACGTCCCGCTCGACCTCAACCCGCCCGCCCGCATTTTGATGGTCGGCCTCAACGGAGCGGGAAAAACCACCACCTCCGCGAAGCTCGCCCGCCGCCTGAAAAAAGAAGGCCGCCGCCCGCTGCTCGTCGCCTGCGACCTTTACCGCCCCGCCGCCATCGAGCAGCTCCAGACTCTCGCCAAACAGGCGGATGTGCCTTGTTTCGCCCCCGAGAAAGGCGAAAGCGATGTGATCAAGGTCGCCCGCGAGGCCATCGCGTTCGGCGAAAGCAGCGGAGCCACCGTGCTGATCTTCGACACCGCGGGCCGCCAGGAAATCGACGAGCGTCTCATCGAGGAACTCAAGAAGCTGAACGCTTTCCTGAAACCCAAGGAAACCCTCCTCGTCGCCGACGCCGCCACCGGCCAACAGGCGGTTTCGGTCGCCACGCATTTCAACGACGCGGTCGGCATCACCGGCATCGTGCTCACAAAACTCGACGGCGACGCCCGCGGCGGCGCGGCGCTCTCCATGCGCGAGGTCACCGGCAAGCCGATCAAATACGCGGGCGAGGGCGAAAAACTCGACCAGCTCATGGAGTTCCACCCCTCGCGCATGGCCGACCGCATCCTCGGCATGGGCGACATCGTCAGCATGGTCGAGAACGTGGCGGAGGCGGTGAACGAGGAGGACGCCATGCGCTCGATGAAGCGCATGCAGGAGGGGAAATTCGATTTCAACGACTTCCTCGACCAGATGCGCATGATCCAGAAAATGGGGCCGCTGGAGGGCTTGCTCGGCCTGATGCCGGGCTTCAGCAAGATCAAGAAGCAGCTGCCCGCCGGTGCCCTCGACAACAGCAAGATCAAGCGCACCGAGGCCATCGTCCTTTCCATGACGCCCTACGAGCGTTCCCGACCGGAGATCATCAAGGCCTCGCGCCGCCAACGCATCGCCGCCGGTTCCGGCACCTCGATCATGCAGGTGAACCAGCTCATCAAGCAGTTCGGCGAAATGCGCAAGATGATGCGCTCGCCGGGAAAAATGAAAAACATGATGAAAGCCATGGGCGGCTCCGGCGGCATGGGCGACATGATGAAAGGCCTCGGCGGAAACCCCTTCGGCGGCGGAAAAGGCGGGAAATTCCCGTTCTAAGTGACTGCCAGAAAAGAGGAATTCAACCGCAGATGGACACAGATGAACGCAGATAAATATCACAGATGAAGACATGGGATGACGAAATTCTTCTTTTTTATCCCTTCTTCCATCTGCGTGAATCTGCGTCCATCTGCGGTTAGAAACTCTTCCCAACCAGCAAACAGGAGCTTTTGAATTCTTTCGACCGCTCCGGTAATGCCGCTCATCGCAAAATCCACCTACTGCCCGCCCGCATGGCTACGCGGCGCGCACATGCAGACGGTACACCCCGCCCTGTTCCGCAAGGTCGCGGCGGTGACAACAAGGCGCGAGCGCTTGGAGCTGGAGGACGGCGATTTCCTGGATCTCGAATGGTCGGGCGGCGGCAGCAAGCGGCTCGCGATCCTCTCGCACGGGCTGGAGGGTTCCACTGAGGCAATCTACATCCAAGCCATGGCACGCGCCCTCATGAAGCGCGGCTGGGATGTGCTCGCATGGAACATGCGCGGCTGCGGCGACGAACCCAACCGCCTCGCACACTTCTACCACAGCGGCAGGACAGAGGATCTGGAAATCATCATCCGCCACGCCCTCAGCGTGCATCCGGCAGAGGGGATCGACCTCATCGGTTTCAGCCTCGGCGGCAACCTCACCCTGAAATACCTCGGCGAGCGCGGCAGCGACACACACCCGAAGATCCGCCGCGCCGTGGCCTTTTCCGCGCCCTGCGATCTCGCCTGCTGCTCCGCCAGCCTCGGGCAAGCCGGGAACGCGATCTACATGGAGCGCTTCCTGAAAACACTGCGCGCCAAAGTCAGGGAGAAGCACGGCAGGTTTCCGGAACGCTTCGATCTCAGCGGACTGGAGAAGATGAGAACCTTCGCCGACTTCGACGGCCGTTTCACCGCCCCGCTCAACGGTTTCCGGGACGCGGAGGATTACTGGAAACGCAGCAGCAGCCGCCCCTTCCTCCCCGCCATCGCCATCCCCACCCTGCTCGTCAACGCGCTGAACGACCCCTTCCTCGGCCCCTCCTGCTACCCCCGCGAGGAAGCGGAAGCCAGCGACCGGTTCCACCTGGAAATCCCCGCCGAAGGCGGCCACGTCGGCTTCGGCGCGGGCCGCGAATACTGGTCGGAAACCCGCGCCGCGGAATTCCTCGCCGCGCCCTAAGGAGCAGGTGCGTCTCCGCGCCTTGCGTTCCAGCGGGTGTCTCCACCCGCTGGCCCGTAAAGGCTGCGGAATCGGAAATTTGAACAGGACTCTTAGGACTTGTGCCGCGCCCCCGCCTCCCCTAAAAATCCCCTGTCTTCGGGTCCCGTAGTTCAACGGATAGAACAAGAGTTTCCTAAACTTTAGATACAGGTTCGATTCCTGTCGGGATCATTTTTACAATCCACAGGAAATACCTTAAGGATAAAGGTTCTTCGATTCCCGGGTAATCCCATACTAGTGCCGAACGTCAAAGTGATGGCGCACCCACTAGCGAGAGCCAACGTTGATCGCGGGGTTAGGGTTGAAATTGGGTGAAAGCATCGAAAACAGAGGGGCTAGTGGGTGTTGCCATGCAGGGCTTGTTCTGCTTCTTCATTGTTCATTTTTTAGCTAGATTATACCCAGACCATCTAACATTAGCCACGAATATCCCAAAATCCAAAAAACTGCGATTACCAAGGCGATTATCTTCCCGGTTCGATCAATCTTCCTTCGAGGCTCGTATCCTCCCTGATAAATCAAACAGCGAAGAAACAATATAAGGTTCGCAATCGGTATGAACGTAAGAAGAACCTTCGCCGGATGCATTCCCATATTGATGGCACGGGGAAGAACCCCAACCATGGCAAGAACCACTAAGAAAATCCAAGAACAAACCAGAGGGCTTAAACCGTGATCGCGAGTCACAGGCCACCAATTGAGGAATTCGCTCATGCAGACGATACTCACGACGATTATCGCGAAGGCTCCTCGACCAATTCCAGAATGCCTGCCCAAATCGGTCGTAGCTAGCGAACTACTGGTCTCTCCAGCACTTGTGGGAACTTGGGAATGGTGTGGAGTGGTCACATTTCTTGCAGAACGTTTAAGCAATGGCGGCGCCGGTGTGAAGTTCCGAATTCAATCAGACGGATTCCTCGGCGTCGCCATGTGCGGGTTGTTCTGCTTGCTTGTTTGAATAGATTAAAAGAAACGGCGACATACTGGACAAAAGCTACGAAAAAAGAATGACGATTGAAATGCAATCCACAGAAGAAACAATAGACCGATTTTCTTTATTTTTGTTTCTTGATTCGAATATTGCTCCAGACAACCAATACATAGTTTAATGCCCGCATTACGCTGATTTGGGAATTCACGCTGAATAATCAATTGAGCTCTGATCGCGTCCGAGTTCGATACCATTACGGTTCCAGATACAGGAATTCCGGGAATGCCCATATTGGAGGTTGCTTGCTCAATTACGTGAGCCTCGATACCTTGCGCCCTGAGTGCCATGGAAATTGAATTCGCTTCACCTACCGTGCCGCATGACGCAACTTGTTTCATTTTTGTGCAGAACAATCCTGACATTCGATGGAAACGGGGAAAAAGTCCAACCGCTTTATCGCATCCACTTGTGAAGAATATCACGCAGGATTCGACACGATATCCGGTGCATGAAAACGTCAATATTTTGTAGTGCAAAAGCGGATCCGGAGGTTTTTGCTCATTTTGTAGCGTTCCCTCGAAAGTTGGACAGCCATTTGTGTTATTCAGGCTGCTTGTTTGCATTGTTGTTGGTGGTATTGGTTGGGTGAGAGGTATTTGAGCGACTGGTGTGGTCGGTGGTTGTTGTAGCG
>JBJONG010000039.1:0-31506 GCA_046051965.1 Verrucomicrobiota bacterium
GTCTGCGACGCGCCACGGCTTGGGGACGGATGAAGAGGACATCCCGCGAGACTACGGCTGGTGCCGGAGCTGCCGCGAGATCTCATGCGGGGCAGTGTTTCCTTCGCTTACGATTGAAGAAGTTCGCTCACAACCTGTCAGAAAACACAGGAGCCAAAAGCGAATTTAAACCGATCCAAGCCACGGTATCTTAAGACAACACCTAGGTTAAGACAACACCTAGGGCGCTAGGCCATTTCATGAAGATGCGGTAGAAAAAGGTCAAATAAGTCGTTAGTTGGACGAAGAGACCTCAGTCATGGGATAGCCCACGATCCTTAAGAACCCAAGATAAAGTCCGTCCTCCCAATCGTCGGATCCAATCCAAGAGTTCCTGGTGCTGTCCGACTTGAAAAACCGGGAAGCGCTCTTCCCCTTCTGCCGACATTGAGCTGGAATTTCCAAAATCATCAGGACGTGGTTGCCTCTCCCAAAGCAACTGTTGATCCTGATTGATAAGGCTCCGAATCAAGTTCTGTTGATCAACGCTTCTGACAGAATCATCGATGATGCCACATGCTAATTCTACTCCCCAAACACTCCAGAGACCATCAAACAACTCGGGAAAGCCACTTGGGGTAATGACAAAACAAGTGATTTGCTTGGGCAAATTGAGCTCATTCGCAAGAAATGAATTGAATGGAGGAGAGGACCCGCCTTGTATTTTACGATACGGAGGCAGCTTTAGCGGATCCACGCAATGTAGATCATTGAACTCGCTTAATTTAGAAATCATCTCAAATTGAACATCCCTGTTCTTACATACAAGAACAATGCAGGAGCGAACCGGATTTTGCAAAGCCTGATGCCAGCTTCTACCAATATGACCAACCATGGGATCCTTAAAAGTGAAAACCATGGTTGCCTCATCGAGAAGATCCTTGGAATGAAAGCCGGCACGAATGTCATGCCATACCGGAGCGCCTCCATTCGCAGCCCTTTCAAATAACGCGGCTTCAAGTCGTTTCGCCTTCGGTGAAACCTTCCTGACAAAAAAGAAAGGCTGTTCGGTTAGCATTTCCAAATGATCATCATAATAGACAAACGGCTTACCATAACCGGTAAATTTATAAAGAGTAAGTGACCTGGGAACAATCTCGTATGACCCAACCAAATGGGGAATCAGACTTTGGAAAAAGCATTCATCCGGTATCAGTGTATTTTTAAAATACCTCACAACCTGGGGATGCTCTGCCAGAAACTCTATCAGTTTCTGACATGTAGAAAGACGTAAAGTCCACCATTGGGAACCGAGACATGGTTTGATTCCCATTGGAATACGTCGCTTAACCTTTAACTTGCTTTGGATGTAGAATGCAAAATCAAAACGTCTGCGCTGGCTACGCCAATTGAAAGGGAAATAGTATTCAAATCTCTCTTTTTCAGGGCCGTGTATCACCCACTTAGATTCGGATATATCCACTGTTTCAATGAAATCGAAATGCTTATTCCGCATCAAGAAGTCGCTAAAACTTGATATACTTTGAGTAGGCAGATCAGCGCCACTCAAAAGCTGCACATGGGTGTAAGACTCCCCGGAGGCCACCACCTCGCGAACGAGACTGAGAGCACCTTCCACGAGATTCCAGCTTCCCCATTCGCATTTGTAGGGAGGAACAAATCGAGATTCTGGCGCACCTTCGGAAACTTTAGCGATGAAATTTTCCCTAGAAGTGCCTGAGACGGAAGCATCGAGATGAATGTAAACATCATGACCGAGCTTACCGAGTAGATGGGCGAACTCCCGGATCTTGAGCGCATTGTCATGCACCATGAAACAAAAAGCAATGCGAGCGGATGGTAGTGATGGAACGCCGGAGTATGACATGAAAAAGATATTTTAGAATCAACGAACAGTTGCCATGTAAGCAGACGGGCGCAATGCGGAACCATCGGAGAGCAGTCCATGGTGGATCAGCGACTCGCTAGATTCGTAAGGTAATGACCAACGCTCCATGAATGAAAACTCCGGATTTTCGCGGAGTTGGTCGACAAGAATTGAATCGAGAAAATCCGAACCTGGCACCAAGGAAGTTGAATCACTTTGATTCAATAAACTCTCACAGAATTGCCTGTGGTACTTGTATGTAAGCAACACACCCGTGGGACAAGGATGCCACTTATGTGGCCAATTCATCTTTTTATCCATCACGTCTCGCTGTCGGAAACTGTAAAAAACCCCTTCATCCGGCTTCACTAGAGGAAGTTTATGTAGAGAGGGAGCTCGATAGAACTCAGCTGGGTGTATGTATCCTTTGCAAGATTCCGGTTGATGGATGATGGTTTCTTCGCTCGGAAATTCATGATACGGAAGAGATTTGCTCTTTTGTCTCAAATCAAGCAAACGGGTGCGTGGCCCTCCCCTTACTTCAATCTGTCCGTTATCTCCATAACTTTGATAATAACCTGATGGATCAAAATAGCGAAGATCCTGAGAACCGAGTTCTGTTTTCAGCAGCGGACCCGATCCATAAATTTCGATGCCGAGAGCCCATAAAGTCCTGCGCTCGCAATCATCCAACTGACCGGTCAAGTCCTGCATGCTGCGGGTCTCCATGTAGGGAAAGACAAACAACTCATCAATATCCACACAAAACGTCCATTTGTTAATACAATAATGATGAAGTAGAGTATTATAAAATCGGCGACCATAGCCTGATTCCTTGAATCCAAGCGATGTAGTCCAAATAGAACAATCTTTTTGCTCCTTGAGAAAATCAGAAACTTCGGCGCGACCGCTGCAATCGATAAAAAGCATATGTTCCACCCCCATGTCACGATAGTGACGCATGAACACCGGGAGTTCGTTGGTTCTTGGCCCAATGCAACAAATCAAGAGGCTCTTGGCCTTTTTGATCAAGTCCTTGCTTATGTTCAAAGGCTGCAGATGACGAATATCATCAAGAACCTGTGTTCGGATTTTCAATCTAGCAGCATTCCGCCGGTAAGGCCATGTGACTTTGGAGTAAGTTTTCTTGATTTTCTTGATTTGATTAATCATAGAGAATGGGGTGACAAGCAACTTCGTGCTGATTTTCACTCTAGGTTCAGATGATGCAAGCACCATTTTGCAGACATTTTCCGGATGACACTGAAGCATTGCAATCGGTGACAATAGTGTCGCATATTCACCCTTCGTAACCATCAGGATCAGAGGCAAGTTACACTTTGGTTAAATGATTTCTTATCACATTCGAGCCTGATTTTACTTGCTGGTTCGTAATCCTGACCGAGCAGAATCTGATTTTGCGGGACATGGGGATTTTTTTCATGTGACGCAGGGAGCGTGCCAAGCATAGACATTGTCTGTGGCTGAAAACTTATTGCTGAATGGATCGCGCCAAGGCTGGCTTGGCGCGTTTCTGGATCGATGTCGCGCCCTGCCTGTGATTGGGAAAATGATCCCTTACATCCAACGCATGCGGCGCAAGCGGTTCCGCGCCCGTATGGCATCCCAACCGTCTCTCCGAGCCGCTGTCGAGTCACATGGGTTGGGACAATTGCTTCAGGAAACCCTTTCCGGGTATTTCTTATCAGTTCCGCAAAGGATGGCCCGCCTTCCACTCGCCGGGGTGCCACGGGACCCGAAGATCCGTTGCTCCGTCATCATCAACACTATCAACCGCAGCAAACATTTGGCTCTGACCCTATCCGATCTGAAGACGCAATGGCGTTCCGATCTCGATGAGCTCATCATTGTTCTTGGCCCCACCTCTGACAACACGCGCGAAATCATCACCAAAAGCGGTTTCGATTGTCAGTTGATCGAATGTCCGGATGTCAACTTAGCCATTTCCCGCAATCTCGGTCTTCAGGCCGCGAGAGGAGAGTTCATTGCATTTTTGGACGACGACGCCTCACCTTGCGACGATTGGCTGGAAGCTTTGTTAAAGCCGCTGGTAAAATACCCTTCGGCGGGCACATCCGCCGGTTTCGCGCTGGACTCCGAGGGACGGCGCTTCCTGACGCGTTATGTCGTAGCGGATCGGCTTGGGTGGTCGAGTTGGTTTGACGATGAAGATCTTGCTCTCTTACACATCACTCGGAACGGGGTTGGCCGCAACTATCTCACAGCGACTGGTTGTAACATGGCCTTCCGACGCGAACGCATACTCGCTTTCGGAGGATTCGATCCATTCTATGCCTACTTTCTGGAGGAAACCGATCTAATCCTGCGCCTCCACGAAGCCGGTTATCCATGCAAAGCCGCCCCACAAAGCATCGTGCGGCATCGCATGGGGAACAATTCAGTGCGAAGTCGCGATGCAGCAATGGCCGGACGTCGCGTTCTCATTCGCAGCCAGATCCATTTTGCGAACAAGTTTGCCAGGGAATTCTATAAACCAAACGAGATCGAAGCCGGTATTTGGCGGCGAATTTTGTCCGAGCTCGAGCTGATCGCATGGAATCACCCCAAAAGCGCAGCCTCTCTTCAGGCCGCGTATATGCAGGGTGTCATCTTGGACCTGAAGAACCAGATACCTACTGAGGCATGTTTGCTAAAGTAACATGAAGCGTATCCGCTTGGCAGGCCATGCCGGAAATTCATGCCGTTTGCGGGCAAATCCCTCGACTAGACGTAATCCAAGTCACGATCTCCGAGTCATCGCCAGAGGCAGCCCAGACCTTACGGAGGAAATCAGCGGGGTGTAAGCCGCCGTTCTTCGCGAGGAAATTCCGGTCACCGCCGCAGCCATACATTATATCGGGATCGAGTTCGCCGCGAAGTTTGGCACGTGCTTTTACGAGAATGCGCGGTAGATAAGAGATCCCGTGGAGATCCTCCCCGAAACTTGGAAGTTCATCCCTGGAGATTGCGACGCCGCTGACTTCGCCCTTCTGCTCAAAAAGGAAATAGTCCCTACGCACCGCAGCGATCAAAAGCGCAGTGCCAATCGAAGGCTCACCTTCATCCACAAAATCCTCTACGAAGTCAAAAAACTCCCTTTTTTTGCATCCAATGCCTTCAAGGAAGAAAATTTCCTCCGCAGTGTATCCTTCCTCATAATCGAAATCCCCTTTTCGGTAATTGTCCGCGACACGCTCGAATAACGCAGTAAATTTGTCGTTCCAAGTCATGCGAGGAGCTTGAAAGACCCTAGCGATGAATGCCAACGGTATTTTCCACTTACGCATTCATTTCCCTACGCTAAGTTCCGTCATCAAGATGATCTGGAACATCCAAGGCCGCAACCTCGACCTCACATCACACGCCCAAGTCATGGGCATACTCAACGTCACTCCCGACTCGTTTTCGGATGGCGGGCAGTTCTGCGCCATCGAAGCCGCCATTACCCATGCCAGGAAAATGATCGCGGAGGGGGCGGCGATCATCGACATCGGAGGTGAATCAACCCGACCCGGCGCTCTTCCCGTGGAAAGCAAAGAGGAAATCCGCCGCACTATCCCGGTGATCCGTTCACTAAGGGCGGAGTGGGACGGCCTGATCTCCATCGACACCATGAAAGCAGCAGTCGCCCAAGCCGCTCTCGATGCGGGTGCGGATATTGTAAACGATGTCTCCGGTCTGACCGCCGATCAGGAAATGGCTCCGGTCTGCGCAGGATCGCAGTGCGGAATCGTCATCATGCACATGCGCGGCACCCCGGCGGACATGCAGCGAAACCCCACCTATACCGATGTCGTCACCGAAGTCAGGGACTTTTTCCTGGAGCGCTTGGAACAACTCGCGACATACGGATTCTCCCCTACCCGGCTGTGTTTTGATCCCGGAATCGGCTTCGGGAAAACCTTGGAACACAACCTCGCCCTGCTCCGCCATCTCGATGAACTCTCCCCAGCCGACATCCCCTTGCTCGTAGGTGTTTCCCGCAAATCACTCATCACCAAGCTCACCGGCGCACAACTCCCTGCTGACCGAGACGCCGCCACCTTCGCCCTCACCGCCATGGCGCGCATGCAAGGCGTAAGGATCCACCGCGTCCACGACGTAAAAGGCAACCTAGCCGCCCTACGCACGGTCGAGGGGCTGCTGGGAGCTTGAAACGCTTTCCACCTTTGACTTCCCCACCTTCCCAGCTAAACAGACGGCATGGAAGACCCGCGCGAACACGGCCCACAGCCACTCGATGAACTCATGGAGAAATGGAAACTCACGAACCACCAGCTCGTCGAGACATCCACGGAACAGCTCAACCACAAACAAGTTCAGAAAGCCCGCAAAGGCCGCCAGCTCACTTTGGCCATGATGCAGAAAGTCTGCCGAGCTTTCAATATAGCCGTATGGCACCGCCTCAACAAGGAGCAGAAGGAAACCTACTTCGAATACATGCACCGCCACCTTTTCAACTACGCGAAAGGCCACGAAACGGACTGGGAAGATCCGAACACCGGGCTTTTTCCGGAAAAGTGATATTCTTCATGAAATACCTCGTCGCGCTGCTGTTCATTTTTCTCCAGGCAGCCGCCCATGCCGCCGAACCGCTCACCCATCTGGAGCGCTGCACTCTTGTGCCAGCCGCTTGGTCGGATGGCGACAGTTTCCCGATCCGCACTGCCGATGGGAAAGAAATCACCATCCGCCTCTATGGGGCTGATTGCATCGAGTGGCACGTAACCGATGAAACCGACGCCCGACGCCTCCGCGCACAGAGGCGTTATTTCGGCATCTCCGGCTTCGGCGGATCACCTGAGAAATCGATTCAGGCGGCAAAAAACTTCGGTGGGAAAGCAGCAGAAGAAGTCAAAAAAGCCCTCGCTGAACCCTTTTCCGTCCACACCGCCTTTTCCGATGCAAGAGGTGATGGGCGCTACAAACGCTACTACGGCTTCGTCATCACTTCCAAGGGCGAGGATCTCGCGACACGCCTTGTCGGATTGGGACACGCCCGCGCCTTCGGGGTCTATCGGGAAACACCCACCGGAGTCAGTTCCAAGGAATACCGCGCTTCACTGGAGGATCTGGAACTCAAGGCCGCTAAGAAAGCTCTCGGAGCATGGGCCGCCACCGATTGGGAGCATTTGCCGGAGGAAAGGAAAGAAGAGCGCACCGAAAACGAGGAGATCGAGTTCGCCAAAAAGCCTGCCGGACTCGCCGGGGGCGAGAAAATCAACCCCAACACCGCCGCCCGCGACGAGTTGATGAAACTCCCCGGCATCGGCGAAGTGACCGCAAACCGTATCATCGAATCCCGCCCCTACACCAAGCTCGAGGATCTGACCGAAGTCAACGGCATCGGAAAGCAAACCTTGCAAAAGCTGGCACCATTCCTCGTTTTCGAATGACATCTGATTTCGCGGTTGATGTTTCGCTCGCCTCCCCCTTGAATCCGCCGCTCCCAACCCATGGCTCTCATTGTCCAAAAATACGGCGGAACCTCCGTCGGCTCCATCGACCGCATGCGCAACGTCGCCGCGCGGATGAAACGCACCCGTGACGAAGGCAACCAGGTTGTCGGCGTGGTCTCCGCGATGAGCGGGATCACCGACAAACTCATCGGCATGGCCAAGGAACTCGGCGAGAACCCTTCCGAGCGCGAGCTTGATGTCCTTCTCGCCACCGGCGAGCAGCAGTCCATCGCCTTGGTGACCATGGCACTCCATGAAATCGGCGTGGACGCCGCATCCATCACCGGCCGTCAGGCGGGCATTTTCACCTCCGGCAGCCACACTCGCGGGCGCATCGCGAACATGGATCCCAGCCTGATGCGGACGCTTCTTGGAGAGGGGAAAACCCTTGTCGTCGCGGGCTTCCAAGGCATCACACCGGAGGGAATGATTCACACCCTCGGTCGTGGCGGCTCCGACCTCACCGCCATCGCCGTCGCCGCTGCTCTGAAAGCGGATGTTTGCCAGATCCTCACCGACGTGGACGGAGTCTATACCTGTGATCCCCGCGTCGTCAAAAACGCCCGCAAGCTGCCGGAAATTTCCTACGACGAGATGTTGGAAATGGCGTCTTCCGGCTCCAAGGTCATGCAGTCACGCTCCGTCGAGTTCGCGAAGAAATTCGGCGTCATTTTCGAAGTCCGCTCCTCACTCAACGACAACCCAGGAACCCTCGTGCTAGAAGAACATCCCAACATGGAAAACGTAGTCATCCGCGGAATATCGATCGAGCGCTCCCAAGCGCGCGTGACCATATCCGGCATTCCCGACGAGCCCGGCATGTCCGGAAAAATCCTCGGAGCTCTCGCCGATGCGGAAATCAACCTGGACATGATCGTGTCGAACATTTCCAGCGACGGTCGCTCCAGACACTCCTTCACCATGCACTCCACCGATCTTGGCAAAGCCCAGGCCGCTCTGAAGCCGGTGCTCGCGGTGCTTTCCCCGGATGCACAGATCCAAACCGAGGCCGGCATTGCCAAGCTTTCCGCCGTTGGCATCGGCATGCGCTCCCACTCCGGAGTCGCCGCCACGATGTTCAAGGCGCTCGGAGCCAAAGGCATCAATATCGGCATGATCTCCACCTCGGAAATCAAGATCGCCGTCACTGTCGATGAGATCCACATCGAAGATGCCGCCCGCGCCGTGCATGACGCGTTCCAGCTTGATAAGGAACCGGTAGCGTAGATTTGAACCTGCCAAGGAACTGCGGCTTTAGCCGCAGTTGATGGCTTGACGGTGGGATAATTCCCACCGTCCTTTCCAAGCTGCCACTCACTCTCCGACTTTGAGCGTCTGCTTCCTGTCCGGCCCGACACCGATAAAGGCGATGGGCGCGTCGCAGAGTTCGGAAAGGCGGGTGAGGTAGGCTTTCGCGTTTGGCGGGAGTTCGTCGTAAGAGGTGCAGCCGGTGGTGTCCTGTTTCCAGCCGGGCAGCGTTTCGTAGATCGGCTTGGCGCGATCCCAGAACGAGCGGTCGGCCGGCGGAAGTTCGTGGCGGGTGCCGTCGATGTCGTAAGCGACGCAGATTTTCAGTTCCTCATATTCGTCGAGTCCATCGACATTGGTGACGGCGAGGCCGGTGACGCCGTTGACCATGCAGGCGAAGCGGAGCAGGACGGTATCAAGCCAGCCGCAGCCGCGCGGGCGGCCGGTGGTGGCACCGAACTCGCGGCCGAGGTTGTGGAGGTATTCGGAAAGCCCTTCGTCACCGGTCGGGAAGGGGCCGGAGCCGACGCGGGTGGTGTAGGCTTTGCAAACTCCGATGACCGACTCGATGGCGGTAGGCGGCAAGCCTGTGCCGGTGGTGGAGCCGCCGGCAGTGGTGTTCGAGGAGGTGACGAAGGGATAGGTGCCGAAGTCGATATCCAGCAATGTGCCCTGCGCACCTTCGAAAAGAAGGGTTTTCTTCGCTTTCCAGGCTTTGTGCAGGACAGGGATCGTGTTCGTAACGTGCGGACGGAGGCGCTCGAAGGCGGTGTAGGTTTCCACGAGCACGGCCTCGGCGGTGAAAGTCGGGAGACCGTATTTTGCGAGGATCTCGTTCACTTCGGATACCCGGCGGGTGATCTGCGCCTCGGCAAAGGGTCTATCTAACAGATCCGCCATACGCAGGCCGCAGCGGTTCACCTTATCGGCGTACGCCGGGCCGATGCCGCGTTTCGTTGTGCCGATCTTCTGGTCGCCGAGGGAAATTTCACGCGCGGCATCGAGTTCTTTATGAAAAGGCAGGACGACGTGGGCTCGGTCCGAAATGAGAAGTTTATCCGGGCCGATGGATATCCCCTGCCCCTCGATCTTTGCGATTTCCACGCAGAGCCCGATGGGGTCAACGACCACGCCGTTGCCGATCACGTTGATTTTGTCATCCCAGAGGATGCCGGACGGCAGAAGGTGGAGGACGTATTTCACGTCCTTGGCGATGACGGTGTGCCCGGCGTTGTTGCCGCCCTGCCCGCGGATGACCATGTCCGCGCTCTCTGTTAGATAGTCAACGATCTTGCCTTTGCCTTCGTCGCCCCATTGGAGGCCGGTGATAACTGTATTCATTAAATTATAAATTCTAAACTTTAAACCTCAAGGAAGAGGCTGGAAGCGACGCGGAGGATTGTTCAAGCGCCTTTCCATATGAACCTAACTTTTCCCCGCCTCAATGAGCGCGGCGAACTCCTCGAAGAAGTAGCATGCGTCATTGGGGCCGGGGGCGGCTTCGGGGTGGTATTGGACGGAGAAAACCGGGAGGGTCTTGTGCCGCATACCTTCGACGGTGTTGTCGTTTAGGTTGATGTGGGTAACCTCCACGTCATCGGGCAGCGAGTCGGGATCGACGGCGAAACCGTGATTTTGGGAAGTGATGGTGATTTTCCCGGTACGGAGATCTTTGACGGGTTGGTTGCCGCCGCGGTGGCCGAATTTGAGTTTGAAGGTCTTGCCGCCGAAGGCGTGGGCAAGGAGTTGGTTGCCGAGGCAGATTCCGAAGGTGGGGAGCTTGGTGATGAGTTCCTTGATCTCAGCGTGGATGTAACCGAGCGCGGCGGGATCGCCTGGACCGTTGGTGAGGAAAAGCCCATCGGGCTTCATGGCAAGGATTTCGGCAGCGGAAGTGGTTGCGGGGACGACGTCGACCTCGAAGCCCGCTTGGCGCAGCATCCGGAGCTGGTTGTATTTCAGTCCGAGGTCGATGGCGACTACCTTGTAATTGGCAGGTGGAAGTTCTTGGTAGGTTTCGGTCTCACCGATCGAGGCATTGGGCAATGTCCATTTGCGGGATTCCTCTGTCCATTTGTATGGCTGCTTGGTGGTGACTTCCTTGACGAAATCCGAGCCTTCCATGGGCGCGGAGTTTTTCGCGGCCTCAACGGCCTCCGCTTCGGAAAGCTCGGTGGTGACACAGGCGCGCATGGCACCGAGCGAGCGGAGGTGCTTGGTGAGGGCGCGGGTGTCGATCCCCTCGATGCCAAGGATTTCATGCTTGGCGAGGTAGCTGGAGAGGCTTTCCGTAGAGCGGTAGTTCGAGGGAATTTCGCAGAGTTCGCCAATGACGAAGGCGCGAATGTGGGGGCCGGCGGATTCGTTATCCTCGGGATTGACTCCATAGTTCCCAATCATCGGGTAAGTCATGGCAACGATCTGGCCACGGTAGGAAGGATCGGTGATGACCTCCTGGTATCCGGTCATGGAGGTATTAAAACAGATTTCTCCGGTGGTGGTTCCGCAGGCTCCGTAGGAAAATCCAGAAAAGCAGCGTCCGTCTTCGAGGGCGAGAATAGCGGTGGTGGGCACGAGGCGTGAGGGTATGTACGCCCGGCGGGGGATGGAACACTAAATTTCAGCGTGTTCCTTGGAAAGTTCGCGAATTGTTCGCGAGAGCGCGTCCAGACCCCTACCGATTTTTCGGAAAAAGGAGGGATCGTGGTTCACGATGGTGAAGCGCGGGTGCTGAGACCAGATTCCAAGCAGGCGATGGTTGAGATCGACCGCCTCCGCCATGGTCTCGCTACGGATCGGGTTACCACCCTCGATCCCCATTCCACCCACAGCGGCACTTTCGAAAAAAATCACCGCGTCGTATCGTTCAAGCTCTGCCTCCAGCGTGGTTCCTAGCGCATCAAAAAAGCCCTGCGGATCACCGGGCCAATAAACCGCGCCGTCCACAGTGCCGCGGTCGCAGAGAAGTACGCGGTCAGGGTATAGAGCGGCTTGGACATTCTCCACGTTTCGCTGCACATGATAGATCGCACGCTGTGCCGCCATCCTCGCGTGCTCCTCAGGTGAGCGAGGAAATCCGCCCGAGAACAGCATGGTCGCCGCCTCGGGTACCACGACCACGTGGTCGCCGATTTCCCTGCGGAAAAAATCGACCGCCGTAGTCTTACCGCCGCCGGGTCCCCCCGTCACAACAATACGCCGCCGCGAATGATTTCCGTTGCTGTTTTCGTTGTCCTTCATCTGGTGAGCATCCGATACGCCACTTGCGTGATCAAGCTCGGGAATACGGGCGACTTTGGGAAATCGAAGCCACCAATGTCTTCATGACATGCGACGCTTCCAGCCATCCCGCTCGGCTGTCAATATTGAGCCGAGTGCCCGGTGGAAATCACGGACGGAGAGTCTGAAATATCACCGGGTAGCAATCACCTTTGATGTAAAACCTTTCAGGTAAGAAGTTTCCGGAAGGGTGATGAGAACGGGGTGATCGAGGCGCTGGTGGTGCTCGATGACGAGGCGGAGCGATTTTTTGGCATCAACAGAGGCATCGGCGAGGTTTGCGAGGAAGAGCTCGCGGGAGGCATGGTGGGAACAGCAGAAGGTGGAGAGGATGCCGTCTTTCTCCAGCAGCTTCAGGGCGCGCAGGTGGATCTCCTTGTAGCCGCGCATGGCGTCCATCAGCGTTTTCTTGTTTTTCGTGAAGCTGGGCGGATCGAGAATGATGAGGTCGTATTCGGGTTGGGCGGATTTGAGGAAATCGAAGACATTGGCCTCAATGACTTCGATTTCGAGGCCATTGAGTTCGGCGTTTTTTCGGGCGGCGGCACAGGCGGAGGCGGAAATATCGACAGCCGTCACCTTGGCAGCACCAGCCTTCGCGCAGGCGAGGGCGAAACCGCCCTGGTTCGTGAAGCAGTCGAGGACGCGGAGCCCTTTGGAAAGGGCGGCAACTTCGGCGTGGGCTTGGAGCTGGTCGAGATAAAGTCCGGTCTTTTGGCCGTCGATGAGATCGATCTCGAAGCTGATTCCGTTGGCGGTGACGGTAAATGCACCGGGATTTTCACCGTGGATGAGCGTGATCGATTGCTCCATACCCTCGGCTTTGCGGGAGGGGGAATCGTTACGCAGGGTGATAGATTTCGGGGCTAAAAGCTCGACCAGGGCATCCCGTATGAGGTCAATCCGCATGTCCATGGCGAGAGTGGTGGTCTGGACGCAGAGGTGGTCGCCGTAGCGATCGACGATCAGACCGGGTATGCCATCGGACTCGGACCAGACGAGCCGGGCGAGGGTTTCATCGATGCCGGGGATTTCAGCACGAAGATTGATCGCTTGGCGGATGCGGCGGAGGAAAAAATCGGCATCGAGATCCTGACGGCGGCGGGAGAAGCGGCGGGCGACGATCTGCGAGGAGGGGTTGAAAATGGCGGAGCCGAGGGGACGGTCGCGGAAATCCTTGAGCGTGACGACATCCCCGGGCTGGGGATTTCCGAAGGATTTCTTGATTTCCGTGGAATAGACCCACTCGTGGCCGTGGAAGATTCGTGCACGAGGGGCGATGATGAGACCGGGCATGCACGAACCTTAATTTTTAAACATAAAACTCCAAGGAAGAATGCGAGCGGAAGTGTTGCGTGTATATTTTGAAATACCACTTGGGGGCTAGCGGATACCGAAGACAGGAACTTTCTCCCACTCGAATTCGTAGCCGCCGAAGCGTCCTTGGATTTCGTTGCGCTCCTCATCGGTAAATGGATGGGTGGTGAAAAGGGGAAGAATCTTCCTGCCGTCCGGAGCAGTCCGGTAGGTTTCACCCTCTTTCTCCACCTCAAGAACGAAGCCGACCATGCCGCCCGGACGTTCACCGATGGCCAAAGAGATTTCAATGACCTGACCGGGCTTCATGCTGATCCATTCTCCAGCGTGGAGTTGAGCGTCTCCCAGAGGACTCCGTGTGCTGCCTTGCTGCGCTGCGTTGGCGAAATCGCCCAAGACTTGGGGATGAAGATCCGGGTAGCAGGCGACAAGATACCGACGACTGTTTACAAGGGCGACAAGGAAATCGTCCGCTGCGGCACGAAACCGGTATCGGCCCGCTTCCGGTGCGGCGATTCTACCATGGTATGCAGCGATCCAACCAGAAGGCTGAATGCTGTCTTTTGCGCCGAAATATTCAGGTCCCAAGGATGCTGAGGAGAAGGGGATAGCGAGGTTGGTTAGGCTGAGTTCTGTCGGTGCTTCGAAGTAATCCGAGAAAGCACTGGGTGTGAAACGACGTCTTTCGACATTCTTGGCGATGTTGGCGAATTTCGGGGCGGAAGAGTCGTAGCTGATGGGCCTGCCGCTACGGCTTTGTTTCAAATCGTATAAACGACCCCTGAGCGCACCGGGAATCGCTGTGCTACTGCCAAACATGGAGCCACCGCCCGCGCCAAATCCGTTACCTTCCCAACCCGTTCCGAAATCATCGCCGGAACCATAGTCCACCGATGGAACGTCTGCGCTCACATCGGGAACGGGAATGGATACCGGGGAAGTGGCGTTGGCGGCAATCACCTTTGCCATTGAGGATGAGGGTGCTGAAGGCTTGCGCGCCGGGTTTGTCTGGACTTTTTTCACAACCTCCTTGCTCTCTTCCTGAGTCGTCGCGGAGTATGTAACGATCACAGGTGATTCTTTCACCAAATTGGGGAGCAGGAAAATACCCAAGAGCAGGGCAACAAGAGTGACGACTAGAACGGAAGTCACCATGGAAAGAATCGTGGAATTCCGTTTTTGCTGCTGCAGTGCTTTTTCCGCTTCGGCATTGGGTTTGACGTGGATGCTCATGGTTTTTCTGGGCAAACCTAAATCAGACTTCAGTGTATGGCCAGAATTATTCTCTCCACAACATTCGTAATTTCATCAACACCCTCCCTGAATGAAGAGACGGTTTTTTAAAGTATTCCAAGATTGAGGACAAAGAGTGATAGCCGCCATGGCGCCGACTAAAATCGATGCTTTCCCATCTGTTTTGTTCTGATACGACCGCTGCCACGGGACACGCACGGCTTATTTCCTGAAAACTAAAAAGTGCTGCCAAGGGAGACCGGCTTTGTTTTCCACGAAGATAAAGCCGAGGGCTTCGAATTCCTTGCGAGCCTGGGCTTCCGACATTTTGTGGAGGGGTTTGATGGGAACCCGAGAGTCTTCGGCGCGGTATTCGAGCAGATAGATTTTTCCGCCCGGTTTCAGCGCTTTATGGAGGGATTGGAGCATCTCCATGGGGTGCGAAAATTCGTGGTAGGAATCAACCATGAGCGCGGCATCAAGGGTATTGGGAGGGAGCTGGATGTCATCGATGGATCCAAGATGGGGTTGGACATTGGCGACTTCACGTTTGGCCGATTCGGCCTTCAGGAAATCAAGCATTTCCTGCTGAATATCGACGGCAATGACTTTTCCCTGAGGGACGAGCGGGGCAATGCGGAAAGAGTAGTAGCCGGAGCCAGCTCCGATATCAGCGATGACGGAGTCAGGCGCAAGATCAAGGAGGGCGATGGCACGGGAAGGAGCCTCCTCCAACTCGCGTTCATCACGCTCCAGCCAACTGAGGCCTTGGTGACCCATGACTTGGGATATCTCGCGACCCATGAAAATTTTCCCGATGCCATCCGGTGAAGGGGGTGCGGTGGTGTAAACGGGGGCATCCACCACCGCAACGGAGCGCGGAAGTGAAGGTGCTTTCGTGATCTTGCCGGTCTCATTACGGACAATGACGAGGGGGATGAGCAGGGCGAGCAGGATGATGGGAACGAGAATCAGATAGCGGGATTTCATGGGAGATATCTTGGCGAGACGATGGCTCAAGGACAGGAGATAATACGGCCGCTCCCGATGGAGGTTGACCGCTTCAGAAGGTGGCGGTAGATTCGCAGCAAGCCGTCATCGAAGCGCGGCGCATTATTCGTGGCTAACTCTTGTCCAATCAAAGTCGGGAAATTCGAGGGTTTCAGTTGGATCCGCTGCGAGGGCAAGGGATCGTTCCTCAACAGTCTGGCGGTCAAGGAATTCGGTGAGTTCAGGATCAAGCGCGATGAACTTTGTCTCGTCATAGATTTGCAGGCCTGCACCGGGATGGATTCTACTTTCATGGGCACTCTCGCTGGCCTGGCAAACAGGCTGACAGACAATGGCGGCACGCTCCATGTGGAGGGGGCGGACGAGAAAAACAGAAATTCGCTGGAGGATCTGGGTTTGGATTTCCTGATGGTCATCAACCCCGAACACGCCGTCTGGAAAGGTGTGGAGGATAAGGCACGCGACCTGCTGAAACCGAAGGTGGCTGGAATCAGAGCGGGAACCATCCTGCACACACGACATATACTCGAAGCCCATGAAATCCTCTCCGATACCAACGAGGGAAACCGTCGCAAGTTTTCGGGAGTCGTGGAAACCCTTGGGGAGGAAATCGCAGAAAAAGCGAAAACCTCCGGCTAACGCGGTATGAGCGAGCTTGTCACTGATTTGCTGAACGGGCTGTTTCTTGCTCTCGCGCTGGCCCTGATGATGGCGCTGATGAACCAGCGGCGCAGAGCCAAACGCATCCGCCGCAAGTTCCGTGAAATGGAGGGTGAGGAGGAGCGGATGTTCCGTTTCCTGCACGATCTCGGACTCGCGATCGGGCGAGAAACAACCGACGGAGCCCTCTCGCGTATGATTGTCGAAGGAGTGCTGAAAGTGGTCGGTGCCAGCGGTGGGGCGATCTACAACGAGGCAAACGAACCGGGTTTTCTCAACCCTGCCTATGTTTCGGAAAATTGCCCGCCGCTCGTGACACTCCCGAAGGACATCATTTCAAAGGCTGCTATCGACCCAAGGGCGCTCGAAAGCCACATGAGGCTGGCACGGGTGGCGATAGGAGATGGTTTGATCGGCAAAGGTCTTTCGCTGCAAGAGGCGATACGCGTGACGGGCGAGGATGGTGGCTTGGCGATGATGGTTTCCCCGCTGCGTTATGCAGGCAAGGACATCGGTGTGCTCGCGGTGGCGCGTTTGCCCGGTGCCGAGACTTTTTCAGACAACGATTTCGCCGTATTCCGCTCGGTCGCCGAGCAATCGTCCTTCGCGATTGGCAACGCCCGCGTGCACCGTGAGGCGAACGAGAAAAAAGAGATCGAAGGCGAGTTGAAAAATGCCAGAGAGGTGCAGCGTGTGCTGTTGCCTCAGGAGGATCCAGTCGTGACGGGATTTCGGGTCAACGGAACCAACCTACCGGCAAAAATCATCAGCGGGGATTACTACGACTACATCGATCTGCCGGATGGGAAGCTGGGCGTGGTGGTCGCGGATGTTTCCGGCAAAGGCGTTTCCGCAGGGTTGCTGATGGCGATGTGCCGCAGCCTTTTACGCGCCGTTTCTTTGGGAAATGCCTCGCCCGCATCCGTGCTGTCTGCCGTGAACCGCTACCTTTTCCCGGACATCCGCGAGGACATGTTCATCAGCCTGATCTATGGCATCCTCGATCCTACGGACGGCTCATTGACCTTCGCCCGCGCGGGTCATGAACCGGCTCTGATTTTCCGCAAAGCCAGTGGCGAGGTGGAGATCTCGAAGCCGAAGGGACTCGCCGTCGGAATTGACGCCGGGAACGTCTTCGAGCGTGTCACGATGGATGAGAGGATCACCCTGTCGTCCGGCGACTGTGTGCTGCTCTATACCGATGGCGTGAAGGAGGCACTTGACGCGAGCGAAGAGGAATTCGGACTCGAAAGGCTATCCGCCACATTCCGTGACGCCGCCCGACTGGGAGCGGAGGCAGTGGTGAAGCAGGTGCTGGAGGAGGTGAAATCGTTCACAGGCTCCGGATCACAGATGGATGATGTGACGATCGTGGCGATCGAGAAGAGGTAAGCATTCTAGATTTTCGCTTGCGGATCGTTACTTGGCGATTAGCTTCCCACTAATGAGAATAGTTCGCAATAATTCCTTGGGTATTCTGACAATGATCGCAGGTTTTACCGGCATATCCATGGGTGCCGAAGTGCTGCACGTTTATTCGCACCGCCATTACGAAGTGGATCAGCAAATTAACGCCCTGTTTAAGGAAAAAACCGGGATCGAGGTAAAGGTCGTGAACGCGGAGGCGGATCAGTTGATCGAGCGTTTGAAATCCGAGGGAGCCGACAGTCCGGCGGACGTTCTGATCACAGTGGACGCGGGGCGGATGCAGCGCGCGGTGGAGCAGGGTTTGTTGCAGCCCGTGAAATCGGAGATCCTAGAAAAGGCAACACCGGCGGCGTTGCGGGATGCCGAGGGGCATTGGTATCCGTTCACGATCAGGGCACGGGGCATTGTGGTTTCGAAAGACCGGGTGAAAAACGGCGAGATCAAGGACTACGCCGATCTGGCGAAGCCGGAATGGCGCGGGCGGGTGCTGGCACGCTCCTCGACGAGCGGCTACAACCAATCTTTGCTGGCATCGATCATCGCGGCGGAAGGCGAGGCGGCGGCGGCGGCTTGGGCGAAGGGCGTTGCGAAAAATCTCGCGAGACCACCTCAGGGGGGCGATCGGGATCAGATCAAGGCGGTGGCGGCGGGACTGGCCGACGCGGCGATCACGAACAGCTACTACCTGGGGATGCTCCTGCACTCACCCGATGCAGCGGAACGCAAAGCAGGTGAGTCGGTTAAGATGATATTTCCGAACCAATCGGGACGCGGGACACACTGCAATGTCAGCGCGGCGGGGATCACGAAACATGCGAAAAACGCGGAGGCCGGATGCAAATACCTAGAGTTTCTCGTGAGCCCCGAGGCGCAGAAAATGTATTCAAACGGTAGCTTTGAACATCCGATTTCCATAGATCTGAGCTTGGGTGAACAGATCGGGAAATGGGGTTCGTTCAAGGTGGACGAGACGGGATTCGGGAAGTTGGGAGAGTTGTCCGCAGAGGCGACTCGACTTTTCGACCGCGCGGGCTGGAAGTAGCGCGATGCGGGAGTCGGGCGCGGACGGGATCTGGATCCGGGTGGCGGCATGGACGCTGGCCGCTCTGGTTCTATTGCCGGTGCTGGTGGTTATCTGTCGATCCGCCGGAGAAGTGGGGCGGGCATGGGAGGATGTGGTTGAGAACCGCTTGTGGGGGCATGTGCGGCATACCGTGATACTGCTCGTTTCGGTGGTGACGCTGGCTTTGGCACTGGGGGTGCCGACGGCTTGGTTGGTCTCTGTCTATGATTTTCCCGGCAGGCGCTGGATGCGGTGGATGCTGCTTTTGCCGATGGCGATGCCGGGCTTCGTGGCGGCCGGGGCTTATGTGGATGTGCTGGAGGGGCTGATCCCGCTTTATGTCTGGGTGAGGATGAACTGGGGGATCGATGCGTTCCTGAAAATTCAGGAGATGGCTCCGTGGGTCTTCGCGGTCGCGGTGTTGGGGACGACGCTTTTCCCGTATGTTTTCCTGAGCTGCCTGGCGGTGTTTTCGCGGCAGGCGGCGGGCGCGCTGGAGGCGGCGAGGTTGCTGGGAGCGGGCGGATTCAGGGTGTTTTTCACGGTGGGCGCTCCGATGGCGAGGCCGGCGCTGGTGGCGGGCGGGAGCCTGGTGGCGATGGAGGCAATGAACGATTATGGGGTGGTGAGCGCCTTCGGGTTGACCCCGCTGACGCCGGGGATTTTCCGGGCATGGGGCGAGGGTGAACCGGTGGTGGCGATGCGGCTGGCGATGGTTTTGCTGGTGATGCTGGGGCTGGGGCTGGTTTTTGAAAGGTGGCAGCGAGGCAGGAGGCGTTTCGCGACGGATACAGCGGAGGGTGTCCTGGGACGGCAAAAACTTCCGTGGTGGCTGGGTCTGGGAGCGCTGGGGCTTTGTTTCCTGCCGCTGGCGTTGGGTTTCCTGCTGCCGGGCTGGCGGCTGGCGGGGTGGGCATGGGCGTCGCGGGACTCGGCGGAGTGGTCGGCTCACGGGCGGGCGGCGTGGCATTCGTTTTCGCTGGCGGGCGGAGCGGTGCTGCTGGTGATGTCCTCCGCGTTTTTACTGGTGGCGGGTCAGCGGGCGCTGGGGTCGCGATCGATGACGGTGGCGCAGAAAATCGGACTGGCGGGCTATGGTTTTCCCAGTGCGCTGGTGGCGGTGGGGGTGGGCGCTGTGGTGGTTTGGGTTTCCCGGAACGTGCCGGGGGCGGGCGGGCTGGCGCTGAGTGCTTCGGTGAGCGGGCTGATGATCGCGTATTGGGTGAGGTTCCTCGCGGTGGGCATCCAGCCGGTGGCGGCGGGTTTCGAAAAACTGCCGGGTAGCCTGCGCGAGGCGGCGCGGACGCTGGGGGAAACGCCGTCCGGGGCTTTGTGGAGGGTGGATTTGCCGTTGGTTTGGCCCGCGATGATCGCGGGGGCGACGCTTTGTTTCATCGATGTCTTCAAGGAACTCACGCTGACCCTGGTGCTGCGTCCCTTCGATTTCGAGACGCTGGCGACAAGGACTTACCGGCTGACAGATGAGGGGCGGCTCGCGGAAGCGGCGCTGCCCGGTTTGGGCTTGGTGATGTTGAGCCTAGCGGGTTTGATCCCGCTCACGCGTTGGATGCGCCTTTCCGAAAAATGAAACTGCTCGAAGTCAGGAATGTGGAGAAGCGATTCCGCCGCAGCGATGAGGCGGCGCTCAAGGGCGTGAGCTTCGATGTGAACGAAGGGAAAATCCTTGCCCTCGTGGGCGAGAGCGGCAGCGGGAAAACGACCTTGCTAAGGATTCTGGCGGGACTGGAGCGGATGGACGGCGGGGAGATTTTGTTGGATGGAAAGGTAATCGCGGAGACGGGCGGCGGGATGCCTCCCGAGAAGCGGGGAATCGGGCTGGTATTCCAGCATCACGCGCTTTTCCCGCATCTCACGGTGGAGAAAAACGTAATGTTCGGCGTGCGGAAAAGACCGGCGGCGGAGAGGCGGACGACTTTGGAGGAGCTGATGGAGTTGGTGGGCTTAAATGGGTTTGAAAAACGTTTCCCGCACGAGCTTTCCGGCGGGGAAAGGCAACGGGTGGCCTTGGCGAGGGCGCTGGCACCGAATCCTCGGCTGCTGCTGATGGACGAGCCGTTCAGCAGCCTCGACGCGCGCCTGCGGCATGCCGTGCGCGACGAGACGCGGGCGATCCTGAAAAAGCGGGGCGCGACGGCGGTGTTCGTGACCCACGACACGGGCGACGCGCTTGCGGTGGCGGACGGGATCGTGGTGCTGCGCAAAGGGGAGGTGCAGCAGACGGGCGCGCCGCCGGAGGTTTACCACGCGCCGGCGAACGCGTATGTGGCTTCGTTTTTCGGAACCTGCAATTTCCTGCCCTTCAACAGCCTCGCGCAGCCGGGAAGCGCGCGGGTCACATGCCATGTCGGCCCACCGGGAATGGATAAAGGCGAATCCGGGCTATGGGTGAGGCCGGAGGATCTGGAACTGGTGAAACCCGGCGGCGGCGGGCTGGCGGGCGTTGTGGAAACGGTCAGCTTCGGCGGCGGATACCAAGACGTGACCTTGCGCTGCGGAGCGGACGGCTCGATCAAGGTCGAGGTGCGCCATCACGCGCCGTTCATGGTCGCAGCGGGCGAGAAATGGCAAGTGGTGGCAAAGGCGGGAAGGCGGGGTTGATCTGTTTGGGATTGCGGGAAGCTGCGCCGGGGGTGAAAGTCGGGCATGGATGTGAACTGGAGGATGGGAGAGGTGATGGAGGCCTTGCCGGGAGCCCGGCGGGCGTTGTTCGCGCGGTATCATCTCGGCGGCTGCCAGAGCTGCGCATTCGATGACGCGGAGACGCTAGCGGAACTTTGCGCCAGGGCGGAACTGGATGCGGGCGAGGTGCTCGCCCATCTCCACGCCAGCCATGAGCACGACCTGACGATGCTGATGAGCCCCATCCAAGTGGCTGAAAAGCGGGATGAGGTTCTCTTCGTGGACGTGCGGACGCGCGAGGAGTTCGAGGCGGTGAAAATCGAAGGCGCGGAGTTTTTCACCCAGGAGCTTCAGGAAAAGCTGTTCAAGGAGAAACCCGGCGGGCTGGTGGTGCTTTACGACCACACCGGGAAATATGTGTTGGATCAGGTCGCGTGGTTCCGCGGTCACGGGCTGGAAAACGCCTTCGGTATGACGGGCGGCATCGACGCCTGGAGCCGGGAGGTCGATGCGAAGGTGATGCGGTATCGGGTTGAGGTTTGAAACATCAAGAAAGAGCGGGTTACTCTTTCCCGAAAATTTCCTCGGCGTAATGGGTGCGGAGGAAAAGCAGGTCGGCGCGGTCTTTCTCACGGTGGGTTTTTTCCTTCATCCGGTAGAGCAGGCGGGGGGAAGCGAATGGGATGGGGACACCGGTGATGTTGCGGACGATCACGTCGTTCTTGGCTTCGTCGTAGAATATGCCGGATGCGGAGGCCATGAGATCGACGGTGATCTCATCGTTCACGCGGACAACGGTGTATTTGGAAACCTCACCGGGTTCGAGTTCGAGGACAGCCTTGTCGGGAAGGGTTTCGAGAGCTTGAAAAACCTTGGCCTCATTCGCGGGATCGGTGGCGATGATGAAATCCAAGTCTTCTGTTGTTCTGCGGAATCCAGAGGAGATGATGGCCCAGCCTCCGATAACCAGATAATTCGCGCCCAGCTCGTTGAGCCTCGCGCACAAGGCGACGAGGTCTTCCATGTGAGGTGCGCGGGAAATCGGCTCTTCGCCGCCTATTTCCTCAGGATCGTATTCTCTGTCCACCATGCGTCTGCTTCCTCGTGGGAGTTGAAACGGAATACACCCTTACGACCGATTTTGTGACCGCAAGCGCGCAGCAGATCGTTCGAGGTTTTCTGCAAGATGGCAGCTGAGGCAAGGGGATCGCAGGAAGGTTTCCGCCTGCCCACGGTTTTGCCGATGGTTTCCTCCATATTGATGATGCGGGGAATGTCCTGCATGTGGGAAGGGTAGGTTGAATTCCTCGGGAAGGCTAGTATGGAATCGGCAGGGCGGATGCGATCCGCCGCCACGTCACATTGGCGGAAACGGCTGCTCGGAGACGATCCAGTTTTCGTTTTTCTCGGTGAATGTTTTCATGGCCCACTCGCCGGGGAAAAGGGCGGTGAGCCAGCCGTTGGGATCGCGGGCGAGGACGGTGCCCATGGAGAGCGCCGGGCGGGCTTCGGGGGCTAGCGGGTCGCCTTCCTTCGGCTTGAGCCAGCGGGCGATCGACCAGTCGGCGGATTCGATGCGGGTTTCGGCGGCGTATTCGCCTTCGAGGCGGTGCTGGAGCACCTCGAACTGCAGCGGGCCGACCGCGCCAAGCAGGATGCTGGACGAGGAAGCGGGCGCATCCAACAGGGTGAACTCCGAGGCCACGCCCTCTTTCAGCAGCTGCTCAAGGCCGCTCTGGAAGCGCTTGTATTTCGCGGTGGATTTGTTGGTGAGGTAGGAAAAGCACTCCGGCGGGAAACGCGGGATCTCGTCGAATTTCACATCCGGCACCGAGGCGAGCGTGTCACCGATCAGGAGGTCATAATTTCCGACAAGACCGACGACATCGCCGGCGAAGGCGTCATCGACCGTTTCGCGCTCGCGGGCAAAAAGGCGCTGGGAGTTGGCGAGGCGGACGGTTTCTCCGGTGCGGGTGTTGATCACGTTCATGTCGCGCTCGAAGCGACCCGAGACGATGCGGATGAAGGCGATGCGATCCCGGTGCTTCGGGTTCATGTTCGCCTGGATCTTGAAAACGAATGACGAGAAACCCTCGGAGGCGGGATGGATCGTCTCGCCGACGCTTTGGCGGGGCAGTGGTGGCGGGGAAAGCTCAAGGAAGCGGTCGAGCAGGAGCTGGACGCCGAAATTGTTCGCCGCCGATCCGAAGAACACCGGCGTAAGCCTTCCGGCCAAAACCTCGTTCACGTCGAAGTCCGCGCCCGCGCCCTCCAGCAGTTCAAGTTCCTCGCAGACCTGGCTGTAGGTGATTTCATCCACAGCGTTTTTCACCCCCTCGTCCTCGATGCCCGAGACATTCACCGGCGCGCGGAACGCTCCGTGGGCGGTACGCTCGAAGAGATGCACCTTTTTATGTTCGCGGTCGTAAACCCCCTTGAAGCGCGGCCCGTCGCCGAGCGGCCAGTTCACGGGAAAGGAATGGATGCCGAGCACGGATTCCAACTCGTCGAGAAGGTCGAGCGTCGGCCGCGCGGGGCGGTCGAGCTTGTTCATGAAAGTGAAAATCGGCACTCCCCGGCGGCGGCAGACTTCGAAAAGTTTCCGCGTCTGCGACTCGATGCCCTTGCCCGCATCCACCACCATCACGGCGGCGTCCACGGCGGTGAGCACGCGGTAGGTGTCCTCGGAGAAATCCTTGTGCCCGGGTGTATCGAGGATGTTGACCACGCAGTCCTTGTATTCGAACTGCAGCACGGTGGAGGAAACGGAGATGCCGCGCTGCTTCTCCATCTCCATCCAGTCGGAGGTGGTGGCGCGCTGGTTTTTCTTCGCGGTGACAGAGCCCGCGAGCTGGAGAGCGCCGCCGTAGAGGAGGAATTTTTCCGTCAGGGTTGTTTTCCCGGCATCGGGATGGGAGATGATCGCGAAGGAACGGCGGCGAGAAACCTCCTTCTGGAGGGCGGGCGAAGGGGTCGTGTAGGCGGAAAGGGACATCGGACGGACACGCGGGATAGCCCGATGGCCGGGAAAGGTCAATGACCGCCGGAAGCCGTCCGCGAAAGACCTCCGCGGGTGTGCAGAAGCGATCCGAGACAGCCGTCGGCATTCTCTTGGGGAGCGATGCGACGTGATCACACATCATGAAATCGCCTCGTTTTAAGCTTTTCGCCGGAAAAAGATTCATTCAGTTTAAATTGCATGAGCGAAAAATTGATGCGCCCAGAGCTGCCTGCCGTGGGAATCGTTGCTGATCTTGATTTGCAGGATCGGGCTTTACTCGGAGACTACGGCGAGTTCCTGCCCGCTCAGCCCGGACAAACGCTCATCCAAACGGGAGACGCACAGGAGCATCTTTATCTCGTGATTTCCGGCCTTCTGCACGTGACCATCATGGTGGATGGAAGGACAAAACTCGTCGCCCGCGTAGAAGCCGGAGAAACCTTGGGAGAGGTAAACGTGTTCGATCCTGCGAAAGCCAGCGCCACTGTGATCGCCCAGGAATTTTCCCAAATCTGGCGCGCAAACCGTGCTGACATCGACCTCTTCGTCAAAGCCTACCCAGAGGCTGGTTCCATACTGCTATCTGGAATCATCACCGTGATGTGCCGCCGCATCCGGAACATGAACGATAAGCTCGCGGACAACCAGAGCATGGAGATCCTCGGGAAATTCTGGTAATCCGAGCCCTGCCCCCATACGCGCATGATTTCGGAATTCGCTGCCGCTCAGGTCGCAATTGGTGGGTCGGGGGGAGTCCTGATTTTGTTTTTCGCCATGGCCATCGGCCACGCGCTGGGAGATTACCCGTTGCAAGGAGAGTTCTTAGCTACCGGGAAAAACCGTCATGTAGATAAGACCACCTTCCTCGGCGGGGGCGAGGTTTCGCCGATACTATGGATTCACTCGCTCACCGCCCATTCACTGATCCAGGCCGGCATCGTATGGGTCATTACCGGCTCCGGCACATTGGCATTTGCGGAGTTTGTCCTACACTGGATCATCGATTTTGTGCGATGTGAGAAATGGATCGGCTTCAGCTTTGACCAATGCCTGCATTTCGCCTGCAAATTGATCTATGCCATCATCTTGGTCGCTGGGGTATCCATGCCGTTCTGAAATATTCTCATTGTCCGTGATGCCATATCACTTCGAGTCCATCAGGGATTGGATCATCCGAACCCATGACAAAAAAAGCGGTGGCCCAGGCATCGGCGGTGGCGCAATCCTTCGCCATGACACTGACGGACGAGGGCGGGCGGATGACGGGTTTGCCTGTTTTCGGATCGATGATGTGGCTGGCGAGCCCACCTTTGGCGGGCTTGAACTGGCGGTAGTTGCCGCTTGTGGCGAGAGCGCGGTTTTCAAGCATGACTGTCATCGCGGTTTCACGAGTGGCGGGATCGGGTTTCTCGATGGCCACCTCCCATTCCTCATCTCCCGCGAGGATCTCGCCGCCTAGCTCAAAGACGAAATCGGTGATCCCTCTCTGCCTGAGCATCTCCCCCACCCTATCCACGGCAAAGCCCTTGCCTATGGCGGACAAGTCGATGCCTTGGCCGCCAGGCCCGAAACCCGCCTGCCCTGTTTCCTTCAGCAACCGATGATCAAAGGCTCCGCCGCTGGCCTTGCGGATCTCCTCCGCAAGGTCGATGACGCGTTGCAAATCGGATGTGGCGGGTTCGCCGCGATTGAAGCGGGAGAGGTCGGAATCCGGCTTCCACTGGCTGAGAACATCTTCCCATTTCCGAAGGGTCTCCGTCACATCCTCTTCAATGCCGGGCACCGATGCGCCACGCCATGCGAGCTTCCATGTCGTGCCCATGGAAGCGCCGGAAAGAACAAGCGGCTCCTCCGGCGGGCGACAGGAAACCACCAGAACCACGAGAAGAACAAGTAAGCGTTTCATAACATCACACGCCATAGCGCTGCCGCGATGAGAACGGCGGCGATCGTATCCCGCCGTGTCCATGCCGTCGGCGAGGCGGTTAGAAATTTCAGCATGGCGCCTGTCGGGCAGCCGTAGTGGCAGTATGCCTGCGGCAGGAAAAACGCGGCGAGAAGGCCGACGGTAAGGATCGCGGCGGGCACGAACGCGACGAAACCGCTGCTCCAAGTCTCGAACGGCTCGAAGTAAGCGAAAGGAATGCCGCTGGCGAGAAAGGCGAGCGCCCAGATCGCGAGAAGCGAGAGCCATGGCAAACGCGTCAGTGCGGCATGAAGCTTCGGGGGAAGATGGAAGCGCTTGCGCGAAAGCCGCCCGGCGAGTGTCTGCGCCGCGCCGTGCGGGCAGATCCGGTTGCAATAGACGTTCTTGCCCGTGAAAGCGGGGATCACCAAAGCAGCGGCCGTGAGCGCGAGCAAGGGCAGCACACTGCGAATTCCGAACCCGTTCATCCCCCACCCTACCAGCTGATCCTGGCTCACCATCCAGCCGAGCGTGAGACCCGCCAAGACCGAGATCGCGGCGTAAGCCAAGCGCACGGCGGAGCGGTTGCCGATCTTGTGCACGCCCACAAAAACCCCGAGCACGATCCACACGAAAGCAAGCGATGTCTTCCACGGGAAACCCTTCGCATCCTCCACAGCCCTGTGGCGGCGCAGCATTTCCCGCACGCTTTCCACCACCGCCTGGTTCGTGTAACTGGCGCCGCTGGTGAAAAGCGAAGGCGAGTTGCGGATATCCTCCGCGATGATTTCATCCGCATTCTTCCCCGCGAAACCATCGGCATACTTCACCTCGTTGCCCACATCGGTGATGTAGGGTTCGTTGTCGCGGCTGCCGAGAAAACCCACACCGAGAACTTTCCCGCCCGACGCATCGAGACACACGATCACATCCGAGGTGCCGTTGTATCCGCGTGCGGAAATCCCCATGCGGCTGCTGCGGAGAACCGTGCCGAGCGTCTCACCTCCCTTGCCGACGCGATAGATGCCCTTGTCCTCCTCTAACAGATCGGCCTTTGGAAACCACTTCCCGACATCCGCCAGTTTCAGCGGAGCGGAAAACCATTGATCCATCCCTTCCGCTCCGAAGCGGGCGGCCAGGCCTCTCGCCATCGCCTCGCTGGTCAGGGTCGCGCCGGAAACAACGAGCGGTTGCCCGGGCGAACCGAGCGTCGATTCCGGCCTGCCGTCCCACTGCCGCCAGAACGCGTTGTCATTGCGGACGATTTTCACATGCCCATCGGTGTCCGCGCTGCCGAGAAAACGAACGGCCTTCACCTTGCGGTCGGAATCGAAAACAACCAGCAGCTCCGACGCCCCCGAATAGCCCTGGACTTTTTCCGCCTCCGGGAAAGTGGAAGCCGCGAAGCCGACTGTCAGACCTTCCCCATCCAGCAAGGGAAACAGCCCGTCGGAGGGATCGCCGACGGACACGGCGGACGGAATCGAATGCCTTGATTCCGCAAGGACAACTTCCGGATCCAGCGCATCCTCATCACGCGGGAACGCCCGCAAACAGGCGAGCGCTACCAGGATGACGCCCAGCCGGTAGCTGCCGAGCGCCCACCTCTTCAGCCGGCGTTTGCCATCACTCGGATGGAGCGGAGTTTTTGCCATCGAGGGATTTCTTCAACTCATCCAGATTCTCGAAACGGGTGGCTCCGGGGAGCCTCCAAAGGGTTTTCACTGTATCAAGGTGATCCTTGTAGATGTCGCGGGGAGTGCAATCCTTCACCGTGGCCAGAGCGGCGGCGCGACCGATCGTCACACCCATCATGCCGATGGTTTTCATCACGCGTATCGTGCCCAGGGCGCCGCGCTCCACGCTGATGTTGCGCCCGGCCATAAAAAGGTTCGGGATGTTGCGCGAGTAAAGCGTGCGGTAGGGCACCGCGTAGCCGACCTTGGCATCCACACCCGGGCCATGCACGGCGCGCGCGATGAACGGCTTGCCGGGGATGGTGTCCTTGTATTTCTCAACCGGATAGTGGAGATCGATCGACCATGTGGTTTTGAACGTCGCATCGTCGAACGGCTTTTTGCCAACGACATCCTCGCCGGTCAGCACCACATCGCCGAGGATCTGGATCGTCTCGCGCGTGCCGCCGACGTAAGCCAGCCAGGTGAGCTCGGCGTTTCCGTGAGCCTTGGGATCGCGCTCCTTGTGGGCGCCGTGGTTCTTGATCGAGTTCCAGGCGCTGTAGGAAGCAAGCAGGTTCAGGTCGCGCGTCTGTTCGAGTTCCTTGACCGGATGGCTGTCATAGCCGCTTTCCCAGAACCACTCCGCATGTCCGAAGCCATGGCGCACTTGCGGGTAGGGAAAATCCTGTGTGCCGAATTTATACATCCATCCCTGCTCTGGGAAACTCACCGCCGTATCGCGATTCTCCCACATCCACATGTTGCTCATGCCCATGCGGCCTTTCTCGGTGAACTTGGTGTCCGCCCCCGACCACATCCCGAGGAATCCATGACCCGTGCAGTCGGCGAAAAACTTTCCGCTGATGCGCTTGATTTTTCCGGCCTCGATATCGACCGCTTTCACGGAGGCGATCTTGCCGTCCTTCATGTTCACTCCGTATCCGTGGTGTCCGAGGAACAGCGTGATGTTTTTTTCCGCGGCAACGACCTTGTCCTTCTTGTCATCCACAAACTCCTCGGCGGGCGCGGGCGAAGCCTTCGCCTTGTCCTCGAACTCGCGGATGATCTCATCGAGCGGATATTCGCTTTCCGGATAATTCCCCTTCGCCCAGACACGGATCTCGGAAGAGCCGTTGCCACCCAGGATCTTGCGGTTCTGGATCAGCGCCACTTTCGCGCCCATCCGCGCTGCGGAAATCGCCGCGCCAAGACCACCGTATCCACCGCCGACCACGACAAGATCGAACTCACCCGCATCCACAATGGTAGCCGGCACGCCGGGAATCCCCCACGCGGTGCGCTCCTCGAAAGTGGAATCCGGCGGCGGGGTGAAATCCGGCCGGCTGCTGAAAAGGATCGCGTCCGCCCGCCCGTTGAAACCTGTCAGGTCGCGCAGACCCAGCGTCATTTCACCGGCCTTGAGCGCCACATTTCCCACAAGCTGCCATGACCACGCGGCCTCGCCGCCGCCCAGCTCGGTTTCCAGCGGCTCGCCGTTCACGGTCACCTTGAAAAGCCCCGCGCTCGCGGGACGCCCGAGGCGCTTTGTCCAATCGATCGTCCGCACCCACACGCGGTAATCACCTTCCTCCGGCACGGTCACCTTGGTGGTGGCATCGGCAACGGGTTTCCCGAGACCGTGTGCGATCAGATACGGCGAACCCATCGACTCGATGAACTGGGTGTCGATCCCCCACCCGCCCTTATCGGAAAACTGCTCCGTCTCAACGAGGAACGTGGCGGCGTGGGCTTGGGTGAGCGCGAAAAGGCAGCTTAGGGCGATGGGTATTTTCATGACGGGTTTGGTAAACGGATCTTAGTTCGGCCTTTTTTCAGGATTCGTCCATCCGTTTCCGCTGCCGGGCTTCGCGGAAAAAGCTCTGGAGCAAGGCCAGCGATTCCTCGCCGAGCACACCAGCGGTCACCTCGCAGCGGTGGTTCAGCGGCGGATTCGAGTCCAAAAGGTTGATCCACCCCCCCGCCGCGCCCGCCTTGGGATCGGAGCAGCCGAAGACCACCCGCGTCGGGCGGCAATGCACGATCGCACCCGCGCACATCGGGCAGGGCTCCTTCGTGACGTAAAGCGTGCAGTTCTCAAGCCGCCAATCCCCCATCGCCTGCATCGCCGCCGTCAGCGCGAGCATTTCCGCATGCGCCGTGGCATCCTTCAGCGTCTCCACCTGGTTCCACGCCCGCCCGATGATTCTCCCCTCATGCACCACCACCGCCCCCACCGGCACCTCGGAGGCCGCATAAGCCTTCATCGCCTCCCGCATCGCCTGCCCCATGAAATGGGCGTCGCTGTGGAGGTCGATGATAGGGTCTTCGTTCATGCGTGTCGCCGGGTTCTAAACACGAAATCCGGGCGAGACAACCCCGCAAAAACAACGGATCAGGCGGATGCCATCGCTTTGACGTCCAGGCTAGCGACCCGGCAGCGTTGACCCGTGAAAGTGTGGCAAGAGAGTGGCGCAGTGCCGGGTTCGCAGGGTCGCCTGGTTAGGCGTTGCGGGCGTTGTGGAAGGGCGTTGCATCGGAACTCAGCGGAACTGACTCTTGCAGGCCGGGCATATAGTAACTGACTTGTCGAATAGCGGGTTGCCACAGTTGCCACACACCCAGCGTTGAGACTTCGCAGAACCGGCGATGAAGAGAACTACTAGAGCGATGCCGCCGATGACCATGCCAGGGACGCCCGCTAACGCGCCGCCGACGAATGGAGCGAGTAGACCGATGCCCTGAAACACGCATCCGACTCCCGCGAACTCTGACTTCCGTTTCCTTTTGGCGAATTGGGACATGGATTCTTTTAGCTCGGGTTACAGACAGCGCGTTGCACCATCTAGGCCATCCACGGCGGGGAGGAAAGCCCAAATTCAAACAGGAACGTTACCCGCCGTTGGATGGTGCGTCTTCGCTTCCTTATCTTCTTTTGGAATAGGACATAAGTCGAATCGTGGCTTCTTTGACATTGTTCGGCTCGGTACGAATAACCCCGCCGCATTCATCTCGGCCAATACAGTCTTTCTTTGCTGTTTCGTATTCGCTCAGTGCCCGGTCAAAGCCGCGGATCTGAAACCAGTGAAGCCGCCGTCTGAGCATTGCGAAATCAAGACTAGATACATGCCCCATGGTGGACCAATAATGTTCAAGTTCTTGATGAAGCCCAGCAAACACAGTGTCAGCAGCTTCATTGAATTCTGACCGCCTAGAAAGGTAGATCGCCCACAAATACCCTATTCCGGCTCCAATGATGCCGGAATAGTGATTGCCGAGAAACCCGATGATTGTGTCAAACATGCTTTAGTTGAATTGGTGATAGGAATAGCATTGGGCGCGGTGATTGGGCATCTTCGGCCTGTGCGGATGATTTATTGATTTCTGCACAACGTTAGATGTGGTGGCACGGCGGCGCAGGACTCACAGAGCGAAGCGAACGAGGTACGATATCCGCCGTTGCCACGCACGACGTGTTCGGTTTGGGTGTTTTAGCGTTCATCTCCAGGTGGTCTTCAAGCATTCGTCGACTTCGGCGCTGGTGTTGTGATACTCAAGGAGGTTCCGGAGATCAAGGAAATGGGGGTGTCATAAATTTTGTGTAAGTGCTTTCCGTCGATGTGCCCCATCAACAGAACCAGCACATCCAAATGAAACAGCCCATTACCGACGCTCTCCTCGACGAGCTACTCAAGAA
>JBJONG010000040.1:0-31258 GCA_046051965.1 Verrucomicrobiota bacterium
TTTACCTTCTTCCGCCGGGGGCTAAATCTTCTTCTTCCTCAAGGACACCCCGTTCCACATATAGCCCTTGCCGCCATGCGGCGGATAAGTGGGCGGATCGGGCCGAGTCCGCCCTACCGGTTAGGATCTTCTTCTTCCTCAAGGACTCCTCCGTTCCACGATGAGCCCTTGCCGCCATTTGGCGACCCGAAAAGGTAGGGCGGACTCAGCCTGATCCGCCGACTTTGCCTTCTTCCGCCGGAGGCTGATTCTTCTTCTTCATCAAGGGCTCTCCGTTCCACGAAAAGCCCTTGCCGCCATTCGGCGGATAAGTGGGCGGATCGAGCCGAGTCCGCCCTACCTGGTTAGGATCTTTCTCTTCCCCAAGGACACCCCGTTCCACAAAACGCCCTTGCCGCCATTGGCGGATAAGTGGGCGGATCGGGCCGAGTCCGCCCTACCATGAAAACGATGCCCACCGTACTAATCATCCAGGAGCATATGCCGGCTTTCCGGGTGCCGTTTTACGAGCGTCTGCATGAGCTGCTGGCGGAGCGCGGCGTGGCGTTGCGGCTGATCTACGCCCCGAACCAGCGCAACACCTTCCTCAAGCGCGAGCTGTCATGGGCGGAGCCGGTCGCGATGCGTTGGTTCGGCCCGATCGCCTGGCAGCCGGTGCTGGCGAAGAGCTCGGGGCAGGATCTGGTGATCGTCCAGCAGGAGATGAAATACGCGGTCAATCCCCTGCTGCAGATATG
Source organism: Verrucomicrobiota bacterium (assembly GCA_046051965.1). Taxonomy (GTDB): domain Bacteria; phylum Verrucomicrobiota; class Verrucomicrobiia; order Verrucomicrobiales; family Akkermansiaceae; genus Luteolibacter. Next base: position 738 of record JBJONG010000040.1, read on the forward strand.
GAGCCGTTTCGGCGGGCCGAAGGTGGCGTATTGGGGGCATGGCAGGAATTTCCAAAAGCAGCCCGAAACCGGTGTCGGGGGCGCGATCAAGCGGCTTCTGTCACGACGGGTGGATTGGTGGTTTGCCTACAACGACCTGAGCGCGCGCGTGGTCAAGGATTTCGGCTTCCCGCCGGAACGCATCACCTCCGTAGGCAACGCGGTGGATACCACCGGGATGCGGAAACGCCTTGGGGAACTGGCACCGGAGGAAATCTCGACGCTGCGTGAGTCCCACGGAATTTTCTCGGAGAACGTCGCGGTCTATACGGGCGGGCTCTATCCCAACAAACGCGTCGGATTTTTGCTGGAAGCCGCGCGGATGATCCGTGCGGCGATCCCGGACTTCGAGCTGATCATCATTGGTGACGGACCGGAGCGCGCCATGGCTGCCGAAGCGGCCCAAGCCGAACCATGGATCCACTACCTCGGATCGAAAAACGACCACGACAAAGTCCCGTTCTGGGCGATGGCGAAACTCCTGCTGATGCCCGGCCTGGTGGGGCTGGTGGTGGTGGATTCTTTCGCGCTCGGCGTCCCCCTGGTGACCACGGACTTCCCGTTCCACAGCCCGGAGATCGACTACCTGAAGGATGGCGAGAACGGATGTATCGTGAATTGCGGCGAGGATGTGCGGGCGTATGCCGAAGCCGTGGTCTCGCTGCTGCAAAATCCAACACGCCTCGGGGCAATGAAAGAGGGAGCGCTCCGTTCCGCCGGGCTGCATACGATCGAGAACATGGCAAAGAATTTCGCCGAAGGCGTGATGCGGTGTTTGTCATCAAGGTAGGGCAAAAACGACGAAGGCTTGTAGTCGTTTTGGACTTGGGGCGAAGCCCTGAGGGTTCGTGAGGCGATCCCGAATCAAACTCGGCCCGATCCGCCCTGATTACCTTCTTCCGCCGGGGGCTGAATCTTCCTCTTCCTCAAGGGCACTCCGTTTCACGAAAAGCCCTTGCCGCCATGCGGCGGATTCTTGGGCGGATCAGGCTGAGTCCGCCCTACCCTATTCAAAATCATGCGCATCCTGCTTTCCTGCTATTATTTTTCCCCCTACCGCGGGGGGGAGGCTGCCGTGGGCTGGCAGTATGCGACAGGCCTGGCAAAACTCGGGCATGAGGTGACTGTGCTGTACGGCGATCTTGCCGGCTCGATGCCGATGAAGGCGGATGTCGAGCGATATTCCAAAGAAACCGGATTGCCCGCGAATCTGACGGCGGTTCACGTGCCTCCCGGGGCGGCGGCAAGATTCATCCACGATCTGCATGCGAAACCCGGCCTGTTTTTCCTGTATTACCCCGCTTACCGGCTTTGGCAGAAATCGAATTTTCAGGAGGCGTCACGGCTTCATGCCACAAAGCCGTTCGACCTCGCCCATCATCTCACGATCATCGGATACCGCGAACCGGGGTATCTGTGGAAACTGGGCATCCCGTTCGTTTGGGGGCCAATCAATGGCGCGGCAACCCTGCCATGGGGTTTTGTGGCCGGTCTGGGATGGAAGGGGCGCTACCAGCACACGCTGCGCAACGCGCTCAACTGGCTCCAGATGAGGCTCCCGAGCCGGAGCAGGAAAGCGGCTGCCAGCGCCTCGAAAATCTGGGCGGTCACCGAAGAGGATCGCCGCATGGTCGAGGAGATCTGGGGTTTCCCGGTGGAAACCATGATCGAAACCGGCGCGAACCCTGCGCCGAACAGCGCGATACGAAACCGCGGGGCGGCGGATTCCTTGCAACTGGTTTGGTGCGGGATTCTTGAGGCGCGGAAATCACTCCACCTGGTCTTGCGGGCGATGGCGGCGCTGCCGGAGGGAACGTCCTGCAAGCTCCATGTCATAGGCGATGGGGCGGAACGCAAGGAATGGCAATCACTCGCCGAAGGACTGGGACTCGGACGGCGCGTCGAGTGGCACGGCAGGGTCACGCATGCCGAGGCGCAAGGCTTGATGTCCGCAGGACACGCCCTGATCCACAGCTCCGTGAAGGAAGGCACGCCCCACGTGGTGCTGGAGGCGATGGCTCTGGGCATGCCGGTGATTTGCCACGATGCCTGCGGCATGGGAGTGGCGGTGGATGGAACCTGCGGGCTCAAAGTCCCCATGCGCGATCCTGCCACCAGCGTTTCGGGTTTCCGTGACGCGATCCTGCGGCTCTGCAACGAACCCGCCCTGCTGACGAAACTTTCACAAGGAGCGCTGGAGCGGGCCTCCCTGCTCACATGGGACAACAAGGTCAAGCAGGTCGCCGCAACATACCAACATATCCTGACCCGGAAGCCATGAGGATCGCAGTTTTGCTAACCTGCCATAACCGTAGGGAAAAGACCCTGCAATGCCTGCGCAGCCTTGCCGCACAGACCTTGCCGGATGGCATGCATCTGGAAACCTGGCTGGTGGATGACGGATCAAAGGATGGCACGCAGGAGGCGGTGCTCGGTGAGTTTCCGGATACCCATGTGGTGCGGGGCGACGGATCGCTTTACTGGTGCGGCGGAATGAGAGCCGCCTGGCGCGAGGCGGCACCTTCGGAACCGGATTTCTATCTGCTGTTGAACGACGATACCCTGCTCCTGCCCCACGCGTTGGCGGGCTTGCTGGGGATCACATCCTCACCCCGGGACCGGGTCATCGCAGTGGCGGCCATCCGGGACCCGGATCGAGATGAAGGGACTTACGGCGGCATCAGGATCGCCAGCGGCCTGGTCGCCGCAACCGGTGACAAGGAAGTCTGCGACACCTTCAACGGCAACGCCGTGATGATCCCCGATGCGGTGTTCCGCGAGCTGGGAATGCTGCATGACGCCTACACGCACGGGATGGGTGATTTTGATTACGGTTACCAAGCCACACGGCGCGGCATCAAGGTGATGCAAAGCGCGGAATTTCTCGGAGAGTGCCCACGCAATCCGATGGAGGGGTCGTGGCGTGACAGATCACTGGGACGCAAAAAACGCCTGCGCATCCTTTCCAGTCCCAAAGGACTCCCTTTCCGGGAATGGATGACGTTCAACCGCCGCAACGCGGGCTGGAGGTGGCCGCTGAAAACCATCTCGCCGTACGTCAGGGTGGTTTTGGGATTGTAAGGTAGGGCGGATCTGGCTCAGTCCGCCATTCCGAAAAGGTAGGGCGGACTCAGCCTGATCCGCCGACTTTGCCTTCTTCCGCCGGAGGCTAAATCTTCTTCTTCCTCAAGGACACCCCGTTCCACGTATAGCCCTTGCCGCCATGCGGCGGATAAGTGGGCGGATCGGGCCGAGTCCGCCCTACCGGTTACGATCTTTCTCTTCCACAAGGACTTGCCCGTTCCACGAAAAGCCCTTGCCGCCATGCGGCGCACCGAAAAGGTAGGGCGGACTCAGCCTGATCCGCCGACTTTACCTTCTTCCGCCGGGGGCTAAATCTTCTTCTTCCTCAAGGACACCCCGTTTCACGTGAAGCCCTTGCCGCCATGCGGCGGATAAGTGGGCGGATCGAGCCGAGTCCGCCCTACCGGTTAGGATCTTCTTCTTCCTCAAGGACTCCCCCGTTCCACGAGAAGCCCTTGCCGCCATGCGGCGGATAAGTGGGCGGATCGGGCCGAGTCCGCCCTACCTGGTTACGAACTTTCTCTTCCTCAAGGACTTCTCCGTTCCACGATAAGCCCTTGCCGAGTCCGCCCTACCTGTTGATCCATGGATGCCATCGGCCGCAAAATTCTGCCCCATGAGGTTCCGGCGCACATGGTTCCCAATCCGGAAGGCGATTTCTTTTTCATCACGATCAACACCATGCCTCGTGGTTTGAATCAGTTGGCTGCAGATGACGTATGGCCTTGTATTGTCGAGTCGATACAAGTCAGGGAGGAAGCGAAGGATTTGAGATGTTCGTTGCTCCTCGCCATGCCCGACCACCTGCATGGCCTATTCGAATTCCCGGGAGACAAAGCAATGAAAGATGTCATCTCCGCCTTCAAAGGCTGGATGGCGAAATGTAAGGGGATCAAATGGCAGAGGGATTTTTTTGATCATCGTTTGCGGGGATGGGAGTCAGCCGCCGAAAAAGCGCATTACATCCGCATGAATCCTGTGAGAGCCGGCCTTTGCGAAAAGCCGGAAGACTGGCCTTATCAAAGGTAGGGCGGACTCGGCCTGATCCGCCATTCCGAAAAGGTAGGGCGGACTCGGCCCGATCCGCCCACTTCGCCTTCTTCCGCCGGGGGCTGATTCTTTCTCTTCCTCAAGGACTCTCCGTTCCACGAAAAGCCCTTGCCGCCATGCAGCGCACCGAAAAGGTAGGGCGGACTCGGCCCGATCCGCCCTGATTACCTTCTTCCGCCGGGGGCTGATTCTTCTCCTTCCTCAAGGACACCCCGTTCCACGTATAGCCCTTGCCGCCATGCGGCGGATAAGTGGGCGGATCGAGCCGAGTCCGCCCTACCGGTTAGGATCTTTCTCTTCCCCAAGGACTCCCCCGTTCCACGTATAGCCCTTGCCGCCATTCGGCGGATAAGTGGGCGGATCGAGCCGAGTTTGATTCGGGTTCGCCTCACGAACCCTCAGGGCTTCGCCCCAAGTCCAAAACGACTACAAGCCTTCGTCGTTTTTGCCCTACCTGGCGAAAAACCAGTCGCTACGCACCGATCCTTTCTCTTTTCATTCACCGAAACACCTATGCTCTTCAATTCCTGGGAATTCCTGATCCTGCTGCTGATCACGGTAGTGCTATATTACCTGCCGCTCACGGGCAACGCGCGGCGTGTTTGGCAGATTACGCTACTGCTGGTGGCGAGCGCGGTGTTCTATGCGTGGGAGGAGCCGCGGCTGCTGGTTCTGCTTTTCGCATCGTGTATTTTCAACGCGGTGGCGGTGGAGAGGATTTTGTTCTGGAAAGCCCAATCTACGGTAGGGCGGACTCGGCCCGATCCGCCCACTTCACCTTCTTCCGCCGGGGGCTCCCTCTCTGCTTCCCAAGGGCTTGAGGTTTCACAGAATGCCCTTGCCGCCATGCGGCGGGAATCAGGGCGGATCGAGCCGAGTCCGCCCTACCAACGCGCCAAGCACTGGCTCTTCTGGACGGTGGCGTTGAATTTGGGATTTCTGGCGTTTTTCAAATACGCGGGGTTCTTTGCCGATTGCCTTCCCGAAACACCGCTGACCGTATCACTGAAACACTGGTTCAACGGCATTCCGCTGCCGGTCGGCATTTCCTTCTACACATTCCAAGGGATCAGCATGGTGGTGGATGTGTGGCGGGACGACATCAGTCCAAAGACACGGGAGAGTCTGGCGGCAAGGGGCAATCAGCGGATCTCTTCGATCCGTGACACGAGTTTCTACATCGTGTTTTTCCCCCAGCTCGTGGCGGGTCCAATCGTGAAGGCGCATGAGTTCGTCGATCAAATCGGGGCGAAGTTTTTCCGGGATATCGACTGGCTGACGGTGCGCCGCGGGCTGATCCTCGGGTATTTCCTGAAAGTGTTCGTGGCGGACAACATGTCCGAGAACACGGTGAGGCTTTCCACGGGGTTCGATCTGGAGGGAGGCGGCCCGGTCAACCTGATGTCTCTACTCTATGGTTACTCCCTGCAGATCTTCGCGGACTTCGCGGGCTACTCGCTGATCGCGATCGGGCTGGGAGCTTTGTTCGGTTACAAGTTGCCGCCGAATTTCCAATTCCCCTACCTCTCAACGAGCATCACGGAATTCTGGCGACGGTGGCATCTGTCGCTTTCCTCCTGGCTGCGGGACTATCTCTACATCCCGCTGGGGGGAAACAGGAAGGGGACGGGGAGGACGTATTTCAACCTGTTCCTGGTAATGTTTCTAGGCGGCCTATGGCACGGCGCAGCCTGGAAATTCGCGCTATGGGGCAGCTTGCACGGGCTGTTCCTCGCGGCTGAGCGGCTTGTTGCCAGGAGACAGGGCTCAGGGATCAGCGGTCAGGGATCAGATGTCAGTAGTCAGATTCGCGACCATTCGACCTCTGACCACCGGCCACCGACTTCCGTCCTCCGAACTCTGTCCTCTGTCCTCCGCTGGCTCCTCACCTTTCACTTGGTGACGGCTCTCTGGCTGACCTTCATGATGCCGGATATGGAGAGCATCGTGTCGTTCTTCAAAGGGGTGGCGAAGGCGAACTTCAAGTTCTCCGGCCCGCCGGTTTTCTCGCTGGCCTTCTATGGCTCCGCGGTGGTGCTTTATCATGCGTGGGGATGGTTGCGGGAGCACCGTGAGACTTTCGCGTTGAAACTCTTGCGCTCGCCCATCGAGCCCTTGGTTCAGGCGATCATGATCTTCCTGGTGGTGACGAATCCCGGAGCGCCGAGAGGGTTTATCTATTTCCAATTTTGACGGTAGGTAGGACTCGGCCCGATCCGCTACCCCAAAAGGTAGGGCGGACTCAGCCTGATCCGCCCTGATTACCTTCTTCCGCCGGGGGCTAAATCTTCTTCTTCCTCAAGGACTCTCCGTTCCACAAAAAGCCCTTGCCGCCATTCGGCGGATAAGTGGGCGGATCGAGCCGAGTCCGCCCTACCGGTTACGAACTTTCTCTTCCTCAAGGACACCCCGTTCCACATATAGCCCTTGCCGCCATTCCGAAAAGGTAGGGCGGACTCAGCCTGATCCGCCGACTTTACCTTATTCCGCCGGAGGCTGATTCTTCTTCTTCCTCAAGGACTCTCCGTTCCACGTATAGCCCTTGCCGCCATGCGGCGGATAAGTGGGCGGATCGAGCCGAGTCCGCCCTACCGGTTACGATCATTCTCTTCCACAAGGACTCCCCGTTCCACAAAAAGCCCTTGCCGCCATTCGGCGGATAAGTGGGCGGATCGGGCCGAGTTTGATTCGGGATCGCCTCACGAACCCTCAGGGCTTCGCCCCAAGTCCAAAACGACTACAAGCCTTCGTCGTTTTTGCCCTACCGGTTACGATCTTTCTCTTCCACAAGGACTCGCCCTACCGTTTTATATTCAGCCCTTGCCGCCATGCGGCGGATTCCAGAGACGAACGCAGCGGGATCGTCCCTACCATAATCATCCCGATCCAATTCCATGAACTATATCCTCACACTCACCCTCGCGCTGGCGGCTTGCTTCGGTTTGCAGACGCTGGCGCTGCACCTCGTCGGCGGGCGGACTACGAAAAGCGAGTCGAACTTTTTCTCGTCCATCGCGCGGATCCAGACAGGGGCGGCGGAACCTTTGGCGGAGGTGTTTTTGGCTGGGTCATCGCTCACCGGGCGTTTCCCGAGCCGGACGGAGGAGTTTCCGGAGGTGGCGAACATGGGGTGCGATGGCGGTAGCGCGGCTGTGGTGATGCGGGCGATCGACAAGGGGATTCTGCCATTGCCACCGATCCTGGTGATCGAGGGCAACACACTTTACAGAGAGCAGGGTGGGGGCAAGAGCTTGGTCGCAGAGGTAATGGATTCGCCGTGGTTCGGGGTGGGTCGCAAGGTTACGAACCTGGGTGCGACCGCGCGGCCCTCGGCCTTCGCCTATTCGATTTTGCTGGAGAGGAAAGTCGGGCGCGCGGATGAGGGGGAAAAGCTGCCGCTTCCCGTGCCCGCGATCGCCATGATCCCGCCCCCGGGCTTGGAGCCGCTGCCTGAGAAAGCCGCTTCCGTGGTCGCCGAGCTTGCGGCGATTACCGCCCGGTTTCGGGAAAGGGGTTGCCGGATGTTGATCGTCCAGCTTCCGCCGGGTGCCGCACCCGAGAAGATGAACACGCGTATGCCTTACGAATTGTCACGGGTAACGGGGATTCCCCTGCTGGATCTGAGCAAAGACCTGCCACCGGGCAGTGTGAGATACACGGACGGCATCCACATGGCACCCGCGAGCGCCGCCGCCGCCTTGCGCAGCATTCTGGCGGCGCTGGATAAAATGTGAATGCGGCCGAGCCACAACCATGTTTCGCGCGCTACGCTCCATCCTCAGGGAATCCGGTTTTCGGAAGGCCAGATTCGTCTCCGCGATCCGCGCATGGCCAGGCTATGTCGCGGATCGCCGCAAGTTCCGCGAGGTTTCGGGTGATTCCGCAGATCGATTCCCGTGGGGAAAAGAGCTGCCCATCCTCACGGAGAAGAGCGAGGCGAGCGGCGGGCTGGGAGCCTATCTTTTACAGGATCTCACCGTGGCGAAGTGGATCCGGGCGGGCGCACCCGCCAGGCACTTCGACGTGGGTTCGCGGATCGACGGATTCGTCTGCAATGTGGCGTCCTTCCGCGAGATCGAGGTGATCGACATCCGCCCGGCTCCGGGGGAGATCCCCGGCGTGGTTTTCCACCGGTGCGACATCATGGGCGAGTGCCCGCCGGAGTGGGAAAATTCCATGCCCTCGCTTTCCTGCCTGCATACGATCGAACACTTCGGGCTCGGGAGATACGGCGATCCGATCGATCCGCTGGGGCATGAGAAAGGGATCGCCCGCCTGAAGGCGATGGTGGCACCGGGCGGCATGTTGTATCTTTCGACCCCCATCGGCACCCAGCGCATCGAGTTCAACGCCCACCGGATTTTCGCGGCGGCGACCTTGTTCGGCTGGTTCGCGGATGGTTGGGAAATCGTGCGTTTCGCGGTGATCGACGATGCGACGAAGCTGCATGGGGATGTGGCTCCGACTCCTGCCGGGATCGCGGAAAATTTTGGCTGTGAATGCGGAGTGGGGATTCTAGCCGTGAGGAAAGGAAACGCGGGCGAATGAGTGAAGCCAGGGAATGTGATGCCGGTGGGACGGAGTTCGACCGTTTCGCGGATTCCTATGACGAGGATCTGCGGCGGGCGCTGAGCGTGAGCGGGGAGGACAAGGACTATTTCTGCGAGGGACGCATGAAGTGGCTGGGGGAATGGCTGGCAGACGGCGGGTTCAAAGCGCGGGCGGTGCTCGATTACGGCTGCGGGACGGGTTCCGCGACCCCTCATGTTTTCCGGCGTCTCGGAGCGGAGCGCGTGGTCGGTTCGGATGTTTCCGTCGCCTCGCTCGAGGTTGCGAGGGCGGCGCATGGCGGCGGGAAGGTGACTTTCAGGCAGACAGGTGAGGGTGGGGAAGGGGAGTTTGATGTGGCGTTTTGCAACGGGGTGTTTCACCACATCACGCCCGAAAGGCGTCCGGCGGCTTTGGATGAGATTTTTGCCGGCCTGCGCCCCGGAGGAGTCTTCGCGATGTTTGAGAACAACCCGTGGAATCCGGGAACCCGCTATGTGATGAGCCGTTGCGTCTTCGACCGGGACGCGATGACGCTCACGCCGCCCGAGGCGCGGCGCGTGATGCGTGATGCGGGTTTTCGGGTGGTGGCCACGCGGTATCTTTTTGTTTTTCCCAGGGCGTTGCGGTTCCTGCGCTTCATGGAGTCCGCGCTTTCGCCGCTGCCGCTGGGCGCGCAATATGTGGTGATGGGGGTGAGGCCATGACGCGGGGAAGTCGGGAATATCCGGGGAGCGCGGGGTGGGCCGCGCAGTGCGTGTTGATCGCGGCGGCTTGCAACATCGCGGGCTGGTTGCTTTCCATGATGGGTTGGGTGACGCCGCTCGGGCTGGCGCTCAGCATCCCGCCCATATGGTTCGGGCTCCATGTTTTGTGCCAGGCGGGGTGCCCGGCGGTTCCGGGGAAGCGGGCGTTCCGCCGTTTTTTCCGGGGAAACGGAAAGGGCTTGAGGCTGGCCTTTGCGGTGGTGGCGGGTCTGTCCCTGCTGGGCGGGCTGCTCCACGCGCCGAACAACTACGACGCGATGAATTACCGCCTGCCGAAGGTGGCGGGCTGGTTGATGGAGGGCGGCTGGCAATGGTTTCCCGCGAACTACAACAACCTGAACACGCGTGCCTCCGGGATGGAGTGGGTCTTCGCCCCGCTGATGTCCTGGACGGGCGGCGATCGTGTCCTTTTCCTGACGAACCAACTGCCGTTCCTGCTGATGCCGGGCTTGGTTTTCGGCGTGTTCCGGGGGCTGGGCGTGGCCGGGCGGGCGGCAAGGTTCTGGATGTGGGTGGTGCCGTGCGGCTATGGCTTCGCCCTTCAGGCCGGCGGGATCGGCAATGATCTGCAAGCCTCGCTGTTCGTGCTGGCGGCCTTCGATTTCGCACTGCGGTGGAAAAAATCCGGCCGGGTGGGTCATGCCTTGCTGGCATTGGCGGCGGCAGGGATGATGACGGCGGTGAAGCCGACCACGCTTCCGCTGATGCTGCCTTTCACCGTCCTGTTTTTCGGAATGTTCGGGTTGTTGAAAACGAATCCGCTGCGGGTGGCGGCGGCGGTCGTTCCGCTGGCGCTGGCCTCGTTCCTGCCGACGGCGATCCTCAACCACCGCTACTGCGGCGACTGGACGGGGGCGGCTGCCGAAAACGCCGCGTTGGGCAAGGTGGAGCCATGGATCGGGATCACGGGAAACCTGATCAACGCCCCGCTGCAGAACATCGCTCCCCCGCTTTTGCCAATCGCCGGCTGGTGGAACGAACGGGTGGTGCGCTGGTTTCCCGAGCCTTTCCTGGAGCGCATGGCCGCGAATTTCGAGACTCGTGGCGCACGTTTCGGGCTTACCGACATCCAAGGCGAGGAATCGGCCGGGCTGGGAATCGGGATCGTGGCGATGTGTGTGGCGGGGGCGTGCTTCGGGCGGCGGCGGGAAAATCCCAAGCCGTGGAAACGCCGGGCGGGTTGGCTGGCGTTGTGGTTCGGAGTGGCGCTGCTGGCTTATTTCAGCAAGGCGGGCATGACCACGGTGGCGCGGCACATCCTGCCCTACTATCCGTTTCTGATGGTGCCGCTGGTCATGATGCCGCGCCTTGAGGGCGTGGTGCGGAAGCGGTGGTTCGAATATCTCGCGTATGCGGCGGTGGCATCGACAGCGGTCATGCTGTGCATCACGCCTTCAAGACCGGTGCTGCCGATGGCGGCGGTCAGCCGGGCGCTGGCGGAAAAGAAGCCCTCGCCCACTTTTGAGAGACTGGCACTTGGCTACGAGGTGTATGGCAACCGCGCCGACATCCTCGGCCCGGTGCGGGAGGCTCTGCCTGAGGACGCCGTGCTGGTGGGCTACATCGACCACGGTTACGCCCCTGAATCATCTTTGTGGAAACCCTATGGAAAACGGACGATACGCCATCTGCTGCCGGGCAACGATCCTGGCGCGGCGATGAGCCATGTGGTGCTCAACACCTTTAACTTTGAGGCGAACCGTGGCGAATCGCCGGAAAAATGGTTGGCGCGACTGGGCGGAACCATTCTTGCTCGGCGGGAGATCCGCCCCCTGGTCAAGGAACCCGCTTCCGAGTGGTGGGTGGTGTCTTTACCCTCTTCGGATCAAAGGTAATTTCCCATGTTCCTATCCATCGTCATGCCCTGCCTGAATGAGGCGGAAACCCTCGCCATCTGCATCCGCAAGGCCGCCGACGCACTGCGCGGGGAAGGGATCGAGGGGGAGATCGTGATCGCTGACAACGGCAGCACGGACGGCTCGCAGGAAATCGCCGGGCGGGAGGGTGCGCGGGTGATTGATGTGACCGAGAAAGGTTATGGCAACGCCTTGCGCGCGGGAATCGAGGCGGCGCGGGGGCCGTGGGTGCTGATGGGCGATGCGGACGACAGCTATGATTTCTCCCGCATCCGGCCTTTCGTGGAACGTCTGCGCGAGGGGCATGAGCTGGTGATGGGCTGCCGGTTGCCGACGGGCGGCGGGACGATCATGAAAGGCGCGATGCCGTGGAAGCACCGCTGGATCGGCAACCCGGCGCTGACCTTCATCGGACGGCTGTTTTTCAATAGCCCGGCCCATGATTTCCACTGCGGGCTGCGGGCGTTCACCAAGGAGGCTTACGCACGGCTGCGTTTGCAAACAACCGGGATGGAGTTTGCCTCCGAAATGGTGATACGCGCCACGCTGGAGGGCATGAAAATCGCTGAGGTGCCGATCACCCTGCATCCCGACGGACGCTCGCGCGCGCCACATCTGCGGAGCTGGCGGGACGGCTGGCGGCACCTGCGCTTCATGCTGCTTTTCAGCCCGCGCTGGCTCTTCCTGATGCCCGGGCTGGCGCTCTCGCTGGCAGGTTTGGCGGGGCTGCTGATCCTGTCTCTTGGAGCCGTTGAATGGGGAAAAGTGGTGCTGGACGTGGGCACGCTGATGGGCTGCGCGATGATCCTGCTGGTGGGGGCGCAGGCGGTCTGGTTCGCGGTCTTCACCCGGGCTTTTGCGGAAGCGGAAGGCCTGCTGCCCAGGCAGATGCGGCTGAGGAAACTCCTCGACCATATGACCTTGGAGTGGGGTCTGGTTTCAGGATTGCTGCTGGCGCTCGCAGGCGCCGCGTTGTTCCTGTGGGCCTTCCTCGACTGGCGCGCGGCGGGGTTCGGCGGGATTTCCTATTCGGATAACATGCGGCGCATCATCCCTGGATCGACCTTGATCCTCATGGGTCTGCAGAACGTTTTCGGCAGTTTTTTCATGGGCGTGCTCACGCTCAAGCGGAGGGCGGAGAAAGATTGATCCATGAACGACAATCCTGAAAAATGGCTGCGCAATCTGCGGTCCAGGAACCGCCTGCTCGCAGCGATGCCCTGGCTGGGGCGGGTGGCCGAGTGGCGGCAACTGCTGCGGGCGGCGAATCGCTGGCGCTCCGAGGGGTGGTTCACTCCTGTGCCTTACTTTGTCCGCCGTGCGCAGCTTCTGGAGGCGGGTCGCAAAATCGGGGCCACCATCGCGGTGGAAACGGGAACTTTCCGCGGGGACACCACCGCCGCTCTGGCGGGTCATTTCCGCGAGGTCCACACCATCGAGGTCGTGCCCGCGCTCGCCGATCTCGCGCGCGAACGTTTCCGCGCCCAACCATCCATCACGGTGTGGGACGGCGATTCCCCGCAGGTGCTGCGCGCCCTGCTGCCCAAGCTGGATGGCCCGACGCTGTTCTACCTGGACGGCCATGACTCGGGCGGAGTCACCGGCAAAGGGGACAAAGCCTGCCCGGTGCGGGAGGAATTGGAGATCATTTTCGAAAACTTCACCGGGAGGGTTCATGTGGTGATCGACGACGCACGGCTGTTCGGCACGGATCCCGACTACCCCTCGCTCGGGGAGATCCGGGACTGGATGGAGCGTTTGCGTCCCGGCACCTCGGTGCGGGTGGAGAACGACGCGATTCTCATCGAAACCGCAGCGCCATGATTCGAGTCGTCATGCTCGGCCGGACGGGCAACAACCTGTTCCAATACGCATTCGGCCGTGTGCTGGCGGAGCGCCACGGCGTGCCGCTGGTGATGGACGGTTCGTGGTTCAACAACGCGGGGTGGAAAAGTGTTTCCTGCCTGCGGCGTCTGCCGATCCGGGCGGAAGTGCGGCGCGCGTTCTCATTGCCGTCCCGCTTGTTGCAAAAGGCGACCGGCAAGCATTTCCAAGAGCTGGCGGGCCATGCTTGCGCGGTCATCGAAAAACGCGAAGACCATACATTTGACCCTTCATACCTTGAGGCGCCGCCGCATTGCCTGATCCGTGGTTATTTCCAAAGCCCTCTCTATTTTCAAGGCATCGAGCCCGAGCTGCGGCGGGAACTCGACATGTGCGGTCTGCCATGGGAGCCCGCCACCCGCCGCCTCGCCGACCGTATCGCGAACGGACGCTCCGTGGCGATGCATGTCCGCCGCACCGACTATGTGGGCAATCCGGATGTTGCGGTATGCGGCGCGGGCTACTTCACGCGTGCGATCCGGCATTTGCGCGAGCGCTCCGAGGGCTTGGAGTTTCATGTGTTTTCCGACGATCCGAAATGGTGCGCGGAACAGTTTGCGGACGAGGGTGTTTCGATCCGGGCGCTACCGGAGGCAGAGGGCGACGCCTTGCACGATCTCTATCTGATGAGCCGCGCCCGCCACCATATCATTTGCAACAGCACCTATTCATGGTGGGGCGCGTGGCTGGCGAAGCACCCTTCCCAGAAAGTCATCATGCCGGACCAATGGTTCGCATCGGGCATAGTGGCGCCGATCGAGGAAAAGCGGGCGGACGGCTGGGAGACGATGCCTGCATCATTCCCGGACCGGTGAAAACCAATGCCATGCGGATTTACACATGCACCCCAAGAGACTTCGCCGGCGGGGAGGATTTCTTCTCCCGGGACAGCGGCCTGTTGTGCCGCGGCCTGTCGCTGATCGGGGTGGACAGCCGGGTGGTGATGCCGGGTCTGCCGATGGCCGGCGATGGGGCGGAGGTGCTGCGGGCGAGCCTGACGGATCTTGAGTCCTCCGAGTGGTGGCGCTCTCAGAGTCTCGATGGCGTGGTTCTTTACTCATGGGGGAGACCCAAGTTCCGCAAGGTGGCCGCGGCCATCCATCGCGCGGGGATACGGCTGATACTCAATCAAGACAACGGCGGGGTCGTAAGTCCGCTCAACGGGCTTGTGAACTGGCTGCGGCAGCAGTGGCACCAGACGGGACAGGGCAAGGGATGCGCCGCTTGGCGCAGACTGGCGTACCATGTGATCCGGGGCATGTCTTACGGCCTGGTGTTGACCGATCCGTTGCGGCGGAGCCATCTGTTGCATGGAGATCGGATCGCTTGTGTTTCACCTCGGGCGGCGGAGCATTACCGGAAACTCTGCCGCATCTACGGAGGTAAAAAAATGGAGGCCAAGGTAACGCTGCTTCCACATCCGGTGGAAGGGCGGTTCGTTCATTCCGGGGAAAAAAAGCCGGAGCGTGTGGTCTGCGTCGGACGCTGGTCGGATGAAACCCAGAAACGGCCACAGCTGATGATGGCGGTGTTGGAGCGATTGCTGGCAGTGGAACCGGTGGAGGCCGAGATTGTCGGCGCGGCAACGCCGGATTTGGAAAATTGGCACGGCGGCCTGCCGGCAGAACTCCGGAAACGGGTGCGCTTGCGCGGGCGAATCGGTCGGGAAGAACTTGCGGGGCTGTTTGCCGGAGCGCGGGTGTTTTACAGCCCATCCGCTCACGAAAGTTTCGGTATCGCAGCGGGGGAGGCCTTGTGCTCCGGTTGCTCGGTGGTCGCCGGGCGTCTGATTTCGATGGGTAGCTTCGTTTGGTTCACCGGGGAGAATTGCGGCACGCTGGCAGAAGAGGATCACGCTGCCGGGCATGTGGCGGCGTTGCGGATGGAACTGGAAAAGTGGCGGGAAGGCCTGCGCTCTCCGGAGATGATTTCACAACGATGGGCCGGACGGCTGCACGAACGCGAGGTCGCACGCACGGTGGTAAGGCTGGTGGCGGACGCGGAGGGTTGATGGCGGTTCCGATCAAACGGCGCGGACTTTCAGTGGCTTTTCCCATGTCCATCCTCAAAGTCGTTGAAACTTGGCGCGGCAGATCACATCAGAAGCCATGAATTTCACGATCATCACCCCCAACCTGAACCATGGCCGCTTTCTGGGCGAGTGCTTGGGCAGCGTGGCAGCGCAAGAGGGCGTCGCGCTGGAGCATCTGGTGATGGACGGGGGCTCCACGGATGACAGCGCGGCGGTGGCGGCGCGCTATCCCGGAGTCGTCTGGGTTTCAGAAAAGGATGGGGGAATGTCGGCGGCCATCAACAAGGGCTTCGCGCGGGCGAAAGGTGACTGGGTGATGTGGCTCAATGCGGACGACCGGCTCAAGCCCGGCGCGCTGGCATCGGTGCTGCGCGAGTTGAAGGGGACGGATGCCGATATCGTTTACGCCGACTGGAATCTCATTTCTGAAAACGGAGATCACATCCGGCACATTCGGGCGGTCAAATGGTCGCGCTTCGTTCACGTCCACCATCATTGTTATGTGGCTTCGACGGCGGCGTGGTACAGGAGGGACACCGTGATCGCGGAAGGGCATCGGCTGCGGGAAGACTTCCACTATGTGATGGACGGCGAATTCTACGCCCGCATGGATGCGATCGGGAAGCGCTTCTTCCACGTTCGGGTGGATGCCGCGGACTTTCGCCTCCATCCGGGCAACGCGTCTTTGCGGCACAGCGGAATCACCCGTGACATGGACACCATCATTGCCGCGGAGCGGCAGCACGCGGAGTCGAGAGCGATCCGCCGCGCCCACGGTTTCACATGGACGCACAATCCCTACCTGAACGGCATCAGCGATGGCCTGCTATGGATTGTTGCGAAAGCCTGGAAAGGGGTGAAGCGGTTGTTGCCCTTCTAGAAACATGGATATGAAAATTTACAGTGTGTTCACCCCCGCGCATGAGCGGTTGTTGCGGGATTGGTTTCTGCCGGGCCTGCCGGGCGGCTTTGAGGCCGTCCCCATTCCCTTGGAAATCAAAGGCTCCGGGGATTTTCTAAGTGAGGAGTTCCTGCGCTGCATTCGTGAGAAAATCTCCCGGGTCATAGCATCCATCAAAGATAACGAGGGCGAATGGATCATCTGGTCGGATATCGACATCCTTGTTTTCGATGGTGCGGTTGAGGCGGTCCGAACCGTGGTTCAAAACGCCGGAGAGACGCTCATGTTCTTCCAGCGGGAGAGGAAAACAATCGGGGAGGTGAACACAGGATTCATTCTGATCCGTTGCTGTGAGGAAACCGGGCGCTTTTTCGCTGCGGTTGAGGCCAGGCTTGACCGTGACCGAGGCAAGAATGAACAAGCGGTCATCAATGACATGCTGGCAGAAGGTGTGGACATGCCTTGGGGCTCGCTTCCGGTAGGTTTTGTCGCGCGCACCCATGGCTGGCCTCCGGCGCGAGGCATGTATATCTACCACGCGAATTACACCTTGGGCGCGGATGGAGTCGGACAAAAAATCAAACAGTTCAGGGCGGTGCTCGCCATGCGGAAATACGGAATGCCCGCCAGACTCTACTTCTGCGCGCTCCGTGTTTGGGAGAAATCCCTGGCAGCGCTCGGCAGAGGCACGGCCGGATGATCGGGCGCGCCGGGCATGTGAGCGATGGGGTAGGGCGGACTCGGCCCGATCCGCCCACTTATCCGCCGGCTGGCGGCAAGGGCTTCTCGTGAAACGGAGATGTCCTTGGAGAAGAGTAGAATTAGCCTCCGTAGTGAGAAGGTGAACTGATCGGTGGTTGGGGATTTAACGCGGCGAAAGAACCTCTGAAATGGATAGACCCATGCACGATCCCCCGCGTATCGCCGCGATATTCGCCACCATGAACCGCGCTACGACGGCGCTTGCCTGCGTGAGGTCGCTGGCGGCGCAGACACGCCCGCCCGAGCTGGTGGTGGTGGCGGACAATGTTTCCACGGACGGCACGGCGCGCGCACTGGAGGATATCGGCGGCTTGCCGTTTGAGCTTGTCGTCCATCGCATGGCGGAAAACCGCGGCAATGCCGGAGGTGTGCAGGAGGCGATGGAGCTGGCCTTCCGACGCGGAGCGGATTTTGTGTGGATTCTGGATGATGACTCGATCCCGCGTGTGGATGCCCTGCGGGCACTGCTTTCGGCGGATTTGGTGCCGACCGTGGTGAGGCACGCGATCCAGATCGACCCCTTGCGTCAACGGCTCACCTGGCCGATGTGGATCAACGAAGGAAACGGCTGGCGCTTGGTGGACAAGCCCGATGAAATCCCGAAGCGCGACTGGGTGGAGACCCGCGCTTCATGGACGGGGGCGCTGATTTCCCGGGAGGTTGTTGAGAAGGTCGGGCGAGTGGATGGGGAGCTTTTCATCCGCGGTGAAGACGAGGAATACCCATGGAGAATATCCGAAGCCGGCTTTTCTTTCGCGGGAATCACGGGCGCGGTGCTGGATCATCCGGGAGCGGATGGCATCGTCCATTGGCGGCTCTTCGGGAAAAACCTCTTCATCGAACCCTCGTTGCCCGATTGGAAGCTTTATTACAAGATCCGCAACATGGTGTGGCTGAAGCGGCGGCAGGCCGGGAGCCTCGCCGCGCTTGCGATGGCGGCGGCTTACGTGATCGCGGTTTCATGGATCGACGGCAGCCGCAGGCTTCCGCTCATCAGGGAAGCCGTTCGGGACGGCTGGCGAGGCAAGCTGGGCAGGTGGGAGCGCCACCCATCTTGAAAAGGCGCCCCAACCGCACAGTTTCCCGAACAACAGCCGTCCCAGCACGATCCCGATGGCGCCACAGATGAGATCCCTGATGTCGTCGTTGTCGAAGCCGTATCCGAAACCTACCTGCGAACCCTCGATGGCCAACACCATTCCTGCGGCGAGCCATGACGCCCGGCGCGCCCCCACAAGACATGAGAACAGAACGATCATACCGACAACGAACCCGGTATGCAGCAAGAGCCTTTGGTTCTTCAGGTGTTGCCTGAGCCTGATGATCCACCCTCTTTGGTCCGGGATTTTTCCATGCGCCCCATCGCCCACAAGGCCTTGGGGCGTTTTTGCTTCCCAATCAGGAGCCGTTCGATCCGGCGCTGGATGCGCCTTGCCGGTTTCCGCTCCCAGATCGTAGCCGATGATCATCGGATACAACCTTTCCCACGGGCCGGGAAAAGCGAAGTAGGCACCCATCACAAGCCATAGCGAGGCGGCGGCGTACCGGCGCGGCAGGGCGATGCGTGGGCTTCCCGAAAGAAAGGCGACCAGCCAAGCCAGCCAGCCGGCGGCGAGTATCCAGCGCATGGGATGCCACGCGGCCCGATGCTTCACCGGCGTGATTTCCATCCCTGAAACGATCAGATCGCCGGATGCGGCCAGGTTCTCGATCACTAGCACGGGATAACCCGCACCGTAGGAACAAAGAACAACCAGAGAGCCCCCCTGTTTGTTTTCGCTGCCCCGTGTGGATGCCACGGCATCGACATCCGCCGGCCCTTTTCCCCCCTCCGGAAGCCAGCGGACCATGATCCTGCCGTCTTCCCATTCCCTTTGCCCCCGCACGATATTTTTGGAAGCGATATCCAGCGCGATGTGGAGCGCATGGACGGGAGCGCTGACAGGCAGGCGGAAACTGATCGCATTCCGCGCGTTGGCGGCGCGCGCCGTTACCCGCAGAACCGGCCCATCCTTTCCCTCCTCCCATAATGCCCCGTCGGGCGGCACGGGAAGCGCGGCCTTCAGTTCGGCCATGCCCACGGACATCTCATTTTCCGCACGTTCGAAGCGCTGGCTGCGAAGCAGGCAAACCGCCAACAGCAAAAGCGGCAGTGTGAGGATCAGTAGCCAGCGGCGAAGCACCCCGCCAGAGCATCACGATTTGCTGAGGATGCCAGCACGATTTTCACTCTGCCGAGAGCATGGTAAAATGGCGCGGACCAACAAGACGCTTGATGGCCGCGATGCCCATGTTTCCCCTTCCCATCGCCCCGGAGTAAAGACACAATCTACCTGTCTCAAATGAAAACCCCATGGCCTTCAGTCGTAAAGATGCCCTAACTATCCAGGCGTTCCAGATCACGGACGCGTTCCTGGTCTGGTCTGCCTTCTGGCTCGCGAGCATGCTGCGCGAGATTTTGTTCAGCCTGCTCTCCCGCCCGCTGGCTGAAGCGGAGAGCCTGCTGAACATGAGCTGGGCGCTCTATATCGCGGTGCCGTTCACTCCGCTGGTGCTTGAGCGGTTCGGATTCTACGAGCGGATGGGCAGCAAGAAGGCAAGTTCCGCCGCGTGGCAACTCATCCAGGGGATCTTCATCATCGGGCTTTTCATCGCGCTCTTCGCGCTTTTCGCCAAAGCGGACGGTGCCAGGCGCCTGATCCTCGGTTTGGGCGGGATACTGATGTTTGTCCTGCTTTTCCTCCGCGAGCGCATTTCGCATTCCTACATCACCTCGCGCCGGAAGCGCGGCATCGGCGGTGAACGGGTCATCATCGCCGGTTCGGAAACGGAAATCAACGAGCTGATGGCGGATCTGGATGCCGATGCGGTGGCGGATTGGGATATCGTGGAGCGCTTCGATCTCGCGGAACGGGAAACCGGCGAACTGTTTGATATCCTGAAAAGGGAATCGGTGGGGCGGGTGATCTTCGCCACAAAAGACACCCCTTTCGACAAGGTGGCGCAGGCTGTTGAGGTCTGCGAATTGCAAGGGGTGGAGGCATGGATCGCCGCCTCCTTCATCCGCAGCCAGATCGCGCGCCCTGTATTCGATTCCGTGGGATCGAAACCCATGCTTGTCCTGCGTTCCACTCCGGAACTTTCCTGGGAACTCATGGCAAAGGAGATGATCGACAAGATCGGATCTTTCGTCCTCATCATCGCGACACTGCCACTCTGGATCATCGCGGCGGTCGGGATCAAAATCGCCAGCCCGGGGGCGCCCGTGCTGTTCTCCCAGATGCGCGCGGGACGCTACGGCAAGCCGTTCCGGATGTGGAAATTCCGCACCATGGTGCACAATGCGGAGGAACTCCTCGACCAGATCAAGAAAGAGCACGGAAACCAGATGGACGGCCCGGTCTTCAAGCTCGACAACGATCCGCGCATCTTCCCTTTCGGCTCGCTGCTACGCAAACTCAGCATCGACGAGTTACCCCAGCTCCTGAACGTTTTCCTGGGCGACATCAGCCTTGTCGGGCCGCGACCGCTTCCGCTCTACGAAGTGGAGGCCTTCTGTGAAATCTCCCATCGCCGTCGCCTCAGCGTCAAACCGGGCATCACCTGCGAGTGGCAGGCGGGCGGGCGCAACAAGATCACCAGCTTCGAAGATTGGGTGGAGATGGACTTGCGCTACATCGACAACTGGTCGCTCTGGCTGGACTTCCAGATCATGCTCAAAACGATCCCCGCTGTTCTTTTCGCGAAAGGCGCGAAGTAATTTCCGTGGCTGGGGCGGCAAGTCCCAGCCACAATTTCCCCATGGCCGCGATTTCCACCGTTTTCTGGATCCTCGGATTCATCCTCTCCGTTGTCATCGCACCCCAGTTGCGGGTGTGGACATGGGGGCCGACGATGCTTTGCTTCGGCGTGGCGACTTTGTTGGCGCTACCCGTTTTCCTGAGAAAAAGCTCCGGGCGGGAATCCCTTTATGTGCTGATTCCCGGCATCGCCATCTCCGCGTGGATCGTCCTGCGTTCGTATTTCTCACCGGTCGAGGAGCTGGCCACACAGGATCTGCTGCTCGTCGCGATGGCGGTTTCCACCTATCTCGTTTTCCGTGCGGGTGAAGGTCGTGGCGCTTCGGGAAATCTGCTTGTGGGAGGGATTGTTCTGATCCTGGGCGCAAGCCTCTGGGTGATTTCGCGCCAGATGATGGATCGGTCATTCTCACCGGTTTTCCCGGTTGGGGAAATGAGAGCCATACGGGGATTTTTCGGCCATTACAGCTACTGCGCCTCGTTCCTGATCCCGTGTTCACTGATTCTCGGCGGCTTGGCTTTGCATGGCGGTTATCATTTTACGATACGCATCCTGTTGCTGGCGCTCGCCGTAGGCGGCGTTGCGGCGGTGGTTTTGACAAGATCCCGCGGCGGGGTGATCGGCGTGGGGCTGGGTCTGGCCGCCTTGGCATTCGGCAGCATCCTCATCGGGAAGCGGGAGGGTAAGCGCTGGTTCGTCCCCGTGGTGATCATCGCCCCGGTCTTGTTCATCGGCTGCGGAATCCTGTTTTTCAGCGTGCTGGAGGGTGTTCAGGAAAGCCGTTCCAATGGCGGCGACCTGACCGACATGCTGGACAATACGATCCGGTTTTACATGCTGGGCATGGCCGTTTCATGTATTGGTATGCACCCTTGGCTGGGTGGCGGCAGCCGTAGCTTCAGTTGGGAAAGCTTTCAGGTGTGGGACGTGCAAGCTTACGGGCGGGGAGGAGCGAAGCCTGAGCACGTCCACAACGAATTCGTGCAGACCGTTTCAGAGTATGGCATTGTGGGCGGCTTGCTTTTGCTGGTTTTCCTGGGATGCGTGACGGTCGCCTTTCTGGCCAAGACGCTCACCAAGGACCGCAACGTGGGCGACGGGCTGGGTGATGCCTGGAGAATCGGCGGCTTTGCCGGATTCGCCGGTTTGTTCGCGCAGTCACAATTTGAAGGGATTTTCCGCATCCCTCCCGGAGCGATACTCCTCGCGCTATGCCTTGCCGCGGCCGCCTCCGTTTTGCTGAAACCCACGGAAAAGTCCCGGTTCACGCCTCAAAGCGTGCTCCTGGCCGTTTGCGCGCTTGTGACGATGATCCCGCTTTTCGCCTATGGCTTGAAAGGAACCAAGGCGACACAAGCAATGTGGCCCGCCTTTTTCTCAAAGGAGCCATTGCCCACGCAGGATAAAATCGGAGCGATCACACATGGCATTGCCGCCTGGCCCACAAGTCCGCTATATCATGAGCGAGGAACACTCTACAGGGAACTCGCCTCGAAAAAGAGCTCCGCTGATCCATCGCGCAGGGAATTGCTGATGTCCGCCCTCGCCGATTTCAGGAGCGCTTCGGAACTTCATCCCCTTGATCCCACCAATCTGCTCAACCAGGCAGGAACGCTCAGGCTGCTGGGAATGAACG
This sequence comes from Verrucomicrobiota bacterium, assembly GCA_046051965.1. Taxonomy (GTDB): domain Bacteria; phylum Verrucomicrobiota; class Verrucomicrobiia; order Verrucomicrobiales; family Akkermansiaceae; genus Luteolibacter. Next base: position 23,098 of record JBJONG010000040.1, read on the forward strand.
ATGAGGCCGAGCCCCTTTACCGGAAGTCGATCCAAGCCCAGGGCAGTATGGAAGCCGCGTTCCAGGCCAACCAAAGATTCGCCGACTTCCTCTACCAGAAAAGCGTCGCGGAATACGTCCGCGACGATCTTCACTCTGCCATCTCCACGCTCGAAATCGCAGCGAAACATATCGATCGGGCGAAGGAGCTTGGACATGCATCGTCGCTCGTGATTGAACTCGAGCTGAAGATCTATTCCTCGCTCGGGCAGGCGTTTGAGACGGCGGGAGATCCCGAAAGATCACTGGCCCAATACGACCACGCGGTCACACTGCGGGGGGGAGGGAGCGCCCACTATCTCGCCGGCCTGATGCTGGGAAGGCAAGCGGCGAATGCCTGGACAGTGCGTGGATCCGAAGAGGACGCATTGCGGCTTTTTCTTGAGGCGCTGCAACGGATTCTGAAAGCCAGGCCGCTGCCGAAGGGGGTTTCACCGCAAGACAGGAACGAATACATCGAGTATCTCCGCAGAAGCATCCGCTACTTGCAGGATACGAACGTGAAACCCTCCGAGAAGCTGAATTTCTGAACCCGGCTCAAGGCCTCACCTGATCCCAGTCGATTTGGTCCTCGGAAAAACGCTTCACAAAATCGGTCAGCTTCGCCTCGGCATCGGCTTCTTCCAGCCCTACCAAATCCCCGAACCACATGGATGTGGAAACATAAGCCCAGCGCTGATCCATCCCCTTGAGCAGGCGGTCTTTCATATCGACGAAGGTGCGCCCGAGGTGGTCGTTGGTGATCCGGTCATGGCCGACGAAGAAGTAGTAGGTTACGCAATCCAGCTCCACGAATTGCGTCCTTTCCTCGTTCGTGGGAAGGCTCTGCACGCTGCGCAGGCGTTTCACCTCGATGGTGCGGCCATTGTCGAGCTTGATGCGGTGATCCGTGGAGGAGAGGATGTTATGCCCTTGGGCCGGCATGCAGCGCTCGGGCCGGTGGATCGAGTTGTTGATGTCCGCGCCCGAAAGCACGACGGAAAGATCCACCCGATCCTGCACGCTTTCCCCATTCTGATAATACATTCCGGGGCGCGGCTTCAGGCAAACCGCTTTGGAGAACTCGGTGTCCTTTGCCAGCGTTTCTTTTTCCGCCTGGCTGGGCAGTTGCTCTTGGAAATCCCAGTCACCCTGCTCTTCGGGCAAATCCATTCTTATCGCGGATTCCGCCACTTCCCCGGCGGAAGGCAGGAAATAAATGGAGCCCAGCGCGGTGGCGACAAACACCGGAAGGATGAGTGGTGCGGCTTTCATGATCCTGGTACGAAAATGTTATCTTCTTTCGTTTTCCCTGCGGATTTGACCACCGTCTCACGGCGCAAACGACGTTTCGCGTTTTTCTTCCAAGGTAGCCCGCCCTCGAAAAGCGAATGCACTGTCAGCAGCAAAAACAGTGAAAACGGGTAGAACAGCAACAGACCCGACCAGTCATGCCATGTTCCGGCGGCCCATTTTTCATCGCCGTATTCCGCGATAACAAAAATGGAGGTCACCCGCAATGCGTTTCCGATGATTGCCAGAGGAAGCGCCATCAGGAAGAGAACCGCCTTCTGCCACAGCCTGATCTTGGCGATGTAAGCCCATGCGGCCGAGATCATCAACAAGGCCATGAGCGAGCGGATGCCGCTGCAGCCCGTCGCAATATCCAGCGGCTTCCAATCGCCATGCACGGGCAGGATCGTTGTCCCTTTCACCGTGGTTTCCACCCCGAACAGCGCGGACCCGTGGTGCGCCATGGAGGTCGCGATGAGCTGCAAGTGCGTGGTGGCCTGCTGGAAACTGGGCAGCGGAACTGCCAGCCAGAAAAAGAACAGCGGGAAGATCAGGATTTTCGCCACTCTCCAGCCCCATAGGAAATGGCACCCGCCCCACAATAAAAACGGCAGGCCGCCCGCCGCAATACGGGGCTGGAACGTCCGGTATGCGATGGCGTAAAGAGCCGCCCCGGCAAATACCGCGATGAGACCCAGGAAACTGCCTTTGTCATTCGCCGCCGCCTCGCGGAGATCCTTGAAGCGGTAAATGATCAGCCCGAGGATCACGAAGGGAAACAGAACGCCGTGTTCGTAGTCGGTTTCGCCGTTCCAAGCCCCCTTGAGCCACTCAAATGTGGACATCGAGCGATCCGAGGCGAAGCGCGGCTCAAAGCCGTAGAACCAGATGATCGCCGCCAAAGAGAGCGCTCCCGCGACCAGGATCATCGGATCGGCTTGGCCGAACCGACCGGTCTGGTTTGTAGCCGCTTGGGTTGGAGTGCTTTCGTTCAAAAGTCAGATAAGCCTAAATTGGGTGCAATGCACGCAAAGTATTGCCGATGCGGCGCAGCCTGTCAAGAATGCGCCCGCCCATGAAAATCATCAGTGGAACAGCCCACCGCGCGCTTGCCAGTAAAATTGCGGAAACACTCGGCCAACCTTTGGCAGACGTTGAGGTAGATGCCTTTCCCGATGGGGAAACAGCGGTGAAAATCAATGAGAACGTCCGCGGCGAGGACATCTTCATCATTCAGCCCTCCTGCCCGCCCACGAACCACAACATCATGGAGCTGCTCATCCTGGTGGATGCCGCCCGTCGCGCCAGCGCCGAACGAATCACCGCCGTGATGCCCTTTTTCGGATACGCCCGCCAGGATCGGAAAGACCAGCCGCGCGTGCCCATTACCGCCAAGCTCGTCGCGAACCTCCTCACCTCCGCCGGCGTGAACCGCGTCCTCACCATGGATCTCCACGCCCCGCAGATCCAGGGTTTCTTCGACATCCCCGTCGATCATCTCTACGCCAAGCCCGTCCTCATCAACTACCTCCGCGAGCGCCATCCCGATACCTCGAACCTCACCGTGGTCTCCCCGGACGTCGGCGGCGTGAAAATGGCCCGCGCCTACGCGGACGCCCTTGGCGCGGAGCTCGCCATTGTCGCAAAGCACCGCATCTCCGCCACCCGCGTCGAGGCGATGAACGTCATCGGAGAGGTCGAAGGCCGCGATGTCCTGCTCGTCGATGACATGACGGAAACGGCCGGCACCCTCACCGCCGCCGCCGAAATCCTCCACAAACACGGCGCGAAACGCATCTACGCCGGCGTTTCCCACGCCATCATCAGCGATCTCGCCAACCAGCGCCTCGCCGATTCCCCCATCGAGGAAGTCATCACCACGGATTCCGTCCCCCAGGCCCACGGCCCCAAGGTGCAAGCGGTCAGCATCGCCCCTCTCCTCGCCGAGGCCATCCGCCGCATCAACGGCGGCCAATCCGTCACCTCCCTCTTCAACGTCTGATTCACCTTCCTCTTCCTTGAGGTTTAAAGTTTGGAATTTAAAGTTTCCCAAAAGCGCGGCAACCCTCACCGGTTCCCGCGCTTTTTCATTTTCCCCACACCCGGCCTGCAACATGCTTTCCCCGACAAGTCTCTTCCTCGGGAAGCCCGGCAAAAGAAGAAAATATGAACCGCAGATAGACGCAGATGAACGTAAATGGAGAAGAAGGAATTAACAGCCGGGTATCTTGGCGTAGGCTTTTTTCACCATTCTTTTCTTCCATCTGCGTGAATCTGCGTCCATTTGACTCGAAATCGAAATGAAATGTTCGTCCATCTCGCTCCGCTCGGTTGCGGTTGGAAATCTTCCCCATGCACGCGCTCTTCCCTTAAGGTTTAAAATTTAAAATTTAAAGTTTCATGCCATCCACCCGTGACCAACTCCGCATCGAAGGCTTCGGCCTCATCGACGAACGTCTCAACTACCTCCTCGGCTGCCTGCGCGACGCGCTCTCCAGCGCCGGGGAAACCCAGTTGCTGCCCTTCATGCCATGGTCCGGCAAAGAACCCGCTCCCGGCGAGATCCCGCCCGACGACCTGCCAAAGCTTTACTCCATCGGCTTCCAACTCCTCAACATGATCGAGGAGCGCGTCGCCGCCGAGATCCGCCGCGAGCGGGAAAAAGCCCTTGGCGCGGAATCAATCCGCGGTCTATGGCCGCAGGCTTTGCGGGATCTCAAGGCCATGGACCTCAGCCCGGAGGAAATCCTCGCCGTGCTCCGCGATGTCCATGTCGAGCCCGTCCTCACCGCCCATCCCACCGAAGCGAAACGCGAATCCGTGCGCGCCCGCCAGCGCGCCCTTTACGAGGAACTCGTCCGCAACGAATACCCGAAATACACGGATCGTGAAAAACACCGCATTCGCGAACGCGTCGTCGCCACCTTGGAGACCCTCTGGCTCACCGCAGAGATCCACCTCGTCCGCCCGGACATCAGCTCGGAGCTGCGCAACGCCATCCATTACCTCCGCGACCTTTTCCCCACGGCCATCAACCGCCTCGACCTCCATTTTACGGAAGCATGGCGCGATGCCGGCCTGCCCCTCCCGCTCCTGCGCTCCGCTGGAAACATCCCGCACCTCAGTTTCGGCTCCTGGATTGGCGGCGACCGTGATGGCCACCCGCTTGTCACCCCGACCGTCACCGAGCTCAGCCTCGCCGAGCTCCGCAAAGCCGCGCTCCAGCTTCTGGAGAGGGAACTCCGGAACCTCGCCGCCCAGCTCACCGTATCCCGCCAGCTCACGGATGTTCCGGAGGAACTTCAGGAGCGCATCGACGAGCTCAGTTTCGTCATCTCCAACGAAAGGGATGTGAAGGACATCCTCGACCATCAATCCGAGGAGCCTTGGCGGCAGCTCGCCAACCTCATGGCCACCCTCGTCGGTGAACAGATCCGCGGCCAGGAAGGCTACGCCAGCCCCGCCCACCTCACGGCGGATCTCGACCTCATTTCCCGCACCCTTGCCGCCGCCGGTTGCCGCCTGCTGGAGGAACAGGCGATCCGACCCGTGCGTCACAAGATCGAGATGTTCGGCTTCCACCTCGCCACTCTCGATGTCCGCCAGAACTCGGAATTCCATGACCGTGCCATCGCGGAAATCCTCACCGCCGCCGGCGTCGCGGACGGTGAAAGTTTTCCCACCTGGCCCGAGGAAAAACGCCTCGCCTTCCTCAACACAGAGCTCGCATCCTCCCGCCCCTTCCTCCACGACGGCGCCCGCATCGGCGATTATGCCGACAACGTCCTCGACACCTACCGCGTCCTCGTCCGCCACTGGAAACGCTCCGGCACCGCCGGTCTCGGCTCGCTCATCATCTCGATGACCCGCCAGCTTTCCGACCTGCTCGCCGTCTATCTCCTAGCCCGCGAGGCCGGACTGATGATGCACACGCCGGAAGGAATGGCCTGTCCGTTGCCTGTCGTGCCTCTGTTCGAAACAATGGACGACCTCCACCATTCACCCGGTATCCTCGGGGCTTTCCTCGATCACCCGCTCACCGCCCGCTCGCTAAAAAGCATGCCCAAACCCTCCCAGCAAGTGATGCTGGGCTACTCGGATTCCAACAAGGACTGCGGTATCCTCGCCGCCCAAGTGGCGCTCCAGCGCGCCCAGTCCGCCCTCACCAAGGTGGGACAGGAAAAAGGCATCACCCTCTGCTTTTTCCACGGTCGCGGCGGCACGATCTCCCGCGGCGCGGGTCCCACCCATTGGTTCATGGCCGCCCTTCCGCACGGCGCGATGTCCGGCGCTTTCCGCATGACCGAGCAGGGCGAGACCATCGCCCAGAAATACGCGAACCTCGCCAACGCCACCTATAACCTCGAACTCCTCCTCGCCGGAGCCGCGATCAACACCGCCCGCCACAGGCACCTCCCGGAAACGCCCGATCCCGCCAGCCCTTTCCTCGATGCCCTCTCCGATTCCTCGCAGAGAACCTACCAAGCCCTTCTGAAATCCGACGGATTCATCGAATTCTACCGCCAGGCCACGCCCATCGACGCGTTGGAAAACGCCCGCATCGGTTCCCGCCCCGCCCGCCGCACCGGGAAAAAATCCCATTCCATCTCCGACCTCCGCGCCATCCCGTGGGTGTTTTCATGGACCCAGGCGCGCTACTATCTCCCGGGTTGGTTCGGTGTCGGCTCCGCGCTTTCCGAACTCAAGGCAACCTCCCCGACAGGCTTCGCCGAGCTCAAGCAGGCCTTGGAAAAATCCACCTTTCTTGCCTACGTGCTCACCAACGTCGAGACGAACCTCGCCTCGGCGAATCTCGATCTCATGCGTGACTACGCCGCCCTCGTCACGGATGAGGAAATCCGCACCCGCTTCACGGAAACGATTACCGCCGAGTTCGAACTCACAAAAAACCTCCTCTCCGAACTCTTCGACGGTTCCATGGCGGAGCGCCGGCCGCGCATGGCGAAAACGCTGGGCATACGCGAAGCCCCGCTCCAAGTCCTTCATCACCAGCAGATCGCCCTGCTCCGCGAGTGGCGCGCCCATCTCGAAAAGGACAACACCACTGCCGCCGACGCGCTCCTCCCCAAGCTCCTCCTCTCCATCAACGCCATCGCTTCCGGCCTGCGGACGACCGGGTGAAAAAAAGTGACCTTGCCATCTCCGCGTTAACTTCCACCACGCTCCCGGAACCTTCCGCGCGCAGGCTATGGGAGGCTGGCCGGAGCTTGCGGGCAGCGCGGTTGGGCAGGCCGGCGGCGTCACCGCCCCTTGGGTTCCTGCGGGTGTCTTCCACCCGCAGTCAAAGGCTATTGGACGGGTGGCGGTGACGCAGCTTCTCCATCCATCTAAGCCCCCACACACATCGTCCCGGCGGAATTCAGGAACGCGGTGATTTCCGCGAGCATGGCATCGCATTGGCGGTTCCATTTCGTTTTGCCGCGAAGGATCATCGCGCTCTCGCGCAGGCCTGTGAAACGTATATCCTCCGCGCCCGCCTCGCGGAGCAGGGAAAGTTCCGCGCGGATCGTCTCGAAAAAGGCCAGCTCGAAGCCGTTGCCGGCCGAACGTGCGGCCGCCACCAGGGATACGGTCAGCGGCGGTGCCAGCGGCTCCAGTTTCTCCGCGATGCGCTCGCAGCCGATCTTCACCAGCATTTTCCGCATCCGCTCGAACAAGTCCTCAAGCTGCAAGAGACGCAGCGCGCATTGGTTCTCAAGGTAAAGCTCCACACCGTTGCGGATCTCCGGGATGAGAGGGAAATCCTCGTGATCGGCGGCGCGGGCGGCGCGGCGCAGCGCGTCTTCCAGCCACGCGGTATCGTAATCGAACACCTGGTGGGTGCCGATCTGGATTGCGGGGCGGTTGCCGATGTAGGAGATCACGTAGGGGGTGTTTTAGAGGTGCCGGCTCATTCCTTGAAGAGACGGCGCTGGAAGGTGTCGCGGGCGGCGCGGCGGGAGAGGGATTGGATTTCGTCGATGAACTCCTTGACGTTCTCGAACTGCCGGTAAACGGAAACGTAGCGGACGTAGGCCACCGGATCGATCTGGTGGAGCTTGTCCATGACCTTCGCGCCGATCGACGCGGACGGCACCTCGCTGAGGTGATCCTTGTGCAGGTCGGTCAAAATCTCCTCCACCGCGCGGTCCAGCCGCTCCATGGATACCGGCCGTTTCTCGCAAGCCTTGATCAGGCCGCCCATGAGCTTCTCGCGGTTCAGAGATTCCCGCGTGCCGTCCCGTTTCACCACGCGGAGTTCCGTGCGCTCGATCTGCTCGTAGGTCGTGTAGCGGTAAGTGCACTTCAGGCATTCCCTGCGCCGACGAATCGTCGTCCCATCTTTCGAGGAGCGCGAGTCGAGCACTTTGTCTTTTTGGGAGCCGCATTGGACACAACGCATGGGTGAAAATCTGAAACAGTGGCTCGAAGCCTACCCACACCCATGGTGCCGTCAACGCAAAAACTACGGCATATTTAGTAGTTACCCCGTTCATCGTCATGCGCAGGCTGACTACCTGATTGTTCGTCTGTCCCTAAATAATGAGCGCGGTTGGTCACGCGACGCGAGGATTTATAGGCGGGAATCAGGGCACGGCGATCAAGCCAATGAGAAGAAGAGTTTTGACCGCAGATAAACGGGATTCACGCAGATGGACTTCGGTGAGAATGAGGCAGCAACCTTACTTGCGCACTCCAAAGCGGTGAATCATGGGCATTTCCGGGGGAGTGTAAGATTTTTTGTGTAAGTAGGGTTCCGCCGATAGGCAGTTAGTTGTTGGGCATGCGGTCGGCAAATTCGATGGTGAAGTGGCTCAGTGCGCTGGGCCAGTTGCGGACGGCCACCGTC
>JBJONG010000041.1:0-30710 GCA_046051965.1 Verrucomicrobiota bacterium
GGGTTAGGGAGTTGACGGGTGCGGCCGATGAATCAGAAAAGCAGGATGGCCGCACCGGTCCAGAACAAAAACCGGTTTTCACGAAAAGACTTTTGAGAAACGGTCTAAACCTAACGGCCATCTACATATTCAAGATCTATCCGTTCGCATTCAAGAACTCAAAATTATGGGGTTATACACTACGAATCAATCCGACGGAGTAAAACGACTTTGATTCCTTTGGAAGTGCAAGTTTCATCAATTAGAAGAAGTTTTGATTTTGTCGTTGGGGATAACGGCCAAAGATCAGATGGAATCATGAGCGCGGCGACTGGAATCTTTTTCGATCTAAGTGCGTAATGTGAAGCTTGTCCAATAGCCTCGTGCCACTTGTCTAGGCGATCTACCTCAATAGCGTAATGCTCGGTAAGAACATCAACACGTCCGCCTTCAACGGGTGCTTCGGTCTCTCCCGCCAGCGCAGTAGCAAGCGCGGCAGACCAATTTGACTCTAGTTGTGCGTCAGCGATACGAAGATCAATAACAGGTAACAGTATTTGTCCTGGTATCGTCCTTAGTGAATCACCTAGATCGACCACAGTTGCGGCATTAGAAGTAGCGTCGGCACGTAAAATACGTTTTGCACCGATAATGCCAAATGAGACGATGAGCCCGATTGAAATCGCGTAAGCAGCAGTTCTCGCTGTGGGATGTAATTCTAGGCGCGTTGGCATGATGCTAATTTGAGAACATTACCAGCACGATAATGGCAATTACAATTGCGATAACTATAATCACCGTATTGTTAGACTTTTTGATTTCGACGTTCGTACGTCCACTTGCGGTCTCATACTCGGCTTTAACCGTGTAATCGCTCTTAGTGGTGCTCTCCAAAGCGCGGATTTGGTGGAGAGTATTGGCCATGTCCATAGAACTTGCTCGGTGGCGATTGTCCGCCTCGACTGCCATGGCATCGATATCAAGTTTGCGTTCTAGTGCCTTCTGGGAGAGTGCCTTCCGTTGTTCGGGCGGAAGGTTGGCAAGTGCGGTGTCTAGTAGGTTGCCAGACTGTGATACAGCGGCGGGCAAATTGGATTGGTTGCCTGTATTTTTGGGATCCGGGTTATTCATAGGAGTCATGAAAGCAAGTCGGTTAGCCACCGCCAGAAGCCCTTACGCGGCATTGTGATGGTAACTTTTATGGTTCCTTGGGGTAACTCAATTGTGTGGCTGACGACCTTGGTTGATTCGATATTTTTTAATAAAAAGTCGATGCGTTTGAATTCTGCTTCGAGAAATTTAATGCGGACAGCTACCTCTTCCTGTTCTGCAGCCGCAAGCAGTTGCTGTGCTGAATGCACATTACCTTCTGTCAACCAGCTCACACAGTCGAGGACATATTGAGGCAATTTAACATTCTGACTGGCGGCAAGGAACTGAGCGATAATCGGCGTAATCTTCTGCCGCCATTCGGCTGGCTGGCAGGTAATTTGCTTCCGTTCCTTTTGAAGATGAGCGAACCTGACTTTCTTGATGAGTTCAAATCTTTGTTCGGGGTCTAATGCGGGTGGGACTAAATTTAGAAGGCGTTCGGATATCTTGCCGCTCATCCGCACTCTGCCCGACTTCCAACCATAATACGTTGACTGCGCATACGAAAGGGCACCGCCACCATAATGTTCCCCGTAAAGACTAAATACCAAACTAAGCTTATCATCCGGTAAGCTTAGAAATATTTTCTTAATGTCCTCGTCAATCCCTCCGATCAGGGATGACATATAGTAATTACTGTTTACAATGTTTGACATTATTTAAAAATTACTTTTCTCAATGAAAGTATTGATTGAATGGCGATAATTATGTTTGTGTCGTGTAGTTTGAAATTAGGTTATGCATTTTTTTATGAGCGAGGAAGCGTCTTGTGCTTCTCTTCAGGTTCGTAGCGCATCGAAAGCGGCCAAGGCGTCCGACGCGGCCAGTGGAAGGTAATAGTGGCGCACTTCGATACAGTCCTCATGCGGATTGATGTTGATGATAGCGCAGGCAGGATCGGCCTCACGACACTGTTTTAGCAGAAGTGGCAGTAGAGAGACACCGCCCGAGCAACCAATGACCAGAACCACGTCCGGCGAGTTGCGGATAAAATCCTCAACCCAAACCAAACGGCTGCCATAGGACTCATCGTAAAGAAGGATGTTGGGGCGAACGTCGGAATCTTGAAAAGGGGGAATCGTCAAAAACGGCACGGTTCTGTCCTCCCAAACCTGTTGCACGTTCTCCTCGCTCCACCTTTGGAGAATTTCATCGCGCATCTCCGGATAGTTCATGAATTCCACGTCTTCGGAAAATTGAGGGTCTTCCGCAAAAGCGATCTCACGCGGGCGAGCCAGTTGCCAGAGGCTACCGTGCAGTTGGCTGACCCGTGCGCTCCCCGCCTTCTGATGCAGTCCGTCGATGTTTTGGGTCGCAATCAGGAAGCCGGCGAACCGGTTTTCCCGCTCCCATTTTGCAAGAATCCGATGCGCTTGATTTGGCTCCGCTGTTGAGGCTTTGGTACGCATCTCATCGATCCTTTTCCATACCTCATCGCGATTTCTCGAAAAAACGTCTGCGCTTAAAGTCATGGGAAGTCCGGGATTTGCGGAATACACACCACCAGGGCCACGGTAAGTCGGCATTCCGCTTTCCGCCGAAATACCGGCTCCGGTGAGAACGAGAAGACGCTGCGCACGAGCCAGAATCGCCGAGCAGACGGCTATGTCACTGGACGGCTTCACTCCTCTATCAGATCCCAACGGTTGATCATTCCGAGGAGCTTTTCGCCGCTTTTACCACTTTCAGTGATCAGCGCTGCCTCTAGTAATCCATTGCGGCGGAATTTCTCCCGGACTTCGGCAATGGCCATTTTCTTCGACACGAAAATAAAGTTTTTCCTCTTCTCATCGCTCATCACCAAGTCGCTGACCTTTGCATCCGCAGATTCGACCAAGGAATCCTCGCAAACGACTTTGCGCGCCAACCATCTGGTGATGCCGTTTTCTGTCAGCAATCCAGCGACCTCTTTGCCATTCATGACCGGGAATTGGGAAAAATCCGAATCGAAGACTATTCGCATGACATCTGCCAACGAGTCGTCAGGCGATACCGTGGCCACTGGATTCATGTATCGCGAAACCTTGGGCGGATTTAGCATCCTGTCGCGAATACTCTCTAAGCGCTCCACCACTTCCATCGTTGGGGTTGCCATTTGAAGGATTGGGAGAGTGCGGCGGTGAATCAACACATTCCTAAGTTCCGCCGCTGATTTCAAAAAATCACTGTCCGTTCCCATGCGGAATCTTGATTCGTAGCTTGTGAGCGCCGCCGAAAATGTGTCGTTTGTGCTGAGTTTGCAGAGTTTGCGCATCAGGTTAACGATATCGTTGTAGGCAGACTCAAACCGATCGTTTAGTGAAACCGTTTCCCCTGCTTTATTAAAGGTAGGAAAAGGTGCGCTGGTGTTTGGTTCGCTTTCCATGAGGTGGAAGGCATTATCCGCATGACTTCCCCTTGATGTCGAGATCCGTGGCACGCATAGAAGATTGATCCAGCTTTATGACAACCGCCGCAGGGCAAACGTCTTGACACCTCCCGACACGCCTGACAGGTTCCTATCCGACATCGCGAGAGTCCGCCCTAAGCGGGGACCAGCAGCCTAGCAGAGACGCCAAGGTGCTATCGGTAACCAATCCGACATGTGGGAGCAGGACCAGACAGACCTGCCCAAAAAAAGTCTCACCGGAATTTTCCGACGCCCCTTCTGATGTCATCAGGACGGGCGTTCGTTTCTTCCCGGGGATCGCGATGTCGTATTTCCAACACACGACATCCCATGATCACAACCACCGCACCAATCCTCTCCCGCCGCCAGAAAGCGACTGGAGTTAACCATCATCTCCAGAACAACCACGGCACGTGGTGGTTCCACGGCACTTTTCACCGGGCGGATCACACAGCCGAGCGTGTCCGCCTAAATCTCCGCACACGTGACGAAGCCGAAGCTCGGCGGCGCCGTGATGCGATTCTCTTGAAGCACTGATCAGAAACCACTTTATCCACCAACTCCAACAAATAACGACCATGAGAACACTTGATATCCGCCCCGGCCTCCAAATCAACATCCACACCGGTCCTGCAAGCGACCAAATCCAGTGGTGGTTGCCCGACTCCCCGATTGTAATTTTCAATCCACGGGATGCTAGCTTCCGCCCATACGGAGAAGATTGTCCCCTGAAAGAAATTCTGGCCTCGATAGCCCCGGCGGATATCGAGCGTATCAAGCATCGACTACTGAACCATGATGAGGATCGGCGAAAATTCTACGCTAGTGCCAACAAGAGTTCAAAAATCACGCTCAATCCTGCATATCGGGAAGCGGTGTTTGAGTTCGTGGCTCAGGGTAAACCCTCCGATTTCTGGGTGATCACAGCTTACAACCCTGACGGCAAGAGCACGGATTCCATTCTGAACAAGGCGGCTGATGAGAGATTGCATGAGGCAATTGAAGCCCTGGGGCATACCTCTTTCCGAGTCATCGGCAAGTCCCCAGAAGATCTTCCGAAAGATCAACATCATGCCGAGCCTGGCTGGGGTATTCCTTGCGATGAGGCCACCGCGCTTAAGCTTGCGAAGCGGTTCTCTCAGGAAGCTGTTTTCCACTTCAAAGATGGAGGTATCTGGCTTGTTGATTGCTCGAGTGGGGCGCGCGAATCCCTGACGACTCCCTCCGCACGGATTTATGATCCTTGCCATAAAAAGCATTTCACTTTGTTCCTTGGAGCGCCAAAGGGCTGTAAGGTTATCGACGATCAGACTTCCGCGGCTATCCGTTCATGCATCATGGCGCGGTTTGAGAACTTTACGATTCAGAGGGCTGAAGGCTGCTACCAAAACGGAAGGGAAGATACGGCGCTCGTTCACATAGGCACACCAGACTACAAATCAGTGATCTCGCTCGCCCACGAATTGCGCGTCCTATTCCAGCAAGATGGTGTCGGTATTTCCCACAACGGAATTTATCAGAGGGCTCGCGAGACGTCAGACGAATCGCTGATTCTTGAGTCGTTTGGTCTTTCGGAGCAAAAATGACCGTTGGCATCCCGTAGTGGATCAGTCATATCTATCTGAACGCAGATAATAACAGCCATGGGCTTCCATAACCGCAACAGTGCCATACATTTCAGGGAAATCGATCCCTACCCTTCCGAGGAAATCGCAGGAGGCACCGTGGTCGAGCAGGTGATGGTTCCATGGCTGAAAAATCCGATAGGAGTGATTGTCAGCCGGCTCTCGGACAAGCCACCCGATCCGTACTCTTGGGGCCGGGTCAGAACCCTGTGGTATTTTATTCCCGTATCTCCGGACGATCCTGTCCTCGAGAGTGATACGATTGTTGAGGACATCCACATCCGCGTGCGTGACTATTACCGACGCATTTACGACAACCGCAACGCGCCCCGTGGAACTTTGATTGCGTCTGCCGATGACTGCGAAATCGAAAGCAAAGTGATCGAATGGGCGGGATTGACCGAACGATGGGAGGGATCCGGAATGGGCGACAGACAGTCCTTTTGGCGAGATGTTCTGTGGCCTTGTTCAGAAGTAATCATCAAAACAAATGAATGGGAAGGTGGTGGCCCCGGACTCAGTGACACGTGGTACACTGTGCGCACCTTGAATCCATCCAAGCTGCGGGAGGAAATCGCCGTATGGTTTGAAATCCTGGTTGATAAGGACAAAATGGAACAAGCAGAGGAACAAGCGGCAGCGCTTGTAGCTGCTGAGAAAAAGAAAGCCAAAAAGGCCGAACGGGCGCTGAAGCGTGCGGAAGATAAAAAGAGAAAAGCGTAGTTTAGGTCTCTACCTCATTTATCGCTCATTGATTCCAGACGGGAGCCGAAGGCAGCCGCTCATTGGGACTTAAAGTTTCACGTTGTTCGGCCGCGTGTAGATGGCCTGGACGACGGAGATGTTGCGGGTGGCGAAGCCGGCTTCGCAGTATTTCAGGTAGTAGTTCCAGGTGCGGATGAAGGGTTCGTCGAAGCCGAGGGGGCGGATCTGGTCGAGCTTGGCGTTGAAGGTTTCGTGCCAGGTGGAAAGGGTGCGGGCGTAGTCGAGTCCGAGGTCTTCGAGGTGGTGGAGGAACATGTTGCCGGTCTTGTTGATGGCTTCGTTGACGCGACCGACGGATAGCAGGAGGGAGCCGGGGAAGATGACTTTCTGGATCCAATCGACGCCTTTGGTGAGGGACTTGTAGCGGTTGTCTGGGACGGTAATGTACTGGACTCCCAGTAGTCCGTGGGGCGTGAGGACTTCCTGGCACTTCGCGAAGAAGGATTCGTGGAACTTGTGGCCCACGGCTTCGAGCATTTCGATGGAGGCGACCTTGTCGAATTTCCCGGTGATGTGGCGGTAGTCCTGGATGCGAATCTCGACGAGGTGGGAGAGGCCGGCCTTTTCAATGCGGGCTCGGGCGTAGGTGGCCTGGGCTTCGGAGATGGTGACGGCGGTGACTTTGCAGCCGTAGTTTTTGGCGGCGTGGTGGGAGAAGCCGCCCCAGCCGCAGCCGATTTCGAGGACGTGGTCGGTGGGCTTTAGTTTCAGCTTGCGGCAGAGGGCGTCGTATTTCTCGGTCTGGGCTTCGGCGAGGGTTTGGGTCTCCGGGGTGAATTTGGCGGAGGAGTAGGTCATCGTTTCATCGAGCCAGAGGGAGTAGAACTCGTTGCCGAGATCGTAGTGCTCGGCGATGTTGCGGCGGGAGGTCTCGACGGTGTTGGAACGCTTGAGGTGGCGGAACCAGTTTACGATCTTGAGGAGGTTCACGCCGGGGAGGGTGGAGGAATCGGAGTCGTCGCCCTGGAGGGCGGTCATGTTCATGGCGAACCATGAGATGACGGCGGCGATGTCGGGGGTGTCCCAGATGCCGTCGGTGTAGGCCTCTCCCATGCCGATGTTGCCGTAGAAGGCGCAGCGCTTGTAGAATTCGGCGGGGTTGTTGAGGGTGATGCGGGCGGTGATGAGGGCGCCGGTTTCGCCGAAGTGGAGGGATGTGCCGTCGGGGTAGGTGAGGGCGAGGCCTCCTTGGGGGAATTTGCGGAAAAGGGAGAGGACGAGGCGTTCGGGGAGGGTGGAGGATTTTTCACCGCAGAGGCGCAGAGATTGCGGAGGGTCGCAGAGTTCAGAATGGACGGGGTTCATAGGGAAGAGTGGGAAGTGCCGAGTGAGAAGTGATCGGTGGAAGAGGCTGGGGTTGTCGCGATTTCTAAATCGCGGGTCCTTTCACGGGTGTGGATTTCGGGAAGTGGGGGATTTTTTTCAGGAAGAGGAGGAGGGCGTGTAGGTGGATTCGGAATATGATGGAGAGGGAGATGAGGGGGTATTTCAGGGCGTAAAGGGCGAGGCGGGCGGTGGTGAGGTCGCGGCGTTCGCCGGTGATGGAGGAGAGGAGGGTGGGCTTGCCTTCGGTGAGGTTGTTGATGGATACGTGCCATTTTTCGCCGGGCTGGGCGATGCGGAAGTGGAAGGCGTCATTGGGGTCGGAGAAGGGGGAGACGTAGAAATTCTTGGCGATGAGGCGGTCGAATTTTCCTTCCGTGTCAGGCACGCCGAGGGGGAAGAGTTTCATTTCCCGGTAGGTGTTGGTGACTTCGGCGACGGCGGCGATGGGTTCGCCGTTCTTACTGGAAATATAGTAGAAGGAGACGGGGTTGAAGGCGTAGCCGAGGACGCGGGGGAAGGTGAGGAGGGTGATGCGGGCGTCGGCGGGGATGATGGTTCCTTTTTCGGCGAGCCATGCGGTGAGGTTTTCGCGGGTGGATTTTATCGGGTCGGTGCGGATGTGGTCGCGGTCGTCGATGGAGAAGAGGTTGAAGCGGTTTCTGGAGAGGAGGGGGAGATTCGGGAAATCATCGAGGTCGATGGCGAGCATGAAGACGCGGTAGGTGAAGGCGTGTTTCTTCGGCGAGATGCGGGTGTGGTTGACGGCGCATTCGTAGAGGAATGGTGCGCTCATAACCAAGGATCCCGGTTGAGGATTTCCTCACAGAGGCGGTAGGCGGACCAGATGCCGTCTTCGTGGAAGCCGTAGCGTTGCCATGCGCCGCAGTAGTGGCGGTGGGTGGTGCGGGCGGCTTGGTGGAGCTCGGGGATGCGGGATTGGGCGGTGATGGCGGCGGTGGTGAAGAGGGGGTGCTCGTAGTTCAGGCGATGGATGACTTTTTCCTCGGGGATTCCTGCGGGCGGGTTGATGGAGACGAAGTAGTTTTGGTTTTCGGAAACGCCCTGGAGGTTGTTCATCCAGTAGTGGGTGGAGTGCTTTCCGTTGGCGTCGACCCGGTAGTTCCATGATGCCCAGGCGCGGCGGGTAATGGGCATGAAGCGTGTATCGGTGTGGACGACGGCGGTGTTCGGCTGGTAGGCGAAGTGGGAGAGGATTTCGGTTTCGAGCGGGGTGGGGGTTGTTAGAAGGGCGAGCGATTGGTCGCCGTGGGAGGCGAAGATGACTTTGTCGAAAGTGTGGGCGGTGCCGTCGGCAAGGGTGACGCGTGTGCCTTCGACGGCGGTGACGGCGTTGCCTTTCACAATACGGTCGGCGAAGGGCGCGGTGATTTTTTTGACATACTCTCGGGAGCCGCCGCTGACGGTGCGCCATGGGTGCTGGGTGTCGAGGCCGAGGAAGCCGTGGTTGTGCCAGAAGCGCATGAGGGTGCGGGCGGGGAAGGAGTCGATGCGCTCGGGCGGGGACGACCAGACGGCGGCGGCCATCGGGGAGAGATACCATTGGAGGAAATCGCCGCCGTAGCCGCGAGCCTTGACGTATTCGGCGAGGGACAGGTCGCCGAATTTCGGGTTCGCGAGCTCCTCAACGGTCTCCTTGTTGAAGCGGTTGATCTGGAGGAGCATTTTCCAGAAGCGCGGGCTGAGGAGATTTTTCCGCTGGGAGAAAAGCAGGTTCACGGAGCCACCGTTGAACTCGATGCCCGCGAGCATGTGCTGGACGGAGAAGGACATCTCGGTCGGTTTTGTGGCGACATCGAGTTCCTTGAAAAGGCGGGTGAGGTGCGGGTAGGTGACCTCGTTATAGACCATGAAACCGGTGTCCAGCGGCAGCATCTTGCCGTTTTCCAGAACCTCGACGGTGTTCGAGTGGCCGCCGATGCGGTCGTCCTTTTCGAAGAGGGTGAGGTCGAAATCCCCTTTCAGGAAATGGGCGCAGGCGAGGCCGGAGATGCCGGTGCCGATGATGGCTATGTTAGGGCGTGGCAAGAATGTCAGAGGGTTGATAAATTTTCACCGCAAAGCCGCAAAGGTCGCAAAGGGACGCAGAGCCTTGCTTATGCTCACTTTTCTTGTGTCTTGTGTCTTCAAGTCTTGTGTCTGTCGGATTTAAGGGTTTTGGCTTCCTGCATGACGGCTTCGGGGACGGGGCGCAGATCCCAGACGAGGCGGAATTTTTCCAAAATACGGAGGATGTAGTAGGTTGGGTCGATCTCGTGGGGGAGGAAGCCCTGGCGTGTGGAGTGGGGGAAGCGGTGGTGGTTATTGTGCCAGCCCTCGCCAAGAGTGATGAGGGCGAGGAAGAAGTTGTTGCGGGAGTCGTCGCCGGTGTCGAAGCGGCGGTTTCCCCAGACGTGGGCGAGGGAATTGATGAACAAGGTGCCGTGGAGCAGGACGGTGGTGGAGATGAAGAACGTCCACACGAAGAACTGCCACATCGTGGTGCCGAGCGAGGGGGCGAAGGTTTCCAGCGCCCAGCCGATGGCGAGCATCAAGACGCCGAAGGCGATGGGCACGACCTGGTCGTAGCGGTTGAGCCAGACGAGCTCGGGGAATTTCACGAGGTCGGGGATGGCCTTGTAGTTGGTGGGGAAATTCCGTTTCGAGGTGAGCCAGCCGATGTGCGACCAGAGGAAGCCGCTGACGCGCGGCGAGTGGATGTCCTCCTCCTCGTCGGAGTGCTTGTGGTGGTGGCGGTGGGTGGCTGCCCACCAGAGGGAGCCGCGCTGCATCGAGGTGTTTCCAAGGATGGCGAGAAAGAGTTGGAAGGCGCGGGAGGTCTTGTAGCTGCGGTGTGAAAAGTAGCGGTGGTAGAAACCGGTGATCGCGAACATGCGGATGAAATATAGCGCGACGGCGGCGATGACCGGGACGGGGCTGATTCCGACCCAGAACACCGCGAGGCAGCCGAGGTGCAGGAAAATGAAAGGAATCGTGCGCTGCCAATCGACCTTGTCGGGCAGTGTGGAGGGATCGGGCGAGCCGGGGGCGCGGTAATCGGAATCCCACCAGTTTCCGATGAGCGAGGTAAATGCGCGGATGCGTGGAGTCATGTTTTCGGCGGATTATTTCTCGAAACGGCGGCGGATGGACTCGATGACTCCGCCGAGGACGGGGATCTGGCCGTAGATGTTTGTGCCGGAGTCCCAGAAATCCTGGTGCATCGTGACCTTGCCGTCGGCGTTGAGGCGCACGTGGGAAACGCCGCAGGACTCGACGGGCTTGCCGCCGTTGAGTTTCGGTGCGCTGAACACCATCGTCCAGCGGACGTAGTGCTCGGAGCCGTTGCTGGCGATGTCGTCGATGGTGACCTGATAGGAGGTCATGGTGTCGGCGGTGTTGTGGAAATAGGCCATGATCTGTTCGGGGCCGCGGTGGGTGACGAGCGTGTCGTTCAGGTAGGCATCGGCGGAATAGACCTTGGCGACGTTTTCACGGACGTATTCCTTGTCGCTGATTTTCTGGAGAAAGGTGGTGAAGGGTTCCAACGAAGCGGAGGAAGAGGACGCCGATTTCGTGGATGAGAGGACATCCTTGTATTCCTTGGTGCGGGTGGCGGTGTCGAAGTGGGGCGCGCAGGCGGGGACCAGGATCGCGATCACCAGCAGGGCGAGCAGCAGGATCGGGACGGTTTGGAGAACGATTTTCAAAGACATTTCGGAGAGTATCACGGTTTTGGGAAGTTGCGAGCGGGACGAGACCGGAAAAATGAACGGATATGTCCGGCAAGGCCGGGGCAGGAAAAAAGCACCCATCCGATGAAGAGCAACTGAAAAGGCAATCTCGCCCACAGTACCCAGCGCGGGATGTCCATGCCCGGCCAGCCGTTGAGGGCGATGTGGATGTTCGCGGGGAAAATCGCGATCAGCAGCAGGATCAAGCCCAACGCCGCGGCGTTCCGGGTGCGGGGAACCAGAAGGCCGATTCCGCCGGCGATTTCCGCCGCGCCGCTGATGAAATTGAGCGCTTCGGGTGCTGGCAGCCACGGCGGCATCATCGAGAGATAGGTCGCCGGATCGCGGAAATGGTTCGCTCCGGCCACGATGAAGAAAGCAGCGAGCAGATAACGCGATAGGTTGCGCAGGTTCATGAGTTGAGGTGTTTGTCCAGGAAACCGATGGCCTCGTGGATCGCTCCGGCGGGGAAAAGGTGGGACATGATATGCGAGCGGCCTTCGATCCAATAGGTTTCGTGGGGCACACCGTTTTTCTCCAGCGCGGTGACGAACGCCTTCGGGTGCTCGATGGGCACGAGGTCGTCGGAGGTCCCGTGATAGATGAAAACAGGCGGGCTGCCCTTTTTTACATGACGGACGGGCGAAGCCGTGCGGTAAATCGCCTCGTTGCCCTTGACCGGGCCGCCTAACAGCAGCCCGGTGAGCCTGCCATCCGGCCAGAACGCGAGGTCGGAGGGCGCGCCGCCGGCGACGATGGCCTTCACGCCGTTCATGGGATCGAGGCCGATGAGCGCGGCGAGATGCCCGCCAGCCGAATATCCGAAGGTGGCGATGCGAGAGGTGTCGATGTTCAGTTCGCCGGAATGTTTCCGCATGTATGCCAACGCCTGCCCGAGGTCATCCGTCTGCGCGGGGAATTTCCAATCCGGGGTGAGCCGGTAGGTTGCGTTCATCACGAAGTAACCGCGCTTCGCAAGATTCCGCGCGATGCCGTCCATGTCCGGGCGGCGTTCCGTGCCGTTCCAGCCGCCGCCGTGGATCAGCAGCACGGCGGGAGTCGGTGCATTCGCCGAGGGAATATGAAGATCGGCGATCAGCCGCGAGGGCCAACCCTCGGGAGTGTAGGCCACATCCTTCCGTGTGACGAAACGCGACTTTGGAGCCGCCATCGCTGGGCCGGCGTGACACGCCATGGACGCGGACGCCATGGCGAGCAGGGAAATGAAACGGGAACGGAGCATGGCCGCCGCGAATCTACACGTGTTGCGGGGAAAGCAAATTTTAGTCCGAGGTGGGTGACAAACTTGGAACTTATTGGAGCGTGAAATAGTTTGACAGCCTTATTCAGAAACGGTGGATTGCAGATGGTAGAAATGGGAAAGCGCACACAGATTCGGAATGAAGCCATCGCCAGCTCGCAGAGCAAGGCGATCAAATCCCGCGTCATTCTAATGGTGGTCACAAGCATTGTGGCGTGTTCCGTCACTGCGCTTTTCTTCAATTCAAGGAGTGTAAGTTCAAATAATAGCGACCAGCAAAATTCCGTTACCTCTCCGACCCAACAATTAACCACCCCGCAACTTATTGATTCGTTGCTTGTCCAGCCAACTCTTGCCGATAACACCGATATTGCGCTTCTGAACCTCGCTGTCACCCCCGGCCTACCTCCTTCCGACAGAGGTCGAATTATACGCGAATCTTTGGACACGCTCGACCAATGGGCGAAAGCCATCATGGCAGAAACCTATCGAAACCGTCATCACTATCTGAACAAGCCCGATGAGTTTGGCAACGAGGCTGGCTGGAAGATGGCCATGATGTGCTCAGTTCTCGGTCAGGATTTCAAAGTACGCTACGACCCATCTCTAACCTCTACCGACCGCCAAAACACATCCAACGACAAATTCTTCGCGAATCCCAGCTCGATATTCCTTACCGGATGCTTGGGTGAATCACGAATTGGCACCTGTGCCTCGCTTCCTGTTCTATACGTTGCTCTTGGTAGAAGAATGGGCTACCCAATGCATCTTGTAGCGGCGAAAGGACATCTGTTCGCACGCTGGGACGATGGCAAAGGCACCCGTGTCAATCTGGAAGCATCGAACGCGGGAGGCTACACGAGTCATCCGGACTCCTATTACCGCACATGGCCTCACGCACTTTCACGCAATGAGGAGGAGCGGGGTGGCTATTTGGAGAACCTGACTGCGCAACAGTGCCTCGCCATATTCCTGACTTCCCGAACAGCATGCCTTGAAGCCAAGGGACAGCGAGCGGATGCGATCGCCTCCGCGAGCGCAGCATTCCGCCTCGCCCCGAACCTCGGCGGTGTGGTCGAGACACTCCGCTTTAGTGTGGGCGCCGGTTTTGCTCATATTGACACGCCGCATCCATACAATGATGAGATTCGTAGGGTGAATGAAATGATTCACGAACAGCAAATGGCACGCCAGAGATATGAAGCCGATGCGCAATTCAGGGCTACGGGCGGTGCCACGCCAAATGTGCCGGGTGCCTATCAGCCGCCCATACCCGGTTTCCCGCACGTGAACACATACGGCCAACCATCCCAGAATCCTGCATTCTCTCATACACCGAATCCATACTCTCCTCGCTGACTTCCCAGAATCAATGAAACTAACAATACCATGAAACCGATCCAACGCTTATTCCAGTGTTTGCTCCTAATCGCCGCTCTGTCTTCTCACGTCCATGCGTTTTATGCGTCTGATCAAGGACGGTGGCTGAATAGAGATCCGGTTGAAGAGCAAGGTGGCATGAACCTATATGGAATTGTTGATAACAATCCGATCAATTTTGTTGATTTACATGGCCTTTGCTCAATTACCATTGATGTGGCACACGGCGGGACTGAAATTTCGGAATCCACCAAACGAGCTAAGCATCGCTTGGAGGGTAGTGAAATGACTTTATGCGATAAATTTATATCTGTTGGATGTGGCGCAAATTATCTGAATGATGCTTATCGTCAAGGTGGACTCGGTCTGCCGGAAATGCCGCCGTTTCAATATCCTACGAACAACGATACCAATGAGCACGATAGCCCGCTCTTGGAAAAAAATGGACGAAGTAAAATCGACATATGTCCCGCGACAAAACTGACAGAAAGGATGGATGAAGCCGTGATCACGGCAAAAGCATATGCTTTGACCATGGGAAAAACACCGTGTTGCTGTAAAAAAGTAACAATTCATGTTGAATGTACGGAGAGCGATCACGATCCGAAGGGTTTGGAGAACCTAGAAAAAGCTCGTCAGCGAACAACAGGGAGATTACCGATTTGCGGATCAGTAATTGTCATCGAATTAGAATAGGGTATGCAACTTGCAGTTCGCTACGCACTGTTCTGTGCGCTATCCACTCTTCTTCCAGCTCAAGAGCTAAGAATTGGGGATCAGCAAACATATGATGCTGTCATTTCAGGTTTGCCAGATGACACGCAGATTTGGTGGGTCGCTCCGAAGAATGATAAATGGGATAAATTTGAATTCATACAACTAGGTCGCCAGCAAAAGATTATGGCGCTTGATTATTTTCGTGCCGCCAAATTTGACTTGAAGGCTGATATATATAATCTTATGGAAGTTCCATTTGAAGAATATGAGCTGAGAACCCCCGGATTTTTTATTATATCTCTCGCGCAGGGTCATATCGGATTCAGGTTGCGTGTTAATCGCAACAATTCCAAAGGATTTGGATTTGTTAGAATTATTGAATTTGAACCTCAAGACAAGAGAATCAGGTGGGACTCTTATGATCTATCAAAAATATTCAGTGGCGTCACTTGGGTAGCCGAACCATCTGACTTCATCAAAAAACTTTGACGAACTGCTAGATTCCGCTTCAGCGCAACATTTTGTTTACTTTGAGAGTAATAACTCACCTGCGACGGGGCGGGGCGGGGGGATGCGGGGGGCGACCGCCGGGACCAGCTCCGGGAGGCGGGCCTTGGTCGGGATCTCCGAGGGAGGGGGCTTCGTCGTTGTCGATCTTGCCGTCGTCATTGAGATCAAGGGTCAGGATGGCGGTCTCGGCCTTTTCAAGCTCCTCCTTGGAAAGTGTGCCGTCGGCGTCCGAGTCGATGGCGGCCATCAGTTTCGATGGCGGCGGTGGCGGCGGCAGATCCTTCGCGTTGTCATCCTTTTTCCTGCGTCTGCCCTCGGGCGGCTCGGGGCGGAGTTCCTCTTCGCTGAGCGCTCCGTCCTCGTCTTCATCGAGCTTGAGGAGGGATTCGCCCGCCTTGCGGATCTCGCGTGCGGTGAGCTTGTGGTCGTGATCCCGGTCGATGGTCACGGCGATGATGTCGGGCGGTGGCGGCGGCATCTGGGCGGCGGCGCATGACGCGATGGCGATGAGCAATGTGGCGGTCAGTTCTGGTGTTTTCATGGTCTCTGCTTGGTTGTGACGAACCCAATCTGAGTCCTCGCGTGTTTCGCCATGATTTCGGCAAAGGCCTTTTTTGTGAAGATTTGGTAAAATCCGATGGAGATCCCGGATCAGGCGTCTTTCCCCAGAGCCACGTAGGGCGACTCATGGATCTCGCCTTTCTTGGCACCGCTGAGGATGCTCCACCATTCCCGGGCGCAGCCGATGATGATCACCGCGACAAAGCTCAGGAAAACGGTCACCACCACGATGTCGAGGCGCGCGTTGAAAAGGGCGGTTTCCACTGCTTTGAGCTTGTCGGCGGGCACGCCGGCCGCGAGCTGGGCTTCCAGTTTCCTGACGGCGGGGAGGAAACCGGCGGCTTTCGGCGAGAAAATCTTCATCCATCCGGCGGCGAACGTGACGGAAGCCAGGAAAACGAGCGGCACCAGCGTGACCCAGCAGTAGCGCGCTTTCCCTGACTTGATGAGCAACGTGGTGCCGAGGCAGAAGGCGATCACGGCGAGGAGCTGGTTTGAGATGCCGAAGATCGGCCAGAGGCTCTTGGCGATGCCTTCGGGATCGATCGCTCCCTGATAGAGGAAATAACCCCATGCCGCGACGAGCAATCCGGTGGCGGTGACGTTGCCGAGCCAGTTGCTGGTGTCCCCGAGCGGCTTCCAGATGTTTCCTAACAGATCCTGGAGGATGAAGCGCCCCACGCGCGTCCCGGCATCGAGCGTCGTGAGGATGAAAAGCGCCTCGAACATGATCGCGAAATGGTACCAGAGCGAGAGCGCGGTTTTCCCCGGAATGACCTTCGCGAACATCGCCGCCATGCCGACGGCGAAGGTCGGCGCGCCGCCGGTGCGGCCGATGATGGTCGGCTCCTGGAGATCGTCCGCGAGCTTCTCCATTTCCGACAGAGTCACCTTGTAAGCCGGTCCGTACGAATTGATTTTCTCGATCTGCGCCTCAACGGCCACCGGGTCGCGCGGATTGATCGGAGAGTTGATGGCGAGGTATTGGCCGGGCGGCAGGGCGCAGGCGGCGATGATCGCCATCAGGGCGACGAGCATTTCCGTGACCATCGCGCCGTAGCCGACGAGCCGGATGTCCTTCTCGCGGGCCAGCAGTTTCGGCGTTGTTCCGGAGGAAATGAGGGCGTGGAAACCGCTCACCGCGCCGCAGGCGATCGTGATGCACACAAAGGGGAACACCGGGCCGGGAACGACGAAACCGCTGCCGTCGATGAACTGCGTGACCGCCGGCATGTGAAGCGGCGGCATGGCGATGACGATGAAAATCCCGAGCACCGCCACGGTGCCGAGTTTCATGAAAGTGCTCAGGTAATCGCGGGGAGCCAGCAGCAGCCACACCGGCAGCACCGACGCGGCGAAGCCGTAGATCATGATCGCCCAAGCGAGAGTGGGTGCGTCCAACGTGAGCGCCTCGTTCCAGGAGGGGGGAAGATATTTTCCGGCCACCACGGCGACGAACAGTCCGATGACCCCGAGGATCGAGACCCCTGTAACTTTCATCGCGCCGGAGCGGAGCAGGATGCCCATGCCCATCGCGAGGGGAATCGTGGCGGCGATGGTGAAAAGACCCCACGGGCTTTCGGCGAGCGCCTTGACCACCACCAGCCCGAGCACCGCCAGCAGGATCGTCATGATCGCCAGCAGCGAGACCATCGCGATGAAACCGATGAACGGGTTGATTTCCTCCTTGAGCATCTGGCCCAGCGATTTGCCGTCGCGGCGCATGCTCGCGAAGAGCACCACCGCGTCATGCACGCCGCCCCCGAGGGTGGCGCCGATCAGGATCCAGAGCATGCCGGGAAGATAACCGAACTGGGCGGCGAGCACCGGCCCGACGAGCGGCCCCGGCCCGGCGATGGCCGCGAAGTGATGGCCGAAGACGACCCACTTCGGCGTGGGCACGAAATCCTTGCCGTCGGCCTTGGTCACGGCGGCGGGCGCGCGGGTGTCGTCGATAGTGAGGACTTTCGCGATCAGCCATGCACTGTAAAACCGGTAGCCGATGGCGAATGTGCAGACACCGGCCACCACGAGCCAGAGCGCGTTGACCGGCTCATTGCGCTGGAAAGCGGCCACTCCCACCGCAAGGGCGCCGAGCGCAGCCACCAGGAACCAAATGATCACACGTAAGGGTTTCGACATCGTCGCCAAGTGATAGGAGGTGGATTTCCCCCTGCCAAGGACTAAGAGGATCCGCGAAACGGCATTTCGCATCCCGCCTTTTTTGTTAAGATCAGGTAAAATGGATCGCGGCGGGGCGGCTGAAATGTTGGATGGAGTTGTGAATGTTTCGGGAAAACCTCTGCTGGTGGTGGATGACGACCGCAAGCTTTGCGGCCTGATCCGCGATTACCTGGAGCCGATGGGCTGGCGGGTGGAAATGCGGCATACAGGCACCGAGGGGCTCGCCGCGGCGCTGGACGGGGAATTCGAGGCGGTGATCCTCGATGTGATGATGCCCGGCATGGATGGCTTCGAGGTATTGCGGGAGCTGCGGAAAAAATCGAACGTCCCGGTGCTGATGCTCACCGCGATGGGCGACGAGGCGGATCGCATCGTCGGCCTGGAGCTGGGTGCGGACGATTACTTGCCGAAAACATTCTCAAGCCGCGAGCTTCTCGCAAGGCTGCGCGCCGTGACGCGGCGGGCGGTTCTGGCCGAGCCCGCCGATGGCGCGGTGCGCGATCTCGTGGCCGGCCAGCTTCGTGTGAACGAAGCCACCCACACCGCCCTCCTCCGCAACGCGCCGCTCGATCTAACAGCCCTCGAATTCGCGATCCTCGTTTCCCTGATGAAAGCGAAAGGCCGCGTGAAATCCCGCGAGGCACTGTTGGAGGAGGTTTCGGAGAGGCGCTTCGATGTCTTCGACCGATCCATCGACGTCCACATTTCGCAGTTGCGGAAAAAGCTCGGCGACGACGCGAAGAACCCGCGTTTCATCGTGACGGTGCGGAGCGTGGGCTACCGTTTTGACGAAGGAGGCTTTCTATGAAAACGAAGCCGCGCTTTCCCCTGATGGCGAAGGTCGCGCTGTGGCTCGCCATGCACCTGCTGGTGCTCGCGGCGGCGTTCGCGTTGTTCGTGGGGTGGCAGTTGCGGCTGGGTCTCGACTCCCTGCTTTCCGGCGCGACCGGTGAGCGGCTGGATTCGTTGGGTCGTGAGATTTCCCGAAGCCTCGAGAATCTGCCGCGTGGCGAATGGGATGTAATTGTAGCGGAAAAGATCGCACCGTATGGGTTGGAGGGTTTCATCCGTTTGGAGCCGGAACTTGGGCCGGGAAGGGAGGAATCCGTGATTCCGGCGGAGATCATCGAGCGGGCGAAGAAGGAACTGCCGCCGCCGGAAAGGCTTGGAAACAGGCCGCCGCCTTTCGAGGGCTTTCCGGGGCCGGATGGGTCGCGTCCCGAAAGACGGTTTCCGCGAGAGGAGCGGGAGGCGAGATCGCTTTTTCTAACAAGACATTCCGGCAGCGGGGACTACTGGGCGGCGCTGGAGCTTGTCATCGAAAAACCCGGCCCGGGCAGGCCGCCGGGCGGCGTGCTGTTCCTCCGCTCCGGCAACGCCTCCGCAAACGGCTTGTTTTTCGACACGCGCCCATGGCTGCTCGGCGGGTTCGCGGTGCTCGGTTTGAGCGTGGCGCTGTGGGCGCCGTTCGTGCTCGGAATCACGCGATATGCCGGGCGCATTTCGAAGGCGACGGAGAGGATCGCGGACGGAAATTTCGATACGAAGATCGGCGCGTCCCGCAACGACGAGCTGGGTAAGGCCGGCGAATCCATCGAGGAAATGTCGGCGCGGCTCGGGCAATTGATCTCCGGGCAAAAACGCTTTCTCGGCGATGTGGCTCACGAGCTTTGCGCGCCGCTGGCACGGATGCGGACGGGGCTTGGCATCCTCCAAAACGGCGCGGACGGGCGGCAGGCGGAGCGGCTCGCCTCGATCGAGGAAGACGCGGAGGAGCTTTCGACGCTGGTTTCCGAGCTGCTGGCATTCACGAAAGCGAACGCCTCGCCCGCGAATCTTGAAACCATCCCTTTGGCCGGATTTTGCGGAGATCTCGCCGCGAGGGAGTTGGAGGGACACGCCGTGGAGATTGAGGTGACGGAAAACGTTTCCGTCCGCGCGGATCGCAAGCTCCTCGCGAGGGCGCTGCGCAACGTGTTGCGGAACTGCCACCTGCACGCGGGGGCGGATTGCGCGGTGCGGATTTCCGCGAATGCTTCCGGAAATACGGTGAACTTAGTAGTCGAGGACAACGGCCCGGGCGTCGAGGAAGGGGAGCTGCCGAAATTGTTCGAGCCCTTCTACCGCCCCGACAAATCCCGCACCCGCGACACCGGAGGCACCGGCCTCGGCATGGCCATCGTGGAAAGTTCGGTGCGTGCATGCGGCGGGAAATCCACCGCCGAAAAAAGCGAGATGGGCGGGCTGCTGGTCAGGATTTCCCTGCCGAAGGCGTGAGCATCTCCAACATCGCCCCCGCCGCCACGAGTCCGAAGGTGGCGGTGACGTGGGTGGCGGTGCCGTAGCCGGTGGCGCAGTTGAGACGCATGTCGGCGTCGTCCGGGCGGTCGCAGGAAACCTGGCCGTCGCTTCCGGGATAGACGGGCGGCTCCTCGGAGAAAACGGCGGGGATTCCCATGGACTCCGGCTTCGAACCCATCGGGACGGCGGGAAAGTCGTGCTCTTTGCGGAGGGTTTTGCGGAGCTGGTGAAGCAGGGCGTCCTTGCCGCAGAATGCGAGGTCTCGCACGCTGATCCGGGTGGCATCGCGCTTCCCGCCCGCTCCTCCGCAGGTGACCACCGGCAGCCCGCGTCGCTTGCATTCCGCAACCAGGAGCGCCTTGTGTTTCATCGAGTCGATCGCATCGATCACGCCATGCATTTCGCCGCCCAGCACCTCCTCCACCGAGCGCTCGGTGAAAAATCCTTCGATCACCTCCAGCTCGCAATCCGGGTTGATCGCGCGGACACGCTCCGCCATCGCCGCCGTTTTTTGCCGCCCGATCTGGCCGTCCATCGCGTGGAGCTGGCGGTTCACGTTGGTGATGCAGATCTCATCCAGATCGACCATGCGGATGCAGCCGATCCCGGATCGCGCCAGCGCCTCGACGGCCCAAGAACCCCCCCCGCCAACCCCGACCACCACCACCCGCGCCGCCACGAAACTCTCCAGCGCGCGCACTCCGTAGAGGCGCGCGATTCCTCCGAAGCGGTTTTTTGTTTCCTCGCTGAACATCGTGCCGGAGCTTCCAACTTGCCTCGCTGCCTTTCAACGTCCATCTGTTGCGGCGTGAGGGAAATCTTAATCACACTGGGCGATCCGGCCGGTATCGGGCCGGAAGTCATCGACGCTGCTTTGGCTTCCGGAAAACTTCCCGAAGGCTTCGTTTTCCGGGTGATCGGGGATCGTGCGGCGGGAGCGCCGGGAAAACCGACCCGAGAGTCTGCGCGGGCGGCGCTGGATGCGCTGGAGGAAAGCGTTCGGCTTCTGCGCGAAACGGACGCGGCGGCGGTGGTGACAGGGCCGGTATCGAAGGAGGGCTTGCAGGCGCTGGGCTTCCCGTTTCCCGGGCAGACGGAGTTTTACGCCGATGCTTTCGGTTGCGCCGATTACGGGATGCTTCTAACCGGACCCACTCTAACAGTCGGCCTCGCGACGATCCACAACGCACTCGCCGAGGTGCCGTGCTTGCTGACGGCGGAGGGCATTTTACGCATCGGGAAACTCACGGCGGAGTTCCTTCGGAAAAAGGGCATCGTTGCCCCGCGCATCGCCGTCTGCGGGTTGAATCCGCATGCTGGTGAGAACGGCGCGTTCGGTGACGAGGAAAGAACGATCATCGCGCCCGCCATCTCCGTGCTGAACGGAACCGGCCTCGCCGCCTTCACCGGGCCGCATGTGCCGGATGCGATTTTCCGCGATGCGGCGCAGGGGAAATACGATGCCGTGCTCGCGATGTATCACGACCAGGGTTTGATCCCGCTGAAGCTGTTGGATTTCGACGAGGCGGTGAATGTCACGCTCGGCCTGCCCAAGCCGCGCACCAGCCCGGATCATGGCACCGCGTTTTCCATCGCGGGAAAAGGCGAGGCGAACCCTGCGTCGATGATCGCGGCGATCCGCTTGGCGTGCGCGTTGGCGTGAATTCAGTTCAGGTTGATCTCGGGGCCGAGCATCAGCACGCGGGTTTCGCTGAACGCTTCGATGCGTGAAATCGCCTTGGAAAGAGCGGCACGGGTCGGCGCGGGGAGTGCTTCCAGGAGGCCAGTGTGTTTGAGCGAGCGGAGCAGTCCGGCGGTTCCGGCATCGGCGCGGGTGGCGCGGATCATCTCGTCGTCCTCCTTTTCGGGTTGGGCGAAAAAGCCATCCAGCGCGGCCTTGGGGGCGGGCAGGAGCCGGACATCGGGATCTTTCAGTTTTGCGGCCTCCGCGGCTTGCGCGATCGCTTCCGTCAGGCCGCCGATCTCATCGACGAGGCCGATTTCCAAGGCTTGGGTTCCGCTGTAAACCCGGCCTCCGGCGAGCGGTTCGAGATCGCCCTTGAGCGCCTTGCCCCGGCCATCGGTGACGCGTTTTTTGAAAACGGCGTAAACATCCTCCATGGATTTCCTGACCAGCACGGCTTCCTCCGGGGTGAAAGCGCGCATCATGCTCATGGCACCCGCGTTCCTGCCGCGCTGGGTGCTGTGGGTGGTGATGCCCAGTTTCTCCATCGCGCCTCCGACGACGAATTTCATCCCCACCACGCCGATGGAACCGGTGATGGTGCCCGCTTCTGCGAAAATGCGATCCGCCCCGCAGGCCACGTAGTATCCGCCGCTGGCCGCGACGCCACCCGTGGAAACGACGAAGGGTTTGCCGGTGGCCTTCCATTCATCCGCCGCTTCCCACAAGACCTCGCTGGCCAGCGCGGAGCCGCCGGGCGAATCCACGCGGAGCACCAGAGCCTTGGCTTTTTCCTGTTTCGCGAGCTTGAGGATCTGCGTGCGGACGGGAGCCACCGATTCATCCGTGATGTCGCCTTCGAGCGCCACGACCGCCACGAAATCCTTGCGGGGATTCGCGGAGGGATCCGCCGCGAAGGCCAGTTTGAAAATGTCCATCATGCCCGTGATCTCGGGGCCGTCGAGATCGGGGAGTTCGTATTCGCGGTCGTATTTCGCGTCCTTGCCGTAGGTTTCCCTGATCTTTTTCACGAAATCCGTGCGGTGCAAAAGCTCATCCGCCATGCCCTTCGCGACCATGTCGGAGGCGTTGAGCGAGCCGTCGTCGATGATTTTTTCCACCGCCTCGGGAGTCAGCTTGCGACCCGCTGCGACATCCGCGACGAGTTGCCGGTAAATGTCGTCGATGAGCTGCTCCTCCTGCTGCTTCGCCTCCTCGCTGGGGCCTTCGCGGTAGAACATTTCGCCGAAACTCTTGAAATCACCGATGTGGATGACCTCGGCGCTCACGCCCGCCTTGTCGAAGAGGCCTTTGAAATACATCGACTCCGCGTGGATGCCGCTGAACGAGCAATCCGCCTCCGGCATCAGGGTGAAATGGTTCGCCGCGCTGCCGAGCAGGGCGGTGCCGTTGTTGAGTCCTTCGGTGTAAATCCACACGTCCTTCCCCGCCTCCCGCACCGCCAGCAAGCGGCGGCGGATCTCCTGGATCTGCGCGAACCCAAGGCCCACGCCATCGGCATCCATCACCACGGCCTTCACGTTTGCGTCGGACGCCACCTTTGCCAGGCTGCGCGTCAGATCCAACATGGTGAGCGGGCGGGCGGCATCGAAGCTGACATCCAGCATCGACGGCATCACCTGCCCGGATTCCGAAAGCACACCCTCCAGATCGTAAACCGCCACCACCGGTTTCGCGGGTTTCTCGGCGGCGACACAGATGGGCAGTGCCGCGAGCACGGCGAGGACGGGCAGCATTGAAGCAATCTTCATAGACATGCCTGTAACACCGTATAAGGGAACCACAAGCGGAATGCGGTCGGGGAACGACCCAGGGCGATCAAGCTAGGGAGTGAAAACCGGCTACTTTGGGATTTTAGCACAGAGGGCACGGAGAACACAGAGGCTCTCCTGACTTATCTACAGGTTTCGAAGCAAGGCCTCCGTGTTCTCCGTGTCCTCCGTGGTTGAAATTCTTCCATCCATGAACCCAGCATTGCTCCTTTAGCTGCTCCAAAGGTTTAACAGACCTTGATTTCCCCTAGCTTGATCGCCGTGCCCACACGTTTGAGCTTTTTCCACTGGCCAACATGTCGGCCAGTGAAAAGCGGTGAGATGTCTGCGCTCTCCCAAATCGTATCTGCCTCACGCGCGGCGGCGGCGGAGCAGGATCAGGGTGCCGAGAGCACCGAGAAGAGCTGCTACGTTCGGCTCGGGGATGGCGGTGATGTTCACGTATGTCTGACCGACCAGACCGGAGTAGTTCTGGCCAGCACTAGTTGCTGCGTATTCGATTTTCCAAGAATTAAGCTGGTCGTCCATGATAGTGTCTCCATCGGCAAGGCCGATGAAGGTTCCGATTAGCGAGCCTTCGTAAGCGAAGAGTGTGAACGTATCGCCGGGGGTATAGTTGCCGAGCTGGAAGAGGTTAAGGAAAACCTTGGAATCGAGCGTAAGGTCACCGCTAACGATTCCGAGATCGGCAGCGGTGTCTCCACCGGTGAATTCGTAGTTGAAATCCGCAGCTACCAATGTGGTTCCAAGCGTAAGGTTGCCACCAAAGTTGATCTGTCCGGGCGAGTTGCCGATGGAGAGTTCCGTGGAGACGGTAAGTCCACCGACGACGTTGCCGGAGCCGGTGAGGTTGTTCACGGTGTAGCCGCCCGTCTTTGCCGAAACATCGAAGGTGCCGCCGCCGAGCGCGACACCGCTGGTGCTGTCGATACTGCCCGCCGCGCCAAGGGCGAGGGTGCCTTCGTTGATCGTGGTGGCTCCGTTATAGGTGTTCGTGCCGGAAAGGGTCTGCTTAGCTGCGCCATCCTTGACCAATGCAAGATTCCCGGTGATTGCACTGTCGAAAGTGTAGACGTCGGTATTGTTGATGGTCAGAGTCTTTGTGGTGCCGCCTGTGTTGGTGACGATGGCCGGACCTGAGTTATTTCCACGCAAGAGACCGGCGACTTGTTGGTTGTAGCCGTTGAGGTCGAATTGCGCGGTGTCCGAGATGCCACTGGCGCTATGAACATTGAGAACCGTTCCCGTTGGCAGAGCATTGTTGGCACCGATGGCCAGGATACCACGGAAAATCTGGGTCTGTCCGCTGTAGGTATTGCTCGTTCCAGAGACAATGACTTTGCCGGGTGTGGCTGAAGCCGCATTCTCTGCGCTTACGATAAAGGTGTTCAATGTCCCATTAACGATGGCACCACTGATAGTAAGCGTGCCGTTGCCCATGGCACCCACGCGCGTATCAGTCGGGCTGCTAGATCCGCCAATCACTACCTGCCCCGCCCATTCCGCAGCGGCTCCAGTCGCCGCGCGTAAAGATCCGCGCACACCGGTTCCAAATCCACTGATCGTGATGTTTTTTCCTGTTACAGTGATCCCATTGGCCAACTCCAATACGCCTCCAGCCGTTATCGTGCTCGTGATGGCAACCGCACTGTTACTACCAAGCGCACTGTTGTGAGCAATGTTCAGAATACCTTCCGATACCGATGTCGCACCACTGTAGTTGTTGCTGTTACTTAAAACCTGTGTGCCTGCCCCAGATTTCGAAAGTGCCAGAGCGGTTCCTCCACTCAAGCTGCCGGAGTAGGTTTGAGTGCCAGCCACTTTAAGCGTCAGGCTGGTGACGTTCGAGTGAAGCACGAGATTCCCACCCAAAGTCAGACCGCCGAAGGTCGGGGTGGTGACTCCTTCGGTGTCGAGTGCACCGGCTCCCGAGGTGTCGAAGACGCTGTTCTGGATGGCCAGGTTGTTGGTGAGTTTGAGCGTCCCACCGATCACCTTGGTCCTGCCGGTGAAGGTGTTCGAGCCGCCGGATACCGTCCATGTGCCGCCGCCAGTTTTGGTGAGCAAGGCCGTGTTTGAACCATTCACCAAAGCACCACTGAAGATGTTGCCAACAGTGCTTCCAGCCAGTTCCAGCTCCCGATCCGTGGCGTTGCTCGTGAACGTGCCCGTCAACTGGAGCGTTCCACCATTGCTGATGATCTTGGTGTTTCCGTTGCCGGAAGTCATGTTGAAATTACCATTGATGGTGTTCGCGCCTGCGGTGTTCAGGATGACTCCCGCAC
This sequence comes from Verrucomicrobiota bacterium, assembly GCA_046051965.1. GTDB lineage: Bacteria > Verrucomicrobiota > Verrucomicrobiia > Verrucomicrobiales > Akkermansiaceae > Luteolibacter. The sequence continues at coordinate 25,644 of JBJONG010000041.1, forward strand.
TGCCGCTGGTGGTGAAGCTGATGTTGCTGGCCAGCGAGATGTCCGCGCCGCCATTGCTGTCGAGTTCCAGCAGGTTGGCTCCGGTGACAGGAACACTACCGCTCGATCCCGTATTAGTAAAAGTCTTGGGACCCACGCCAAGCGCACCGCTGCTGGTGATGCGCAGCGTGCCGCTGTTGGCCTGCAGCGTGACGTTGCCGGTGAAGTCGTTGGTGGTGTTCGTAAGCGTCAGTTTGCCGAAGCCCAAGCTGGTGCTTGTGCCCAGGGTGATGCCACCGCCCGTGCCTGTGAGCTTGCCGTCAAATTGCGTTTCGCTGTCCACGGTCATGACTTTCTGCGTCGTTCCCAGATTGACACCTGCGCTGAAGGTGAGTTTCCCGTTGTTGGTCACATCGCCAAAGGTGCTTGCGGTGCTGTAGGTTACGTCATTGAGGATGGTGCGTGGCGTGGCGCTATCTGAGGAAATCCTGCCGCCGTTGAGGTTCAGGGAGCCAGTGCCGATGGCGCTGGAGGTGATGGCTCCAACGGAGCCTACGCTGCCCACACCAATTCGTAGCGTACCGGCGGTGATCGTTGTCGTACCGGAGTAAGTGTTGGGTCCGGTTAGTGTCCATGTGCTGCTGTCGCTCTTGGTGAGGCTAAGGGTGTTTAGACCATCGGAAATGATTCCGTTGATCTGGTTCCCGCTGCTGGAGCCGCCGAGATTCAGTGTTTTGGCGTGATTGTTGAAGCCGATGTTCACCGCGCCGGCGATGATCAGGTTCGCGGTCGTCGGGTTCAGCACCGTCGTGCCAGGGGCTCCAGCGGAGAGGCTGAGGGAGGCGAAGGAGACAGCCGCCGTGCCACTGTTGACGTTGCTTCCGGCCTGGATGTTGTAGGTATTGTTGCCCAATTGCGTCGCTCCCAGCAGGTGGGTAATGCCCGCCCCGGCCGTGGCGCGGTCGGAGATGATGGTGCCCTGATTGTTGCTGCTGGCACCGATGACGTAGGCGTCCACCGAGGTATCCGTGGCGAGCCTCAAGGTGCCCGCGCCGGTGGTGCTGGAGATATTGACGGCACTCGAAGCGCTGAGAGCGCTGACATGAGCGGCGGTAATCGTTCCTCCGCTGATGGTGGTGATGCCGGCGAAGGTATTGGCATTGGTGAGGGTCAGCGCGCCCGCTCCCTGTTTGTTGAAGGTTTCCGTACCGGCTCCCGTAATGACACCCTGGATCGTCATGTTGAACGCCTGGGTATCGATGTTGTGGGTGCCGGATGCGGCTGACATGGCCACGGTGCGATCCGGATTTAGGATGATGTCGGCTGCTCCCGCTTGGAGGGTGCCGTCGCCGTTGATGGTGACCGTGCCGTTGTAGGCGCCGAGAGCGATGTCGTGGTCGATGTTGGTGATGCCCTTGGCGACTACGGTGGCGTTGTGGACGTTGTTGCCGGTGAGGACATATTTGGCTGACGCAGAAGCACTCGTCTGACCGCCAAGGGTCAGCGTGTAGGCACCGGAAATGTTGCCGTTGAGCGTGTTGGTAGTGGTGTTCTCGCTGCTAATGGAAGCATTCCCCGTAAGAATGATATCACCGTTAAGGGTGCCACTATTCTGCATACGAATCACACCGCGACCTTCGCCGCCATTGCCGGAGATGAAGAAGCGATTGCTCCAGACGGAGCCGCTTTGGTTCACGTAAATGGAGGAGTCACCGGCTCCGACGGTGATGTCCCCGGTGCCATACGGATTGGTGATGTTGGCCGCGTTGAGGACGATCCGGCCGGAACTGATGGTCATACGTCCGGAGTAATCCTGGGTGGCACCGGAATTGAGAACGCTGTTTGTGCTGCTGCTTCCTGTGATCGTCAGCGGACCGCTGCCGGAGAGCATGTTGGTGCTACCTAGGGTGAGTTGGAATCCGTTGCCATTGATCGTACCGCCGCCGGCGTTGACGTCGATGCCGTGGTTGGCATTGAGCGAGAAGCTGGCACTGGGCTGGAGCGTTCCACCATTGAGCTGGATGTTGTTCGCAGCGGCGGTGCTGCCGAGGTTGTTGTCCTGGTTAACGATGAGCTTGCCTTGGTTGATGAAGGTGCCGCCGGTGTAGGTGTTCACGGCCAAGGAGCCGAGCGTCAGGTCGCCCGCGCCGGTTTTGACAAAGGCATTGTTGCCGTTGGCAAGGATGGGGGTGTTGATACTCAGGGCATCGGTGGAAATATCGGTGCGGACGACGAGATCCTGATTGGTTGCCGCCCGGATGCCCGAGCCGCCGCTTATGGCGGCGGTGGAGCCGGTCTTGAGGATGCCGTTCACGGTGAGTGTCTGGCTAGACGCGAGGGTGAAGGCATGGGCTCCAGCAATTTTGAGCGTGGTGAAGGTGGCGGAATTTTGAGCCGTGACAGCGGCGGTGGTTTCCTGATGCGCAGTGGCAGCCAAGGTCGTGCCACCCGCTGTGGTCACCGCACCGGTGTCGGGAGAGCCGCTGTAGGAGATCGCGCGAACGAAGCCGCCCGTATCATACCATGCGAAATTGCTGCCGCCGAAGAAGGTTCCCTGGTCGATGAAGGCGTTGGCTGTGGCACCGCTGCTGAGAACGATCTTGTTGGTCGTGCCGTTGCTGCCGCCGGTGACGACGAAGTTCGCGGTAGCTCCGGATGTACGGGCAGCCAAAGAGCTGAAGGTCAAGGCCACGTTGCCGCTGGTGCCATAGGTCGAAGTGATGGCGCCATCACCAGCGGATCGAGTGAGCGCTCCGACGGAATCGGAACTGCCTGCGGCGGAACCGGTGTAGGTGAAGTTGCTGGTTCCGTTGAAAGTAATGCCCGAGGTGGCGAGGCCACCGGCTCCAGTTAGTTCCAGCGTGCCACGGCTGATCGTGGTCGCGCCGGTGTAGATACTGGTTCCCGAGAGAGTGAGTTTGCCGGTGCCGACTTTAATGAGACCACCGGCCGTGGTGCCAAAGCCGATGGAAGACGAGTAAGTTGTATCCGCATTGTTACCGCCCACGCTGATGGTGTTTGCGCCAATATTCAGTGCGGAAGCGCCTGAAAGACCCCCGAGATTATAGGTGTTCGTTCCCGCCACGATGAAAGTAACGGCGGAAGATCCTTTCGACAAAGTGCTGTTTTGCAGGGCGTTGACGTTGTTCAGAGCCAGCGTGGTTCCTGAAGAGTTGGCCGTGGTGGTGCCGGTGAAAAGGTTCGCTCCGCTAAGGGTCTGCGAAACGGATGAACCGGAAAAACTCAGCCCGCCGACACCACTCAAGACACCGGTGAAGTTCTGGGTTCCCGAAGTGAGAGTCAAAGTCCCGTTATTCGTAATACGTCCGCTGCCAGCCAGGGCCCCGAGGGATTCGGTAGTAATGCTGAATAGAGCAAAAGCGTCGGCACCGACGGTGATTTGGGCGCTGTTCCCTATTCTGTCGCTTGTCGCGGTCGTGAAACGCCCGAAATTGGCGAGTGTCAGGTTGCTCTGGAAAGCTCCGTCGCCAGCAAATGAGGGAGAGCCAGACACCGTCAACTGACCGGCATTCACGGTGATCGTCCCGCCGATGGAGTTCGAAGTGCTGCCAGCCGCAGAGCCAGTTAGCGTCAGCGAGCCGAGACCCTCCTTGACGAATCCGTTGGTGCTGGCAATTCGGGCGCTGATCGTCGCGCTCTGGTTGGTGGTGATGGTCGGTGTCGCGCCGGAAAGGGTGATCGTGTTGGCAGCATCGTTCGTTGCGCCTGAGAGAATGTATTTGCCACTGCCCGCCGGATTGAAGGTAAGGTTGCCGACGGTGATGGCGGTGCCGATGGTCACGATGCCCGCCGCGCCATTCATATTCCCAAAGATGGCATCGTTCGGCCCGGTGTTAGACCAGATCGAATTCGCGGAGACTCCATCCCACCAAAGGGAGCCGGTCGTGTTGCTCCAAGATCCGGCACCATCTGTCTGACCGGAAGCACCCGCATTGGCATCCCACGTAAAAGTAGCAGCATGAGCCACTTGGCCGAAGCAGACCACGATGGAAGCAGCTAGGGAAGCGGAGAAAAGAGACGGATTGAATCTGAGTTTCATAATTGAGCGGGTTTTAATGGGATTTTATTTAATGGGTTGGGAGACCCTGTATGAAAGCAAATCACCTCGAAGCGAAGGATTTGTAACATCATGCGCAAAATTCACGTCGTGACCAGTTGATTTTGCGCAAAATTCATGTGATTTTGCGCAAAATCTTTGAACAAATGGTCTGCGACCCGGAAAAAAGTCGAAATTTCGAGGAGAACGGCTTTCGGCTCATTTGGTTATGATGTGTTCAAACCTGCGTTTATTTGCGCCCACCTGCGGTTCAAATTTCCCAAGATACCCTGCTCATTTCGCCCCCTATTAACCGCAGTTGAAATGGAACAAGGTGAGCATACATGCCTGTACCAGCGATGCTTGAAGACGAAAACCTACCAACCTTCCCTTCATCGGTTGGGTGGAAGAGAAATCAATTTCAAAGAGGATGAATGAATTTAGTTTTTTACAGAAGGTAACGAATTCAACGGAGGGGCTTCGCGTTCGGACTGGCTTTGCCAACGTGCTTCTTTGGCCACCGAGCTGTGAGTGAGGGGTTGGAACATCCTTTGTTCACTTCGTTGCCTTGTGTGAAAATCTTTGATCCCATATGCAGTAGTGCCCGCTACGGATTATAGGATCATCTGGATCACGCCGACAATCTCTCTGCGAATCAAACCGAAAGAAAACGCCGGAGCGCCTTCCAGCGCACCGGCGGTGATTGCATAGCCACTTTGAAAGCTTTCAAGTAGCGATAGAGGCACTGACTCCTATACCCGGCGGCGGCGGAGGAGGAATAGAGTGCCGAAGGCCCCAAGCAATGCAGCGGCGTTTGGCTCGGGGATGACGGTGAGCGTGCCGCTGACGGTATTGAACTCGTATCTGTAGCCCGTTACACCGATGGCTTTGGTCCAGATGCCGCCTCCGGTGCCGCCACCCACCCGGTTGAAGGCATCAACACTGAACGTGGTGCCGAAGGATTCGGTGAGGTTCCCCACATCCACGATGTTCCAACTGTCGTTGAAAGTGGTGCTCGCGCTGGTGAGGTC
>JBJONG010000042.1:0-26792 GCA_046051965.1 Verrucomicrobiota bacterium
ATAGCTGCCATTTTCCCCCGTGAAATCCATGATGGTTGTGAGTTCCCCCGTTGGTGTCATTTTGAAAACGTAGCCAAAACCGTATAAACCCCCATCTTTCGATGTCCCATAGAAATTCCCATCGTCACCCTCTACGAATGCTACGGGAGAAGAGCTATATGGTCTTCTGAAGTTCACCAAGGTGGTTAGCATACCCTGCGGCGTCATCCGGAACGCCGTGCCCGTGATACTATCTCCGACACCACTCCCCCCCCCTGAAGTTCTGCCGTAGAAACTCCCATCTCTTCCCTGAACAAGTGCCGAGTTGGGAGAGTTGTTGTAACCATTCAACACTGTGAAATTTACCAAAGTGGTGAAGACGCCCGCAGGAGTGAGCATGAACGCCGTGCCACTCCCATTGCGCCCTCCGCCGATTGTCGTCCCGTAGAGGTTTCCATCGGCACCCAACATGAGTTCATTGGGATAGTAGCCATTTGTAATCGTGAAATTCACCATCGTGGTTAGAATCCCCGTCGGTGTAACCTTGAACACGGTGCCGTAGTCATGGCTCCCTCCGCCACTAGTCGTTCCATAGAAATTCCCGTCTTTTCCGCGCACGAGACGGGAATGGGGATTTCGTCCGTTCGTTTCGGTGAACTCCGCGTGAGTGGAGACCACACCCGCTGAAGTCATCTTGAATACCGTGCCCCTCGACAAGCTACCGCCTGTTGTTGTGATGCCGAAGAAATTACCGTCGTCATCCTCAACCAATCCGCCTGCGGGGTAGCCTCCATTTGTCGCGGAGAAATCGGCTATGGTGTTGAGCTTCCCACCCAAGCTCAGCTTGAATGCCGTCCCGTAGGAAATGCCGTTCGAGTCGCTGTAGATACCGCCACCATGAAGGGTTGTCCCGTAGAGATTGCCGTCGCGGCCTTGCAAAAGTGTATTGGGATAGCTTGCCGTTGCATGCTTGAAATTCACCAAGGTGGTGAGTGCTCCGCTTGAAGTCATTTTGAAAACGGTTCCATATCTGAGGCTGCTGCCGCCTTCCATCGTCGTGCCGTAGTAACTCCCGTCACCACCATCCAATAATCCGGCAATTGGAACAGCGCCATTTGCCGAATCGAAATGAACGATCGTGGTGAGAGTGCCGCCGGGTGTCATTTTGAATACCGTGCCATGGCCATTCCCAAGTTCGCCCCCGCCAAAGGTGGTCGTACCATAGAAATTCCCATCGATTCCTTGCACCAGTGCGGCCCGGGGACTGCTCCCATTCTTCAAATCAAAATTCACCAAGGTGGTGAGCCGTCCGCCGGGGGTCATCCTGAACACCGTGCCAAAGTTATTTGAAACCCTGTCGTCGAAGCCGAAGCTGCCACCCCCAGAAGTCGTGCCATAAAAATTCCCGTCATTCCCTTGTACGAGCGCGGCCAACGGTGCCGCTCCATTGGTTCCGTTGAGATGCACCAAAGTCGTGAGCGTCCCGGAGGGAGACATCCTAAATAACGTTCCAAAGTCGGAATTTCCACCCCTAGCTGTCGTGCCGTAGAAATTTCCGTCGCTCCCTAGAGTCAGCGCAGAGCTGGGCGAACTGCCATTGGTATTGGTGAAAATTACCAAGTTCGTCAAGACACCAGTGGTTGTGACCTTGAATACCCCCCCGTGAGCGACTCCGCCGCCGCCGGTAGTCCCATAAAAACTACCGTCTCTACCCTGCACCAACGAGGAGATGGGATTTCTACCATTCTCCCAAGTGAAGTTCACCAAGGTGGTAAGGGTTCCGCTGGCTGTCATCTTGAACACGGTGCCTAAGTCATGGCTCCCACCGTTTTCGGTGGTGCCGTAGAAGTTGCCGTCGCTCCCTTGAACCAGCGCCGCCCGGGGATTTCTCCCGTTGGCGAAGTCAAAATTCACCAAGGTGGTGAGGGTGCCATCCGGCTTCAGCCTGAACACCGTTCCATACCCCCGCCCGTAACCGTCAAGATTGGCACCGCCTTCTGTCGTGGTGCCATAGAAATTACCGTCGCTCCCTTTAATGAGAGCGGATGCGGGTTTCGAGGGCGAAATCTCGAAGGCATGGACCGGCTGAAAGGTCGGAGCGGTATGTGCCCAGTTGAGGAGGAGAGAAAAAGATAAAACCAGGTAAAGGTGCGGCCATCTGTGGAAAAACGAATCCGATAAAATAGAGTGCATGGTTGATTGGTTGAATGATTCTAGAACGCTAGGCCGTGCACCTAAGATGATCCCTATCTGGTTTACATGAGGGGGGCGACCGAAGATCGCCCCCACGTTTAACCGGCTAGGTTTTGGCAGGCTTTGATGTCGAGTTTGCCGGAGGCGAGGAGGGGGATTTCTGGGACGGGGACGATGACGCGGGGGCACCAGAGGGAGGTGAGGCCGTGGTCGAGGAGCTTGTAGCGGAGGTCGATGCATTCCTGTTCCAGCGCGGGGCCGGCGATGGTGGAGAGGAGGACGATGGCCTCGCCCTTGGCCTCGTCCGGGATACCGACGATGGCGATCTTGCGCTCCGTTTCGGCGTCGAGGCCGAGCACCTGGTTGATGGCGGACTCGATCGTTTCGTGCGGCACCATTTCCCCGGCGATCTTCGAGAAACGCGAGATGCGGCCCTGGATATGGAGGAAGCCGTCGGCGTCGAGGAAGCCGACATCGCCGGTGCGGAACCAACCGTCTGCGGAGAGGACTTCCTTGGTGCGTTTCTCGTCGCGGAGGTATCCCGGGAAAACATTAGGCCCCTTGAGGACGATGATGCCCGGTTTGTCGAGGGCGACGGGCGCATCGGTGGCGGGATCGACGAGCTTGATGGCAATGCCGGGCAGGAGCTGGCCGACGGAGCCGTCGCGCTGTGCGGCGAGGGCATGGGTGCCGGACGTTTCCTGCGGGGAGGGCAGGTTTACGTTGGTGGCGGGGGAGGTTTCCGTCAGGCCGTAGCCTTCCATGGGGCGGATGCCGAATTTCTCCTCGAACGCGTCGGCCAGGCTCTGCGGGAGTTTTTCCGCGCCGGTGACGATGAGCTTGAGCGACTGGAGCTGGGCAGGGTCGATGCGCTTCATGTAGCCGCGCAGGAAGGTGGGCGTGGCGAGCAGGACATCGACCTGATGAAGCGAAATGAGTTCGGCGAGGCGTTTCGTCTCCAGCGGCGAAGGGTAGGTGACGAGGTTGATGCCCTCGATGACGGGATACCAAAGGGTCACGGTGCAGCCGAAGGAATGGAACAGCGGCAGGCAGCCGAGGAGGGATGCGTTGCGCCCCATGTTCAGGCGTGTGGCGAACTGGGTGACGTTGGCGAGGACGTTGCGGTGCGTGAGCGGGACGCCTTTCGGTTCGCCGGAAGAGCCGGAGGTGAAAAGCAGGATCGCCTCATCGTCGCCGCGGCGTTTGTTCAGGCCGAGGACGGCGCATAGTACGGATGCGGGGAGGAGCTTGGAAATGACTCCCCATTTCACGATCTCCTTCTTGATCTCCGGGATCACACGCTCGATGAAAATGAGGTCGCGGTTCGGCGGCCATGGGAAGGCGGGGACTTTCCTGACAAACGGATCGGCGGTGATGAAACGATCCACATCCGCCTGGCGGATCGAGGAGCGTATCGCGTTGTGGGAGGCGGTGAAATTGAGGTTCACCGGGATTTTTCCCGCGAAGAGGACTGCGAGGTTCGCGATGAGCCCGCCCTTGCCGGGTGGCAGCACGATGGCGACGCGGGGCTTGTCGGTCTCGGCGCGGATGTGCTTCGAAAGGGCGATCGCGACAGGCAGGATTTTCGAGTAAGGCAGGACGACGTCATCCGCGCCATCGACGATGCGGTCGTTGGGGTTGTTCTTGAGGCCGTGGAGCAAAGCGCTGGCGAGAGAGCCCTTGAGGATCTCGCGGGTCGCGTAGGCTTCGGCGAAGGCCTCTAACAGGTTCGCCTGCAGTGCGGGGAGGCTGGAATCCTTGGCGGGGATCGGCTTTCCGAAGGCGATCACAGCGGCGGGGAGGGAGCTGATTTTCTCGATGCCGAGGCAGGATTCGCGCGGGCAATCGATGGCGATGGGCAGCATCGGCAATCCGAAGGCGGTCAGCGTCTTCAGGTGGCCGGAGGGCGCGTGGATTGGCGTGGCGGGTCGGGTGGCCGCGCGGCCGGGGACGAAAAGAAGGATGCCGTTGCCTTCGAGAAACGCCGCGAACTCCTTTCCGGCGGAGGCCGGGTTCTTGTCGGTGCTGGAAAACATCGCTCCGTTGCCGGACTTTTCCATGTGGCCGCGCAGGGCGGGGTCGTGCTGGTCGTTTTCCTCAATCAGGAAAGTGATTTTGCGCCCGGACAACTGCTTTTCCAAATGCAGGAGTTGCTGGAAATCGAGGCGGCCGGGCACGGCGAGGAAACCGGTGGTGGGCACACGGTCGGTATGGAGAACTTGGATGGCTGACATTTTGAAAGGCTTCTACGGGATACATGCCGTTTTTTTCCCGGCGAGGCACGGATTTTATCCTCAAAAGTCCCGCTAATCTAGGGTGAATCCACATCGCCACATGAATCCCTCCCCTGCCCCGCCCCATTTTGTGGCTTCTACCTTCCGCATTCCGGCGTTAGCCTGCCGCCATGAATGAAACGGAAGCCACACCGAAGAACATCGTTCTGATCGGCTTCATGGGATGCGGGAAATCCACCGTCGGGCGCGAACTGCACCAACGGCTCGGCTACCGCCTCATGGACATCGACCAGATCATCGAGGAATCCATGGGGAAAAAGATCACCGAGATTTTCCGCGAGGAGGGCGAGTCCGCCTTCCGGGATTTCGAGACCATGCAGCTCGGGGAAATCGCCAGGCAGACCGACACGCGCCATATCATCTCCACCGGCGGAGGCATTGTGATCCGCCCGGAAAACCGTGCCCTGCTGCGGAGGCTCGGATACGTCGTCTGGCTGCACGCGCCGGAGGATGTCATCTACGAGCGCACTTCCCGTAACCGCGACCGCCCGCTCCTCCACGGCCCTGACGCCCGCGAAAAAATCTCCGCCCTCCTCGCCGAGCGTGAGCCTTGGTATCGCGAGACCGCCCATCTCCGCGTGGACACCGCCGGGCTGGAGTCCCACGAACTCGCCACCGGCATCCTCGAAAGCGCCCGTTATTTCTTCGCCCATCCCGCATGAACGGGAACGTGGAAACCATCAAGCGCTGGGCCGCCGAGCTCGGCTTCGACGATTGCCGCATCGCCGCCGCGAAGCGCGCCACGCATGCCGACGGGTTCATGGATTGGATCGCCGATGGCCGCCACGGCGAGATGGCCTGGATGGAGAAAACGCCCCACCGCCGCTGCGATCCGCGCGAGGTGTTGCCCGGCTGCCGCGCCGTGATCTGCCTCGCGCTGAACTACCACACCGGCCCAAGCCCTTTCCCCGAAGGCCATCCCGCCGACTACCGCATCGCCCGCTACTCGTGGAACGAGGACTATCACGACCTCATCGAAAAACGCCTCGCCGCCATCGACGCGAAGCTCAAGGAACTCGGCGGCACCCAGCGTTACTACGTCGATACCGGCCCCGTGCTGGAGCGGGATTTCGCCACCGATTCCGGCCTCGGTTGGAGCGGGAAATCCACCGTCCAGATCCACCGCCGCCTCGGCACATGGTTCTTCCTCGCCGAGCTGCTCACCACCCTCGACCTCCCGCCCGATCCCCCCTTCGGCGACCACTGCGGGAAATGCACCCGCTGCATCACCGCCTGCCCCACCGGTGCGATCACCGCCCCCCACCAGCTCGACGCCCGCCGCTGCATCTCCTATCTCACCATCGAGAACAAAGGCCCCATCCCCATGGAATTCCGCCGCGCCATCGGCGACCGCATCTACGGCTGCGACGACTGCCTCGATGCCTGCCCGTGGAACCGCTTCGCCCAAACCTCCCGCGAAATCACCTTCCAAGCCCGCCCCGAAATCTTCGCCCACCGCCTCCGCGACTTCCTCGCCATGGACGACGAAGCCTTCCGCCGCACCTTCGCGAAATCCCCCATCAAGCGCATCAAGCGCCCCCGCTTCCTCCGCAACGTCTGCATCGCCCTCGGCAACACCGGCACATCGGAAGACCTCCTCGCACTAAGTCAAGCCGCGCAAGACCAAGACCCGCTCATCACCGAACACGCAGCGTGGGCTGTAGGGGAAATTGAGGCAAGGGCGCGGGGCGAGACGGCGACTTCTCGGAAGAATCAAAGGTGACTCACACATGGTAGCGCGTTGAGTCCACCATCTCGCTTTTGGTTGTGATGAGGGGTCGAAGCTCGTCTGGAGTGAGAGGGGGATTCTTCCGGTGAAGCATCGCATGACAATTCGGGCAAACAGGAATCAAATCAGAAATCGGATCGACTTCGTAATCCTCACCGATATCCGAAAGCGGCCGCAGGTGATGGACATGAATGAATCCTTCTCCGATATCGCCAAACCGTGCGCCAAAAGAGAATCCACATATCAAGCAACTTAATCCATAATGGTCGATACAAGCTTTGCGCGCCCGAGGGTCACGCTCATATGCGTTGACTGTAATGCGCCTCAGCGCGCCTTCGGAATAACGCTCGGGTGTGGAAATCTCATCAGGAATCTGTTGGGGGGATAGCCCGAGTGATACCAAATGCTGTCGCCACAATTCTTCAAGTCTGTCAGCAGCATCTGGCGGAATGGAAATGCCGCTACCCTGTGGACTCCACTGCACATCGGGAAGCTCACTTAGCAGCACCGAGCGGGGAAGTATATCCTCAGTGTTCGGATTCAGCAGCACGTCATACCGGAGATCCGTGTAGTTTGCTGTTCGTGTCGAATCTGAAAAATGGGGAGCCTCGAATGGGGCTGATAGTGCGAAACCAGAAGCCATAATCCCCTTCGGCTCATCCCTGCCGAGCTTGATTAAGAATGCGCGATCACCAGGAACAATTCTTTTCGTTACGCCGCAAGACCATCGGCCATCGTGGTAGCCCCGACGCTTGTAAGACATGGAATCGTCTTCTAGCGATTCCCAATCCCACCGCTCTGGGTTCCAAGTGAAGAGATAAGTGGCCATAGCTTTTTAGCGAACATTGATATCAGTTCACTCTTGGACGCTATCGCCGGACAATATCCGGTCAATCTCCGATAAGGAAGCGGTGGAAGTGATGGGAAGAGAGGGGGTTGGCAGTGGCCGCCTTGGACTGCGGCGATGGGATATTACGCGTCCCATTTCCCTGAATAACCGTCCTAATAACCGCCCGCTTCCTTTTTCCCCACCGCCACCCGCCAGATCGCGAAGAGGGTCACCAGCGCTCCGATGAGTTCGTGGGTTTCGAATGTTTCACCGAAAAACAGGAACGCGCCGAAAGCGGTAACCACCGGCAGGCCCATTTGCAGGGAGGAGCCGTGGGCGATGGAGAGGCGCTGGTAGGCGCTGGTCATGTAGAGCTGGCCGAAGGTGACCACGAATGCCGCCGCCCCGAGAAAACACCAGCTGGCCGGGGAAAGCTCCGCCACCTTTCCAAGCGAGGGCAACCCCATCAGCAGCGAGAAAACCACCAGCGAGCCGTAGATCTGCGCCGGATGCTCGTCGTGGCGGAGCCTGCGGACGATCACCACCACCCAGCCCGCCGCGACGGCACCGAGCAGAGCGAGAAGGTCATACATGGAAGGTGCGAGCGAGGATCTGCCATCGCTCAGGAACATCACCAGACCCGCCAAGGCGACCGCCAGCCAGACCCGTTTCGCCATGCTCACTTTTTCCTTCAGCCAGAACGCGGCGATCACCGTCGCGAACATCGGGTAGGTGAGGTTGATCACCGTCGCCCGCGCGGCGCCGAGTTCCACGATGGTGATGTAGAAACAGATGATCGCCACCCCGCCGATCAGGCCGCGCATGAGCACGAAGCGGTTCGCGAACATCCGCCGCCAATCGAGCACCCCTAATTTCCGGTAAATCGCCTGGAGGAGGACGACCCCGAGCACTCCGCGGAACAACAGCGCCATCCACCCGTCCGCCGCCCCGGAAGCATCCGATGCCGCGCGGATCAGAAGCGTGTTCGCCGCGAAAAGCACGACCGAGGCGAGCATCCACAGCACACCCTTGAGATCGGGTTTTTCATCCACGCGTTCCATAAACCTCCCGCTTCTCACCCACCGGTGGTGACAAAGCAAGCGCGGCAGCAGAGGACATCCCGTTCCAAAGATTCAACCGCGAATGCACGCGAATGAACGCTAATTTTGATATGAGGGGCAAGGATTCTCACCCTTGCTGCATAAGATAACCATCCTTTGCACCCCAAATTCTTGGCGAACTTGGCGTCTTGGCGGTTCAACCACCTCTTCATTCGCGCCCATTCGCGTTCATTCGCGGTTGGTCTTCAATAACCGTCAGCCCCCCCGATCCAATCAAAACCTTGACCCCGCTGAAAAGCCCGCTTAAACCCGCCGCCACATGGGATTTGAAACACTTGGCCTCAGCGCCCCGATTCTCGAAGCGATCGAGCAAACCGGATACACCGAACCGACACCGATCCAGGCGCAGGCGATCCCTGTGATCTTGGAGGGCAAGGATGTGATCGGCGCTTCGCAGACGGGCACGGGCAAGACCGCGGCCTTCGCGCTGCCCGCCCTTTCCAAGATCACCAAGATGGGCAAACCCCAGATCCTCGTGCTCGAGCCTACCCGCGAACTGGCCCACCAGGTGGCCGAGCAGTTCGAGAAATACGGAAAGCACACCGGCATGAAGGTCGCGCTGCTCTACGGCGGCGTCGGCCTCGGCGAGCAGATGAAACAACTCACGGACGGCGCGGACATCGTTGTCGCCACGCCGGGTCGCCTGGTCGATTGCTTCTACCGCGCCGCGATGCGCTTCGGTGAGGTGAAGATCCTGATCCTCGACGAGGTGGACCGCATGCTCGACATGGGTTTCCTCCCGCAGGTGCGGAAAATCGTGAACCTCTGCCCGTGGGAAGGCCGCCAGACCCTGTTTTTCTCCGCCACCATGCCGCCGGCGATCCAAACCTTCGCGCAATGGTGCCTTGTCGATCCTGTGAAGATCGAGATCGCCCGCCGCGAGGTGGCCGCCACCGTTTCCCACGCTTTCTACCCTGTTTCCATCGACCAGCGCGACGAACTGCTGCTCGCCCTCCTCAAGGAAACCGATTACCACTCCGTGATGATCTTCACCCGCACCCGCCGCGAGGCCGATGAGGTGACGGCGATGATCAAGACCACCGGCCAGGTGAAAGTCGCTGCGATGCACTCCGACATCAACCAGACCGACCGCATGAAGGCGCTGGCCGGTTTCAAGAGCGGCGATTATGAAATCCTCGTCGCCACCGATGTCGCCGCGCGGGGCATCGATGTTTCGGGAGTCTCCCACGTCATCAACTACCGCGTCCCGGAAAACGCCGAGGACTACGTCCACCGCATCGGCCGCACCGGCCGCGCGCAGGCCGAGGGCGATGCCTTCACCATCCTCACCGCCGACGAGCTGGATTTCGCAAAATCCGTCGAGATCTTCGTCAACCAGACCATCCCCCGCCGCAAGCTGGAGGATTTCCCCTACATCTACTCCGCGCTGCTCGATGACGAGCCTTCGAAACCCATCCGCCGCAAGAAAGTCGGCGGCGGCGGGAAGAAGAAGCGGAGGTAGGCCGGAGATAACGGACTGGGAAGCCGTAATGCTCCGTCGCGTGATACATACGCGTCCCGGAAAAACATTGATCTCACAAAGGAATTTTCCTTCCATTCGCAAAGATCGTTCAGCCGGATATCATCCAGCGTGCGTTCGGCGGCGTTATGAGAACCCTACTCCCAGCTTTTCTTGTCGTCTCTCTTCTTCTTGGCACAGTCGAATCTCGTGCAGAAGACAATGTTGAAGAGCGAATTGCCACATTGGCAGCCGAGATCATTGATACAGCAAGAGATGAATCAGGAATCGGAAAAGCCGGTCAGGAGTTGGCAAAGAAGCTTGCGGAGCTTGACCATGCGCAAGTAGTGGAGGCGGTGCTCCCATTGCTAAAGCACGAAAAGAAAGGGGTTCCTGATCTTGCCAGTTACGTGATACTGCATTGCAAAAAGGGGTTACGTCCGGAGCATCTGGACGAACTTAAAGAAGGCTTTCGAAACGGGGGCGGTTGGCTGCCGGGCGCGATAGGAAACCTTGGAACGGATGCGGCGGCGGACTTTCTGGCCAAGGAGTTTCGTGCGAATCCTCAGATCCATGGACAGGTGGACGCGGCTCTGATGGGCATGGGAGAGAGGGCGGTTCCCTTTCTCCTCGAGGGTTTCGACGACGCCGACCCGGAGCGGGAGCAACAGTACTTCGAGGGGCTGCGCCATATCTTCAAAGGGAGCCATGTTTACGATGGGATGAATGATAAGGCCGGGATTGCCATTCCCCATCTGATCAAGGTTGCGGAGTCCGAGGACATCCAATTGCCCCGTCGCCAAGAGGCAATTATGATGATCGGCTGCGTCGGGAAGCCCTCGGTGCCTTATTTCCCGAGATTGAGGGCACTCGCACAGCGGGATCCTCACAACTTCGGGGATGCGGTGTCGCGGGCTATCATTGAAAGCGGGACAAGCTCCGCAGCGGAGGTTCTGGCCGACCAAGTTGACGCGGGAGCCGACCATTATACCATCCGGGAGATCGCTTTGCTCGGGACGGTGGCGAAGGAAGTCGGCCCGCGTGTAATCCAATGGCTGGACAATCCGGATTGGGAGAAGCGGGTGATGTCCGCGATGACCTTGGGAGCGATCGGTTACAAGGATGCCAGGGAGCCGCTTGAAGAGCTGTTGTCTTCGCAGGCCGATTGGAGATTGGCCTATGTTTCGACAAAGTCGCTTGCTCGCCTGCGGGCAATGGAGTCGATCCCAGCCTTGGAAAAGGCATCCCGGGAACACTGGTTTCCGATCGTGCGAAACGCCGCAAAGGAAGCGTTGGGAAGCTTGCAGAATGGGGAAGAACCGGAAGCTCACGGAATTACCTCAGCCGGAGATCTGGTGGACTACGTTTT
Source organism: Verrucomicrobiota bacterium (assembly GCA_046051965.1). Taxonomy (GTDB): domain Bacteria; phylum Verrucomicrobiota; class Verrucomicrobiia; order Verrucomicrobiales; family Akkermansiaceae; genus Luteolibacter. The sequence goes on from JBJONG010000042.1 coordinate 10,974, forward strand.
TATCGACCGTGATAGGCTTTCAATCGAGGACGAAGACTTGAAGGGATTGAAGCCCCAGAAGCGCGGTGAGGGACGGCGGATGAGCTTCGCCGCGTTCCAGCAGGAGAAGCCCGCTCTCGCAGAGAAGTTCAAAGATGCCCGCGACACGAATGGTGAGGAAATGTTGGAGGAATTCGGCAGCATGACCGAGTTTCCTGTCGATGGCGGGTTGCTTCTAGGGGCGGCCGCCGGTGAATGGGTCGGCGGCTTGCACTATGCTCCGGAGGAGGGTGATTACCGGCGGCTCCTTCACGAAAACATAACTGGAATCGAGAAGTGGAAGGGTCGCGTTTTTGTTGTCTCAGGCACTTATCACATGGGCATGAATGAAGGCATGATCCACGAATTTCTAATCGACGATGGCAAGGCCATGCTGGTGCCGTGGTTCGTGTTGCCAGGTTGTCCCACCCGCATGTGGGTGACGGAAGATGAGAAGCTGATTGTGGCTTCAATCGGAGGCACGATCGCCTTCGCAGACGAAGGTGAATTTCTCTACCACCGCAGTGAACAGGTGGTCAGGGAGAAGAAGCGGAGGTAGAGAAATCCCATCGCGAAGCGTGTGGAGGGGCGGATCAGAAATGCGCCCCAGCCCATGGTTTGACGATGGAGAGCGCGGATGCACTTGGCATCGGCTTCCCATTGTCATCGGCGGATTCCGATCCGCCGCTCCATGCCGCTCAGCACACTGGGCACTGGTTGATAGTCCGGAAGAAATCATTGCCCTTGTTGTCCACGAGGATGAACGCCGGGAAATTCTCGACGGTGATTTTCCAGACGGCCTCCATGCCGAGTTCCGGGAAATCGACGACCTCCTGGGAGCGGATGTGTTCCTTCGCGAGCAAGGCCGCCGGGCCGCCTGCGGAGCCGAGGTAGAAGCCGCCGTGTTTCTTGCAGGCGTCGGTGACCTGCTGGGAACGGTTGCCTTTGGCGAGCATGACCATGGACGCGCCGTGGGATTGGAAGAGATCGACGTAGCCGTCCATGCGACCCGCCGTGGTGGGGCCGAAGGAACCGGAGGGCATCCCCGCCGGGGTTTTCGCGGGACCGGCGTAATAGACGGGATACTTCTTGAAGTAATCGGGGAGGTCGCCGGTTTCATCGAGGATCTCCTTGAGCTTCGCGTGCGCGGAATCGCGGGCGACGATGATGGTGCCGCTGAGCGAGAGGGCGGTGGTGACGGGGTATTTGGAAAGCGTTTCGAGCGTTTTCGCCATGCCGAGGTCGAGGTCGATGGCGACGCCCTTGAATTTCCAATCGCGGTATTTCTCCGGGATGAAACGCCCGGGATTTTTCTCCAGCTTCTCCAGGAAAATGCCTTTCCGCGTGATCTTCGCCTTTGCTTGACGGTCGGCGGAGCAGGACACGCCGATGCCCACCGGGCACGACGCGCCGTGGCGAGGCAGCCGGATCACACGGACATCGAGCGCGAAGTATTTCCCGCCGAACTGCGCGCCGATGCCAATCTCGCGGGCCAGCCCTAACAGCTCCTTCTCCAGCTCCAGGTCGCGGAACGCTTGGCCGTGCTCGTTGCCGGAGGTCGGCAGCGAGTCGTAGTAGCGGGTGGTCGCCATCTTCACGGTCTTGAGGTTGTTTTCCGCCGAGGTGCCGCCGATGACGAACGCAAGGTGGTAAGGCGGGCACGCTGCGGTGCCGAGCGAGCGCATTTTCTCCACGCAGAATTCCTTGAGCCGTTTCGGGTTCAGCAGCGCTTTCGTTTCCTGATAGAGGAAGGTCTTGTTCGCCGAGCCGCCGCCCTTGCTGACGAAGAGGAATTTGTATTCGTCTCCCTCCGTGGCGTAGAGGTCGATCTGCGCGGGGAGGTTCGTCTTGGTGTTCACCTCGTCATACATCGTCAGCGGCGCGGTCTGGGAGTAGCGGAGGTTTTCCTTGGTGTAGGTGTGGTGGATGCCTTTGGAAATGGCTTCCGCATCGTTGCCCTCCGTCCAGACATACTGGCCTTTTTTTCCGATGACCGTGGCGGTTCCGGTGTCTTGGCAGGCGGGCAGGATTCCGTGCGCGGCGATCTCCGCGTTCTTCAGCAGCATCAGCGCGACCATGCGGTCGTTCTGCGAGGCTTCGGGGTCGTCGAGGATCGCGGCGACCTGCGCGAGGTGGCTGGCGCGGAGGGTGAAATTGATCGCCCGGATCGCCTCGGCGGAGAGGAACGTCAGCGCCTCGGGATCGACTTTTAGGATTTCCTTTCCGCCGAGATGGACGACCTCGATTCCACCCTCGCGGATGCATTCGTATTCCGTTTCGTCCGCACCCAAGGGGAACGGATCCTGATAGTGAAATTCCTTCTCGCTCATCGCAGGGACAGGCTAACTGCCTCGCGCGGCGTTTGAAGCGCAGATTTCGATTTATCTGCGGTCGAGATCATCGAGCTCGCGGTTCGCCCGGCCAAGAAGGCGCTCTATGTCGCTGAGGTGGCGGCGCGTACGGGGGAGATCGCGGGGTTTCGCATCACGGCGGATCTCCGGCAACATCGCACGATTCTGTTCCGCAAGCTCCATCTTGAGCTTCTCGGTCTTCGCTTGCGCCTCCGCTACGGTATCCGTTTTCCTCTTCAAAAGTTCCAAGACCGCCTCGCTGCCCATGATGTAAGTCCGTGTGCGGTCGGCACGCGCCATGGTGATACCGACCACGCGCCCTTGCAGATCCACCACCGGCCCACCGATTTGGTTGGCTTGGATTTTCATATCCGACTGCACGACCCGGGAGAAGCTGTCACGGATACGATTCAACTCACCACCCATCCGCTCCATCGCGTTGAGCCTGCCGCCTGCGAACTGCCCGAGGACGGGGCGGTTGGAAAGCAGCACCTCGACATCGCGTTCCTTGCCGGCGGTCTCGATACGCAAGGTCACCTTGTCGCCGGGGCTCTTGCCGCTGAGAGCGTTCTTGAGTTCCTGGAGGCCGGAGATTTGGCGCTCATTCACCTTCAGGATCACATCGCCCGAGCGCAAACCCGCCTCCGCCGCGCCGTATTCCGGCTGCACGTTGGCGATACGAACCCCTGCTCCACGGTATTCGAAATCGGCCATGATGCCGAGGTGAGCCTTGTCCGTTTCGCGGAGATTCCTTTCGAGCACACCTACAACTCCGAACGCACCCGGTTTCCCATCAGGGCGGGCAGCGACAAGAAAACGCCCGAGCGGGAGATCTGAAACGTGGAATTTCGCTTCGGAAATCTCCTCTGATTTCGCGACATCGGCGGAAATGGAGACAAGCGCAAGATCCTCTTCGGTGAAAACGCCAGCTACCTCGGCTTTCCCGCCTTTGCCTTTCGCGCCGTTTACAAAAAGCGAATCGGCAAAGCGCTCGATCTCGCTCCATTTCGTGAGAATACTGGTGCCATCGGCCACTACCGTCCCGTAAGCGATGGGCTTCCTTTGTCCGCGAGTCCAGATCGTCACGGTGGATTTCGACGCATCGGAAAGGATGGGTTCCAGTGCCTTGTTGAAATCAAGGGTTTGTGCATCGAGCACATTGCGTTCGTCGGGGCGCATCAGCGGCACCTCTGCCTCCGGCGGTTGCCCGCTAGCGGTCAAGCTGGCGCAAAACAATAGCACACCCATGGCGGCAAATTCGTATGTTCTCATCGTATTCTGAAAAGTTCCTCGCGTTTTACCAACTCTACCCCGATCTCGATCTCGTCCGCGCCACGGACGATGCCGAGTTTTACGGTATCTCCTGCCTCGCGTTTCACCAAAACCTGCTGCAGTTCCGCCCCCTCGCGGACGCGGTCACCATCCACCGAGCGGATCAAATCCCCCACCCTCACACCTGCCGCTGCCGCAGGCGAATTCGGCTCCACTTTGTAAACGATCACACCGTTCGCTCCTTCGTTCATCCCCATGCCGATTCCGAGCACCGGAGTCTCCGGGTTCGCCATGGGATTCATTTGAAGTGTGCCCCAGGTCTCCCCCGCAAGCAGCCGATCCCAATCCTCACGAAAGCCATCGACGCCCGCGTGGTTGTTGTTTTTCCATGACTCGCCGATGGAGGAATTGATACCTACCAGCTTCCCGTCCAGATCAAACAGCGGCCCGCCGGAATCACCTCCGATCAGGGTGCAGTCGGTGGTAAAATAATTTCCCGGACCGTCCGACATCACCCTACCGAAGCGAACAGGCGGAGTCCGTGCCGGATCAAAACCCGCCGAGTGCCCGAGCGCGACCACCCAATCACCCGCCTCAAGCGGCTTCGACTCGCCCAGCTTCACGAACGGCCATGGCCCGGCCTCGACCATTTTCACCATGCCGATGTCCTTGGAGAAATTCGCGCCCAGCACTTTTCCGAGCCATTTCTTTCCATCGGAGAAATAAACATCCACTTCCCTCATGCCCTGCACCACGTGGGCGGCAGTCAGGATCAAGCCATCCTCGGAAACAAGAACACCCGAGCCGGATGACCCCGTTTTCTCGGAAACAAGCGCGACCGTGGCGGGCATCGTTTTTGAAGCGACCTCCGCCACCTTTTGCTCGAGCTTCACAAGATCGGCCACAGTGGCAGCGGGTTCATAAGCGATTACGGTGCCCGCAGCGGCCCACATAACCCATGCGATTGCTGGAAATTTCATTGCTAATCAGAATCGACACCATGGCAGGCTTTCGTCTAGTGATTTGTGGTGCTTCCCACAGGGGAAAGTTTGCGGTTTCAAGTTTTCAGTTTCCCCGTATCTTCCCGCGTCAGCGGCCATGGCGAAACGGAAACAACAGAACAACAAAGCCCGGGAGGACAAGCCCGTAAGTGGTGGTTCTCCGAATCCGCTCTCGCTGCTGCTACTCTGGCCTTTTCATCTCCTGTTCTGGCTCACGCGCGGTTCGGGTGGAGTGAAGCGGTTCTTTATCCGTCTGATCGGGGTGCCTGCCGTCGCAGGACTTCTGCTCTGCATTGCATTGGCTGTGGTATATGGCATCCGCTCTTCGCAATACGACCTCGCCCGCATCAACAAAATGCCGGAGCGCACAATCATCCTCGACCGGCAGGGAACCGAGATCGGGCGCATCCATGGTGAGAAGCGGTCTCTTGTACCACTCAACCAGGTTTCCGAGGATTTCCGCAAAGCCATTCTCGCCCGCGAGGACGAACGGTTTTACTCACACGGAGCCATCGACCTCATCGGCATAGGCCGCGCGTTTCTTGCGAACCTTCAGGGGAAAAAAGAAGGCGCCTCCACCATCACCCAACAGCTCGCCTCCGACGTTTACAAGCTCAAGGCACCCGAGATGCTGGAGGAAAACCGCAAACAGCCCACCAAGCTGCTGATGATGCAGCTCGACCGGAAATGCCTGGAAATCGCCATCGCCTTCCGCATCAACGCTGCGCTCGACAAGGATCGCATCCTCGAAGCCTATATCAACCAGATCAACTGGGGGCGTCAGATCAAGGGCATCGGCGAGGCATCGCGCATCTATTTCGAGAAACATCCTTCCGAGCTAACCCTTTCCGAATCCGCCTTGCTCGCCGGCATCGTCCGCGGACCGGATGCCTACAACCCTTTCCGCTCCATGGAAAAAGCCGAGCGCGAGCGCAACACGACACTCGCCCGCATGGTCACGGCGAAGAAGATCACCCAATCCCAAGCCGATACTGCCAAAAAAGAGCCGATCACCGTCCGCCCGGTCTGGCGACGCGAAGCGCAGGATTCCTACGCGATGGATGCGATCCGCCGCGATCTCGAGATCATTCTGGAAAAGGAAAACATCGAGCTCGGCGGGCTGACCATCGTAACCACCATCGACCAGCGGCTGCAGAACATCGCCGAGGAGGCGCTTGATAAAAAACTCCGCGAGACGGAGCGCCTTTCCGGGTATCCGCACCAGACCCGCGCGGGCTGGCAGAATCAACCGGAGGAAAAACGCGAGGAACCGGAATACATACAAGGTGCCGCCGTCCTCGTGGAGAACCGCACCGGAGCCGTGCTGGCCCTTGTCGGCGGGCGTGATGCAAACGAATCGAAATTCAACCGCGCGATCCAAGCACGCCGCCAGATCGGTTCGATCTTCAAGCCATTCGTCTATCTCGCCGCCTTCGACAAGGGCATGCAGCCTTCCACCATGATTTCCGACGGGCCCATTTACCGCGGCGAGATCAAAGGAGCACCGACATGGCGTCCTAACAACTCCGACGGCAAATTCGGCGGGATGCACCCCGTTTCCTACGGCCTGATCCGCTCGCGCAACACCATGTCCGTCCGCGTTGGAAACTACGCCGGGGTAACCAATGTCAAAGAAGTCTCGCGCAAGGCAGGCTTCGGAATGGCGATGCCGGAAACACCCTCCTCCTTCCTAGGCTCCTGGGAAGCCAGCCCGTGGGAAGTCGCAACGGCCTACACAATTTTCCCCAACGACGGCACACGCTACCGGCCGTTCCTCGTCACCGAGATCAAGGACCGCGGGGGAAACATCCTCTATCGCACCCCTCCCCTGCCCTACCAAGCCGCCAACAAAGGCTCCGCGTGGTCGGTTTCCCGGATTCTCCAGGAAGTCGCGAACTCCGGCACCGCCGCCTCGATGAAACGCCTCGGCTTCGACAAGCCCGCCGCCGGGAAAACCGGCACCACCAACGATTTCAAAGACGCATGGTTCGCCGGATACTCTTCCAGTCTCACCTGCGCGGTTTGGGTTGGTTTCGATAAACCCAAGAAAACCATACAAGGAGGCTACGGCTCCACCCTCGCCCTACCGGTCTGGGTGGATGTGATGAAAACTGCCGACCGTCTCGGCTACAAAGCCGGCAAGCTCCATTCCAACATCAATCTCGTAAGCATCGAACTCTGCCGTCACTCCGGAAAACGCGCCACCGCTGGCTGCCGGAATGCCGGAACATCCTATACCGAACAAGTTCCCGCTGACATCGCTCCTAGCCCGGAAGATCTCTGCCCCATCCACCCCGCCCGTGCGATGCCCGTTTCCGAAGACGACGCTCCGCCGCGTGCCCAGCCGATCCGCGAAAACAACCCTCCGCTCCGCGCCCAACCCGTGGAGGAAGCTCCCCTCCGCGCCCAACCTGTGGATTGACCCGCCTATCCTTTTCAGACAAGAACCCAAGCCCACGGCATTTCCTTACCAACAACCATGAAACTAGGCTCATCCAACATCCAATTTCCCATATCCCGTATCCGCTCCCGAGGCTTCACCCTCCTGGAAATCGTCATCGTGCTCGGTATCATCGCCGTGATCATGGGCGGTTCGATCGTCATGCTCAAAAAACTGCCCGAAGGTGCGAAAATCAAACGCGCGGAAGGTGACATGCAGAACATCGAGTCAGCCGTCCGCAGCTACGCAATGCTCGCAGGAAATCCACCGACAACCGCCCAGGGACTTGAAGCCCTTTTCGTAAAGCCAACCGCCCCGCCCGTCCCCAAACGCTGGGCAAGCGCGGGAAAAGCCGTTCCTCTCGACCCATGGGGCGAGCCCTACAAATACCGCAATCCCGGCAAAATCGACACTTCCACGTTCGAGATTCTCACCTTCGGTCCCGACAAACAGGAAGGAACTGACGATGATATGTCTTCGCAAGACTAAGCCAACGCGGTCGCGCCATCCCGCGACAAACCTTTCGGGAGAATCCCGTATCCCCGTCGGCTACGGGTTCACCCTCCTGGAAATCGTCATCGTTCTCTTGGTGTCGGGAATCGTTTTCGGTGCGGCGATTTCCGTAATGCTCGGCTCCTCCGCCCAGCGTGCGCTCATCAGCGCCTCCAGCGACATCGAGCTCCTCGCGAAAAAGGCACGCACGGCATCCATCCTTCACCAAAAGCCCTACGCCATCGAGTTCCGCGAGAATTCGTTGCGACTCATGCCGTTTGCAGAAGCATCGGAGACCGAGCGGACGACCGCGCTGGGCAATGAAATCGGCGGCACAGCGGTCGAAAGCGAGCCCGGCATGACTCTGCGCGAGGACATCTCCATTGATCCCAAAATCTCCCTGAGTGTGCGTCGTTGGAACTCTGGCGATTTCGTGACACCCAATAAAACCCTCATTCCTGTTTGGCGCTTTGATCCCAACGGCCTGTCCGAACCCATCACCGTCCGCATGACCGTTGGCGAAAGTTACGCCCAAGACACCTACCACCCGCTTACCGCATCCATCGCCGATTCCGAATTGGAGGCGAAATGAGACCAAGGGATATGAAAAATCAGATATTTGGAAATTGAGATTCAAAAATTACAGCCGCGAAAAGCCCAATGGCTACCTCTTGCTTGAGGTGGTTCTCGCGATAGCGGTCTTCGCCATCGCTTGCACGGGTCTCACTGTGGCGTTCCACCGGATGGCAGCGGCGGCAGGTCTAGCCCAGAGTGAGCTACGAATCACGCGGATTCTCGATTCCGCACTTACCGAGCAGCTCAGCCTGCCCATGCTGGAGGAAGGTGTGACCCAGGTTCCCGTCGAGGGCTCCGATATCGAACTCGATGTCGTGATCGAACCCATCGAGGACATCGAGAATCAGGACGGCGAGCTTCTCCAGCAGATGTTTCACATCAAGATCATCGCGAATTGGTATGAAAACGGCGCGTGGCAGGAGCGCTCCGCCGAAACCTGGCGTTATAACCCCATGTATCAGCCGTGAGAGGGACATTGGATATTCGGAAATTTGATATTGGGGAGCGTAACGGCAGGCGTTTCGCTTCTTCCCGAATTTCCCGATCTCCAATATCCAATGTCTTTTCCCCAGGCTTCACGTTGATCGAGTTGGTGGTTGCACTGCTCCTTGTCGCGCTTCTCGCGGGTTTGATTTTCACCACTTCCCATTCGACCCTGACGCTCGGCAACAATGTGGTGAAAACCCAGAACGAGGAGATGCTTCACCAGGCTTTCTTCGACTTTATGGAAAACAGCCTCTCGTCCTTGCCCGGCAATACACGGATGGAGCTGACGACAACGGATTCCGGTTCCCATTACCTCACCGACCTGACCCTCCAAAACGTCCCGCTTACCTTTACTTGGGGTGGCGAGGAACGCACTGCCAGGGCGATCCGCCTTTCCACCGTGAAGCGGCGCTCCGGATTCATCGACATCGTATTGAGTTATTTCGAAAACGAGATCATCGCAGGGGAAAGCAACCTGCAATCCGCGAATACCATTCCCGCAGAAGACTTGAAGCCCTTCGCCGAGATTGTCTTGCTCACCGATGTCGCCTATTTTGAATGGCGGCTGCTCGACGGACGCACCATGGAATACCAATATGACTGGGATCTCCCCGGGCGGCTGCCTTTGCAAATGGAGCTGATCTGCGCGTTCGGTGCGGAGGGAGAGGAAATACGGCAGGTTTTTTGGATTCCACCCCGCCAGAACCCGGAAGTTTTCATGCGCCAGCTACAGCAAGGAGAACCCGATCCCGATCCCGATCCCGATCCTGATCCTGATCCTGATCCCGATCCTGATCCCGAACCTGATCCCGAACCTGAAACCACACCCGATCAGTAATGAAACAGACACTCCATCATGCCGATGAATCAGGTTTCGCCCTCATAGCGGTGCTTTGGCTCATCGCCATCCTCTCTCTCGCAGCGATCACCACGTTGCGCGTCATCTCTTTCGATATGCAGATCGCCACCGCGAAAGTCCACGGCTCGCGCGCCTTCCAACTTGCGGAAATGGGTATCGCGATAGGCTCGAATCCCGCCGTCGAGCGCGATGATCCCCTGCTCCGCCGCCTCGACGAGGAAAACAACGAAGAAGTCCATGTCGCCATCACCTCCGAGGGCGCGCGCTTCAACATCAACAGCCTCGTCTTTGCAGAAGACAAGACTCTGCTCCGCTCCATTTTCATCCACTGGGGTCTCGATCTCGATTCCGCACAAGCATTGACCGATGCGTTTACCGATTGGGTGGATGAAGATGATGAGGTGGCGCTCAACGGCGCGGAGATTGAGGAATACGAAAAGGCAGGCCGCCTCAACCAGCCCTTCAACCGACCCTTCTACCATATCGAGGAAATGGCGCTCGTCCTGGGCATGGATCAGATCGAGTTCCTGCGCCCGGATTGGCGCGACTGGTTCACCGTCTGGTCTTCCGGAACGCTTGATCTCAACGAAGCCGCGGCAGAACTCATCTCCGTCGCCGCCGAAGTCACGGCTGAGCAAGCCGCCATCATCCCGGAAACGGTGCGCGGTACGGACGGCATACGCGACACCGAGGACGACATGCCCTTCAAGGATGTCGGCACCGCGCTTTCGCTGCTTGGCATCGGCGGCGGAAACGGGCAAGTCATTGCGCAACGCTTCACCGTGGAAGACACCACGACACGCATCACCTCCACCGCCCGCTCCGGCGATTCCACACGCCGCATCACCGCCATCGTCCGCAACCGCACAGGCCGCCCCGCCCTTCTTGACCGAACCACCGAGATCGTTCCTTAAATTTCAACACCCAAATCTCAACCTTCAATGCTCCGCGCACCATTTTCACAATACCATCCCATCCCCGGTCTATCTCTCTTGCTTGAGGGTTGAATCTTGAAACTTGAATTTTATGAGCAAAGCGAACAACATCCATCTCCTTGTTCCCGGAGAAAGCGATTGGCAAATCTGGACGGTCGTTCCGAACGGTGATGCCACGCTGCATTCCAGTCATCCGGTGGCGCGGCCTTCGGAGATCGGGAAACCGCCGCAGGGCGATCTGGTGTTTTTTTTCCCGGTGAAATCCCTCACCGCTCTTCCGCTGAATGTGCCTACCGGTGATGCCTCCCTGTTTGAGGATCTCGCAGCCACACACGCCGAGCGAGTGGGTTTCCGTCCTGATCCCCTTGCAGGTCAGCTCACGGATATTTTTACGCTGAACACACATTCCGAGGAATCCCTGTTCCTATCGGTCATACTCCGCGCCCCACAGACCGCAGATCTCCCTCCCACATCCCCGAAGGCCTTCGACATCTCTCCCCGCGCCTTTCCCGTGGAGGGTAACGCTCTGGCCGTCTGGCGTGAGCTCGGCCAATGGGTTTTTGCCATTCATCACGAGGGAAAACTGCTTTATTGCCAAGCCACTTCCATATCCTCCGCATCACCCGATGCGGCACTGATCCGCGAAATCCGTATCGCGAGCATCCAGCTCGCCATGCAAGGAATTCCTGCCACGCCCTCCAGGGCCATCGTTTGGACATCCGATCCCACTACAGAAACGGCACTCCTCTCCCGTTCTCTTTCCCTCCACACAGAGCTCGCCCCCCGCCCCGCACCTGTCCTGCCAGAACCACCCAGCAAACTCCTCCCCGCAGATGTCCGTGCCGCCCGCCGTGCCGCTAGGAACCGCCAGAACACGATTCTCGCCATCGCCGCCATCGCCGTCATTTACCTTGGCACCGTAGGTTACCTTGGCTTCGGGCTTTGGAAAACCCACAACACCACCACCAAGCTCCGCGCCCAGGTCAAAGCCGTAGCACCCGAAGGCGAGGCCTTCGCCCTTCACATCGCGAAATGGGACGAACTGGAATACGGCATCGATCTCAACCACAACACGGTCGATATCCTCAACCGCATCGCCCGCTCCATCCCCGCAAACTCCGGCCTGCGCCTCACCACCGCAGACATTTCCGCTACCGAAATCAACCTTCGCGGCGAGGCATCCCAACTGCAACCGGTGAACCAGTTCTCCCTGAACCTGAGCAATAACAACGACCTGGCCGCCTTCGAATGGGAAACGCCCGCCCCCCGACAAACCAGCCGCGGCTGGGAATTCAACTTCACAGGCACCACGCCCACCGCCACGCCCTGAAATCTGCTTTGGCCACCGGCACTTTTCCTGCCTAAGCTCCACACGACTCCCGACAAATCACACATTCCCCGGCATTTCCTACCCGTAGCCCATCCATGTCCGACCGCGAAAAGAAACTCCTGGCACTGCTCCTCATCGCGGGATTCCTCATCGTGAACGTCTTTTTCTACTCCTTCTACATGGAGAAAAAAAGCCTCTACGCAAACGACCTGGAAACCGCGAAATCCCAGCTCCAGCAAGCGATTGTATTCAGTGAAAGTTCGAGCGAATTCGCCGATCAGATGGCCTGGCTTGCCGAGAAAGAACCAAAACCCGCCACCTATCAGGATACACAAAACGCACTCCAACTTTTTGCGGAGACCGAAGCACGGAATCGTGGTCTCAAGGTGAAAAGCCAGGAACCACTTCCCACCGACGAATCCGGCACCTACTACCACCGGGCACAGGTGAAAATCAACCTCACCGGAAAGGAAAAGGCACTTTACGAATGGTTCGATGCCATCAACGACCCCGATGTTTTCCGCACCACTTACCAGTTACGCATGTCGCCGAATTCTCAGGATGACACCCTGATCGATTGTTCCGCAACGCTTTCTCAATGGTTCCCACCCGCCCTATGAAAACGTCTTTCGTTCTGATCTTCGCCGCCTGCGCTTGTTTGCCAGCCCATGCGAATACCCCCAAAAAAGAACCTTTGGTGAAATACACGGGACTTTGGATGAACAGCCCTTTCACCTCGAAGCCACCCGTCGTGGAGGGAGCACCTCCCGTAAATCCTTTCGAGGATTTCACCCTCACCGGCATCGCACCCGTACCCGGCGGCCACCGGATCACGATCGTGAGTAAAAAGAACCCGGAAATCAAACGGGTCATCGAGCCGGGCGGCTCGGATGAATTCAAAGTCGTATCCGTTCAGCGGAATCCTGAGAAAGATCTCGGCACGGTCGTCGTCCTCTCCTCCGGATCCACCCAAGGCTCCGTTACCTTCGAGCCGGAACTCATCACTCTCAATGCTGCACCAACTGCGCCCGTCGAGCAACCGGGCGGCGAAAAAATCCAACCGGAAGTCGAACAGCCGCCGAGCACCGTGCCGCCACCCGGCATGCGCCAGCCGCGTCCACGCATCACACCGCCACCCACTCCCGCAGCCAATCAGCAGCCAGGGAATCAGCCATCCGGTGAACGCCGTGACAACCGCCGCCGCTGAACCACCACGCTCCCTTTTCCAACTCCCAAAACCACGTTCTAACATGCGAACTTCAGCTTTCTGCCTCATCCCTTTGCTCAGCCTACCGCTTCTCGCCCAAAACGAGGAAATCCCCGCTATCCCGGGTATCGTTCCGCCACCTGCCAACATTGCGGCTCCAAATCCTCCCGATGCCATCCCTGCGAATCTCGGGGACACGCGCATTGAGGAAAGCATCGAGCAAATCAAGCTTTCCGGTGAAGACCTCGCCGCACTCTACCGCAAATACACCGGGCGCCGGGTCATCGTCCACTCCGCCGCGGCAGCCGCCGAGTTCCGCTTTGTCCAGCCCGCCTCCCCTCAGGATCCCCTCACCTACCGCGAGGCCGCCGAGCTACTCAAAATCGCCGCCACCATCGAGAATTTCGTCTTCGTTCCCGATGCCGTCGATCCAAACCTCGACATCCTCACCCTCGCCACCGCCGGACTCAATCCCAAAGGCCGCGGCATCGATGTTTATGCGGAAAACGATCCTCTTCCCGAGGGAGACGCGGTCATCACCTATACCATGTCTTTTTCCTACCTGAAACCCGACGAAGCCGTCCGCGTGTTTCAACAGGTCGTCGGGCAGTTCGGTGCCTTCGGTTCCATCACCGCCAGCGGATCCACCGTTGTCATCACCGAAAACACCTCGCTGATCCGCAAACTCATCGACCTCAAAGCGGTCATCGACAAACCCTCCTCCGAGGTCGCAACGCGTTTCATCACCGTAAAATACGCCGATGTCAGCGAACTCGCCACCACCCTCAACGATCTCCTCGGCCAGCAGCAAACCACCACCACCGCAGGCGTCCAACGCCAGCAAATCCCTCAGGAACAAGCGGCCAACCGAAACAACATCGATGCCGCCCTCGCTCCCGGCACAGCCTCATCATCCGGCGAGGCCACACCCGTCCAGATCGTCCCGGATGCGCGCACCAACCGGATTTTCGCCATGGGGCGCCCGGTTGATCTGCTGTTTGTCGAGGGACTCATCCGTGAGTTCGACACCCAGAGCGACCAACGGAATTTCCTCCGCCGCAAGCTGAAGTTCCTCGCCGTCGCGGACTTCCTTCCCATCGCAGGAGACGCCCTCACCCGCGCCTTCACCGGCACCGGCACCGGCGAAGGCGGTGCCGCGCAGCAGACCCAACCCGGAGCCGGAGGTGCTGCCAACCGCCAGAACAACCGCACCCAACAAACCGGTGGAGGCAACCTTTTCAACGGCGGAGGCAACACGGGCGGCAACACCGGCGGTGCGGGTGGTTCAGGTGGCACCTCACGGGGTAGCGCACTTTCCGATCCACAGGTCAACTCCGCTCCCCAATCCCTCCTCGTCGGGCGTACCCAGCTCGTCGCAGACAACATCACCAACTCCATCGTCATCCAAGGCCCGCCTACCGCCATCGAGATCATCGAAAAACTCCTCGATCAGGTCGATGTTAAGGCGGATCAGGTGATGATTTCATCCGTTTTCGGTCAGCTTGCCCTCAATGATTCCATCACCACCGGCGTCGATTGGCTCCGTGCCTTCAAAGGCGATGAAGATGGAGGTCTCGCAGGATCAAGCATCGGCGGCGGCCCGGCAAACAACTTCGACCCCGCCGGCCTGATCCATCCCTGGACCGGCACGGCCCCAGGCACCTTCCCTCTCAACCAGAACGGACTTTCGCTCTACGGCAGAATCGGAAGCTCCCTCGCGACCTACGTGAACCTTCTCTCGACCAAATCGGATTTCACCGTCCTCTCCCGCCCCTCCATCTACGTCACAAACAATCAGAAGGGCACCATCTCATCCGGACGCCGGATCGCCGTTCCCACCAGCAGCAACCAATTCAACGACAGCTTCAGCACCAATATCGAATACCGCGACGTCGTGCTCAAGCTGGAGGTGATTCCTCTCATCAACTCGCAGGACGAGGTCACTCTCCAGATCGCCCTCGTCAGCGATGATGTCATCGGGAATACGCCCATAGAAGGTGTGGGACTCGTTCCCATCATCGGCACCCGTGAACTCCTCACCACCGTCACCGTGCCCAATAACCAGACCATCATTCTCGGCGGACTGATCACAACCAACGACACCGAGGACGTTACAGGCATCCCTATCCTCAGCGACATCCCCGGCCTTGGCCGCCTGTTTTCGACAAAAACCCAAGGCGTGGAGCGCGATGAACTCATGATTTTCCTCCAGCCCTCCATCGTCAACGGCGACAACGCTCTCGACTACGTCCAGGCCGATATGGACGCGCGCTATGACGTCTCCCAACCCTCCCGCACCTTCGCCGACGGTGGCGTCCTCCCCCCCATTGCTCCCATTGATGAAAAAGGAGCCTCGCCAGGTGATCGCAAACAATCGCCCGTCACCGTCCCCGTAGCTGAGGACAACGCCCCCGCCCGCCGCTCCATCCGCCCCACCCACCGGAAGTAGGACTGATCGACCCACGTCAGCCCTGGTCGTAAGCATCCTGAGAAGCGCCTCCTGTCGTAAGCCGCCGCCGCCGGAAGATCCGATCCATGGAAATAACTCGTCTGGATCTTTGAGGAACTTCCCGAGGTAAAAGTCACCGCCGGGACATTCGCCAGCTACACCCCCAAAGCCTACGCGGAAAAACTCCGCCCGCGCCAGTATGCCAAAAGGACAGCGTAGTCGTAAACATCGCTGGTAACACGCCTACGACACTAACGACTAGAGGCGCTTGGTAGGACGTAAGCGAAGGAAACACTGCCCCGCATGAGATCTCGCGGCAGCTCCGGCACCAGCCGTAGTCTCGCGGGATGTCCTCTTCATCCGTCCCCAAGCCGTGGCGCGTCGCAGACGTGACCTTCGTCGA
>JBJONG010000043.1:0-26214 GCA_046051965.1 Verrucomicrobiota bacterium
TACTTGAACCGAAAATGCGATGGCCCGCCAGGCGCTCAAGTGCTGTGGCGCGGAATGCGAAGGCTTGAGGATATTACCGAGGCGTATCAAATATTTCGAAATCAAACAAATTGTGGGTAATGGGCAGCCACACATAGTGCACTCCGCGCCATAACACGATAGATGGTGATGCCAGAGTGCATTCGGATTTGTCTCAGTGAAGCCAGTGATCTCGAAATATCGTTCACAAGCTCGGTGGCGCAAAGTGTCGAGTGCTTCGCGCAGTCCGATTCCGGTCTCTGCGCGGTATTCCTTGATGCGTTCGATATCGGTCTGAAGAAGTGGCCTGATCTCTGCCCATTCGTCATCGGTGAGCATCGGAACTACCATTTTGCAACGCCAGCAGTGATAGTCTTTTGGCATGTTCGGTCTTTGGTTTCTTTGCAGAACAGATCTAATTCGTATCACCCATCTCGGTGATATCTGTTTGGGCATTCTTCCCGGATAAAAGTGGAAAAATGCTGGAAGATCAAGGTGATTTCCGGGAGTACGTGTGGATATCAGGTGGCGGCGGCGGACGCGGGCAGGGCATGGATGACCGCGCGGATATCACCGGGCGTGGGGTGGCGGCAGCTCCGTGGACGGAGGTGACGGTGTCGCCCGATGAACGCCAAGCCCTCAGATCGTCCCGAACAACCTGTCGCCCGCATCGCCGAGGCCGGGGAGGATGTAGCCTTTTTCGTTGAGGCAGCGGTCGATGGCGGCGGTGAAGACGGGAACTTGCGGATGCGCGGCCTGGAGCGTGGCGATGCCTTCCGGGGCGGCGAGCAAGCATACGAAGCGGATGCGTGTGGCGCCGGCTTCCGTAAGGGTCGTGATCGCCTGCACGGCGGAGCCGCCGGTGGCGAGCATGGGATCGAGAAGGATGAGCTCGGACTCGGCCAGCGGTGTGGGGTGCTTTAGGTAGTATGCTTCCGGAAGCAGGGTTTTCTCGTTCCTTGCAAGGCCGATGTGAGCGACGGCGGCGTGCGGGATCAGATCGAGAAAGCCATCGAGAAAGCCGAGACCCGCGCGGAGGATGGGCACAAGGATGATGGGGCGGGCGACGGACTCGCCGGAGGTGATTTCCAGCGGTGTCGTGCAAGGCACCACCGTCCGCTCCAGATCTGCCGTGACAGCGGGAACCATGAGGGAGGCGATGCGCCGCACTCGCTGGCGAAACTCGTGGTTCGAGCAATCCGCATCTCTGGCACAAGTAAGCTCGGCGGAGATCAGCGGATGGTCGATATGGTGGAGCATCTCAGTCCTTGGTTGAGAGGATTCGTTTCACCTCAGCAAGCTCCACGCCAAGCGCGCGGGCGGTCTCCTTGAGATCGCCGTGAGAGCGATCGAGCATGCGCCCGACGATCTGGCTGGAAACCCAGGTCATCAACGGGATATTGGAAGGCGCGGCGTTGATGACCTGATCGAGACCGTGGGCCAGCGCGGAAGTCCTTACAGGTGCCGAGGCGAGTGGAATATCGGCAGGCAAAAGAATCTGCGAGGAAGCCAGCGCGCATGCACGGGCGATGGTGTTTTCCAGCTCGCGGACATTGCCCGGCCAGTGGTGCGTGCAGAGGGATGCGATCGCCTCACCGGAAATGCGGATGCGCGCCATCCCGTTTTTTCTCGTGATGCGCTGCAGGAAATACTCGGCCAGCAGCGGGATGTCCTCCGGCCTTTCGCGCAACGGCGGGATGCGGAGTTCGACGACGTTAAGCCGGTAGAAGAGATCCTCCCGGAAACGCCCGGCGGAAACCTCGGCGGCGAGGTTCTTGTGCGTAGCCGCGACGATACGGACATCGGTCTTGAGCATGTCGTTCGCTCCCACCCGCGAGAATCCGCCGTCCTGCAGCACGCGCAAAAGTTTCACCTGGATGGAGAGCGGCATGTCTCCGATCTCATCGAGAAACAACGTGCCGCCATCCGCCTGCTCGAAGCGACCCGCGCGGCGGGCGATCGCGCCGGTGAAGGAACCTTTCTCATGGCCAAAGAGTTCGCTTTCGAGGAGGTTTTCCGGAATCGCGCCGCAGTTGATCGTGATCATCTCCTTCTGGCGGCGCGGGCTGTATTCGTGCACCGCCTTCGCGACCAGCTCCTTGCCTGTGCCGCTTTCCCCGCTGATGAGAACCGGCGCGTCCGATCGCGCCACGCGCCCGACCAGTTTGAAAACATCCTGTAGCGCACGCGAAACGCCGATGATCCGCACCCTGCCATCGGAACTCGGCAAATCGGCTGTCGGACGATCCGCGCTGCGCCTGTCTTCCACCGTCTGCAAGGCCGACTCGACCACCGGCCGCAGCTCGAAGGAAAGCGACTCTTTGCGCAGCACATCATGGGCTCCTTTTTGTGTGGCCTCGATGATCTGGCCCGTGGTGGGGAAACCCGAAGTGAGCACGACCAAAGTGTCCGGGCTTTGCGCGCGGATGCGCCCCAAGAGATCAAGACCGTCGAAGGGTTGCAAATCCACGGCAGCAACCACGACGGAAACTGCGGTCTTCTCGATTACCTTGATCGCCTTGCCTGCATCATCGCAGCGGAGGATGCGCAGCCCCTTCGCAGCAAGATGCTTCGTAGCCCATTCCAGGAAATCCAGATCGGGATCGACAAGCAATAGTGTTTCTTCAGGGGTGACTTCGGCCATAGCACACGCGGCGCGTGAGGTTCCGGGATGCGCAGGCGGATTGCAAGGGGCAAGATTTCTTAAGCGATGCTCCTTTTTCGTGTCATTCTCACACCACCCCATAGGCCAGCATGGCATCGGCAACCTTCACAAAACCGGCGATGTTCGCTCCCGCGCGGTAATCCACGGGCTTGCCGTGTCTCGCTCCGTATCTCACGCACTTCGTGTGGATGTCGGTCATGATCGCGACGAGCCGCGCGTCCACCTCCTCGCGGCTCCAACTGATGCGGAGCTGGTTCTGGCTTTGCTCAAGGCCGGACACCGCGACGCCGCCCGCGTTCGCCGCCTTCGCGGGGCCGAAGAGGACATCGTTCGCGAGGAAAATTTCCGTAGCCTCGGCGGTGCTCGGCATGTTCGCTCCCTCGGCGACGGCGCGGATGCCGTTCTTCACCATCGCGGCGGCGTCCTCCGCATCCAGTTCGTTCTGGGTGGCGCAGGGGAAAGCGAGATCCGCTTTCACGCCCCACGGGGTTTTGCCCGCATGGTAATCGCAGCCGAATTTCTCCGCGTATTCCTGGATGCGCCCGCGGCGGTTTTCCTTGAGGTCGATGAGCCAATCCAGCTTCTCGCGGGTGATGCCCTGCGGATCGTGGATGAAACCGTCGGAGTCCGAGGCGGTGAGCACGGTCGCGCCGAGCTCGATGAGTTTCTCGATGCAGTAGAGCGCGACGTTCCCCGAGCCGGAGACGAGCGCCGTTTTTCCGGAGATCCCCTCCCCCTCTTGCTCCAGCATGAGTCGCATGAAATACACTGCGCCGTAACCCGTCGCCTCCTTGCGGACGAGGCTGCCGCCGAAGGACAGACCCTTTCCTGTCAGGATTCCGGCGAAGCGGTTTTCCAGACGCTTGTATGTCCCGAAAAGGTAGCTGATCTCCCGCGCACCGACGCCGATGTCACCCGCCGGGACGTCCACGTCCTCGCCGATGTGGCGGTGCAGCTCGATCATCATGGATTGGCAGAAACGCATCACCTCGCGGTCGGACTTACCCTTGGGGTTGAAGTTCGAGCCGCCCTTTGCGCCGCCCATCGGCAGGCCGGTGAGGCTGTTTTTCAACACCTGCTCGAAGCCGAGGAATTTCAGCACGCTCTGGTTCACGGAAGGGTGGAAGCGCAGCCCGCCCTTGTAGGGGCCGATGGAGTTGTTGAACTGTACCCGCCACGCGCGGTCGGCGCGGATGCCGCCCTTGTCGTCCTCCCAGGTCACGCGGAAAGTGATGATGCGGTCGGGTTCCGTCATCCGCTCCAGGATGTACGCGTCGCGGTATTGCGTGTGCTCCGCGGTGAAAGGGATCAGCGTCTCCACCACCTCCCGCACCGCCTGCTGGAACTCGGTCTCACCCTTGTTCCGTTTCCGCAGCCCGTCCATGAAGGCAGTGATTTCCCTTTTGATCGCTGGGTTTGTTTCCATATCCGCATACCTTCCCACATCACGCGTGGAAGGAAATGGGATTTTTCAGGAATGGAGGCTAGGCTTCACCCCTATGTGGCCGGGATGGGTCTTCTAGCTGTTCCTCGGTTTTGCGATTTCGATGGGGAGGAGCTTTTTGTAGCGGGTGAAATCCTTGTCCTTGGAAAGAATGGGCATCCCCCAGAGCGCCGAGCACGCGCAGATGATGAAATCGTTGTTCGATCCCTGGATACCTTTGCTTCGGCAAAGATTGAAGTAGCTGGCCGCTGTCACGAATACTTCAGAACCCAGCGCCCTGTCGGGAAAAGCTTCCAGTTTCTCCGCGAGAAGATTGAACATCTTCTCTTCCTTGATCCCGCAAAGGATTTCCATACGGATGCATCCGATCATCTGGATCCGTCCCTCCTGGATCAGGTTGAAAAGCTCGTCCACATAACCGGATTTCGTGCCGCCTTTGCGGAACGCCTCCGACCAGACATCGGTATCGACGATCACCCTCACCGGACTTCCCTTTGTGCCTTATAGTCGTATGTCGCGTCGAACTCGACCCTGCCGAACATCTCGGTGACCTTGATCTGCTCACGACGCTGGACATATTCCGCTAGCGCCTGGTTGACCGCTTCCTTCTTCGTCGTGATCCCGCCGAGTTTCATCGCCTTGGTGAGGAGCTTTTCGTTCAGCTCGATGTTGGTCGCCATGTGCGAACACTTGCACAAAGAGATGTGCGGGTCAAACCTGTTCTGAAAATCGCCACCCTTCGCAGTTGCGATGCGCATCGCACGCATGGAAGATCCCCGCGTGGCGGTTTTCCTAGCGATCGAGAGTTCCTGTGATGAGACGGCGGTGGCGATCCTGCGCGGCGAGCCGGGCGGGGCGGCGGAGGTGCTGGCGAGTGAGGTGGCGTCGCAGATCGAGGAACACCGCGAGCACGGCGGGGTGGTGCCGGAGGTTGCCTCTCGGAGCCATTCCCTGAATCTCAACGCGCTCGTCGAGCGGGCGCTGGACACGGCGGGGATCGGGACGGGGAACGTGGATGTGTTCGGCGCGACGATGGGCCCCGGGCTGGCTTCCTCGCTGCTCGTCGGCAGCACGGCGGCGAAGGCGATGGCCTGCGTTTCCGGGAAACCCTTTGTCGGCGTGAACCACATGGAGGGGCATCTGCTTTCCCCCTTCATGGATCGCACCACGGTGCCTCCCCACATCGGACTGATCGTTTCCGGCGGCCATACCCTGCTGATGAATGTCCGCGCGGCGGGCGATTACCGACAGATGGGAACCACCCGCGACGACGCGGCGGGCGAGGCCTTCGACAAGGTCGGAAAAATGCTCGGCCTCCCCTACCCCGGCGGCCCGGAGATCGAGAAAGCGGCGAAAAGCGGCAATCCCACGGCCTACGATTTCCCCCGCTCCATGATGCAGGCCGGCGAGCTGGATTTTTCCTTCTCCGGCCTGAAAACGGCGGTTCTCTACACGCTCCAGAAAAATCCTGATGCCAGGATCGCCGACATCGCCGCCTCGTTCCAAACAGCGGTGGTCGAGGTGCTGGTGGAGAAAACAATGCGAGCCGTGAAGGTCGCGCGGGCGGATGTCGTCGGCCTTTCCGGCGGCGTGAGCCTGAACCGCTCGGTGCGGGAGGCGTTTTCCGCACGCTGCGGGAAAGATGGCATCGAACTCGCGGTGGCGGAACCGGGTGTTTGCACCGACAACGCGGCGATGATCGGCTTCGCCGGACTGCTGCGTTTCTTCGCGGGAAAAACCGATACGCTGGACGGGGATATCAACCCGAACCTGCGGCTGTAGTCGGATTCTCTAGGTTCGGTTCCGGCCTGACAAAGGGCTTTTCATCTTGCACCCGAACAGCAAAGCGGTTTAGGTAACTATGATGAAATTTCAAATTCTTGCCAGTGTCATTTTAATTGCCATCGGATTTTCCATCGGTTGGGTAGCCAAACCCGCTCCGGATGAAAGCACGCCCTTGGTGGCGGCGAACATTCCCTCCAACGAATCGGCTCGAATCACTCCGCGAAGCCCTGTGGAACAACTGCCCAGAGGCAAGCGTGCCATCCGTAGGACGGAAACCGCCGAGCACCTTACCGACATACTCACCCCCGAACAGATGCTTGAGGCAAAGGAAATGCAGACCACGATGGGAAAGCAGATGATCCAACGCCATCGAGAAAAATTTGAGGCGCAAATCGCTCGTCTCACCGAAAATCTCTCACTTACAGAGTTACAGAAATCCGATCTGACCGCATGGCTCGATAAGCATTACGAAACTTTGGGGAACATTGACTTCACTGATCCGGCAGGTTTTGAAAAACTTGTCGAGGATTCCAAACTGCTAAACAACGAGGCTCTGCAAGACCAACTCGCCGGCATGCTCACTCCGGATCAGAAGAAAACCTTCGCCGGGAATCAAGAACGTGAGCGCCTCAGCAAGGTCGATGCAATCGCCCTGAAAGACCTCTCCAAACTC
Source organism: Verrucomicrobiota bacterium (assembly GCA_046051965.1). GTDB lineage: Bacteria > Verrucomicrobiota > Verrucomicrobiia > Verrucomicrobiales > Akkermansiaceae > Luteolibacter. Next base: position 6,586 of record JBJONG010000043.1, read on the forward strand.
CAGGGCATCATCCACTTCGAGGAAGGGCAGCGCGACAAAGTATACCAACTTCTCTTCGAAAGCGCCGAGCAGTCTGTGACCGCCGAATCCCAAGTACCGAACATCAGTTCAATAATGAACGAGGGCATGGACATCGAGACGGATCCTTACGGTCTCGGCATCCAGCAGGTCATGTCCGAAACGATGGAGAACCCCACCGAACCCGGATCCGGCTTTGATCAGAAAAGCATCGCAAAAAATTTACGCCAAATCATCGCTGACAGGATTGATTCCAAAATCGAGAAACTTCGCCACATACTCAATGACAAGCAGCTCGAAGCCTATCGCAAGGAACTTGAGACCAATGGCTCCGGCATATATGGCCCCATGCTCGATAGCATGGAAGCAGCCGAGGCTGGTGGAGATTCCCGTATCGAATTGCCCACGAATTGAGAGCAGCCCCTGTTAATCGACATAGGGCATGCCGCGAAATCAGGCGACTTGGCTCGTTTTTATGGACACCGCGGCTGAGAAGGAGGATTCCCTCACTTCCCTACCAACTCCGCCACGCCGAGCTCGCGGGCGAGTTCGTTGAACTCCGCGATTTCCGCCGGGGTGAAGTGGAGCCCGCCCGCCGCATCGGAGGCTTTGCGGGCGTTCGCCTCGATCTGGCCGGGAAGCATCGCGTTGTCGTTGCCGTGGCCGAGGATGTCGTCGAGCACCGCCTTGAGGTTCTCGATCTGGGTGCGGCCTTTCGCGAAATGCCCGCCGGAGATCGCGTCGGGATGGATGACGTGGAAATAGAACGCCATGGTGGTTTTTTCCGATTTGTCGGCGTTCTCGCGTCCGCGGATGGTGGGCAGCGATCCGCCGATCAGGCCGCCGAAGATCTCGTTGAGCAGGCACATGCCGTAGCCTTTGTGGCCGCCGAAGGGGAGCAGCGCGGCGACTTCGTTCGGGTCGGTGGTGGGCTGGCCGTTCTTATCGACGGCGGCTCCGGGAGGGAGCTGTTTGCCCTCGCGTTTCAAGGCCTGCACGCGACCCATCGCCACGGTGGCGGTTGCCCAGTCCATCACGATGGGGAAGCCGTTCGCACCCTGCGACGGGATGCCCCATGAGTGGGGGTTCGTGCCGAGGGTCGGGAATTTCCCGCCGAAAGGAACGACCTCGGCGAGGGTGGAGGTGCAGTTCGTGTAAGCGAAATATCCGCGCTCGGCGGCCTCCATCACGTAGCCGCCGCCCCACAGGTAATGGAACGCGTTGTCCACGGCGATCTGGGCGATGCCGTATTGGTCCGCGAGTTCGATGGCGCGGTCGATGGCGCGGTAAGCGACGGCCTGGCCGAGTTTCTTGTTCGCGTTCCAGATTTCCGAGGCGGGGAAACGGGAAGGCAGCACCTCGATTTCCGCGCCGGGAACACAACCGCCGATGGCCGATCCGAAAAGGTGATCCAGGTGCAGCGCCTTGAGGGCGTGATGGGTGCGGATGCCGTGGCGCGCGGCCTCGGCGGCGAGTTTCGTGCCGAGCACGGCCTCCTCATCGTTGTAGCCGCGTGATTTGTAGGCGGCGATGACGAGCTGGTCGTGGGCTTCGCGGGAGACGGTGAGGAAATCGGACATGGTTTTGGTGGTTCGGTTTGGAGCACCATCCAAGCCCTCCGCCCCGTCTTCCGCAAGACCAAGACTTGGAAAACTTCTGGCAATCCCTCCCGCCGCATCCAGCCTGTCCGGGAGCCATGCAACGCTACGCCGCCATTTTCCTGATAAGCTCCGCTCTCGCGGCGGAGCCGGATTTCGTGCTCCAGCCGAGCGATGCCAAGCTAACCTCGCCCGCCGTGACCGAGGCTTCGGGACTCGCCGCCTCGCCTTCGGCTGACGGATTTCTCTGGATGATCAACGACAGCGGCGGCACTCCCGAAATCCATCTCGCGCAAACCGATGGCACATCGCGCGGCTCGGTGACGGTCGGGGATACAAAGAACATCGATTGGGAGGATCTCGCGGCGTTTCAGTCCGAAGGGAAGCCCTACCTTCTCATCGCCGACACCGGCGACAACGGCTCCGCTAGGAAATCCGTCACCCTCCACATCGTCCGCGAACCGAAGCTTCCCGTGGACGGCGAAACGCTTTCGGAAAAAGTCCAAGTCGCGTTCAAAATCGAATTCACCTACGAGGACGGGCCGCGCGATTGCGAATCGGTGGCGGTGGATGCGGAGAACGGAAAGGTCATCCTGATCAGCAAGCGCACGGACCCGCCTTGCGTGTATGAACTCCCGCTGAAGCCCTCGGAAAACGCCATTGCTCGCAAGATCGGCACCACCGCAACCAAGGCTCCCGGCATCGTTTCCATCAGGTTCGCGAATCAGCCGACCGGCCTGGACATTTCCGCGTGCCATCGCAGCGCCACCGTCGTCACCTATCACGGCTTGTTCCTTTTCCGCCGCATGGAAAAAGAATCATGGGCGGAGGTGTTCGCCAAAACTCCCGAAGCCCTTGCTCCGCACAAACTCCAGCAGGCGGAGGCCGTGGCCTTCTCGCGGGACGGAAAGTCGATTTTCGCGGTTTCTGAAAAGGCGAATTCGCCCGTCGTCCGCTACGGCTCGCCTGACTGAGGATCGCCGGGCAGCTCGACCTTTTCGCCAAGATGCGCCGGGGCGGTGTCGAGGAAGTTCACGTCGAGCCACATCTTCACGCGCGCGCCGACCTCGCGGATCTTGGTTTTGTAACCGGCCTGGAGTTCCACGTCCTCCGCGTTGAATCCGAAGGCCTCGATCCCGTTCGCCTGCGCGAGGTAGATCGCGCGCTCGTTCTGGAAGCGCTGGCTGATCACGAGCATTTTGTCCGCGCCGAAAATCATTTTCGCCCGCACCACGGAATCGAGCGTCCGCAGCCCGGCGTAATCGCAGACGATGCGCGAGGCGGGCACGCCCTCCTCGATGAGCGCGGCCTTCATTTTTTCCGGCTCGTTGTAGAATTTGGTGCGGTTGTCGCCGGAGACGATGAGGGTCTCCACCTTGCCGGCTTTCCAGACCTCCACGGCGGCGTCGATGCGGTAGCGGAAATAGCGGTTCTCGCGGCCTTGGTAGCGGTCGGTCGTTCCGAAAACGAGACCGACCTTGGCGGGCGGAAGGTCTTTCACGTCGTCGAAAAGTTTCCCGCGCGAAGCCCACACGGCGGTGGCGTTCGCATAGATGATGAGTGCCAAGCCGAGCAGGAAACACAGCAGTCCGATGACGAACAGCCGCTTGATCCAGGTGAGCAGGGTCGGTTTCTTTTTCGCTTTCAAGATGTCTTGGCCACGGTGGCGGGTTGGGGTTTCGGCGGCCACTGGAGGAGGGATTTCATAGCGTCCGTAAATGGCGTCGCGCACGGTATCTCGGGGGCGAGCACGCGCAGCCGGCTGGAGGTTTCGCGGAATTCGATTTTCTTGAAACGACCCAGCAGCTCGCCGTCGATTTCCACCGGCACCTCGCGGTCGCAAGTCACGGTGAAACCCTCGGACTGGAAATAGGAGGTGGAGGCGGCGAGGTCGATCCCGCCCAGCGCGATGCCGTGCAACGAATCGAGCACGAAGCGGTATCCGGCCTCCTTGAAAACGATCACGTCGAGCTTGGAGTCGAGGTTGTCGGCGTTGCGGAAAAGCCGGAACTGCCCGCCATAGAGCGAGCCGTTTCCGCAAAGCACCGCCACGCCTTTTTCGCGGTGACCCTCGACGGTCACGATCTCGATCTCCGGCGGCTTTTCCCCGAGCACTTTCACGGCGGCGAGCAGATAGGCGAGCGGGCCGAGTATCTTCTTGCTCTCCCATTTCGTCTCCTCGATCACCATGGCATCGAAGCCCACGCCGGCCATCTGGACGAAGGGCGCGCCATTGGCGGTGAAGAGATCGACCTCGCGGATCAGGCCTTTTTCGATGACCTCGAAGGCCTTCGGCAAACTGTTCGGCGGGATTCCGAGTTCGCGGGCAAAGACGTTCATCGTCCCGGCGGGCATGATGCCGAGTGCGGTGCGGCTGCCTGCGAGTCCGGAAACCACGGCATTAAGGGTGCCGTCACCGCCCGCCGCGATCACGACGGGCTCGCCGTCGTCCGCGAATTTCCGCGCAAGCTCCACCGCCTCCTTGCCGCTGTTTGTGGCGTAGAGTGCGAAGCGGTTCGCGTGCTCCATGAGAAATTGCCGTGCCTTCCCGCCCTTCTCGCTGCGCGCGCGGGGGTTGAAGATCAGCGGGTATCGCCGTGGAAGGGACATGCGCGGATTCTTCGCCTATCCGCGCGACATGGGCAACCCGATTTCCGCCAGTGCAGCGAGCACCGCCTCCACGGGCAGGCCCATCACATTGTCATACCCGCCGGAAATCCCTTCCACGATCAGCTCGCCGCGATCCTGAATGCCGTATGCGCCCGCCTTGTCGAGCGGTTGGGTCAGGGCGAGATATTCGGAAATGCCCGCGTCATCCAGTTTTCGGAAAACCACCTCCGTCACCGCGTGGAACGTCTTCGCTTTCCCTCCGGCATCCACCACACACACACCCGTGCAGACCTGGTGCGCCCTTCCGGAAAACCTTCCCAGCATACGCGCCGCCTCCGCCATATCCTTGGGTTTCCCGAGAGGCTCGCCATCGATGAATACCAGCGTGTCCGCCGCGATCACTAACGCCCCCGGCACGGAAACGGCCGCCGCTTTGAGCCGCGCGTTCTCCTCGCAAAGCCCGGCCATTCCGAGCGAAGCGTCATGGATCTCCTCGGCAGGAGATGGAATCACCTCGAAGCAAAGTCCCGCCGCCTCCAGGAGTTCACGCCGCCTTGGCGAACCCGATGCAAGGATCAGTCTCATCCGGCGAACGCGTTCGATGCCACCCCTTTCACGCCCAGCCCGCGGATGCGGAACAAGTGCCCGGCATGCTCCTCGACCACGCTTTTGTGGACTCCGGTGGTCACGTAAAGGTCATCCAGCCCCGCCCCGCCGAAGGCGCAGGAAGTCGTCTCAAGGCAGGGCAAATCGATTTTCCGAAGCTCTTCCCCACTGCGCGGATCAAAGCAGCAGACACACGCGCCGTGGCAGAACGCGACCCACAGGTTGCCCTCCGCGTCGATCGTCATCCCGTCCGGCGAGGACTCGTGATGCGCGGTGGAAACGACGCTGCGCTCATTTGTCAGAAAGCCACACGCATAATCGAAAGCCAGCACCTCCTTGCGCGGGGTGTCGATGTAGTAGCAGGTTTTCCCGTCCGCCGACCACGCGATGCCGTTCGAGTTTGTCACCGGCGCGTAGGCTTCGTGGAGAGTCAGGTCGGGGTCGAGGCGGTAGAGCTTCGCGTCGCCGGCCTTTTTCACGAGGCTGATCGTTCCCGCGAAAAAGCGACCGTCCGGCGAGCACTTGCCGTCGTTGAAACGGTTATCGGGCTTGTCCGGCTCCGGATCGGCGATGGCCGCGATGTCGCCGCTCGTTTCATCAAGGAAAAAGATCCCGTCGTCCCCGGCAAAGACCAGCCCGCCGCCCGCGCGCGGCACCACCGTCCCCACACGCTGGCCGACATCCCATGAAGTTTCCGCCCCCGTCTCCGGATGATAGCGGTGCACCAGGCGCCCCTCGATATCCACGAAGTAGAGGAAACCATTCCACCAAACCGCCCCCTCGCCCCACTGCGATTTCACCGTCCCGACAACCTCTACACTGATCATGCGCGGAAACTAAAAACGGCACATACCTGTGGCGATAAAAAACTCATTTGGGAGTTCGCAGATAAGGCCGCGCATTCGCCAGAACAAGACCTTCTACACGGGTGAACTCGCCCTCGTTGAGTGTGGCCAGCTTGTATCCGAATCGGATGCAGATCGCCGCGATCATCATGTCATGCGCCCCGATCCGGTTCCCTGAAACCTCGAGCAAAGCCCACAATTGCGAGTGTCTCCTGGCGCTGGGCAAGTCGAAGTCCAGGATGGGAAGATCCCTCAGTGCCGACTCCACAAACGCTTCCCGGACTCCACGCCTCCCCGGGCTTGCCCGGTGCACACCATGCAAAAGCTCGCTGGCGGTCACAGAGGTGATGAAAACAGCCTCCATGGGCGCTTCCGCCTCAATGAACGCCTCCATATCAAATCGCCTCCTCTCAGCCGCGATCAGCAACGAACTGTCGATGATCAATCCCATGGCGATTTCGGTGGTAGCAAATTCTCCCGCGCGCTCTCGATGTCCACCGCGAAATCATCCGCATCGGCCACCTCAAGATGCGGCATGACGCGCCACCGTGTGAGCCAGTCCCGACCTGTCACCACAGAGCCACCCACCGGAACCACCATCGCCACCGGTTCACCGGAACGGACAAGCACGGTGGATTCACCCCGGTAATAAGTCCGGTTCAGCAGATCCGCGAAGTGCCGCGCCGCCTCCGTTACTGTCATCGTGCGTTCCATCATCTAAACCAAAACATGGAATCTGATTATCTGATAATCAAGTTGAATTTCTTGAGCAACAAAGAGCGCAGCTAGAAAACGCGCGACGGGCACCCAGATCCGCATTGGACTCCCGCCCCGGGATGTTCCATCCTCCCGCGTGCCATTTTCCGCCGACTATCCCCGACTTCTCTCCAACCCCACGCCCTTGGTGCGCCGTTTCATGGCATTGCTGGAGGATGAGGTTCCGCTGGAAACGCTCGCACAGCGCAGCCAGCGCCTCACGCGGCAGAATTTCGGCAAGACGATGCGGCTGTTCGCCCCGCTCTATGTCTCCAACGAGTGCGTGAACAACTGCTCCTACTGCGGCTTCTCCCGCGATGCGGCGATCCTGCGCACCACGCTCACCGTGGATCAGGTCGTCACGGAGGCGAAATTCCTCCACGACCAGGGCTTCCGCAACCTCCTGCTCGTCGCCGGGGAGCATCCGAAGTTCGTTTCCGAAGGCTATCTCCAGAAATGCCTTGATGCGCTCATTCCGCTTTTCCCGACCCTCGCGCTCGAAGTCGGCCCGATGGAGGATGACCAATACACCGAACTCGTGAATCACGGTGCGGAAGGACTCATCGTCTATCAGGAAACCTACCACCGCGAAACCTACCAAACCCTGCACACCGCCGGGCCGAAGAAGAATTTCGACTGGCGGCTCGATTGCCCGGAGCGCGCCTACGCGGGCGGTTTCCGCAGGATCGGCATCGGCGCGCTGTTCGGATTGGCGGATTGGAAACATGAGGCGCTCTCGCTCGCCGCGCACCTCGAATATCTCTATAAGCATTGCTGGAAGGCTCAGTTTTCCGTGGCCTTTCCGCGGATGAGGCCATATGCGGGAAACTACCAATACCAACCCGATCCGAACCGCTATCTGCCGGACGCCGCCCTGCTCCGGCTTGTCACCGCCTTCCGCATCACGTTTCCACAGGTCGCCATCGTCCTCTCCACCCGCGAGCCCGCACCGCTCCGCGATGCGATGGCTCCGCTCGGCATCACCCACATGTCCGCCGGAGCCCGCACCGAACCGGGCGGCTACACCGGAGCCGGCTCCGATGACCTCCACCTCACGGTAAAAGGCCGCCGCGTGGAGCTTTCCGAAAAATCAGGAAAGGAAAAAGCCACCGAGCAATTCCAGATCCACGACACCCGCAGCCCCGCCCAGATTGCGGAAATGCTCCGCGCCCAAAGCATCGACCCTGTCTGGAAGGATTTCGATCAGGCGCTGGTGCAGGCGTAGCGGCGATCTTCGGTCGCCGACCTGAAAGATGCGGGTTGGAAACCCGCGCTCCTAGCAGCCTCAGACGTCGTCGCGGATCAGGTGTTTCGGGAAATCCTCGACGCGTTCGCAGGCGATTTGTTCCATGACCTGCTGGAGCTGGCGTTTGAGCATGAAGATGGTGTGTTCGCCGCCCTTGTTGCCCATGGCGCAGACGCCGTACATGAAGCTGCGCCCCATGAAGGCGAATTTCGCGCCGGTGGCGAGGGCGCAGGCCACATCGGGGCCGGAGCGGACACCGCTGTCGATCATCAGGGTCGTTTTATCGCCTACGGTGCGGACGAGTTCGGCAAGGGGCTTGATGGTGGATTGCCCGGCATCGAGCTGGCGGCCGCCGTGGTTGGAGACGATCATGCCATCCACGCCGCAGGCGATGGCCTGCTCGGCGTCTTCGGTGGTGACGATGCCCTTGATGACGAGTTTGCCGGGCCAGCGGTCGCGCAGGCGCTTGATCTTGTCGGGGTTGAGCCGCCCGCTGAAGGTCTTGTTCATGAACAATCCAAGGTGCTTCATGCTGAGACCTTTCGGGATGTAGGGCTTCATGGTCTGGAACTCGGGCGCGCCCGCGAAGAGCTGGGAGAAGGACCATGTGGGATGGGCCATCATTTGAAGGACGTTCTTCAAGGTCATGCGCGGGGGAATGGAAAGGCCGTTGCGGATTTCCTTGGGACGGTAGCCGAAGGTCGGCGTGTCGGCGAGGATCACGAGGGTCGGGAAACCGGCGACCTCGGCGCGCTTGAGCAGCTTGTCGCGGAGATCCTCTTCGACGGGATGGTAAAGCTGGAACCACGCGTTGCCCTCGGTGAGTTCGGCCACTTTCTCGATGCTCGCCGTGCCTACGGTGCTGAGGACGAAGGGGATGTTCGCCTTGAAAGCGGCTTTCGCCAGAATCTCCGTGGCACGCGGCCACATCAGACCCTGGAGGCCGATGGGAGCGATGCCGAACGGCGCATCATACGTGCGCCCGAACAATTCGGTTTTCTGCGAGGCGCCGGCGTAATTGCGCAGGTAATACGGCCTGAGCTGCACCTCGCGGATCTCCTCGATGTTGCGGCGCAGGTTGATTTCCGAGAAACAGCCACCCTCAAGATAATCAAAGGCGAAACCGGGCATCCGGCGTTTCGCCCTCTGGCGCAGGTGCTCGATGGAGGGCAGGGATGAGTTGAAGGAATTTTCCATGGATGAGTTGTTGTCGGGAATGTTCGGCGCGACGCTAGCGCGGCATTCCGCACTGGCAAAGGCAGATTTTCCCAATCATTGCGCAATACAAGATCATTCGCCACTTCCCCAGCAACTGAAAGCGCTCTGTCTCCACAAATGGGCGGAATCACCAGCACGGCAGCCTCTGGTGAAGAAAGACATTCACCAGCTTCGTTCTTTCCGCGCTCACCTGACATCGTTATGTCATCCGAAACGCCATGAAACTTTTCTCCTTCTTGATGCCCATCTTGGCCGCCTCCCTCGCGCTGGCCGCTGATCCATCTCCTCCGGACTGGTTGCCGCAGGTGGAGGATCAGACATCGCTGTGGTGGGTGAACGGGCCGCCGAAGATGTTCCAGGGCGCGGCGGGGACGGAGGAGGAGGTGCTGGCTTTCCAGTATGGCAAGCGGACGATGCTCTTCGATACGCGGCGCGTGCGGACGGTGGAGGGCGAATGGGAATGCGCGGTGATCGCGGAGGGGCGGCGGTTTGTTTGCGCCGGGCGCGCGCAGCCGGAGGATGAGTTTTTCCAGCCCGTGAGATTCGTGGAGAGCGGGCGGTTTTTCCAGCGCGTCGTGATCGATGGGCTGACGTTCGCGGATGCGGAGGGAAAGGCTTTCGGCGGGACGGCCTGCCTGGAGATCAGCGTATGGCCGGACAGGCTGGCGTTTCGCCTGGAAAGCGCGAGCGATGCGGAGCTGGAGTTGCGCCACGAGGGGAAAAAGGTGAGCGGCCAACGCGGCATCATGCTGGAGCTGGGTTCGTCCGGGCCGAAGGCGCTGGTGGAGTCGGAGCTGGCGGTGGTGAAAGACGAGGGGTTGGGTTGCCATCAGATCGCGCTGCCGGAGAAACCGTGGAGCAACGCGGGCGGCACGTATTACCCGGAGGAGCATCTGGATCGCATCGACCGCTGGCGGGTGACGCTGCGCAATGATGGCGATGAGCCTGCGGTGGCAAGGTTGATGTTCACCCAGCAGAAGCATCTGCCGATCACGGGCTTCACGCCGATGCTTTGCGAACCGGATGGCACGCCGACCGGGATTCCGGTTCAGATTTCCAAAAACTGGCACCAACGTCCCGAGAAAGGCCATCTGCCGCACGAAGGAAATTGGTTCCATGGCTTCGCGTGGGTGCGGGTGCCGCCGAAATCAAACCGCGAGTTCGTTTTCCAGATGGTTTACGCGCGCTACGGCGGCGTGTGCGCGGCGTCGCATGCGCAGCTCAGTCTCATCGGCTGGGGGCATAACCAGTTCTGGGATCAGGTGGCCGTCGGCAGCTTTGGAGAAAGCATCTGCTTCGAGCCGGGGCGCGTGCAGCGGCGCTGTTTCATCACCGATGTGCGCCCGCTGATGACGCTTTCGCGCGAGCCTGACGTGAAACGCTGGGGCTGGGCGGAAAACTGCGGAGGCGGCGATTTCCTGATGTGGAAGGACGCTCAGGGCATCTACCAAGCGATGAAGGCGACACGCACGGACTACCGCTCGCACGGGCCGTGCCTCACGGACGTGGGCTACAGCGAGGAATCGCGCGGCGGTGAGATCGCGGCGCGCATGGATGTCTCGGTGCCGGCGGCGAACGATCATCTACGCACTTTCCTGCGGCTGCGCTACGACGTGCGGAAGCCGATGCGCTGGCAAAGGCTGGCGTTCTTCCAACTCGGCGCGGATTTTTACAACGACGTGCCCGCGCGCCGCGTCGCCATCGGCGACCTCACCGGCCTGCGCGAGGAATGGGAGCCGCGTCGCGCGAAGGACGAATATGACCGCACCGCGCTACCGCTGACAGGCGATGGCGCATGGGTCTCCGTGCATGGCGTGGAGCGGGCGGCGTTGACAAAAGGCCACGCCGCCGCGAGTCGCGGTTTCATCGTGCGTTCGTGGCGTGCCGTGCTCGGAGGGAAGCCTGCATTGCCGCACGTCGCCACTTTTTGCACGGAGTGGGGTCAAGGCAACCACCGCACCTCCGTCGAACTCGCGCCGCCGCCCGGACGATCCGAGCTGCTGCCCGGCGACTTCGTCGAAGCGGAGCTGGAACTCGTCGTCTTCCCCGCCGATGCCGCCGCCTACTACGGGCCGGATGCCGCCTTGCGGGAAACGCTCGCCCGCGACGCAGATACCTGGCGCCCGGTGCATCGCGAGGCCACGGGCAACGCGCTCAAGCCCGTCGCCAAACTCGGACTCATCACGAAAAACTACCCGCTGGTCATCGCCGTGGATGACGTGCAGCGGGCGCAAGTCACCGTGCCGGGCGGCCTCGGTCACCTGCCGGTCACCTTCACCGGATTGAAGTCTGCGGGCGGCCATCGCGTGCTAGTAAATGGCGAACCCGTGACCCATTGGCAAACCGACTGGAACGCTGCGGCACAACGCTGGCAGATCGTCTGCAATGTGGCTGTTGGCCGGGAGCGCGAGGTGGAGATCGTGTTGGATCGTGCGGAGTAGCGGTTTGGAGCCGATCACCCGGAGCCCGGCGAGACGAAGGCGGAGGAAATCGCGCGGGTATCTCGACCAGCATCGCAATGGAAAAGAAAGCGGATGCCTCCGCGTGGGTGGCATCCGCTCGACCAAGTCTTGATCCCCGATCTTTTACTTACCTCCTGCGGCGCAGCAGGGCGAGCAAGCCGAGGCCACCCAAAAGCGCGGCGGAGGGCTCGGGGATGACGGTGAGAACTCCGCTGGAAGTGTCGAATTGGTATCTGGAGTTCGCATCGATCACTTTGGTCCAAATGCCTGCACCGGTGCCGCCACCGTCCCGGCTGAAGGTATCGACATTGAAGTTGAAGCCGAAGGTCTCGGTGAGGCTGGCGACATCCACGATGTTCCAACTGTCATTCAAAGTCGTGCTGGCGGAGGTGAGATCGAATGTGAAGAGACCGTCGAGGCTAACGGTGCCGGCACCGGTGATCTGGTTGTTCACGTCATCGGCGCCGATGACAAATTTTAGTCCGCCGGTGCTGGAGAGAGCAAGGGTGCCGTTGTTGACAAGGGTGTCGCCCGTGTAGGTGCTGTTGGCGGCGAGTGTCAGGGTGCCCGCGCCAATCTTCTCCAGCCCGCCAGTTGAGGAATCCGCAAGAAGCGCTTGGCCGATGGTGATGTCCCTGCCGCTGGTATCGACTTTCGCACCACCGGATTTGACGTAGGCGTTGGTCAGCCCGGTCATGAAAGCCGTGGTCGAGCCCGAACCCGCCGTCAGTGTTCCGCCGTTGAAATTGAACGTGGTGTTGGAGTTGCCGGTTGTGCCAACGTTATCGGCATCAATGATTTGGTTCGCCGTGAGCGTGCCACCGTTGAGGTTCACGATGGCCGTTGCGGCGGACAACTGCAATGTGGTGACAGTCGCGCTGCCGGAGCCTGTCACTGTGAACGTACTTGTGCCGCCAGAAGAGTTCAGCCCGACAACGGTACCACCTGCGGACGTGCCTGCACCGATAAAGCTCCCGGTGCCGGAGACGACAAGCGTTCCATTGACGAAGTTGCCAATGACATCGGAAGACACCGAACCGAGCGTGGAGAAGCTGCCGCCGGTGATTTCCATGGAGCCGGTAGCAATGCCTGCGTTGCCGATGACCAGGCCGCGGCCGTTGGTAGCGGTGTTGGCATAGACGGTGGTTCCTTGTGTGGCGGAATAGACGAGAGTCTGGCCGCTTCCGTTGTAAACATTGAGGCGCGAATTGGAACTGCCGCCCGTTGCGCCAATGCCGGGAGAAGCCCAGTTCGCCGCAGTGGTCCAATCGGAACTGGCTGTTGGCGAGCCATTCCATCGGTAGGTTGTTTGCGCCTGCGCCTGGATGGCGGCGCCGGCGAAAGCGAAGGCTGCCGCAGTGAGTAGAGCGGAGCGGATAAGCGGATTGATTTTCGGTTTCATCGGTCTGAATGATTTGGTTGATTTGGTTCGTTGCACCGAATCCCGCGCGGGATGGATGCAAGCGCAGCCATCCTTTCAGAAATCGCAAATCCGTCTTGTCCCTAAAGTAAGGGACACGGGAGTGGCTTTTTTAGGCCGCCCAAGTGGAAAGGAAGAATGGGGCGAAACCGGTATCGCAGGTGCGTCCAGCGCACCGCCACATCTTCACTGGCCGTGGTATTTCGCGACGGCTTGAGCGCGGGAGTGGACGTGGAGTTTCTCGTAAATGCGGGCGATGTGTGTTTGCACGGTCCAGTAGCTGATGCCGAGCTGGTCGGAGATTTCCTTCTGGAGGAGTCCCTTGGCGAGGAGTTCCAGCACTTCGTTCTCACGGCTGGAGAGCTGGCTCATGCCCTCCGGTGCCGCGGCGGGTTTGCGGAACGTTTGGACGACGCGGCGGGCAATGTTCGACGACATGGGCGCGCCGCCGGCGATGATTTCCCTGATGGCGGCGATGAGCTGGGCGGAGCGTACCGGCTTGAGCAGGTAGCCGCCGGCTCCGGCCGCGAGGGAATCGAAGATCGCGTCCGTGTCGTCATAGACGGTGATCATGATCATCTGGGTATCCGGCAAATCCCGGGCCAGCCTTGCGACACATTGCACGCCATCGATGCCGGGCAGATTGATGTCCATCAGCACGACGCGCGGGCGCAGCGCCGGAATGGCATCCAGCGCCTGCTCGCCATCCTCGAAGGAGCCGACGCATTCGAAGCCCTCCGCGCGCTGGATCATGGTTTCCAGATTTCGGCGCAGGGCTAGGTTGTCTTCGACAATGGCGATGGTGACGGGTTTCTCGGACATGGGATCGGTGTTCAGGGTTTGAGCGGGGCGGTCAGGGTGATGGTGGTGCCTTGGCCGGGCGCGCTGCGGCAGGTGAATGTGCCGCCGATTTTCTCCATGCGCTCGCGCATGTTGCGGGTGCCGCGGATGGCGGCGGCCTGCTCCGAGGGATCGAATCCGCAGCCGTTGTCCTCGACGACGAGGGTCACCTGATCACCCCGGAGATCGAGGCGCAAGGTGATTTCGGCGGGCTTGCCGTGGCGCACGGCGTTGTGGACCGCCTCCTTGGCGGCGAGGAAAAGGTTGTGCCGCTGGATGGAATTCAGAGGCAGGGGCGGCAGTTCTCCGGGCACATCGAGGCGGCAGCCGACGCGGGCGAGGGCGAGGTAATCCTGGGTGAACTTGCAGAGAAATCCGGCGAAGCGTTCCAAGGTGTCGTTGGCGGGATTGATGGCCCACACGATCTCACCAAGTCGGCGGGCGTTGGTTTCGGCGCGGCTGAAGATTTCATTCAGGGAGTCGCGCGAGGGATCATCCTCCGGCAACCGCTCCTGCGCGAGATCGCTGATCATGGCGATTTCCGCGAGGTTGGCACCGAGGTCGTCGTGGAGATCGCGGGCGATGCGGGTGCGCTCCACCGCCAGCGCGTGTTTGCGCTCAAGCCGGAGCAAGGCCACATAGCGCCAGACGGCGGCGCCTATGCTGGCGACCATCACCGCAATCATCGTCCAGAACCACCACTGGCGGGTGACAGGGAGCTGGATGGAAAGGGCGATGCGCTGTGCCGCGCCGGGTTCGCGGTCGCGCATCCGGATGCGCCAGACGTTCTCGCCGGCCTGGTCGATGGCGGTCACCACGAGGCCGGAGGCGGATTTCAGGATGGGCAGGAAACGGCTGTAAACAAACAGGTCTCCCGCGCGGGCACCGGCATCCGTAAGATCGATGGCCATGGACGTGCGCGAGCTGCGTATGGTTTTGATTTCCGCCGCACCGCAGAGGATGTGGAGGTTGGAGCCGATGAGCTGTGGCACCGTGGAATCCGGGATCGGTGTGAAACGCAGGTGCTGGGAGGCGGAGGGCGCCAAGGACGGCGTGTTCCAGAACTCCTGGGCGAGTCCGAGGTAGCGGTTGTCCCAGAACGACCACACGGCATAACGCTGTTCCGGCTGCATGCCGACGTTCTTGAAATCCAGTTTGATGGCGCTCTCCTTTTCCAGCGGGTTCCATAGCAAGGCGACGGTCGCATCGCCCCATTCGCGGCGCACCTGGCCGACGAGCCGCGGCCATTGCGCACCGGTGCCCAGATCGAGCACTTCGGTTTTTTCGCGCGCCGGCGGAGTCATGACTTCGAGGTTGCGCCAGAACGGCTTCACCGACTCCAGATTGAGGGGATCGGAAGTGAATGCCGCGCCGCAGGACAAACCGGCCATGCTCATCCAGGTGCGGACGACGGGCCAGCCGCCGACAATTTCGCTGACATTCGCGATGTCCGTTCCGAGGTAGAAATGGTCGTTGTCGATGGCGAACCAGCGGCCGTTGAGGTGATAGGAACGCAGCACTTCTTCCATGACAGGAAGCACGTTCTTGCGGGTTGCCGTGGTTCCGGTGCGTGACGCATCGACAAAGCCCACCGAGGCGCGGTCGAGATGGAGCGGGCTGTTCAGCAGATAAGTGGACGGCCCGGCCGCCCGCCGGACATCGGCATAGAGTCCGCGCATTATTTCGAAGCCCGTGAGCTTGGCATTCCGTGATCCCCGGACGGGCTGCATATCGCTCAATTTCAGATAGGCAAAGCCTTCACCCACACTTTTGCGGATCATCGACCCTGGATCGCTTATCCCTTCGAACTCAAGCCGCAGCCCGGGGCGCGCGCCGGTGGCGGCGATCGCTTTGGCGTAGAACGGGAGCCCTTCGGGGAAGCGCCCCGGCACCTCATGTCCACGATCGATCAGGATCACGTCCGGGCGCAGCCGGTGCGGATTGGCGCGCACCACTTCCACCTGCCTGAGCACATCCTTGCCCGTGACATTATGACCAAAGGAATACCAACTCCCCCAGCCGGTGAGGGGCGGCTGACCGACGCGCGCATGGTGGGATTTCCCAATCCAGTCCGCCCAGCGCGGCAATGCCTGCCGGGGCGGCTCCATGAGCAAAACCACCTGCTGCCCCCAGCGGGTGTCGCCCGGATCCACCCTCGCACCGCTCATGTCCGCCGTGCACTCGAAGTGAATCCGCCCCCCCTCCTGCCTTTCGAAACGACCCTTGAGGTAGGCGACCGGCTCACCGATGGGGCCGAAGAGAAACCCCTTTCCCGCGGGATGGTAACAACCGCCATACTCATGGATGTCGGCGGGTTCGTGAAGATCGCTGAGACGCCGCAAGACCGGGGTTCGAGGATGGAAACCGGTGAGCACCCAAGCGCCGTGATCCGCCGGACTCTTCCATTCCGCCGCGATCGGGGTGGCGGAAAGCAGTTTCACGGGGCTCTTGCCGTGGTTCCGTATCCCGGCGCGAAGCATCACGGCGGGCGCGTCGCTGCGGGATTCCATCTCGAACAGGAGATCGATGTTTTCATCGGGAAATCGCAGCGTCTTCAAAGGCCCCGGCACCAAGCTCCCATCCGCCGAGGAAAGCACGCGCGGCGGTTCCCCGTCCCGCTGGATCGTGGCAGACCAGGTGGCCTCGAAAGCGAAGCCCGATAACCTGAACGATCTGCCATCCTCCGGGAAACTCCCGCTGATCCGCGCGGACTCCCCTGCCGAACGCATGGGGAGCAGAAACAAGATCGCCGCCAAAATCAGGAGACGACCCGCTTGCTTAGTTGGGGAGTTTCCTTGCACCGAGTCCTTGGCTAGCAGGAAAACCAGCCGTTTGCAAAGCAGCAAGGTAAGAGCGCCGACGGGGATTCCGGCGCAGATTTCCAAGAACTGGCGCCGACAAAGGCTGGCGTTCTTCCAACTCGGCGCGGATCTTTATAACGACGTGCCCGCGCGCACTGACGCGAGTCCTAACGGACGAGCGGGATCTGCACGTTGGTGCTGATCTTGCCGTTTTTCTTGTAGCCGTCGGCGGCGCCGAAGAGGTAAGTGGGCTCGCCGTCCTCGATGAGCAGGGCGGGGCGTTCGATGGGGGTTGTGCTGAGCGAGCCAGCGGCGAGGGCGTAGGATTTGTCCAGCACCTTGGGACGGGCGGCGGGCTTCCAGTTGAGTCCGTCCTCGGATTGGAAAAGGCAGATACCGCCGGAGGAACCGGAAAAGGTGCCGACGACATCGCGGGTGACGGCATAGTAGCGGTTGCCGTATTTTTCGCTGTGCCAGATGAAGGGATCTTCGGCGACCATCCAGTGCTTGCCGGGTTTCTCCGCCTCAAAGATCTTGCCGGGCGTCTTGACGTAGGAACCCTCGGGTTTTTCGGCGAGCGCGACGCCATAGCGGACGTTTCCGCCCATCACCTTGCCATCGATGTGCTGCACGGCCTTGTAAACGAGGACGACGCCGCCATCCGGACGCACGCAGGCGGCGGGATTGGTGACGCAGAGCGAATCGAAGGCTTTCTTATCGGCGGAGATATCGACGATGGGGGCGTCGAGGCGCTTCCACGGACCCGCAGGATTTTCTGCAATGGCGACGCCGATGCGCTGGTTGTTGCGGTGCATGGGGTAGCTTTTGCCATCGCCGTGGTTGCCCATGTAGTAAAGGTAATATTTCCCGTTGTGGAAAAAGGCGTTGGAATTGTGGGTGACATCGCCGTCCCAGTATTTTTCGCCGGTGGCGGGATTGATGCCACGCTTGGGGAGGGCGACGTTGACGTGCTTGTAGGGACCGCCGGGTTTGTCGGACACCGCGTAGGCGATTTCCGAATGGATCGCCCAGCCGGGGGCGAAGCCGACTTTCACCGGCCAGCGCGAGTAGAAGAGGTGGTACTTTCCGTCCGCTCCTTTCACGGGAGCGCCGCACCAGACGAAGTAGCCTTCTTCGGCAAAGCGGTTCGACTCGGGAAGCGGCTGCACTCGGGAGCCGAGATCCAGCTCGGCGGCGATGAGGTTTCCTGTTAGCAAAAGCAGGGCGGCGGCGAGGTTTTTCATGGGGTTGGAAGGGTTACGGCGGCTTCGGGCTTGCTCTTTCTAACAGAAAACTGGGCGATGGTCTCAGGATCGCCGGCGCGCTTGATTTCGTAGTTTCCGGTAAATCCGCGCCATTGGACTCGGCCGTTGGCATCGGTGGTCAGGGTTACCTCGGTGCGCCAGCGATTTCCGATCCATTCCTCGAGGACTTCGCCGCGCGCTTTGACCGACCAATCCTTTTTCCATGAGGCGGCATCTGGAATCCAGTGGCTGCCTTCCCAGAAGCCCCAAAGCAGGAAACTGGTGTAGGCGGGATGGCTGAAACAGGCGATGAGCAGGTCGCGGGTGTAATCGGCGGCGAGTTCCTCGTCCTCGACCGTTTTGATGTCGAACTCGGTGATGGATTGCGCGGGAACGAGTTTCGCGAAGTGGTCGGTGACGGCGAGCACGTGCTCCGGAGAAGGCAGGTAGCTCTCGTGAATGTGAGCCTGGTTGCCTATGCCGTCGATGCGGATTCCGTCATCCTTGAGCTTCTTCACGTAAGCCCATGTGTCGTCGGATTGCGGGCCGGGGCGGAAGAGCTGGTCTTCGTTCACGAACATCGGCAGCGGGCTGAGGCTGCGCGCGAGGGCGAGGACTTCTCGGTCGATGGTTTCGAGACCCGGGCGTTTGCTCAGCAAATCCGCGCCGGTCCATGCAATGGGATGATTGATCGCATCCCACTCGCAGACACGGTCACCGGCGAACCCGATGCGCTGGCGGGTGGTTTCCAGGAAATGGCTGCGGATGGCGATGGCGTCCATCTTGGAGAGATTGTGCGGCACGGCGGTCTGCATCAGGTAGTGGCCGCGGACGGCGATGCGGCGCTCTCCGAGCCAATCGAAGGCTTTGTCCAGCTCCGCGCTGCGTGCGGCCCTTTCATGCGGCGGCGTCGATTTCCCCCACCACATGTCCTTCAGGTCGTTTTCGAAAACCACGATGCTGAACAGGCGGTCGACGACCTCGCGGAAGCGCTTGCCGTCCTCGGTATCCGCGACAAGCAGCGATGCGGGAACAGCCGAGCCGAAGCCGAACTCGTGGCGCCTGAGCGTGAGGTCAACGGCGGTGTTGGCGAGCGGCTTTCCGTTAGAATCTGTTAGAACGAGCGAACAATCGGCTTTGCGTATTTTTTCGATGCGCTCCAAGGCGGCCTTTCGCCACGCGGCATCCGGCTCGCGCCCGGCGTAGCTGCGGCGGACGCGGGGGAAATGGGTGGTGTCGGTTTCAGGGGCGTAGCGGATCACGCGGATCGCGGAAACCTCGATGACTTGTGCGGCATTCGCGCAAAACAGGTTCATGCTGGCCTTGCCTTCCGGGATCGGGGTTTCCACCACGAAAAGGAGCGGATAATCCGTCCATACCGGCGAGAGGGAGATGCCGGTGGGGCTGGTGGCCTGGGTGTAGGGCGCGGCGGCGAGCTGGAGCTTCGCTTCGAGGGAGCCGGTTTCGCCGTTGGCTACCCGGGCGGTGACCACGGCGAGAACCTTGTCGCCCTTGGCGAGCGCCCCCTGCGGGCAAGGGACGCTGACCTGCGCACGGAAACTATTCGCAGGGTCGGGATGGGTGATTGAGATACGGAATCCGTTCGGCACGAGTTTCTCGGTCGACCCCACCTTGCCATCCGCGTAGGCGGAAAGACTGGCCGAGGCGCTCATTTCCATGCCCCCTGCGGGAATCTCCAGCGCTGTTAGATTCGAGGCGACCAGCAGGATGGCTATGGCGGTATGGATGAGTTTCATGATTTCTTTGCCATGAAATCACAGCCACCGCCATCAGGTCAACGTTCCCGAAGTGCGGCGCACCGTGGACTGCTGCAGCCTGCTCTGCCCATTACCCACAATTTGTTTGATTTCGAAATATTTGATACGCCTCGGTAATATCCTCAAGCCTTCGCATTCCGCGCCACAGCACTTGAGCGCCTGGCGGGCCATCGCATTTTCGGTTCAA
>JBJONG010000044.1:0-26165 GCA_046051965.1 Verrucomicrobiota bacterium
CTCCCCACTACGGCAGGTGACGAAGCCATCGCCGCACTAACACCGGCGCGCATCGCCGCCGCCCGCCGACGCAAATCAGACGCAGCGTGATGAGGGCTAGCGGGGTCGCGTTTACTCCGCTTACGATGAATCGGATCCAAGGATGAGGCGATTGGGGAAGTGTTCAAGGCTGAGTTGGCGACCTAGGCGCTGACTTTGATCCGGGCGGCTGATTAGAATTTCCTCCGTCACCTCGCCAATTGTAAGTTCCATGACGCGGGATCTGTCCGGAAATCGGAAGCGACCGAATCAAGCTAGCCCTCCCCACAATGGCTTGTTCACTTCCAGCGCATGATCCTTACAGCCTAACTGCGAGACGGATATCCTTGCCGAGCGGAAACGCCTTTGCGACCGCAACTTGGGAGCGCCGGTGAATGCCAACGAGCAGACCGACAGCCGCAAGGCTGAAGACAAGGCTGGTGCCGCCATAACTGACAAAGGGAAGCGGCAGTCCGTCGTTAGGAAGTACGGCGGTCGTGACCCCAATGTTCACCATGGCGGGGACTACGATCACACAGGTGAGACCGAGGGCAATGCAGCGCTCAAAGATCTGACGCGCCTGAAGCGCTATGCCAACACCACCGACAGCAATCATCACATAGCAAATGATCACCCCGAGCGTGGCGGGCAGGCCAAGCTCCTCGCCGATGACGGGGAAGATGAAATCGATGTGGGCGAAAGTAAGAGTGCCGAATTTCTCCACTCCGTTACCGAGTCCGACACCCCACGGCCCGCCGTTGCCGAGGGCAAGGAGGGCGCGCCATTGCTGCATGCCGCGATCAAGCTGGTGCACAGGATTCTCCAAATCCAGCCAAGCCTCGATGCGCCCCCAGCGGTTGGGATTGTTGTAAACGAACCACGCCGCGCCAGCCATGGCGGCCAGGGCGGAAGGAAGCATGTAGCGGAGGCGCGTACCGACACAAAACATCACCGCACCGACGGCGACGCTGAGCGAAAGCGCGGTGCCCACATCCGTTTCCGCAGCAATAAGTCCGATCGGCATGGCAATGATCACACCCGGCATCACGAAGCCCCGCCAAAACGTGTGCACTTCCGTTTGCCAGCGCGTGAACCACAGGGCAAGTGAGACCACGACAACCATTTTCGCGGCTTCGGAGGGCTGAAACTGACCGACTATGGGAAACTTGATCCAGCGCTTCGATCCATACTCCTCAATCCCTATTCCCGGCAGGAAACAGAGAGCCAGAAGAATGCAGCTGGCCGCATAAGCATACGGCGTGAACTTCCGGATCCAATCGCTGGGAACTTTCGACATGCCCACAGCGGCTATGAGACCTACCACGATCATGCCCGCCTGCCGTGTCACAAAGTGGTAGGGATTTTCCATTCCACGCACCCAAACTCCGGTGCTTGCCAGCATGACCAGCCCGAGCCCGCAGAGAAGGGCGACGGCGATGATGAGTAAAGTGGAGCTGTGACGGAGCACTGGCGGTGAATCTAACGAAATTGATCCCTCAGGGATACATGAAAATTAAGGCAGTGTGAGTCTTTGCCCGATCTTAAGTTTTGTCGGATCTGTGATTTTGTTGATGGCCATCAGCTCCTGTTGGCTGACTTTGTATTGGTTTGAGATGCGCCAGAGATTATCGCCGGATTTCACCGTATGGGTACGCCCGGAGGCTACGGGTTCCGCACGCGGGATTTCCTCCTGGCTCTGGCTGACCGCCGGCCTGATGAGCTGTGCGCTGTCGGCTTGAACGGGAGGAAGTATTTCCACGAGACCGAGATCGGCGTCGCTGGGTGCCCTTTGATTGCGGAGTTCGGCGACCTCGGGTGGCAGTTCAGCCACAATACGCTTGCCGTGCGGGATGCGGAGCACGACACCCGGGCGGATGTCGGTGCCCCGGTTCATCTCGCGCAGGGCGCTCTCCTCGACGTTGTGTTTCGCAGCAATGATCGTGTAATTGTCACCCTTCTTCACCATGTAGGGCTTGTCCCCGCTGCTGAGCACAGGGAGATGATTATTTTGCCGGGCGGCAGCAGGAGTTTCCACAACGGCCGCGACGGCAGCTGCGGTTTCGGGAGCGGTGGTGCGATCGGAGAGATACTGTTTGTGAATGAAGATCATGCCGATCGCCACGATGTGGATCGCGAAGATGATTGTGAGCGAGCGGGAGATATTGATACCTCCCTCGTCCATATCCTCAGCGGTGGGTGCGGCAGCGGCGGCACGCTGTTTCTTCGCTTTGGGGGTATTGAAAAGACGCGCATAGATCGTCTTGCGGACGGGTTGGCGGCGGGTAGGGATGCGATCGTGTTTCATGATGGGTGTAGTGTGTTTAGAATTTAGCCAAGCTGGTGGACGAGGTCGCGAAAGGTGTCACCACGATGCTCGTAGCCGTTGAATTGGTCGAAGGAGGATGTGCCGGGAGAAAGCAGAACCGTCGAGCCGCGTGGCGCGAGGGAGCGTGCGGTGTGGATGGCTTCGGAGAGACTGGAAACAGCGGTGGTCGGCACCGCGGAATTGAAAAGTGCCGCGAGAGGCCGCGCGATCTGGCCGAAGGTGACGGCGGAAATCGCCTGCCGCCCAAGCATGGGAAGCAGCGGCGCGTAATCGAGACCTTTGTCTTTCCCGCCTGCGATGAGAACGACGGGGCGGATTTGGGAGCGCAGTGCGCATTCCAAGGCGTGGAGGTTGGTTGCCTTGGAATCGTTGAGATATTCCACTCCGTCGAGGGTGCGGATCAGTTCGCAGCGGTGCGGCGGAGGGGCGTATCCGTGAAGGGCGGCGGGGATCAGCGAAGGCGGAATGCCGTAGGCCATGCACGCGGCCATTGCGGCCATCGCGTTCTCCGCATTGTGAAGGCCGCGAAGGGACGTTTCCGCCTCAAGGTCGAGCAGGATGCGCCCGCCTTGGATGATCGTGGTTCCATCGGAAAAGAAATCCGCCTCGCGTGTTTCCGTGGAGAAGGTGATCACGTGAGGTGTGAGCGCGCCAAGTTCCTCCCCATAACGCATGACCACCGTATCTTCGGCGGTCTGGTTTTTGAAAATCCGCATCTTCGCGTTTTTATATGCCTCCACCGTCGGGTAACGATCCATGTGGTCCGGCGCGAAATTCAGCCAAATCGAAACACGCGGGCGGAGATCCTCGATGGTCTCAAGCTGAAAGGAGGAAAGCTCCAACGCCACGGCGGCAGGCACATGCTCCGAGAGGACAATCTCCGAAAGTGGCGCACCGTAATTTCCGCATGGCGTGCCGCCAAGGCCGGCTTCCTTGAGGATGAGCGAGACGAGTTCCGTGGTGGTGGTCTTGCCATTCGTACCCGTAATACCGATGATGCCTCCGGTGTAGAAACGGGAGGCGAACTCCGTTTCGCCGATCATTTTCGCCTTTGCGGCAAAGGCTTGCACGAGAGGCGAGTAGGTATCGATGCCCGGACTGATGACGATGAGATCTGCGGAGAAATTTTCCGCATCAGCGAGAGACATGTTCGGATGGATTTCCGCACCGGCAGGAAGTTTCTCGAACTTCTCGGGCGCAACCTGATCCCACACGCAAACGGTCGCCCCCTCCCGCAGCGCGAGCGCGGCGGCGGCACGGCCAGAGCGCCCGGCTCCGAAGACGGCGACGCGTTTGCCTTTGATATTGATGGGATGATTCATGAAATCAGGCGATTTTGAGAAGAGCCAACCCGAAGAGAGCCAGCATGATGGAAAGGATCCAGAAGCGGATGATGACCTGGGACTCGTGCCAGCCGAGCAGCTCGAAGTGGTGGTGGATGGGAGCCATCTTGAAGATGCGCTTTTTGCGCAGCTTGAACGAGCCGACTTGCAGCATGACGGAAAGCGCCTCCGCAACGAACACGCCGCCGATGATAACGAGCAACAACTCCTGTTTCACGCAGATCGCAGCCGTACCAAGCGCACCACCGATGGCGAGCGAACCCGTGTCCCCCATGAAGACCTTCGCCGGGTGACAGTTGAACCAAAGGAATCCGAAGGCCGCGCCCGCGAGCGCCATCATGAACACTGCGAGTTCACCGATATAGCGGTTGTGCGGAATGACGAGATAATCAGTGGCCATGAAAAAGTGACCGGCGAGGTAAGCGAGCATCGAGTAGCTGAGCGCGACGGAAATCGTGCAACCGGAAGCAAGGCCGTCGAGGCCGTCGGTGAGGTTCACCGCATTCGAGCAACCGATGATGACCAGGACAAAAAACGGGATAACGAAGATGCCGAGATCAATGATCGGCACCTTGATGAGCGGGAAACAGATCGCTCCGATGCCGATTTGCTGATCGCCGAGGCGGAAGCCTGCGGCGTTGTTGGCGATTTGCCCGGCGGTGGCTCCGAATCCGGAGATCTCCGTCTTGAAATAAATGAAGCACGCGGCGACAAGCGCGATCACAAACTGCCAGAACAGCTTGGTGCGGCTGGAGACACCGGCGGAGTTTTTCTTTTTCACTTTCGTGTAATCGTCCACGAAACCTAGCAGTCCGCAGGCGCACATGGTGACGGCACAGACAGCCACGAAAGGATTGAACACCCGGGCGCAGACGAGTGTGGAGATCAGCACGCTGGCAAGAATGAGCACGCCGCCCATGGTCGGGGTTCCGATTTTTCCACCATGGAGTTCGGCGAGTTTGTGGACTTCCTCGGCGGTGCGGATCGGCTGCCCGACTTTGAGCGAGATCAGCTTCCGTATGATGCGCGGGCCGATGAGGATCGAGATCACGAAGGCCAGCAATCCCGCCGCGGCGGCGCGGAACGTGACATATTGGAAGAGGTTCAGGAAAGAGAACGTATGCGCCCAGCCATCCTTGTCGCCGGCAAGGATCTCGGCTTGGAGGGCGGCGTGCCAGTAATCGTAAATAGCGGTCAGCATGCGGATGGGAAAGCGGTTTGAAGGACTTTTTCGATGGCGGCGGTGCGGCTGCCCTTGAAGAGGATCACGTCACCGGAACGTGCGTTTTCTAACAACCAACCGGCGGCGGTGTGAATGTCTTTGAAATGGGGTGCTTCGCCCGCATTGGCAATGCCTTGTGCTCCCTCGCCGACGGCGATGAGGCGCAGGCCTTTGGCGGTCGCGAGCTTGCCGATCCGGGCATGGGCGGCTTCGGCATGGATGCCGAGTTCGCCCATTTTCCCGAGGACAATGATGCGCTGCGATCCTTCTGGAATTCGCATTTCCGCGAGGGTCTCGATGGCCGCTTCGACTGATTCCGGGTTCGCGTTGTAGGTATCGTCGAGCAGGGTGATGCCGTCCCACTGGATGCGGCGCAGACGGCCCGTCGTGAGTTTCACAGAGGAAAGTCCGAGCGCGATTTTCTCCGCAGGGATGCCGAGCCTCCAGCCGACGGCGGCGGCGAGGAGTGCGTTGGTGACCATGTGCTTGCCGGGCACGGGCAAGAAAACTTCGTTAGTTTCCTCGCCGTCAATGACGAGGTCGAAACGCGTGCCATCCTCTTGAGGGCGCAGATTTTCCGCACGGACAAGGCCGCGTCCGTTGCCGACAGGGATGAGCCTTGCGCGGGTGCGCGCGCGGAAATACTCGTTGAAGTCACAGCTTGCGGGCGTGAACAACAAGCCGTCCTCATGGAGGTAACGGGCGAGCGTGCCTTTCTCCTCGGCGATCGCCTCGCGGGTGCCGAGAAACTCGATATGCGCGGTGCCTATGTTGGTGATGATCCCGTATTTCGGGCGGGCGATCTCACAGAGCGGAGCTAGCTCGCCCGCATGGTTCATGCCGATCTCGTAGATCGCAGCGGTGTGTTCCTTTTCCGTGGCGAGCACGGTGAGCGGGAGGCCGATGTGGTTGTTGAAGTTTCCTTTGGTCGCGTTGACCAGAAAGGCCTGCGAGAGGACAGCGGTGGCGAAATCCTTGGTCGAGGTCTTGCCGTTCGATCCGGTGATGCACAGCACCGGGATGTCAAGCTGGCTGCGCCACCAATGGGCGAGCCGCTGGAGGGCGCAAAGGGTGTCCGGCACCTCGATGACAGCCTTGCCTGCGGGCATCGTGCCGCGCTTCCATTCATTTACGACAGCCACCGTAGCACCCGCCTGGAGCGCGGTCTCCGCATAGAGGTCGCCGTTGAAATTTTCACCCTTCAGCGCAAAGAAAACACCTCCCGCCTCCGGCTTCCGGGAATCCGTGAAAACCTTGCGCACAACGACATCGCCCGCATCCCCGAGGAGCGGGGCGGCCAGGATTTCGCTGATCTGTCGGGCGGTGGTTTGCATGGTCTCTTTGTGACGGAAGCCGGATGGGAAGGATTCGGATTTTCAGAAACGGGGTTGGGGATTGGCACGCATCTCGGAGATTTCGGTGGAGCGGTTGCGGAGGGCAAGGTCGGCCTTTTTGCGGTCGTCGAAGTCGATGGTGTGGTCGGCGAACTGCTGGTAAGTCTCGTGGCCTTTTCCGGCGATGAGGATGATGTCACCGGAGCGGGAGTTCGCGATGGCGGCGTTGATCGCCTCGGCGCGGTCGGTCACGGTCAGGTGGGCGCACTTCGGCGGTAGTCCTTTTTCGATCTCGCGGATGATGGTTTCCGGATCTTCGGATCGGGGGTTGTCCGAGGTGATGACGATTGCATCGCTGAACCTCGCGGCGGCGGCGGCCATCAGAGGACGCTTCGCCCTGTCGCGATCACCACCGCAGCCGAAGACAGTGATGAGTCGGCGCGGGTCGAGTTCTTTCAAGGTGCGGCAGGCGTTTTCCAGGGCATCCGGCGTGTGTGCGTAATCCACGAACACCGTGGCGCCACCGGCGGCACCCACATACTCCATGCGCCCGGGCACCTGCGGCGAATCGGCGAGCGCGGCAATCGCCTCACGGGGCTTTATGCCGCAAGCGGAGGTGGTCGCGATGGCGGCGAGGAGATTGTAGGCATTGAATCGGCCGATGAGCGGCGCACGGACCAGGAAGGTTTTCCCTTTCGCGGAGAGTTCAAAGGTCATGCCGCCAGGCTTTTGGCGGAAGCCGTTCGCGCGGAAATCGCAATGCACGCCGAAGCCGTAGCGGAGCACCGCCATCTTGCCTTCCAGCGCCACGGCGAGGTCGTTGCCGCGCACGTCGTCGGCGTTGATCACAGCGACGGGCTTTTTACCGAGTGGATCCGCCGCGATATCGTGGAACCAGGAGGCTTTCGCCGCCATGTAATGATCCATCGTACCATGGTAATCGAGATGATCCTGGGTGAGGTTCGTGAACACGGCGGCATCGAAGGCGATGTGATGCACTCGCTTCTGGTGGATACCGTGGGAAGAAACCTCCATCGCCGCGCCGCGGCAGGCGTTGTCGCGGAAGGTGGCGAGAATGGCGTTGAGCTCGATGGAGCCGGGCGTGGTGTGCTTCGCGGGCGTGCGGGTCTCGCCATCATCGACGAGGATGGTACCGAGCAATCCGGCGCGATGCCATACCGAGCGCATGATGTGATGCACGAGAAATGCCGTAGTTGTTTTGCCGTTCGTGCCGGTGATGCCCGCCAGCTTGAACTCCCCGGCGGGTTCACCGTGGAAGGTGGCCGCGAGCACCGCAAGCGCGGCGCGGCTGTCGGGCACGTGGAGCCATGCCGATGTCTGCGGGAAACCATGTGGTGGCGCGGTCTCTGCAAGGATCGCAGTTGCGCCTTTTGCAATCACATCCGAAATGAACTTATGTCCGTCGATGCTTGTGCCGCGGATCGCAGCGAATAGCTTGCCTGCACCGGCCTCGCGGGAGTCCGCAGTGAGGGCATCGATTTCAAGATCGAGCGCGCCGGACGCGGTTACCTTATCGAGCGTGGATATGAGTGTGCGGAGAAGCATTTCGTTCAATGGGACTTGGCGATCTCCTCTTCGGAGTCGGGGATCGGCTCGGTGGGAGTAAGGTTCATGTGAGCGGCGAGGCGTGTCGCGATTTTCGAAAAAACCGGAGCCGCAATGGTTCCGCCATAACGCGGCACCTCGTTGGTCATGGGTTCGTCGATGACGACGTAGCAGACAAAAGCCGGATCATCGGCAGGCATGAAACCGGCGAAGGAAACGACGTATCCGCCGCTGATGTAACCTCCGCGCTTGGGATCGTGCTTGATCGCAGTTCCCGTTTTTCCGCAGACTTTGTATCCCGGAACACAGGCCTTCATGGCAGTGCCGCCGAGTTGGGTCACCTTGTGCAAAGCCGTGCGCATTTTCGCCGCAGTGGCCGGAGAAATCACCTGACGCCGGGATTCCGTTGGAAATTCATCGACCACCGTACCGTCATTGGCAACGAGAGATTTTACGATGCGCGGCTTCAGGAGGCGACCGTCGCCGGCGATCACGCAATAGGCGGTGGCCATCTGGATCGGGGTCACACCGATGAAATATCCATAGGAAGAACGGGAGAAATCGACAGGCAGTTTCGGGACGTTCGCGGTGCCGGGATTTTCACCGCTCAACTGGATACCCGTGCGCTCGCCGAAGCCGAAGGCGTGTACGTAGTTGTAATAGCGTTTCACCCCGAGCTGCTTGGCGAGTTTCCAACAGCCGGTGTTGTTTGATTTCTGAATGATCTGCTCGAAGGAGAGCATGCCGCCCGAGTGCGAATCCGTTACCGTGAACTTGTTCTCCTGGAGAAACCTCGGGCAGTTCAGGACGGTGGTAGGTGTGACCAGTTTCTCTTCCAGCGCGGCGGCTGTCGGGATGATTTTGATCGTGGAGCCCGGCTCGTATTTCGCTTGGATCGCATAGTTGAAGGAACTTTCCTCGAGATCCTTCTTGTCATTGAGATTGAAGTGAGGGCGCGAGGCCATGGCTAGGACTTCGCCGGTTTTCGGATCCATCACAATGACCGCACCGCGCTTCGATTTGAACTCGGCAAGACCGGCTTCCAACTCCTCCTCCACAATGGCCTGCATGCCGAGGTCGATGGTTAGCTTGACGTTCAGACCGGCGCGGGGAGGCAGCAGGCTGCTGGCTTTGCCGGGGATGATCATGCCACGCGAATCCCGGCGGTGCTCGCGGCGGCCATCGCGCCCGGCGAGGAATTCCTCCTGCGAGGACTCAATGCCGAAACGCCCCGCCATGCGGTAGGCGATTTTCCCATCCTCCGTTTTCTCCTCCACCTCACCGGTGAATCCGCTCAGATGGGTCGCAAGGTTCGGGTTTGTATACCAGCGCTTGATCGAGTTTTCGAAAGCGAAGCCTTGGAGGTAGTTTTCATCGACGATCTCGCGGAGACGCTCGGCGATGTCGTCCGGGATCTCCTTGGCGATGGGGAACCACTTCGCCTTGTTTGACTCGATGGCGGTGCGCATTTCATCGCGCCTCATGCCGAGCGGGCGGGCGAGCAGTGAAATCGCGCGGGCAAGGTGCTTTTGCACAATGGCATCGGGCGTTTCACGGGCGAGGATGGCTCCGCGCAGAGAATAAATGCGGCGAACACGCTCCTCGGCAGAAAGTTTTTTCCACGTGGCGTCCTCGGAAGCCTCCATGTACGCGAGGCCAAATGAGGCAAGCTTGGGATCGAGCAGGTGGTTCTTATCCACATAGACTGAGGCCACGGGAATGCTTTTAGCGATGGGTTCGCCGTTGCGATCCACTGTCATGCCGCGAATCGCAGGAAGACGCTCGACGCGGTGGAATGCTTTCGATGAGGACGCTGCATAGCGGTGCCGATCCACAAGTTGGATCTGGACAAGGCGTGCAGACAAGGCGCTGAGCAAGGTCACTAGAACCAGGCAAAGGACGATGCAGCGGTTTTGGAAAGCTCGGTTCACAGGCTGGCGGATGCGGAGGCGACCTCGGGTTTGTCACCAGTTGGGATGACATCTTCCGAGACACCTACGGGAATGGGAACAAGATCGGTACCGACCTCCTCAAGGGTTTTGCGGATGGCGAAGAGATTGAGGATCTGGTCGGCGCGCATCTGCACGGTGCGGATATCGAGCTGGTGCTGCTCAATACGGCGTTCGATGGCATCGATCTGCCGCGCGGTCTGAATCTGGCAATTCCGATAAACCACGTAGGTCACGCCTCCGACAGCTCCGAATGCCGCCGCGAGGATGAGCGAGAAGATCAGGATCGGCGAGATCCTGCGGTTGTGGGTTTCGTGGCGGCGGCGGTTCATGGCGGTGCAGGTTTGGTGAAAATTTAGTTTGAGCGGGCATCATCCCCTAAAAGCTGAGCGACCCGCAGTTTCGCGCTGCGGGCTCGTGGGTTCGTGGTGGTTTCCTGTGCGCCGGGCGCGATGGCTTTTTTCGAAAGCAACTGGAAGATGCGGTCGGGATTTGGCCGGGCTTCCGGCCATGTCGGATCGTCGATGTAGGGTTGAGAGTGTTGGCGGAGATACTTTTTCACCTCGCGGTCTTCGAGGCTGTGGAATGTGATGATGAGCAGGCGACCGCCGGGCTTGAGGATTTTCGTGGCGGAGGCAAGGACGGCGGAGAGAGATTCGAGCTCCTCGTTGATCGCCATGCGGATCGCTTGAAAACTGCGGGTGGCGGGGTGTGTTTTCCCACTGCGCCCCGCTGCTTTCTCGATGCAGGCGGCGAGTTCCGTGGTGGTGGTGAAAGCTTTCACTGCACGCCTTTCAACGATGGCTGCGGCGATGCGGCGGGCGCGGGGTTCTTCGCCGTACTCACGCAGGATGCGGATGATTTCGGCTTCCGGCCATGTATTGACCAGCTCGGCGGCCGTCATTTTCGCGTTCGGCCCCATGCGCATGTCGAGCGGGCCCTCGCGCATGAAGGAGAAGCCGCGCAGCGCGGAATCGAGCTGACGCGAGGAAACGCCGAGGTCGAGCAGGAGGCCATCAGCGAGTTCACCTGCAGCGATACCAGGATGGCTGGGGATTTCCGAGAAATTCGCCTGATAGGCGGAAAAGTTCGGGGCGAAACCTGCAAGCCGCGCACCGGCATGGGCAAGCGCCTCGGGATCGCGATCCACGCCGAGCACTCTCGCGCCCCTTTTGAGGAAAAGCTCCGAGTGGCCGCCGCCGCCCAACGTGCCGTCGATGATGTACTTGCCGGGAGCGGACTCCATCATTTCGAGCACCTCAGCGGCGAGAACGGGAAGGTGGTAGCCTTCCGGAGAAAGGGATTCGGACTCCGAGACCGACAACCAGCCAGGAGCGGCTTCGGAGTCCGATAAATCAAAACCGCGTGCTGTCCCGAGCGCGCGATCTTGTTGTTTGGAAAATGTTACCGGCGGCCGCGCTGACAACCAGCCAGGAGCAGTGCGACACACCGGATTAAACAGCGAATGAAGCTCTGTCCCGAGAGACTTCATCCGCCCAGCCAGAGAGCTTGGGGAAAAGGGAAACGGACGCCGCGCCGACAACCAGCCAGGAGCGGCGGCGGCGTCCGTGTTATCAAAACCGCGCCCTGTCCCGAGCGCGCGGCCTTGTGATCGTTTGGAAAATTTTACCGGCGGCCGCGCTGACAACCAGCCAGGAGCAGCGCGACGCACCGGATTAAAAAGCGAATGAAGCTCTGTCCCGAGAGACTTCATCCGCCCAGCCAGAGAATCTGGGGAAAAGGAACCCAACCCGCGCGAGCGGACGAACACGCCGGAATCCGCCGTGAGGTGGACCGTCTCGTTCGCGAGGGTTGGAGGGTTGAACAGCATGTCTGTCAGTGTGGGGTGTGGGATCGGTGAGTGGTTTAGAAAATGCCGAGCTTGTTGCGGGCGGGAGCGACTCCGAGGCCTCCGAATGCCTTCGAGTGGTTTTCCTTGCTCCAGACCTCGAAATGCGAGTCACCCGCCACGAGGTAAACGTCCGCGTCGGGCTCGATGCCGGCGTGGTTTGCAAAGTCCTTGGGAATGAGAAGACGGCCTTGGTCGTTGATGTTGCCGTCGCGAAGGTTCCTCTTTAATTCGCTCTTCATCTCCGCACGCTCGCCAGGATCGCTAACGAACTCGTCCACGATTGCCAGACGACTGGCGACGCCATCATCAGTCATCACCTTGATGATCGGCAGTTCGCTTTTTTTGTCGAACGATGCCATCAGATGCAGGTTTTCGCCCGGTTGAGGCCTCCAGGCAGCAACGACGTTGACCCGATTCTTCGAGTCCGTCTTGTAAGGGTAAGTGCCCTTATACTGCTGGAATTTGTCACTCATTGTGGGGATGACTGTCGCGTCAACCCCCACAATCTACACTTTCGTACACATTACCCACAAGGAGAAAGTGAAGAAATTTTAAGAGAAGGTTTTATCCTTTAAATTTCAATGAGTTATGGAATAATTTTTGGGAAATTTCCACAAGTTTCGGGATGAATTGGCCTAATTTTTCTAAAAAATGAGGGGTGCTTAGGCGGCTTTTTTGGCGATTTTTGATGAATGTGTACTCAGCATCACAAAATCTGTATCCCAGTGTACGGATGTGAATGCCCATGACCCTACCCAATCAAGGACCGAAACATCACCATGCTTAGCCTGATATTCAAGATAAGTTAGATTGTGGCACGATCCGTCATCACAATGCTACCCCATATCCAGCGGCAAAGGGTCAAGCGAAGGCGAAAAGATGAGGAGATAACGAAACGCATGAGGGAAATCCTGTTTCCCTTGTATCCCCCGAAAATATGATCCTGAGGCAGGTGTTGGCTCCCGCATGACGCCGACGATCAATCTCCACTTTTAAGAACTTTGATGAACGCATCCTGAGGAATGTTGACCTTGCCGAACATTTTCATCTTTTTCTTACCTTCCTTCTGTTTCTCAAGCAGCTTGCGTTTCCGTGAGATATCGCCGCCGTAGCATTTGGCGGTGACGTTCTTGCGCATTGCGGAGATGGATTCACGGGCAACGATCTTGCCGCCCACCGCAGCCTGAATGGCGACAACGAACAGGTGGGAGGGAATCACTTCCTTGAGGCGCTCGGCGAGCTTGCGGCCGTATCCCTCCGCCTTGTCGCGGTGGACGATGGTGGAGAATGCCTCAACGGGATCACCGGCGATGAGCATGTCCATTTTCACCATCTTCGCGGCGCGGTAGCCTGCGTGCTCATAATCCATGGAGCCGTAGCCCTTGGTTTGGGATTTCAGCTTGTCGTTGAAATCGACGAGGATTTCCGAGAGCGGCAGCACGCAGGAAAGCATGACCCGTGTATCGTCGATGGTCTCCGTATTCGTCACCTCGCCGCGTTTCTCGAGCACGAGTTGCATCATGTCGCCGATGTATTCGCCGGGAACCATGATGTACACGTTCACGATCGGCTCGCGGATTTCCTGAATCACCTGGGTCTCGGGGAAGAGGGTCGGGTTATCTACGATGACTTCCGTACCATCGGTCAGATCGACGTGATAGATCACCGACGGGTAAGTGGAGATCACATCCATGCCGAACTCGCGGCGCAGGCGCTCCTGGATAATTTCCATGTGGAGCAGGCCTAGGAATCCGCAGCGGAAGCCGAAGCCGAGGGCGGTGGAGCTTTCCTGAGAGAAGGTGAAGGCGGGGTCGTTGATCTGGAGCTTGCCCATCGCGGTTTTCAGAGCCTCGTAATCCGAGGAATCGACCGGATAGATACCAGAGAAAACCATCGGCTGGATCTCCTTGTAGCCGGGCAAAGGTTCGGCACAGGGATGAGTGGAATCGGTCATCGTATCGCCAATTTTCACCTCAGCGGCGGACTTCATGTTGGCGATGACATATCCCACATCACCCGCGCGAAGCATCTCACGGGCGCTCATTTTCGGAGTGAAGACACCGACTTCCTTGATCTCGTAGGTC
Source organism: Verrucomicrobiota bacterium (assembly GCA_046051965.1). Lineage (GTDB taxonomy): Bacteria > Verrucomicrobiota > Verrucomicrobiia > Verrucomicrobiales > Akkermansiaceae > Luteolibacter. Next base: position 13,695 of record JBJONG010000044.1, read on the forward strand.
TTGTCAGTGGCGAAAAGTTTCACCCTCTGGCCGCGCTTTATCGTGCCGGAAAAGACACGGACGTAGGAGACCACGCCGCGGTAAGTGTCATACAGCGAGTCAAAGACGGTGGCCCGGAGGAGCTTATCGGGATTCTCCACAGGGGCAGGCACACGGGCGATGATGGCTTCCAGGATTTCCTCGATGCCGATGCCGGCCTTCGCAGATGCGGGGATGCAATCCTCCGCAGGGATGCAGAGGATTTCCTCAAGCTGCTTCTTGCACTTCGGCACATCGGCGGCGGGAAGGTCGATCTTGTTGAGAACCGGGATGATCTTGAGATTCTGCTGCTCGGCGAGGTGGAGGTTCGCGACCGTCTGCGCTTCGACTCCCTGCGCGGCATCGACCATCAGGATCGCGCCTTCACAGGCTGCGAGGGCGCGGGAAACCTCGTAGGAGAAATCGACGTGACCTGGAGTATCCAGCAAGTTGAGCTTGTAAGTTTTTCCGTCCTTCGCGGTGTATTCCATCGCCACCGGATGGGATTTGATCGTAATCCCCTTTTCCCTCTCCAAATCCATGGAATCGAGCTGTTGCGCGGAAGTCTCGCGCATCGTCACCGTGCTGGTGATTTCCATGAGTCGATCCGAGAGCGTGGTCTTCCCGTGATCGATGTGGGCGATGATGGAGAAATTACGGGTGAGCTCGGTGGACATAGGGCGCGGATGGATGACACGGAATCCGGGGGAATGCAGCAAAAAATCGCGTCTGCTTCACGCCTTCAAAGGAGGTATCCCAAGCTGTTCGGGGAGAGCGAGGCGGGGGCGGTCGGTCAGAATTTCGGGGTCGCCGTGCGTGATTAGGACAGTGTGTTCGAAGTGGGCGGAAGGCTTTCCATCCGCGGTAATGACTGTCCAGCCATCCTCAAGGATACGCACTCCAGGGACACCGGCGTTGACCATCGGCTCGATCGCTAGGGTCATGCCCGGCATGAGGGTCGGGGATTTTCCACGCGGGCGGAAGTTCGGCACCTGAGGCTCTTCGTGGAGTTTCCTGCCAACGCCATGACCGACGAATTCGCGTACAATACTGAACCCGAAAGGCTCCGCGTATTCGGCGACCGCACCACAGAGATCCGCAAGCTTGCGCCCAGGGCGAGCCTTGGATATCGCTTCGTACAAGGATTGCTCGGTTACGGCAAGAAGGCGCTTCGTTTCCGTAGGGATTTCCCCGCAGGCGACGGTGGTGGCGTTGTCGCCGATGAAACCGGACTTGATAATGCCAACGTCGATCTTGAGAATATCCCCGGGCTGGATGCGGCGCGGGCCTCCGATGCCGTGGACGACCTCCTCGTTGATGGAGATACAAATCTGGCCGGTGAAACCGCGATAATTCAGGAATGCACTCTTGCAATCGTTTTGCGCCATGAGCTCTGCTGCGAAATTGTCGATTTCCTTGGTAGTGACTCCCGGTGCGACGGCGGCGGCGAGCTGCTGGAGGATGGACGAAGCGACACGACCAGACTCGCGCATGCGTTCGATCTCTTTCGGCGATTTGATGGGGATTCGGAGGCGCATGGAGGAAAACATTAAAATTTGGACTCTAAGGATGAGAGAATGGCGGCGGCGGTTTCATCCTTGGTGCCGGTGGCGAGGATGCGGACGAGCTTGCCTGTTTTGTGGTAGAAGTCGATCACAGGAACCGTGAGTGCGGTGAATTCGGCATGACGGTTACGGAAATTCTCCTCACGGTCGTCGTCGCGGGCGAAGGCGGTGCTTGCGCATTTTGGGCAGAGGCCGCCGTAGGAAAGCTCGCTGTGCTGGCCAGACCATCGGCAACCGGGACATTCAACGCGATTCCTAATGCGGCGGAGGAGCTCGTCGAATGGTGCTTCAAGCGCGATAGCAGCACTGAGCGACATGCCATTTTCCGAGAGTTTGCGATCCAGAAAAGCCGCCTGATAGATACTACGGGGGAAGCCGTCGAGCACCCAACCAGTGCCGGACAGCTGATTCGCTAGCCAATCGGCGAGGATGGGAAGCATCATCTCATCCGGCAGGTAGCCTCCGCGGGCGAGAACAGGCGCGGCGGCAAGACCTAGTGGCGTTTCATCCTCGATATGCTCGCGGAGTAGCGCACCTGTGCTGAGATAGCCGAGGCCGAGGCTAGAGGAAAGCATTCGTCCCTGGGTTCCTTTTCCGGATGCGGGCGGGCCAAGCAGGACGATACGCATCGGAAAAGTAAGTGCGCCAACCGCAGCGCGGTTTCAGCCGTGGGCGCGGTTGTAGATGAAGGCGGTGATACCAAGAACGACCAGAATCGCGATCACGACCCAGAGATACACGATCGCGTTGCGAGGTGCCGCGTTGCTCTGGTTTCCAAGGCGGTCGTAGCGCCCCTTGAGTTTGCCTTTGCGCAGGAAGCCGTCGTAGTGCTTCTGCAGCAGGTGGGTTTCCACCTGACGCATCACGTCAAGCACGACACCGACCATGATCAGTAGCGAGGTGCCTCCGAAGAAATGGAGGACAAGCGAACCGGGAGGGAGTCCGACAAGTTTGCCGATCACAGCCGGTAGGACGAACAGAGCCACGAGGAAAATAGCACCAGCGAAAGTCAGGCGCGTCATGGTGAAGTCAAGGAAATCGGCGGTAGGCTTGCCAGGGCGCTGGCCGGGTATGTAACCACCGTTGCGCTTAAGGTCTTCCGCGATTTGCGAGGGCTGGAACATCATAGCCACCCAGAAGTAGGAGAACAGGAAAATGCCGAAACCGCCAAGGATGAAATACCACATGCCACCGCCGACGAGTTCGCCGTATAGCTTTGTAGCCCACGGTTGCCCTGCGAAGAACCAGTTAAGCATGATGGGAGGAAGCGAAAGCACGGCAGAGGCGAAAATGATCGGCATCACGCCAGCGTAGTTGACCTTGAGGGGAAGGTACTGCGTTTGTCCGCCGAACTGCTTGCGTCCCACAACGCGCTTCGCATACTGGACGGCGATACGGCGCTGCGCCTGAGTGACCGCGATCGCTCCCGCGATGACCGTGAGCAGGAGTGCGATCATAACGACCATCATGATCGCTTTGAAAGGATCACCGTCGGTGAAATAGCCCCATGCCTGGATGAGCGCACCGGGGAGAGAAGAGATGATGTTGACCGTGATAATGATGGAAATGCCGTTACCGATGCCCTTTTCGGTGATTTGATCGCCGATCCACATCAACAGGATGGTTCCCGCGACGATAGTGAGAACGGTGAGCAAAAGCCATGAAAGCGAAGGATCAGGAACGAGATCGCCGAACTTAGAAACACCCTGCATGTAAGGAAGGGTTTCCGGTTTGGTGAGGGATTGGGCGACGAAATAACCCTGCACCAAAGCAATTACAATGGTGATGTAGCGAGTATATTGCGTGATCTTCTGGCGACCTCCATCCTCGCGGGCAAGCTTGGAGAACTTCGGCACAATGGCCGTCATAAGCTGCACCATGATCGAGGCGGAGATGTATGGCATAATACCCAGCGCGAAGACACCCGCCTGGGTCAGTCCACCACCGGAGAACACCGTGAGCAGCGCAGTCATCCCAGCGGCAGGATTCGTCGCGTCCTGCTTCGCGACATCCTCAAGCCACAACTTGATTACGTTGGCATCCACTCCCGGTAGGGTGATGTGAACACCTAGACGGACGATAACGATGAGGGCAAGGGTGAAGAGGATGCGATCCCGCAGTTCGGGGATTTTCCAGGTATTCGCAAAGGCGGAGATCATGGTGGGTCGGGAAAACTTTAAACTTTAAATCTTAAACTCTAAGCTTCGCTCCGGCGAAGCCAGAGGCGGGCTTTCATCACGCGGAAAGGAAGCGGCTAGGCTTCCTTTCCGAAATCAGGTCATTTGCGCATCGCGCACGTCACTCGCCTTCTGCCGCGGCAGGGGTGCGGGTCTTTGCGGCGGGCTCGGTGAAGCTTCCACCCGCTTTCTCGATCTTCTCACGGGCGGTCTTGCTGACCTTGTGGAAGCATACGGTGAAGGCTTTCTCAACCTCACCGTCGCCGAGAAGCTTGATCTTGTCGCAAGGGCCATTGACGAGACCCACCTCGCGGAGGGATTTCTCATTGATGACCGCTCCGGATTCGAAGCGGTCGTCGAGATCGCCGACGTTGACGACGATGAAGACATCGCGGAAGTCGAAGTTGTTGAAGCCGCGCTTGGGCAGACGGCGGTGAAGAGGCATCTGTCCGCCTTCGAAACCGACGCGGGTGCCGCTGCCGGAACGGGCTTTCTGACCCTTGTTGCCTTTGCCGGAGGTTTTACCGAGGCCGGAGCTTTCACCCGAGCCGAGGCGCTTGGTGCGGTGCTTGGCGCCGGGATTCGGCTTGAGATTGTGGAGTTCCATGGTTGTGTTAATGGGGATTAGATATTGGGAGATTAGATATTAGGTTTTTGCCTTAGTATCTAATATCAAATTTCAAATGGCTTTTTCCTTTTTCTTTTTGCCGCGCGAACCGAGGATCTGGTCGCGGGTGCGGACGGTGGAGAGAGCCTTGAGGGTGGCTTTCACCACGTTGGCGTGGTTGGACGAACCCATCGATTTCGCGAGGATGTCACGGATGCCGACCGCTTCGCAGACGGCGCGGACACCGCCGCCGGCGATGATCCCGGTTCCGGGCGATGCGGGCTTGAGGAGAACCTTGCCGCCGCCGAATTCCGCGTAGATTTCGTGGGGAATGGTTCCGTCCACGATGCTCATGGGCTTGAGAACCTTGCGAGCCGCTTCGCTGGCTTTTTTGATGGCATCCGCCACCTCGTTTGCCTTGCCGAAACCAAGACCGACCTTGCCGAGCTTGTCGCCGCAGACCACGAGAGCCGAGAAGCTGAAGCGACGACCGCCTTTGACGACCTTGGCACAACGGTTGATAAAGACGACCTTTTCGGAGAGTTCGTTGCCATCCGAATCGGTGAGAGCCTGGCGCTCCTCGCGGCGTGGGCCGCCACGACCACGGCCACCGCCGTTGCCGCCGCCACCAAAGCCACCGCCGCCACCGAAACCGCCACGGCCTTGTCCACCGCCACCCTGATATCCGCCGGAGCGGGCTTCGGGGGCGCTGGATGCTTGAGGGGTTACCGTTTCCGGTGCGACCGGTGCGGTTTCATTTTCTGAAGTAGTTGCCATGTGATGGGTAATTAGAATTTAAGTCCGGCTTCGCGGGCTGCGTCGGCTAGGGCTTTCACCTTGCCATGATAGAGGTGGCCGCCACGGTCGAAGACCACGTCGGTGATGTTGGCGGACAGAGCGCGCTCTGCAACGAGCTGCCCGACCTTCTGTGCGGAGGCGATGTTGGAGGCATTGCCTTCGAAGCTCTTGTCCATGGTCGAGGCGGAAACGAGAGTGCGGCCTGCGGAATCGTCGATCAGTTGTGCATAAACATGCTGATTCGAAAAATAAACCGCGAGACGCGGACGCTCCGTGGTTCCGGCCACCTTGCGGCGGATACGGCTGTGGATCCGCTGGCGGATGGATTTGCGTTGAATGGTGCTCATGAAAATAGTGCTGTTTCAGGTTACTTGCCGACGCTCTTGCCTTCCTTGCGGCGGACTTTCTCGCCCACGTAGCGGACTCCCTTACCCTTGTAAGGCTCGGGTGGATAGAATCCGCGGACTTCTGCGGCGAACTGGCCGACGAGTTGCTTATCGATGCCCTCGACCTTGATCTTGGTGTTTTCGTTCACCGTGACCGTGAGGCCGGATGGGATGGGATGGAGGAGCGGGTGCGAGCGGCCGAGGGAAAGATCGAGATCCGATCCTTTGACCGCGGCGCGGAGTCCGACTCCGTGGATTTCAAGATCCTTGACGAAGCCCGTGGACACGCCGGTGATCATGTTGTTGACGATGCTGCGCACGGTGCCGTGAAGGGCACGGTGTTCGCGTTGCTCGGTGGCTCGGGAAACGATGACGTTTCCGTCTTCGGTTTTCAGCGAGATTCCAGCGGGAACCGCGAAATCGAGTTTGCCCTTGGGGCCTTCGACCTGAACGGTGTTGCCCTCGACCTTAACGGCGACTTTAGCGGGCAGGGAGATTGGTTTGAGTCCGACTCGTGACATGGTGTTGTGGTGTTCGAGTTAAGGGTTACCAGATATTGGCGAGGAGTTCGCCGCCGAGCTTCTGGCGCTTGGCGGAGGCGCCGGACATGACGCCTTTCGGAGTGGAAAGGATCGAGATGCCAAGACCAGACATGACGCGAGGGATATCCTGCGAGCCGACATATTGGCGGCGGCCGGGTTTCGAGACGCGCTTGAGGTCGGTGAGGACGGGGCGGCCATCGACGAATTTCGGGCTGACTTTCAGCTCGGTGCGCTCGCCGGTGACGACTTCGTATTTCCAAAGGTATCCTTCCTGCTTGAGGATCTCGGCGATGTCGGCCTTGATCTTGGAATAGGGTGCGGTGAATGTCTCGTTGCCTGCGCGCGCCGCGTTCTTGAAGCGGGTGAGGAAGTCGGAGATGGGATCTGTGAGAACGGCCATGATGGTGGTTTCCTTTGTGTGGTTGGGTAAGGGTTATGCGATGGCGGGTTCAGCGGCGGCTTCCTCGGCTTTCTTGGTGTCGCGGAAAGGCATGCCCAGCTCGATGAGAAGCTCGCGTGCCTCGTTGTCGGTGGGGGCGGAGGTGACGAAAATCAGGTCGAAACCGATCTGGCGCTTCACCTGGTCGAGCTCGATTTCAGGGAAAATCGTCTGGTCGGAGATTCCGCAGGCGTAGTTTCCGCGTCCGTCGAAGGATTTGGAGGAAATGCCACGGAAGTCGCGGATGTTCGGCGAGGTCACGTGGATGAAGCGCTGGAGGAACTCCCACATGCGGGCGCCACGGAGGGTCACGCGGGCACCGAGGGGCTCGTTTTCGCGGAGCTTGAAGTTGGCGACGGCCTTCTTCGAGAAAGTCACGGAAGGCTTCTGGCCGGTGATCTTGGAGATCTCGGTGACTGCGTCATCCACGGCGACCTTGCGGTCGGGGGCTTTGCCCATGCAGGACGTGACGACGATTTTCTCAAGCCGTGGGACTTGATGCGGGTTGGTGTAGCCGAGCTTCTTGGTGAGGCTCGGGACAACCTTATCTTTGTAGTGTTGCTGTAGTGCGGGTGTGCTCATTGGTTTCAGCGGGTCAGCGCGTGGTTTGTGTTTACGCTTAAGCGCGGGCGGCCTCGTGGAAGGCTTAGCCCAGTTTCTTTACGTTGGAGATGTGAACGGGGGCGTCAACGGTCTTGATGCCGCCATCGGGATCGGCTTCGGAACGGCGGACGGCCTTCTGGACAGTGCGGCCGCCTTCGACAACGACCTGGCCTTTGGCTGCGTTGACGCTGAGGACGGTACCCTTTTTGCCCTTATGGTTGCCGGCGATGATCTGAACCTGATCGCCTTTTTTGACGTGTGTCTTGATGCTGCTCATGGAAATTGGCGGGTTGGGATTCGGTTAGAGAACCTCGGGTGCGAGGGATACGATTTTCATGAACTGCTTCTCGCGGAGTTCGCGGGCGACGGGACCGAAGATACGCGTGCCGCGCGGGTTGTTGTCCTTGTCGATGATGACAATCGCATTCGAGTCGAAGCGGAGCACGGAACCGTCCGGGCGACGAACCGGGAAAGTGGTGCGAACGACGACAGCCTTCACCACGCTGCCCTTTTTCACGGAGGCGGTGGGGATGGAATCGCGGATGTGGGCGGTGATGATATCGCCGAGGCGGGCGGAGCGGCTTCGTTTGCCGAGGACTCCGATCATCTTCGCGGTGCGCGCGCCGGTGTTGTCGGCGACGGCGAGCTTGGTTTCCATCTGGATCATGATTTAAAAGGAATTAGAGATTTGGGAATTCGAAATTCGGGATTTCAGTTAGTGGGAGAGGATCTCGGCGAGAGCCCAGCGCTTGAGCTTGGAGAGCGGCTTGGTCTCGATGATGCGGACGCGGTCACCGATGGTTGCTTCGCCCTTCTCGTCATGCACGTAGTATTTCTTCGAGCGCTTGACGATCTTGTTGAACTTGGGATGGGGAACGCGGGCGACGTGCTCGACGACAATGGTCTTCTCCATTTTGTTGGAGACGACAACGCCGACGCGGGTCTTGCGGTTGCTGGTGGCGGCCGTTGCGGCTTCCTGGGATGATTCGCTCATGATGGTGGATCGTTGGGATGCGGGCCGCCGCTAAGCGACCCTGAATGGCTCAGGCCTTTTCGTTGGTGATGGTGAGGATTTGTGCGATCTCTCTGCGCACTTGCTTGAAGCGAGCCGGGTTTTCGAGAGTCCCTGCGGAACGCTGCAGGCGCAGGTTCATGGATTCCTGTTTGAGGTCGCGGAGGCGCTTGGTGCGCTCGTCGGCGGAGAGTTCGCGGATGTCTTTGGCTTTGGTGGCGGCCATGGTCGTTACGTGGTGAGTGTTATTGGTGCGGGTTGCGGGTCACAAGGCGTGTGCGGAAGCCAAGCTTATAGGAAGCGAGGCGCATCGCCTCTTTGGCGGCGGATTCGGGGACACCGGCGACTTCGAAAAGCATGTTGCCGGGGCGGATGACGGCCACCCATGTGTCCACGGCTCCCTTACCTTTACCCATCCGGGTTTCGGGGGGGCGGCGGGTGATGGATTTGTGCGGGAAGATCCGGATGAAGACCTTGCCCTTCCGTTTGAGGGAGCGGTTGATCGCGACACGGCAGGCCTCGATCTGGCGGGTGGTCATCCAGGCGCGCTCGAGGGTTTGCAGGCCGAAGTCACCGAAGGCGACGGTGGTTCCGCGCTGGGCGTTCCCGGCGCGCGATCCGCGGTGGCTCTTGCGGAACTTGGTACGTTTGGGCATCAAAGGCATGGCTTATTTCTCCTTGTGAAAATGGTTGTGTTAGAAAGGCGATAGTGAGCGTTCAGATCAGGCGGTGGGAGCCGGTGCGCCACCTTGAGGGCGGTTGTCGGGGCGGCGGTCTCCGCCACCTTGGCGACGGTCTCCGCCTCCGCGGTTGCCACGGTCTCCGCGATCACCACGTTCGTTGCGATTGCCGCGGTCGGGGCCGGGTTTGCCGTCGTCGTCCTTTTTGTTGACCCAGCATTTCACGCCGATGATCCCGTAAACGGTGCGGGCTTCTGCAAAACCGTAGTCGAGTGGAACGCGGAGGGTCTGGAGCGGCACTTTGCCTTCGCGGTAGCTCTCGGAGCGGGCGATGTCGGCACCGCCGAGGCGGCCTGCGCAACGGACACGGATACCTTCGGCACCGAATTCCATGGCGGTCTGCAGGGAGCGTTTCATGGCGCGGCGGAAGGAAATCCGGCGCTCGAGCTGGACGGCGATCTGCTCGGCGACAAGTTGTGCGTCGAGCTCCGGCTTGCGGATCTCGAGGATGTCGAGTTTCACCTGGGAATCCTTGCAGATCTTGCTGATGTCGGCGGTCATGACCTCGATTTCCTTACCTTGGCGACCGATGATGAGGCCTGGGCGGGAGGAATGGAGGGTGATGCGGACGCTGTTCCATGCACGCTCGATGACAACACGGGCGAGGCCGGCGTTCTGAAGCTTCTGCTTGAAGTAGGCGCGGATGGCAAGATCCTCGTGGAGTTTCTTGGTGTAGTCCTTGCCGCTGGCATACCATTTGGAGCGCCAGTCCTTGTTGACGGCGAGGCGGAAGGCGATCGGATTTACTTTTTGGCCCATGTTGTTAGGTGGAGAGTGTTTCGGAGGGGTTAGGCGGTGGCTTCTTCAGCGGCGGGAGCGGTATCGGCTTTCGCGGCTGCCTTCTTGGGGGCGCGCTTCTTCTTTTCAGGAGCTGCGCCGACAAGAGTGATGGAGATGTGTGAGGAGCGCTTGAGAATGGCACCGGCCGAACCCTTGGCGCGCGGCATGTGGCGGCGAAGCGTCGGGCCTGCGCCGATGACGGCTTCCTTGATGGTGAGCGTGCCGGTATCGAGCGAGAAGTTGTTCTCCGCGTCGGCGATGGCGGTCTTGAGCGTCTTGCCGATCAACATGGCAGCCTTCTTCGGGGTGAAGGTTAGGATATCGAGGGCGGTGGAAACAGGGAGACCCTGAATTTCGCGGGCGACGTCACGCGCTTTCTTGGGCGAGAGACGGACAAATTTGGTGGTGCTGGTGACTTCCATGGTCGGCGGTTTGGTGAGGTTTGGCGGAAATTAGTTTTGTGTGAGCAGGACGGCGGTATCGCCGAGGCGTGGTGTGTTATCCTTGGAATCGATCTGTTCGACAAACGCCCCGGAAACCCCTTGGCGAACATCCGCGAGGATGGCTTTGCCGTAGGATTGCTGGCCGCGCATGAGGCGGAATGTCATCCCGATACTTGCACCTTGTGATTCGCCGAGATTCAGGACAAGCATGCCACTTTCCTGATCGAGGCTGACGATCTGCGCCCGCTGGAGATCGCCGGTGCGAATGTCGGGACGCGGTTTCTGGCGGAGTCCGCTGATCGAGTCAAGCTCTCTCATCGCAGTTTCGACACGGACACGGGCATCTGGATCGGAAACCACTGCGGTGCGGAGATAATCCGAAACGGAAGCGGAAAGACGATTGGCGGCGGATTCCAGTTGGGTAATGCGTTCGTTGGCAAGTTCAAGATCGGACGCGGCCTGTATGAGGCGGTCGTCACCCCCGTCGAGAAGGTTCTTACCGAGTGCTTCCAAGCGCTCGCGCACTTGATTGAGCTGGTCGGTGGAAGCTTTCTCAGCCTTATTGGCCTCAACGAGGGCGATTTCGAGTGCGCGGTTCTGTTCCCGCAGTTCGATCACAAGATCCTGAAGCTTCGCGGCGTTGTCCTGACCGACGCACGGCACAGCCAATCCCAGCAGCCCGAAGGCAGCGGCGATAGCATGTGTATGGAAGGTCAAGGGCATGGTCGGGATAATCAGGATCAGGAATTACTTCTTACCGATACCGCCGTGGGCGCGGAAAATACGGGTCGGCGCGAACTCGCCGAGCTTGTGGCCGACCATGTTTTCCGTGACATACACGGGAACGAAGGTCTTGCCGTTGTGTACGGAGAAGTTGTGGCTGACGAAGTCCGGGGTGATCATTGACTTACGTGACCATGTCTTGATGGGCTTGCGGTCGGATCCGGCTTCGGCGACGGCATCGATCTTGGCGAGCAGCTTCTGATCGACGAACGGGCCTTTCTTGAGGGAGCGTGGCATAGGATGGTGGATTAAGGGTTCGGGAAAGGATTACTTCTTCTTGTTGTCGTGGCGCGACTCAACGATGAACACGCTGGTGGTCTTTTTCCGCTTGCGTGTCTTCTGACCCTTGGCGTGACCCCATGGGGAAAGAAGGTGCTGGCGGCCACCACCGGATTTCGACTTGCCTTCGCCACCACCGTTCGGGTGATCGACGGGGTTCATGCACATGCCGCGGACGGTCGGGCGGATGCCTTGCCAGCGGGAACGCCCGGCTTTTCCGGAGATCTCGTTCATGTGGTCGCGGTTACCGACGACACCGATGGTGCAGTAGCAGCCTTCGTGGAAGCGGCGAATTTCACCCGAGCGCATTTTCACAAGAGCCCAGCCGCCGTCGCGGTTGGAAAGCACGGCGCTCTGACCGGCCGAACGGGCGACCTTGCCGCCGCCGCCGGGAAGTAGCTCAATGTTGTGGATTTCCGTGCCGAGCGGGACTTTCCCGAGAGGCATCGCGTTGCCGACCTTGGGCGCGACATTTTCACCGGCTACAATTTTCGCTCCGTCGGTGAGACCGGCGGGTGCGAGGATGTAGGATTTTGCTCCGTCCTTGTATTGGATGAGGGCGATCCGGCAGGTGCGGTTCGGATCATATTCGATACCGACAACAGTTGCTTCGATATCGCGCTTGTTGCGTTTGAAATCGACCAGGCGGTAGTGACGCTTATGGCCACCACCAATGTGGCGGGTGGTGATGCGACCGGTATTGTTCCGGCCACCCGAGCGCTTGAGCGGGGTGAGCAGGGACTTCTCCGGCTTGCTCTTGGTGATCTCGTCGAAGGACGGGAGCTCCTTGTAGCGTTCGGAAGGCGTGTTGGGCTTGAAAGTTTTAAGTGGCATGACTCGCTTGCGTTGAATGTTGGCTGGTGGCATCCCGCCGGGTGGGCGGTTCGGCCTGTTGCTTAGATGAGGTCGATGGATTGGCCGTCGGCCAGGCGGACGACCGCTTTCTTGAATCGGGCGGTGCGGCCTTGGTCTGCGCGGCGCTTGCGGCGGAGTTTTCCGTCGTAGTTCGCGGTGCGCACCGCCACTACCTTCTTGTCGAAGATGGTTTCGACGGCCTGCTTGATCTCGATCTTGTTTGCGGCGGGATCGACCTCAAGGACGACCTCGTTGTTCCGTTCCTGAAGGAGGGATGCTTTTTCGCTGAGGCGGACGTTTTTGATGACCTGGTAGATGTCTTTCATGGTCGTAGGTGTGTGGGGAAATCAGGCGGTGCGTTGGGCGAGGGTCGTGACGGCATCGCCGACGAGGATGATGACCTTGGAGAGGAGCAGTTGCTCGACGTTGAGGTCGGTGGCGGTG
>JBJONG010000045.1:0-25068 GCA_046051965.1 Verrucomicrobiota bacterium
TGCCCTTGATGATGTCCATCACCGCAGCGGCCTTGCGGCGCGCGGTCCAGCGTTTGATTTCGTCGGATTCGTCATTCATTGGAGACCTCCATTCCGGCTGTTGCACGACCCGGGGCTACCCGCCCCGAACCCCGGCAAGCTGACGTCAGCTTGACCACGCCCGCAAGGTTTTGGCCATCCGGGAATTCGGCAGCGAAGGTTCAGATCGGGCTTATTCCCTGTCCAACTTTTGCGGGGGACGCTCCACCGGCGTGCGGGGGAAGGGGATCACGTCGCGGATGTTTGGGGTGCCGGTGACGAACATCAGCAGGCGCTCGCGCGGCATCTTCCGCTAAAACGGCACCTCACCCGCAAGTTCTCTCGCTTCCTCTGCCACCCGCTCGGCCTCGGCCTGCAATCCGGCGATCTCCCGTTCCAGTTCCTCCCGCTGCACGGCGGCGATGCGCTCGATGGCTTGATCGTCCCGCTCCACTTCCCGGAAGATTTCCATCTCCGGGCTGGCGCGAAGCTCGTCCAGTGTTTCGATCATCTCCAGAATGCTCGCCTGAAGGTGTTCGTAAAGAGAACGCAGTTCCTTGAGTCCGCGCTCGGGATCAAAGGAAACGCTGACCCAGCCTTGTTCCAGAATGAACGCCTGCGGATCTTTGACGATGCGCTCCAGCAATCCAATATCTCCCCGGTCGCGGGCTTCGTTGATCGCCTGCGTGAGGAGTTCGTAGGTCTTGCGCTTTTCCGGATCGTTCTCGTGGAGATCCGGGTGGAACATCCGCACAAGTTTTTCTTATGATATTTCGCCCCTCGTGAATGTCATTGAGCAACATCCGTCAACAGACTCGGCACCGCACGATTTTTCCAATATTGCCGGTCGAAAAAGAATCGGAGGTATTTCTTAGAGCGACTGATGGCGGTGTTCACGACGAGCTTGCCCTCGGGGCATGAAGTGTCGGCCAAGAATGGGTTGTTCCCTGCAAGTCGTCCTGTGTCGGAGGCGCTGAAGAAAACCGTGTCCCATTCCCTACCTTGTGATCGAGCGACTGTCATCACCTCAATCTTTCCGAAATCTTCCCACTCCCTGGCGTTCCAGGTCTGTACATCGTTGGATTTCTTCAAGCCCTTCAGAGAATCTCGGATCAACCGGACTTGGTTCTTGTAGGGTGTAAGGATAGCCAGTGTCCCTTTGTCGGCATCTGGCCATTCCACCCAACTCTTCACCGCTTTCATCACACCCTCCGCCTCCGCTGGGTTCTCTCGTTTATTCTGGGATGGTGATATAAATAGCCCTTTCTGTGGACAATCTCTTGAGCGGATGTCAGTTCCATTAGAGCCGTGACTCCGTAGCCCTATTTGGTAAAAATGCCGATCCAACAAATCCGAAAGCTCAGAGCCGAAACGATATGATATAGTTAGTTGATTCCGGTGCATCTTCTGGAATCTCGGATCCTTTTGCGCGCAGATAACCATCTGCTGCGGGTCATCACCGATTCCGGATTGAAAAGCCTCCTCAAGATATAGTGCTGAGACGCCCCAATAAGACTCGGACAGAACATCCTTCTTACCCAAATAAATCGGGGGAAGCTGCCGATGGTCTCCGAGCAAGGATATCGGACAACTTTGAATAAGCAGCGGCAAGACTTTTGCCAGCGGCGCATACCCCGCTTCGTCCACGATGATGTGATCGAAGTGAAGAGCTTGATTCATCGTCAATCCAATGAATCCGTCGAGCGTCATTCCAAGTGCCAACTTTTGTGATAGATCCTGCGTGATTTTTGCCATCTTCGCGCGGACTGCGATCAACTCTTCACCTAATGCTGCAATTGCGGATTCGTCAGGCAACTCACCAAAGGAAATCAACTCTTCCTGTTCCTTGAGCAACTGTTGCAGCTTCCGATCCGCTTCTTCCGATTCGGTTCTTGCGATGTTTTGTCTTTCGACCAACTGGTGAAGCTCGTTGACCAAATGATTCCGGGTCAGCTCACTTTCTTGAATTATCTTTAAGAATGAAAGTAACTCGGGCTCCAGCATTGCGATTTCCGATTGGAGCTTAGCCCCTTGGGATTCCCAAATTCCTAATCGTTGACGCTGGCTTTTCAAGGTGCCTTCTACGTCCACAATGCGACTATCAATCTCATTTCTCCGACGTTCCAACGCCCCACGTTTCTTCGTGAACATGCGTTCAAGCCAGCCGATTTTCCCAAGTTGCTTGTCCAGCGACTGCCTTTCAGCGACCAAATTCATTTGGTCGTCTTCAAGCGCGGCGATCCCATTTCTCAGTTCATCCAGTTTCAGGGATGTGAGAGCGGTTCGTTTTTCTTCGATTTCCTGCTCAGTTCGACGACAGGCATCTGTTGCGTCAAAAAGTCGATTCTCCACCTCGTTGATCTGGCGATTCATTACCAAACAGGCTTCGTCCGAATCACACACAAGTTTGGACAACAAGTCGGCGATTTCTTTTTGTTCGCGAACCAGCCCACCCAACTCCTCGCTCCTTTTCCGTGAATCCATGAGTTTGGCTATCCGCAGCGCATGCGCCTCCAACTCGTTAAGCTTGCCTTGCCGTGCTTTTTCTTCACAGCAGTCGGGCCAGTTTATGGTGAAATCCGGTGATGGAATGCCCAGCCTCAGTATCTGATGATCCTGCACACATGACAGTCTGAGAACCGCGTCGAGTGCATTGTCAACCGCCAGATTGGTGGGCGCGGTAACAAGCACACGTTTTCCAGCACCGATCAAGCTGGCGACTGTTTCTGCGAGAACATGACGCGTTTTGCCTGTTCCCGGCGGCCCCCAAACGTAACCAACCGGATTTGAGAGAAGCGATTGTTTTGCATCGGACTGCTCACGGCTCAGAGATACATGACTGACAGCAGACCGGAAGTGAACAGAATGACAGGTCGGCAACAAAAACGGGTTGGAGATATTGGTACCATTCTTCGTCAACCAATCCAGGCAACGTTTAATAAGCCATTTGAAGTCGATCACGAGTTCCCCTTCTTTGCCGGACGGCATCTCCTCAACTGCGATTTCTGTTCTGCCCGTACGACGGTCATAGTCAAGAACCTGCGCACCGATCTGTTTGCCCGGATGGCTGCAAGAAACGAAGATCGCACCAGAATCCGGAGGGAAATTTTCGTGCTTCGGCAGTTCGCAAAGGATGACTGGCCATGACTGATTACCAATCAAGGCAACATTCTTCGGCGACTGCCTGACATTTGATGCGGAATATCTCGCTACTCCCTTGCCGTCTTGGGTGAGCAAAGCCAGATAACCGGCAGTGCTTTGGCTGGCCGTGTCAATCAATTGGGCGATTGCGATCATTCGGTATGGTCAGGTTTCGCATTTCAACATTTCTGGAGATGCCTGCTGGTTTACAGCTCCAGCTTGGCAAGCAATTCCTCGACGGTGAGCTTATGGTGTGTGGCCACGGGTTACAAGACGCCGCCGAGCAGGTGCCGGTTTTCAAAGGTCGTTGATTTGGAACCGTCACATGATGGGTTCCGCCCACGGTGGTCGTCAGACGGATATGGGAACCGCATTGGCGCACCGACTCGTAACCGAGAATCCCCAGGGCACGGATGAGGTCGGATGCGTCGATGTCGCGGGGAATTTTCATACCGCCAGCGCTTCATCGCGGACGAAGTGCAGGCGGATGATCTTCGGCATCGGCCCCGGCACTCCGTCACTGAAATGACAATGCACCGCGTCGCGCACCATCTCCCGCAACTCCTCGACGGTTTCGCCCTGGGTTGCGATGGCGTGCCCTAGCGCGGTGGCCACAAAGCCGCCGTCCCCTTCATCCTCACGCACTTCAAAGATGATCTCATTCATAAGCGGTATATCGCACGGCAGAAGGGACGCGGGCAAGGCGCAATGTGGCCTCACAATGCTCCCTATCTCTCATCGCCCGGAACAGGCGGGACATCCGGCACCTCGGCGAGGATGGCTGCCAGATCAGAAGACGCGCCCCGCTTGGCGCGTTGCTCGACGGTATCGCGCACCTGCCATGCGGTCACCTGGGAGGAAAGGGCGATGGAGATGATGGAATCGACGGTGGTGTTCTCGCGCTCGGCCACTTCAGCGGCCTGGCGCATGAGATAATCGGGAATGGTGGCTTGGACGATCATGGTTTTGCGGATTGAAGGATGAGGAGGAATTCCTTGGGCGTAATGATTTTCAAGCCCGGAAGGCGGTCGGGAGGAAAATGACGTTGGTTGTGGGTGACCAGATAACCCACTTTCGCTTCCAAGGCAAGCTGGGCGAAGGCTTCATCGTCAGGGTCGGGAAGCGCCGGTTTCCAGAACGCGGTGGTTTGGAAGACGCTGGCGCGCGCGCATATGGCATCGAGATAGCGGTCAACGGTCTCCAGCGGGATTCCGAATCCCGGGCATTCTCGTTTGAGCACTTCGTCATACTCGGAGAGCACGGTGTTTCCGATGACCATTACAAACCGGTCGTTGGCGAAACGGGAGAGGATTTCAAAAGAAGCGCCATTCCGCGAGCGCAAGGCTGCGAGTAAGACATTTGTATCGAGAACAGCCCGGATCATTATTTGTATGCGTCAGCAATTAAATTTTCCTCTCTCAAAACTCGCAATGCCCCGGCGTGCGGGGGAAGGGGATCACGTCGCGGATGTTGTGCGTGCCGGTGACGAACATCAGCAGGCGCTCGAAGCCGAGGCCGAAGCCCGCGTGAGGCACCGTGCCGTATTTCCGCAGATCCGCGTACCAGCCGTAGGCCTCGGGATCGATGCCGTGATGTTTGAAATTTTCCAGCAGCACATCATAGCGCTCCTCACGCTGGGAGCCGCCGATGATTTCGCCGATGCCGGGGACGAGCAGATCCATCGCGGTGACAGTCTGGCCGTCGTCGTTGAGGCGCATGTAAAAGGGTTTGATCTCCTTGGGGTAATTGAAAACGGTGGTCGGCTGCTTGAAATACTCCTCCGTGAGCCAGCGCTCGTGCTCGGACTGGAGGTTCAGGCCGTAGGCCACGGGGTATTGGAAAGCTTTCCCGGACGCCTCCAACAGCTTCACCGCATCCGTGTACGAAATGCGCTGGAACGGCTTCTCCACGACGTGTTGCAGGCGGTCGCGGAGGGTTTTGTCGACGAATTTCTCGAAGATCGCGAGGTCGGGATCGGCGAGGGCTTCGGCAACGAGGAATTTGATCATTTCCTCCGCGCAATCCATGTCGCCCGCGAGGTCGCAGAAGGCCATTTCCGGCTCGACCATCCAGAACTCGGCGGCGTGGCGGGAGGTGTTGGAATTTTCTGCGCGAAAGGTGGGGCCGAAGGTGTAGATGTTGGAAAGGGCGCAGGCGAAGGTCTCGCCCTCGAGCTGGCCGGACACGGTGAGGTAGGCGCGCTTGCCGAAAAAGTCTTCGGCGTCCTTCGCGATCTTGTCGTCAGGCAAGGTGGTGACCCGGAACATCTCCCCCGCGCCCTCGCAATCGCTGGCGGTGATGATGGGCGTGTGGACATGGACGAAATCGCGTTCCTGGAAAAAGCGGTGGATCGCGTGGGACATGCGGGAGCGGAGCCGGAAGGTCGCGCCGTAGAGGTTCGTGCGCGGGCGGAGGTGGGCGATCGAACGCAGGAACTCCGGCGTGTGGCCTTTTTTCTGGAGCGGATAATCCTCGGGCGCGATGCCGAGGAGCTTGATCGAAGAAGCCTGCATTTCCCAGTCCTGCCCCTGCGCCGGCGAGGGCACCAGTTTCCCCGAAACGGAAACGGACGCCCCGGTGGTCATGCTGTGGATGTCCCCGTATCCCGGAATCCCCGCGTCCGCCACGATCTGTAAATTTCCGAGACAAGAGCCGTCATTCAGTTCAATGAATGAGAAGCCTTTCGAGTCTCGCCGGGTCCTCACCCAACCGGCGACCTCCAACGAATCGGTTCC
Organism: Verrucomicrobiota bacterium; assembly: GCA_046051965.1. Taxonomy (GTDB): domain Bacteria; phylum Verrucomicrobiota; class Verrucomicrobiia; order Verrucomicrobiales; family Akkermansiaceae; genus Luteolibacter. Next base: position 5,895 of record JBJONG010000045.1, read on the forward strand.
CTCTTTGCGGGCCAGGACGTGCTTGATCAGCGTTCGCATGGCGAAACCCTAAATTTCAAAATCCAAAGCTCAAGGAAGATGCTCCGCTCCATCCGCCCGCTGTGTCAAATTTTCGCGATGGCATTGGAAAACCTGACCGAATTCCGCGACAATTTTTCCCGAAAATCCACAACATCGAGCGCGGGAAGCCTTGTTTTACAAGGGATTACGGCGGTGGCGCGCGGTTTGCGTAGGGATGGCCGGGCGGAACCCATCAACCCTCCGCCCCCTAAATACTATGAACACAATCGCCACATGGAATCCCTATCACGAACTTGAGAGACTTCAGGATCGTGTTTTGCGCGCGATGCGCCTGACGCCCGCGCAGTCGGATCAGGAGGGGAACTCCCTTCTGACTCTGTCGGACTGGTCGCCCGCCGTGGATATCACGGAGGACGACAAGGAATACCTCATCACTGCGGATCTGCCGCAGGTCGCCAAGGAGGACGTGAAGGTCGTCGTGGAAAACGGCAGCCTGATCATCCGCGGCGAGCGGAAGCGCGAGGAGGTGCACAAGGACAAGAAAGTCCATCGCATCGAGCGCAGCTATGGCAGCTTCGTTAGGAGTTTTTCCCTCCCCGACGATGCGGACGGCAACCGCGTGACCGCCACCTTCAAGGACGGCGCGCTGCGCGTCAGCCTGCCGAAGAGCGAGGAGAAAAAGCCGAAACACATCGAGGTCAACGTGGAATGAGTTGGCCGCACACGGCGGGGGGAGCCTTCGGGTTCCCCCCGCTTTTCGCATCCCGGATGGAAGGACATGCGGAGCTTGCAATGACAGGGCATGGGGCTAAAGTCCGCCCAACCGATGAAGCGCTTCACCTTCCCCATCGCCGTGCTGTTGTGCGGCGTCCTCACCGCCTCCGCGCAGGAAACCGCCGAGGCGGCCGCTCCCGTCAAGGAAACCAATTTCCTGGAAATCGTCGCGGCGGGCGGGGTGATGATGTATCCCCTCGCACTGATCTCGGTGGTGGGCGTTGTCCTTATCTTGCTTTATCTGCTTACCATCCGCCGCAACGCCGTGGTCAGCGACCGCTTCATGAATGCCGCCGAGGCGATGATCCGCAAGCGCGACTACCTCGGCCTCATCGCCTTCTGCCACCGCCAGAACGAATCCATGGCACGGGTTACTCAGAAGACTCTCGATTTCTTTACAAAATACCCCAGCGCCTCCTTCGGCGAAGTCCGCGAAGTGGCCGAGGCGGAGGGTTCCCGCCAGGCCGGACTGCTCAGCTCCCGTATCACCTACCTCGCTGACATCGGCTCCATCGCTCCCATGGTCGGCCTGCTAGGCACCGTGCTCGGCATGATCAAATCGTTCATGCAGATCTCCGGCGGCGATGTCCAGGGCGTGCGCCAGATGGGTCTCGCGGAAGGCGTTTCCGAAGCGCTCATCACCACCGCGGCCGGCCTGATCATCGGCATCCCGGCGCTGGTTTTCTACTCGTTTTTCCGCGGTCGGGTCCAGAAATACATCGCCGAGCTGGAAGCAGCCGCGACGCATCTCATGGCTCTGCTCCACACCCAGGTCGAGCACCAACTGCCCGGCGAGCGCGAGTCCTACTCTCCGGCTCGACGCGTCCGTGAGGATTACGCGATGCCGGTTCCATCACCGCTAGGCGGCGACCGCCCCGATCTCCACGGAATCTAGGATCATACCCGATGAAATTCTCCAGCAGGCAACCGGAACCCGCCCAGATGCAGTTGGCGCCGATGATCGACATCGTGTTCCTGCTCCTCATCTTTTTCATCGTCACCTGGCAATTCACGAAATCGGAAACCGAGCTTTCCGTCTCCGTACCCACCGCCCATGAAGGTGCTGATCCCGACCGGCAGAAGGGCGAGATCGTGATCAACATCCTCGCCGACGGCTCAATCAAGGTCGAAGGTGGCGCGGTTGATCTTCCCGCGTTATTGGAAAAACTCGCCTCCATCGCCGCCCAATACGAGAACCAGCCTGTCCGTATCCGCGGTGACGGCGGTGTCGCCTACCAGCGCATCGTCGAGGTCATCGACACCTGCCAAAAGGCGGGTATCTGGAACATTTCCTTCGCCACACAACGCCCCGCGCCCGCTGATTGATTCCCTTGGCAAATTTCATATCCGTCCCGAAACTCCCGGCACCTTGAAAGCTTTCCCGCTCCTTTTCCTCACCCTCGCCCTGCCCGCCCACGCGCAGCAACCGCCCCGTGCCGGTGTTGTCGCCGAGGATCTCCGCGCCGATGCCGGGAACGACTTCTTCGCTCGTGGAAAAAACCTCTTCGACACCGCACAGGCCAGCGTCGATTTCGAGACGCGCCGCGACCTCTATCTCCGCTCGGCGGATATTTTCTCCGAATACATCAACCAGTTTCCCAACCACGCCAACACCGAGGCCGCATGGTGGTATCTCGGCAGCAGCTTTTACCAGGCAGGACTCCTCGATGACGCAAAGCGCTGCTTCAGCACCCTCCTGAACCGCTATGGCCAGGGAAAATACGCCGCCGCCGCCGCCTACACCCTCGCCGCGGATCATTACAACAAAGGCGAATATGCCTTCGCCGCCCCACTCTTCGAACGTTTTGCGGCAAGTGCCTCCAAGCCTGGCGACAGACCCAAGGGCAACCTCTTTGCTGGCAATTGCTACCGCCTCCTCGCCCGCGACCGCGAAGCCATCACCGCATACAACCGCGTCATCACTGATCCCGAGGGAGCCGTTTTCAAAGCCCAGGCTCAGACCGAAGTCGGCAAGCTTTCCCTCAAGTCCGGCAAGCTCATCGAAGCGCTCGACCTCTTCCGCGCCGTTGCCGATTCCACCGCCGTGCCGAAACAGCGGGGCGATGCCGCCCTCCACGCTGGCATCGCCGCCACCAAGCTTGGAGAGACAGCCATGGCGGAAAAATACCTCCGCTTTATCCTCGATAGCCCCGGCATGGAGCCATTCCGCCCCGACGCCCAGACCGCGCTGATGGAGAACCATTTCGCAAAAAAGGAATACGAAACCGTTCTGGATATCTTCCGCAAAAGCACGCTCAAGGCCGAGGGTGAAAAGGAGGCTTTCCGCCTGATGATCGCCGCCCGCGCCATGATGAAACTCAAACGCCCCGCCGAGGCCAGCGAGCTCTTCCGCGAGGTCGAACGCCTCGTCAAACCCGAGAACGACCTCGCCTTCCAGGCATCCTACTACCGCCTCAACTGCTTCTTCCAGATCGAGGGGAAACACGTCGTCGACCAGGTCGATGCGTTCCTCCAGATCTACGGAAAACTCCACCCCGACGACACCCGCATCCACACCGCGATGCTGATGAAAGCCGAGACTCTTTTCGCCGAGAACAAAACCGCCGAGGCCGCGAAAACGTATTCGAAAATCGACCCCGCCCGCCTCAGCGACACGAACCGCCCCGGCTTCCTCTACCAGCGCGGCTGGTGCCTCGCCGAAGCGGGAGACGCCCAAGGAGCCATCCGCTCCCTTACCGATTTCCTCGCGAAATACCCGGACGACAAGCGCATCCACCCCGCTCTCGTCAAACGCGCCAAGGCCTACGCCGAGACCGGCGAGACCGCCAAGGCCGTTGCCGACTTCGACCGCCTCACCACCGACACCGCCGCGCCCGGCGACCTCGTCGCCCTCGCCTGGCTGGAGTCCGCCCGCGCCCGCCGCAAGGAAGGCAACATCGAGAACATGCTCGTCCGCTACAAAGGCCTGCTTGAAAAAGTCGATGACCTCACCGACAACCTCAAGGCCGAGGCGAACTACTGGATCGGCTGGGGCATGGTGAAAACGAACCAACCCAAGGAATCCGCCCCTTACCTCAACACCGCCCGCGAACTCCGCGCCGAAGCCTACGCCAAGCACGCCGGCCTCCTCCTCGCCCTCTCCCACTTCGCCGCCCAGGATCCGAAGAGCCTCGCTGAGGAGATCGACCTCGCCATCGCCGGGAAATACATCGACGACGTCCCGCAGCAAGCCGTCCAGTGGGCCGGCATGCAGGCCTACAACGCCGGGGACTATGAAGCCGCCGCCCGTTTCCTCGAAATCGTCGCCAACCCCGACGAACCCCGTGCCACCCAGAAGGAAGTCTGGCGCTACCTCGCCAAAGCCTACATCGAAACCGGCAAATTCACCGAAGCCCTCCCCGCCGTCGCCAACCTCCTCGACGTAGAGGACAACCCCGCATGGAAAGCCGACGCCCTCCTCGACCGCGCCCGCGCCCTCTACGGCCTCAAGCGCCACGCGGAATCCCGCAAAGCCGCCGACGAAGCCCTCGCCCTTCGCCCCCAAGGCCGCACCTCTGCCTACCTCCGCATCGTTTCCGGAAACCTCTACATCGAGGAAAACAACCTCGGCCAGGCCGCCGCCGACTACCTCTACGTCATCAACTTCCACGACGACGCCGACCTCAAGCCCCTCGCGATCCACAAATACATTCAGGTTCTGGAAAAACAGGGCAACACCGCCGAAGCCGCCAAATTCGCATCGAAACTCGCCACCGAGTTCCCGGATTGGAAAGCCCCGTGAGCAGATGATCACGCAGGCATTTATTCTGGGAGCCGGGCTGGGAACCCGGCTGAGGCCGTTGACGGATTTTTTTCCCAAGCCGCTGGTGCCGCTGTTCCACAAGCCGCTGGCGATGTGGGCCGTTGAGGCCTGCGAGGCGGCGGGGTGCAAAAGATTTGCGGTGAACACGCATCATCTGCCGGATAAATGGGTGGGATTCGGGGCGGGAAGGGACATGGCGTTTTTCCACGAGCCGGTGCTGCTGGAAACGGGAGGCGGGCTAAAGAACATCGGGGATTGGATCGGGGACGGCAGCTTGCTGATCCACAACGGCGACATTTTCTCCTCCATGGATCTGCGGAATCTCGTGGAGGCGCATGAACTCAGCGGCGACGAGGTGACGCTGGCGGTGAGGTCGGCGGGCGGGGAGAAGCGGATTTCACTCGGTGAGAATGGCCGTGTGGAAGATGTGCGCAGCGAGGTGCGCGGCTTGCCGGGGACGCATGTGTTCACCGGCATCTACTGCGTGAACCGTAGTTTCCTGAAACGCATCCCGGCGGGCGAGGTCATCGCGGTGATCCCCGCTTTCCAGGAACTGGTCCGGGAAGGGAAAATCGGCGCGGTCATCCTCGATGAAGGCGAGTGGATGGATCTAGGCGATGTGGATAGCTACCTCGCCGCGCACCGGGAGCTGAAACTCCAGGAACCGATCCATCCCGAGGCGGTCATCGGCGAGGGGGCGGTGATCGAAAGGAGCGTGATCGGGAAAGGTGCGATGATCGCGCCGGGGGCGAGGGTGACGGACTGCGTGGTGTGGCCGGGGGCTTGTGTTTCCGGGGAGATCAGCGGGGTGGTGGTGACCACTTAGGAATGAATGATCAGTCCCCCTGCGTTGATCTCCACCCAGTCCGCCTGATCAAAAGCTCCCACGATGAGGGAAATGTGGTTTTCGAAGAGAGTGAGCAGCTCACGGTTTGGCAGGTTTCCGGTGGTCACCATGAGCAGTCGCGACGGGCTGCCGGCGAGGAGGTGTGAATCGAGGAAATCACGGTCTTTGGTGATCACGGCGGCACTGCTACGAGCCGCGAGATTGGAAATGGTTTCGTCGGAAGTGCGGTTACCCTCTTCCAGATCGAGCGTGTGGCTGGCCTGATGTCCGAGTTCGCGCAGTCTCACGGCGAGTAAGCGCGGGAGCTGCGCATCGACGATGAAGTTCATGCGGCGGGCAGCGGCTCGAAGTGTTTCACGCGGGAGAGGCGGGCGGCGTAGGCCTGGGCGGCCTTGAGGTCGGCCTGTTCGAGATCGGGGTAATCGCCCAGGATTTCCGATTCGGTGGAGTCACCGCTGAGAAGTTCGAGGAGAAACTCGACGGGGTAGCGCAGACCGCGGACGCAAGGTTTCCCATGGCAGATTTCCGGAGAAATGGTGATCCGTTTAAGTAAATCCTCAACGCTCATGCAGGTATAATAGCGCCTCGGAAATGATGCGCAAGAACGCGCTACACCTACAGCGTCGCGATGAGGCGGACGAATTGTCGGCCGTATTCGACGTAGGAAGAGTAGCATTGGTCCCAATCGACGGCGGAGGGATCGGGTGCGTGGAAGACGGTGGCGACGTGCGGCTCGATGGCGATCCAGCCCTTGTAGCCGGACTGGTGAGCGTCTGTTAGAATTTCGCGGAGCTTCGCTTGGCCGAGGCCGGGCATGGTGTATTCGGGCTCCACGTCGGCGGAGACGGGATTGATGCAGTCCTTGATGTGGATGTGGGCGGTGTGCTCTTTCACCTTGAGCCAGAACTCCATCGGGTCTTGCCATGGGAAAGGCTCGGGCTTCGAGCGGTCGAGCTGAAATACGGGGTTTCCCGTATCAAAGACGAGCTTCAGGCCGGGGACTTCCTCGACGAGGCGCAGGGAATGCTCGGCGGAGAAGCCGCCCCAGTTCATGCAGTTTTCGTGGACGGCGGTGAGGCCTTCGTCGGCGAAGCGTTTCACGATCTCACGCAGGCGGCGGAAGCGCTCCTGCTCGTCCTGATCCGCGCCCCACGGCTCCTGGGCGTAGGACATGATGCGGATCATGGGCGTGCGGAGTCGCTTCATGCGCGGGATGGCGCGGTCGATCTCGGCGAGGGTGATGGAGAAATCGGAGGAGATCTTTTTCCCCCAGTTGCCGATCGCGGAACCGAACTCCGGGACGGTGATGCCTGCGGCGTCGAGCTTGTCGGCGGCTGCCTGGAAATCTTCCTCGGGCATTTCGTGGATGTTCGCGTTGCCAATCATGCGGGTGGAGATGGCGGCCCAGCCGAGTTCTTTCGTGGCCTGGATCTGCTTGTCGATGTCGCGGGAGGCTTCGTCGGCGAAGCCGGTGAGTTTTTCGATGGAGAGCATGCCCCGACGCTAAATTTCAAAATTCAAAACTCAAACTTCAATTTGGAAAGAAGAGCTGATTAGGATTGCAGCATGAAGCGGAGGGAATGGATGGTTCTGTGCGGATTCGCGGTGGTGGGTTGCGGGAAGCAGGACGGGGAATACGGCGGAGTGGAGGAAGAATGGATGGACTTGGCCGGAGAGTGGGAAGGGATCAGTGGTGGGCAGGTTGATGCCGGTGAGCCGCTGCGGATTGGCTGGGGCGAGACTCTGACGACCGTTCGCTGGAAGGGCGAGGTGCCGAAACCTCCCTTCGAACTGGAGCTGATGGCCAAGCGAATCGATGGCACGGATTTCTTCTGCGCCGTGACCTTTCCCGCCAGGAGCGTGGACGAATGCGTCACGCTGGTGGTTGGTGGCTGGGGCGGCGGCACGGTGGGGATTTCCTCCATCGATGGCAAGGACGCCTCGGATAACGAGACCACAACCTATGGGAAATTTGAAACCGATGTGTGGTACAAGATCCGCGTCCGCGCGAAGGGCGAAAACATCTCGGTATGGATCGACCGGAAAAAAGTGATCGATGTCGATACCGCAGGGAAAAAGCTGTCCCTGCGCGAGGGGGCGATTTCCGAGTGCGCCCCCTTCGGCCTGGCAACATGGCAGACGACGGGTGTGGTGCGGAACGCAAGGTGGCGCCGGATTTAGTGCTTGATGTCCATAGCGGGAGGTAGCAGAACTCCCGCGTTCCAACCCGATCCATTATGTCGGTCTTCTTCCATTCGTAATCACTCCAGTTCGGCGGGCTCTTTGGGTCAGCCCTGGTGATTGTTGCGCGCATCCATCCGATGGATCGCGCCCGTTTGTCTGAAGAAACTTTCCGCAACGGGGGAAGCGGTGATTCCCCCACCCAATTTTAATGAAGCCCGAATTTGCCCGGGAAGTGATGGAATGCCTGCCGACCGGGCGCACCCTCTTCCGTTATGCCAAAGATGATTACGCCTTCCTGCTGCTGAGGATGTTGAGCGGTCGTGAGCCCTGCATCCACAAGCTTCGCCAGACTCCCGCGCGCAAGCTTTTGGAGAAACCCGCCGTGAAGCCTTTCCTAGCAGCCTGCGCGGGAGGCACGCTTGCGCCCGAAGCCCTGCCGGAAAACCGCTTTTCCCCGGAGGAACGCTGCTACCGCCTGTCGCTGGATCAGTGGGGCGGTGACCGGAAGTATTGGCAGTACGATCAGGTCTCACGAAAAGGCGCGAGCCTGGTCCTGCAGATGAACCTGAACCGCGAGCAAACGGAAAAACTCCGCGCCACCTACACCTCGGAGGAGGACTTGGATCCATTCAGGAACTACTGCCATCCGGCACGCAGTGGAGAGTTTCCGACGCTGGCCTGGGCGCGGCTGGACTTCGATCTTGAGACGGGCGAGGCGCTCATCGAGGAGATCCAGACGGATTTGCTGCGTGATTTCCAACGGATCGCCGATACGGCCTATCATTCAAAAAAGAAGGACTTAAGGACGTTTGAAATGTGGGGCGGCACCTTCGACACCGCTCGCCTGATCCATTGCTGGGAAAAGGATTTCTCCGAGGAACGGGCGCATTGGCAGGAGGCGATGCTGAGCGCGGCGATCTGGTTCCTCGTGTTTGAGATCGGCGTGCGGCGCATCTACTACCATACAGAAACGACCGGGGCTTACCTGAAAAACATCCGTGGCAAAAAGCCCCCGCGCTCCCTCTACACCGAGCTGCCAAGGCGGTTCTGCTTTGATGAAACGGAGGAAATCCCACAACTGCTCGCCGCCGAAAAGGACTGGAGCCGCCGCGCGAAGGCCGCGAAGGAGCCGATCCGGTTCTTCAGGATGGCGGTGTGAGGGGGGCTGCCGTTTTTATCACCGATTCACACCAAGCCAACGCCATCAGGCTGTAGCCCGTGCCGTAGGGTTGGTGGTAGTCGTAGAGCGGATAGTCCCACCATGAGCCGTCCTTTTCCTGGCGGGAAATGAGCAGCGCGGCGAGGCGTTCGGCATAGGGTTTCTGTTTTTCCGGGGGGAGCAGGCGGACGGACTCGGTGAAATAATACACGCCATAGTAGTAAAAGTAGCCGGAGATCTTGAAATGGATGTCGTGCGGGCGCGGACGCTTGCGGGCGATGGATAGGAAGCCTTCGCGGGCGAGGAAACGGTCGGCCCATTCGGTGATGACCTCGTCGGTGATGCCCTCGCGACCGAAGTTGCGGAGGACGGAGTTGCAAGCTTGGGAACGGGCGAGCGAGCCGGCCGGGCGGTTGATTTCCGCGCGCGGGCGGTGGATGTGGGAGTGGGAATAGGTGTAGGCCATGTCGGGAGTCTGCTGGCGCTTGATGGAATCCAAGGCGGCGGTGACGACCTTTTCATCCAGCGTGAGGCCGAGCTTTTTCCGTCCCTCTTGCATGGCGTGCAGGACGGTGGCGGAGCTGAACGCGGTGGTGATGCCCGACGGTTTCTGCGTCTTGATGTTGTCGAAGAGATCGAGGTATCCCCAGCCGCCGTTCACATCGGCGTAGCGGTTCACCAGATCGACCTGCTGTTGGGCGAGTTCCTTGAAGCGGGCTTTCCTAGCGGGATCCGTTTCGCGCTCATGGAGTCGGATCAGGGCACGGAGACCGTAGGCGTGTCCCCAGATGTTGTAAGTGGTGGTCTGCTCGGCGCGGCGGAGATGAGGCAGTTCCTTTTCCGCCCACGCGGCGGCCTTTTCGATGGCGGCGGCGGTCTCGGGTCGGGCATCGCCGGAGTCGATCAGGCCGGAAAGGGCAAGACCGGAAGCGCCCGCGCGGAAGGCGTGGTGGGCGCCGGGGATGGGCGCGTAGATGTTGATGCCTTTCGTCCGTGTCGGCCCGCCCCACGAGCCGTCCCTGTTCTGGTAGCCGACGAGGAAATCAACTCCGCGCGTGATCGCGGCGCGGATGGCTTCCGGGCTGGCGGGGGGAAGGTTTTTTACGGGTTCCTGGCCATTGGCGAGGGAGGTGAGGAACAGGAATCCGCCGCATAGGCGCAGAGAGCGGAGAGGAGTGCGGAGGGCTGGATGCATGATGATTTTTTTGGTGCTCGGAGACCGAAGATCACCGCTACAAGCCGTGGACGGAAATCTTATGTTGGGCGCAGAGTGTCAGCACTTTGTCCCTTTCGAGGAGCAGGGTTTTTCCGGCCTCGATGCCGATGGCGAGGATGCCCGCTTCGGCGCAGGTCTCGATGGTTTGCGGGCCGATGACCGGGACATCGAAGCGGAAATCCTGGTTGGGCTTGGAAACTTTCACGAGGACGGCCTCCTTGTTGCGTCCGAGTTCCCCGCCGCGGCGGATGCAGGCGTTGGTGCCCTCGAACGCCTCCACGGCGAGAACCGTGCCGTGGCGGACGACGACCGACTGGCCGATATCGAGCGCGGAGGTCTGCTTCGCGATGCCATAGCCGTATTCCAAGTCTTCCAAAGTCCGCGGCTTCGCAGGCGGTCCGGCGACGTGGCCGGCGGGCGGGAGGTGATCCTCAAGGAAAGTGGTGGCGGGCAGCAGGGTGATGCCATCCTTCGCCATCTCATCCGCGATGGCCCCGAAGAGGGTCTCCGCGTTGCGCTTTTTCACGCGGGCGAGCATCATCAGGATGCGGAGATCAGGACGGAGCTCGAAGAGATTGCCCGGTGAGATCTGGCCGATCATCACGGCCTCCTTCACACCCTCTTTCAGGAAAAACTTGATGAGTTTGGAAAGTTGTCCGACGCGGAACCACTGGAGCGAATCGACCTGAGGCTCGAGGTCGGGGCGGGTCTCGTTTTCGAAAGCGACAACCACAAGCCGCGAGGACGGCTCTGCCTTGCGCGCGGCGCGGACGAAGGTCTCCGGATAGAAGCCGTTGCCTGCGATGATGCCGATGCTCCGCGCTTGTTCCATGCTGACTGTCGGGAAAGGGAAAGTAGCGGCTGTGGGACTCGAACCCACACTCTTTTGGAACCCGATTTTGAGTCGGGCGCGTCTACCATTCCGCCAAACCGCCGCTGGGCTGTTTGTATGGGCGGGCGTGGCGGGGAAATCAAGCGCTATTCGGCGGGTTTCACGGGTGCGGCGGCCGCAGGGACGAATTTCAAGCCGACGCCGTTGATGCAGTAGCGCTTGTCGGTGGGGGTGTCGAAGCCCTCACCCTCGAAGACATGGCCGAGGTGGCCGTCGCACTTCGCGCAGTTCACTTCGATCCGAACCATGCCGGCCGAGGTGTCGCGTTTCGTAGTGACGTTCTCCGCCTTGGCGGGATCGTAGAAAGAGGGCCAGCCGCACTGGGAGTCGAACTTTTCCTTCGACGAGAAAAGCAGTGCCCCGCAGCCCGCGCAGTGGTAGGCGCCCTCGCCCTGCTTCTTGAACTCCTTGTAAACCTCGCCATACGGGCGCTCGGTTCCTGACTGGCGGAGGATTTCGTACTGCTCAGGTGTGAGGATCTTTTTCCATTCCTCATCGGTCTTGACGACCTTGCCCTCGGGTTCGGCGGGTGCTTCGGCGGCGGTTTCCATGGCTTTTCCTTCCTTGCCTTCCTCGGCGCATGCTGCGGTGAACGTGAGTGCCAACGCGGCGAGGAGATGGGTGAGTTTCAATTTCATACCGGTTTGGATGCGCTACGGACGCGGGTTATTCCGGGTTATTTCACGCGAACTGCTCTTCAATTACGGCCTTGCCATAATCACGGTTGAGGCGGGCGATGTGATCCACCGAAATCTCCTTCGGGCACGCGGCCTCGCACTCGTATTGGTTGGTGCAGTTGCCGAAGCCTTCCTTGTCCATCTGGCGAACCATCGCTAGGGCGCGCTTGCGGCGCTCCGGTTGGCCCTGCGGCAGGTGGCCGAGGTGGGAAACCTTTGCGGAAACGAAAAGCATCGCGGAGGCGTTCTTGCAGGCCGCCACGCAGGCGCCGCAGCCGATGCACGCGGCGGCGTCGAAGGCGCTGTCGGCGTCCTTTTTGGGGACGGGTATCGAGTTCGCGTCCACGGCGGAGCCGGTGCGGATGTCGATGTATCCGCCCGCCGCGATGATGCGGTCGAAGGCGCTGCGGTCGGTGATGAGATCCTTGATGACCGGAAAAGGATTCGCTCGGAAGGGTTCGATCCAGATCGTGTCACCGTCGCGGAATTTCCGCATGTGCACCTGGCAGGTGGTGATGCCCTTTTCCTTGGAATGCGGGATGCCGTTGATCGTTAGGGAGCAGGAGCCGCAGATGCCTTCGCGGCAATCATGGTCGAAGTGGATCGGATCGTCTCCGTTCTGGATGATGCGCTCGTTGACGATGTCGAGCATTTCGAGGAACGAGGCCTCGGCCGGAATGTTTTCCGCCGCGTAGGTTTTGATGCTGCCCTTGGAGCGGGGGCCGGTCTGACGCCAGACTTTCAGAGTGAGGTTCATGATTTCTGGGCGGACGCTAGACCACCCTCCCGATGTCCGAAAGGGGAAATATTTCGGAAAATTATCATTTCGACCAGTTCAGCCCCTTTTTCGTTCGCCAGGCGCGATAGGCCTTGGACTGCTCCTTTTTGTTGAGCTGCCGCCGCTCGGGATCCTCATTAAGAAATTCCTCAAAATGTGTGCCGGGAGCCGCTTCGACTACCGGCGGCTCCTCCTCTTTTTCCTCGATCTTCACAGCGCGGGCAGGGCGGGAAAGTTTCGCGCAGAGCATGGAAAGCTTCGAATTGATAACGATCAGCAGAAGGAGGATCACCACAAGGACACCGGTGGCGACAAAGCTGAGGATGGTGATCGAAAGCGGAAAGGAGGATTCAAGGGCGGCGGGTGGCATAGCTATGGTTTACTTTATGGACGATACAACTTCCCCGTCGATCAGCTTGGTGCGCAGAATTTGGCCGGGCTTCGCGGCTTTCGCACTGCGCAGAATGGAGCCGTCCTCTGCGAGTGTGATGGAAAAACCCCGCTTGAAGGCGGATTCCGGCCCGAGGGTGCGGAGCATGTTTTCGAGGCGCTTGAGCTTCTCGGCATCCCGGGAAACGGCCTGCGCCGCGAGGTTTTGCAGATGCTTGCTCAGGGAGCCGAGCTTCTCGATGCGCCTTTCAAGGATGTTCGCCGGGTGGAGGGCGCGGTGACGGATCGCGTATTGCTGGAGAATGCGGCGGCGGCCAAGGAGTGCGTCCTCCGCCACAGCGGCGAGGTCGCTGCGGAGGTTGTCAAGTTTCTGCGAAGGCTCGCGGAGAAGATGCCGAAGCGAGCGTGAGATGCGGTTCTGAAGACTCACGAGTGTTCCGCGCAGTTCCGCGAGATCCGGCACTGCGATCTCGGCGGCAGCGCTCGGTGTGGGAGCGCGCAGATCCGCCGCAAAATCCGCGATGGTGAAGTCGATCTCATGTCCCACCGCCGAGATGACGGGAATTCCGGAGTCAGCAATGGCTCGGGCGACCGACTCCTCGTTGAAATTCCACAAGTCCTCCAGCGATCCGCCGCCACGCCCCACGATCAAGACGTCGCAGCGTGGATAGCCGTATCGCTCGGGCGCGTTGAGTTTGGCGATGGCTTGCGCGATCTCCCGCTCGGCTCCCCTGCCTTGGACGCGGACGGGGAAAAGCACCGGCTGCACCCACGGCGCGCGCCGAGTGAGAATATTGAGAATATCCTGGATCGCCGCGCCGGTAGGCGAGGTGACGATGCCGATGACGCGTGGGAAAACAGGCAGCGCCTTTTTCCGCGAAGCATCGAACAAACCCTCGGCGTGCAGCTTGCGTTTCAGCGCCTCGAAGCGCGCCTGAAGATCGCCCAAGCCCGAGCGCTCGGCTTTTTCCACGATCACCTGAAGCTGGCCGCGCGCCTCGTAAACGGTCGCCTCTGCGAAAACCCGCACCTTCGCGCCGTTTTCCAGCGCCTCGGAACCCTCGCGGTTGCGGGCGTGGAACATCGCGCACTGGATCTGCGAGCCCTCGTCCTTCAGCGAGAAATACCAGTGCCCGCTGCCTTGCCTGGTGAGGTTCGAGACCTCTCCCTCGATCCACAGCCTGCCGACCTCCGCCTCCACGGCGCGCTTCATCTTCCGGACAAGCTGGGTCACGGAAAGGGCTTTCACCGGCTTCCTGGGGATGTCGGAAAACAAGTCCACGGGCGTGACTTTTCCTCATCCGTCCCGCCGCGTCCAACACCGAATTTTCATGACGAGGCGGAAAGTCAAAGGCGTTCCGAAGCCCTCTTAATTAAGGTTTAACGTTTTAAACTTAAAGTTAGGCCGCCTGAGGGACACGTTGACATCACGCGCCCAGCCGGACATTTTCCCCGCGTGAACACGATGACGATTTTACTGGGGGCCACCTTCGCTCTGCTGCTTGCGGCGGTGGTGCTTTCTTTCCAAGGAATGAAGGAAGGGGTGAAAAACGCCCCGCAAGACGAGATCGCCCGCCTCCAAACACAGCTCGACCAACTCCGCCTGGAGCAGGATCGCCTTGCCTTGGAAAAACAGCTCCAACAGGTGCGCTCCAACCCTGTTCCCGAGACCGCCAACCCATCTGACATGGAAAAAATGAGGGCGGAGCTCGCTGCAAAGGAAGCGGAGATGGCACGGCTCGCGGAAGAAAAGGCGGACGCGGAGAAAAAAGCGGACACCTACCGTGATGAAGCCGGCTTCATCGGAGGTCGCGAGCTTGAGAAAAACGACAACGAACTGCGCCGCGCCCGTCTGATCCGCGATGCCCTCCTCATTGGCAAAGTATCCTCTTTCATCGCCAACGCCGAGGTCGGAAACTTCATTACCATCGATATCGTAATGCCGGAGCAGGTCCAACCCGGTGCCATCCTCGCCATCCGCCGCAACACCGGCATCCTCGGCCAGGTCAAGGTCAGTGATGTCACTGCCGAGGGAGCCATCGCCAGCCCCATGCCCGGCTTCGGACCGGTGGAGCCGAAAGTCGGCGACGAACTCATCATCCCTCCTCAACTTTAAAGCACCCTTCCCATGCAGAAAACCACTGTCGGCCTCATCTCCTTAGGCTGTGCGAAAAACCTGATCGACTCCGAAGTCATGATCGGCCACCTCGCCGAAGCGGGCATGGCTCTCACGCCCGATCCCGAACTCGCCGATGTCCTCATCGTCAACACCTGCTCGTTCATCGACATGGCGAAACAGGAATCCATCGACGCCATCTTCGGCGCGGTGAACGAGCGCGGCGAGAACCCGGAGCGAGCCAAACAGAAGATCATCGTTGCCGGTTGCTTGTCCCAGCGTTTCGCAAAAGATCTGCCCGGCATCATGCCGGAGGTCGACGCCTTCATCGGCCTCGACCAGATCACCAAGGTCGCGCCCATCATCGAGAATCTCCTCGGGAAAAACAACTCCGCCGAAGTCCAGAAAACCGAAGGCCCCGCCGCGACAAACGACCCCCGGGATTTCGTCACGCTGAAGCCGAAATACGTCCCGGACTACACCACGCCGCGCTTCCGCCTCACGCCGGATCACTACGCCTACGTGAAAATCGCCGAAGGCTGCAACCACACCTGCACCTTCTGCATCATCCCGAAAATCCGCGGCACGCACCGCTCCCGCACCCAGGAATCCGTCCTCCGCGAGGTCGAGGCGCTCGTGAAATCCGGCGTGAAGGAGATCAACCTCATTTCCCAGGACACCACCTACTTCGGCATGGACCAATGGGAAGGCCAGCGCCCGAACCCCAGCTCACCGGTCGATTCCTCGAAGGGAAATTCCCTCTGCACCCTCCTGCGCGAGATCAACAGGATCGATGGCGACTTCTGGGTGCGCCTGCTCTACACCCACCCCGCCCATTGGTCGGACGAGCTCATCACCACCATCGCCGAATGTGATAAAGTCGCAAAGTATGTGGACATTCCGCTCCAACATATTTCCGACAGGATGCTCACCGCCATGAAACGCGTGACCTCCGGCGATTATATCCGCGATCTCCTGCGCCGCATGCGCGCAGGCATCCCCGGCCTCGGCATCCGTACTACGTTCATCGTAGGTTTCCCCGGCGAGACGGAGGAGGATTTCCAGGAGTTGCTCGATTTCATCGAGGAATTCCGCTTCGAGCGCGCCGGGGTTTTCCAATACTCCAAGGAAGAGGGCACCCGCGCCGTGAAGCTCGACGGCCACCTCCACCACATGACCCGCAAAAGCCGCTGGTCCCGCGCGATGTCCGCCCTCCAGAAAATCGCCTCGGAAACGAACCAGGCCCAGGTCGGCAAAAAAGTCCGCGTCCTCGTCGAACAGAAAGGCGTCGGCCGCACCGAATGGGACGCCCCAGAAATCGACGGCTCCGTCATGGTCGATGAGAAGCTCCCCGTCGGTTCTTTCGCGGAAGTCACCATCGGCGACTGGCGCGGCTACGACCTCGTCGCGGCGCGATAGCCCAAGGAGGGGCTGCATTCTGCTGCCCAGCAACCCAATCTCACTGGCGGAGTCTTCCCTGCTCCATTCTTCCCTGCTCCATTCTTATCTGGCCGCGGAATGCAGCCACTCCTTTTCCATCGAAAAAATCACACCCCTTTCCCCTTGCCGTGCACCGCACGGGCAGATTGACTCACAGCGTCCGCTTCGGCGGATGGGGACGTCGAAATCCTCGCACTAAGCGGTAGGCAATGACCGCAAACATTGCCGCCAAACCGACCCAAAAGGCCGGGGAGGCGGCGGCGCATGTCCAGGCCACCTCCCACGGGGGGCGGCTAAAGGCCGTTGCGGTCGACTTAGTGCGACTTTCGAACTCCCCGTCCACCGGAAGGATGCACCGTCTGCCTCCTTCCGCCATGCCCACCGCCGATCTTTTCCCAGACCTTTTCGAAGGCTTCACCACCACCGCCCATTTCAGCGAGGCCGCGATACGCGCCCTGGAGAAAAACCTGAGCGAAAGGAGCGGCAAGCCTTACCTCAAATGCCTCGTCCGCGGGAAGGATGTTATGGCCAAGCCCGAGGAGGTCGTCCGCCAGCTTTGGCTGCATACCCTAATCCACAAATACAAATACCCCACCTCACGCATCCAGGTGGAGTATCCCGTCACCTTCGGGCGGGACACCTCCAAGCGCGCGGACATCGTCATCATGGATGCCGACCGACCCACGGTGCCCTACCTCATCATCGAGGTGAAGAAGCCCAAGCTCAAGGACGGCAAAGAACAGCTCAAGAGCTACACCCACGCCACCGGCGCGCCGCTCGCCATGTGGAGCGATGGCAGCCAGTTCGTCGTCTGGCACCGGAAGAATCCCAACTACTTCGAGGAAATCCCGACACTCCCCGGCGCGAACGAGACCATTGAGATGATCGCCGGCCAGCCGTGGACCATCGACACTCTCATCGAGTTCGAGAAAGAGCGCGACGCGGCGAGCGGCAAGGAGCGCAGCCTGCGCGACCTCATCGAGGATCTGGAGGATGAGGTTCTCGCCAATGCCGGGGTCGATGTCTTCGAGGAAGTCTTCAAGCTCATATTCACGAAGCTTTACGACGAGCTGCACACTTACTCCTACGAGGGGCAGCATCTCCGCTTCCGCAACGTCAACACCGCCGCGCAGACCAAGAAAGCCATCCAGGATCTCTTCGAGGAAGCCCGGGAGAAATGGGAAGGTGTCTTCGATGACGACAAGATCCGCCTCACCCCGGAGCACTTGCAGGTCTGCGTCGGCTCGCTGGAGAAATGGAAACTCTTCAACTCCAACCTCGATGTGGTGGACGAGGCTTTCGAGTACCTCGTGAACAAATCCTCCAAGGGCGAGAAAGGCCAATACTTCACGCCCCGCTGGGTCATCGACCTGTGCGTGAAGATGCTGAACCCGAAGGAAGAGGAAACCATCATCGACACCGCCTGCGGTTCCGCCGGTTTCACCGTCCACGGCATCTTCCATGTCTGGGGCCAGATCATGGACGACCTCGGCATCCCGCGCACCAACCTCTTCACCATGCAGAAGAAGCCGCCGCGCTGCACGAAGTACGTGCAGGACAAGGTCTTCGCCATCGACTTCGACGAGAAATCCGTCCGTGTCTCCCGCTGCCTGAATCTGATCGCCGGGGACGGCCAGACCAACGTCCTCCACCTCAACACCCTCGACTTCAAGCGCTGGGACGAGACCACCAAGCAGCAGGACTGGCTGGACATCTACAACGACGGCTGGAAAAAGCTCCGCAAACTGATGACCGCGAAGAACGACTACCGCGGCTTCCAGTTCGACGTGCTCATGGCGAACCCTCCTTTCGCGGGCGACATCAAGCAGACGGACATGCTCAGCCCCTACGATCTGGCGCACAAGCGCGCCAAGGACGGAGGCCGGGGCAAGCTTGAAACCGCCGTGGGCCGCGATCTCCTTTTCATCGAGCGGAACCTCGATTTCCTCAAGCCCGGCGGCCGCATGGCCGTCGTCCTGCCGCAAGGCCGCTTCAACAACAGCAGCGACCAGCGCGTGCGCGAGTACATCATGGAACGCTGCCGCATCCTTGCCGTCGTCGGCGTCCACGGAAATACCTTCAAGCCCCATACCGGCACCAAAACCAGCGTGCTCTTCGTGCAGAAGTGGACGGATGAGGAAAAGAGCCATCGGGATGCCCTCATCGCGGAGCGTGAGGCATATTGGCAACTCCACGCGCTCGAACATTGCAGGGGTTTCGGTGCGAAGGAACTGGATGCCACGAAAAGCGCCTTTATCCAAAGCCACATGCACACCGAGGGACTGGATTACCCGATCTTTTTCGCAACCCAGCAGCTCCCATCCAAGGACAACCGTGGAGACAAGATTTACGTTACGCGCCTGAAGCTAAGATGGTGCGAGAAAGATCCCAAGACCGGAAAATGGGAGGGATTCGTGCGCGATGCCACGGAAGAGGAGCAGAGCGACTACAAGAACGGGAACACAATCTACCCGCGTTTGTTCGAGGTGATGGGCGAGCACTACGGGTCGTATGAGATCCTTGACGAGGCCGAGATGAAAAAGCGCGGGATCAAAATTCCCGCCTTCTCGACCATGCGCGTATCGGAGCGGCTTCCTTACTTCTTCCGGGAGCGCCTCCGTGACACCCATGGTCACTGGGTCGTCCAGCACGATTTCTTCAATCACGACGGCCTCACCCAGGACGGCATCGCAGAAGCCTTCGAGGAATTCGCGGCAAAGGAAAAACTGAGTTTTTTCTGAGCCGCCCCTTCAACGCCAAGCGATACGCGAGGTTGTTGGAGGGGCTGGAAGTTTGGGGGTGTCATAAATTTTGTGTAAGTGCTTTCCGTCGATGTGCCCCATCAACAGAACCAGCACATCCAAATGAAACAGCCCATTACCGACGCTCTCCTCGACGAGCTACTCAAGAACTACAG
>JBJONG010000046.1:0-24613 GCA_046051965.1 Verrucomicrobiota bacterium
TTTCCGTGAGGGCTAGGTAGCCTTCCTTGTTGCCGTACGCCTTGAACTCCTCGGGTGTAAGCAGGATGGGCGGGCCGACTTTCACGGTGATGCGTGCCAGGGAAATTTTTCCCGAGCCTCGTGGCAGGGCTTTGTCCGCGCCGCAGATGCGGACGGGCTGGATGGGGACGCCGGCCTTGGCGGCGATCATGCCGATGCCGGGGGCTGCCTCGCAAATCTCGCCGTCGAGGGTGCGCTGGCCTTCCGGGAAAACAAGCACCCGCCAGCCTTCCTTGAGGTGGCGTATCGCCGCTTTCATGGAACTCGTGTCGGGCTTTTCCTGATCGATGGGAATCGCGTTCCACTGCGGGTAAAGCCATTTCCCGAAACCTGTGAAGAGGGTCTTGCGGGCGAAGTAAACCATCTCGGTCTTGTAGAGGTTTCCGATCAGCGGCGGATCGAGGAAACTCTGATGGTTCGAGGCGATGAGCACCGGGCCGGCCTTGATGAGGTTTTCATCACCGATGATGCGCAGGCCGAAAAGGGTGCGGTAAGCGGCGCCGAAGGACATCCAGCCAAGCCAATAGATCCAGCGCATGGGTGTCGGCGGCTCCTCGTCGGGCAAAGGGATGGCTTGGGTGGCCAAGGGGAATCCTTGTTTACCGAGGATTTTGATGGCGGCCTCCACCACTCCGCTGATGGTGAGATCCGAGGTATCGAGCTTTGCAGCGCCATCCGCGACCATCAGCGGGGCGGTCTTGCGGGAGCTGTCCGCGGCATCGCGCTTCGAGACGGAGTCGATTTCCCCATCACCGGAGCGGCGCTCGTCGCGGACGGTGGGATCCGCATCGATGTAGATTTTGAAAGGGGTGGAGGGAAAAACTACCGATCCGATATCGCGCCCTTCCATGACGACATGGGTGCGCTTGAGGTAATCGCGTTGCAGGGCGACGAGCCGGTCGCGCACCTGCGGGATCGCGGAGACGGTGGAGACGTTCGCATTGATCTCTGGCTCGCGGAGGAAAGGGGTGGGGTCGGTGCCGTCGATACGTAGGGTCGAGATGCTGCCTTCGTAGCCGCATTGGATGTCCATTTCATCGAGCAGACGGATGACGGACACTGTGTCGGTCGGGTCGATTTCCTCACGCAGGATTTTCCATGTCACGGCGCGGTACATCGCGCCGGAGTTCACCATGACGAGGCCAAGTCGCTCGGCGAGCGCGCGCGCGAGCGTGCTTTTTCCGGAAGCCGCAGGGCCGTCGATGGCGATGGCGTGGTAGGTCATGGGCGTGAGGTGGGCAGGACGAAATCCGCATTGTTGCGGCTTTCCCTAAGGATGGCCGCGAGGTGGTGGGCGAAGCCGGGGTAGGAGGTGTTGATGCAGTCGGTATTGCGGATTTCCGTCTCACCCTCGGCGAAAAGCCCGGCGATGGCGAAGGCCATGGCGATGCGGTGATCGCCGTGGGAATCGATGATCGCGCCCTTGAGCGCACTTCCGCCGTGGATCGTCATACCATCCTCGAATTCCTCCACATCCACTCCCATTTTCCGCAGGTTGTCGACGGTGGTGGTGATGCGGTCGGTTTCTTTCACACGCAGTTCGCGGGCATTGCGGATGTGGGTGTCGCCCTCGGCGAGTGCGGCGGCGACGGCGATGACGGGAATCTCGTCGATGAGGTTGGGGATTTCCTCGGGCAAGAGTGTGGTGCCTTTCAGGGGGGCGCCGTGGATTTCGACGTGGCCGATGGGTTCGCCGTCCGAGTTGTGTAGGATCTCGGTCATGGGTGCGCCCATCCGGCTGAGGACTTTGAGGATGGCAGTGCGTGTGGGGTTGAGTCCCACGTCCTTGATCAGCAGGCGGGAGCCGTCCATCGCGGCGGCGGCGACGAGCCAGAAAGCCGCGGAGGAGATGTCGCCGGGGACGGTGAGATCGCAGGACTCCGGCATCTGTCGGCCGGGCATGGAGATGGTGTTGCCGTTCGTGCGGCAGGAAATCCGGAAGGCGGCGAACATGCGCTCGGTGTGATCGCGCGTGATCGCGGGCTGGATGACGGTGGTCGTGCCCTCGGCGAACATCCCGGCGAGCAGCACCGCGCTTTTCACCTGGGCGGAGGCGACGGGCATTTCATAGGTGATCGGCTTGAGCTGGCCACCGTGGATTTTCAAGGGTGCGCAGCCGGGCTTCGCGCCGAGCGTCTCGATATTCGCGCCCATTTCCGCGAGGGGGATGGTGATGCGACCCATCGGGCGCGAGGAGAGCGAGGCATCGCCGAAGAGCTCGGTGGTGAAAGGCTGCCCCGCGAGCATGCCCGCGAGCAGTCGCATGCCGGTGCCGGAGTTCCCGCAATCGACAGGGGCTTCCGGGGCGGTGAGTTTCATGGAGCGCCCGTGGATGCGGAGCTTGGTGGGGCCGTAGCCTTCCATTTCCTCCAGGACTTCAAAGCTTGCGCCGAGCGCCCGCATCGCTTTGAGCGTGTTCACGCAGTCCTCGCTGGGCAGGAAATTCGAGATTTCGCAAACCCCGTTCGAGAGGCCGCCGAGGATGGCGGCGCGGTGGGAGACGCTTTTGTCGCCCGGGACGCTGAACTCGGCATGGAGGGAGGAGATGGCTTTGACGCGGAGGCTGGACATGGGTGGGAAATTCTATGGCAAGGTATCGCGGAGCACTTTTGCTTCGACGAGCAGACGGTGAAGTTCTTGTGGATTCGCCCCATCGAGGGCAACCAGAAATTCATCGAGCTTGGCGATGGTTTCCCGTATGGAGCGGGCGACTTCAGCCCGGTTTTCCAACAAGATCTCCGCCCACATCTCGGGATTTCCTCCGGCCACGCGGGTGGTGTCGCGCAGACCACCGCCGGAAAAGGCTCCGGATGCCGCATCCTCCGACAAGGCCGCGAAGGCGGTTGCGGCAGCGGTGACATGCGGCAGGTGACTGATCCTTGCGACGAGCCGGTCGTGCTCTGCCGCTGCTAGCCATTTCGTGCGGCAGCCGAGGGACATCCAGAAATCCTCCAGCGCGGCGCAAAGATCGGGTGCGGCGCTGGAATCGTTGGTGAGTAGGCACGCGGCGTTTTGGAAAAGATCGGCCCGGGCGGCGGTAAGGCCGTTGCGCTCGGAGCCAGCCATCGGGTGGCTGCCGATGAAAGGGTTCCCGCTTTCTGCCAGGATGGGCGCGAGATCGCGGTGTGGCGCGGCTTTCACGGAGCCGACATCGGTGATGAGGCAATCCTTTGGCAAGCCAGCGGCAATCGCCGAAGCGAGAAGAGCGGGCATCGCGCCGACCGGCACCGCGAGTATGACGAGATCCGCGCCTGAAACGGCTTCCGCGAGATCACCCGTGGCAAAATCCAAGCCGGATGAGCGCGCCGCCTCCGGCTTGCGAAACCACAGCCGGATGTCGGCTTTTCCCCGCAAGGCCAGCGCCGCCGAACCGCCGAGCAGGCCGCCGCCTAGGATCGCGATTTTCTGGAAAAAGTGGCTCATAAAAAAGACCGGATCCAAGGGCTTGGACCCGGTCGTGAGGAGGTTTGCCTTTCGTTTCGGCTAGGACTTACGGCACGCGGAAATACTTTTTCTCGGAGGCCGGATAAGTGGGATCCTGCACGAGCGTGCCGCTGGGAATGTCGCGGACATCGACAAGCTTCTGGTTGTAGGGGCTGAAGACGAATCCCTCTTTACCAGGAACCGGATTCGCAAAGGCGTAATCGCCGCCCGGTTTGGTAGGTTTGTCAGGCGTGGGGGTAGTCGTTTCTTCACCGGGTTTCTCGACAGGTTTGTCAGGCATGGCGGTGATTTGCTCTTTCTTCTTCTCCTCTGTTTCCTTCATCCGGTCGCGTTGCTCCTGGATCTTTTGCTGATCCGCGCTTGTGACGGTCTGATCTTTCTTGGGAGGAGTTGCGCCCGTCTGTTTGTCCGGGAGCGGGTAGCAGGATGCGAAGGCGAGGCAGCCAACGAGCGGCATACTAAGGAGAAACTTGGATTTCATGGCGATGATTGGTGTTCGGAAGTTCAAACGGGGGCGGAAAGCGGGAAATTGCCCGTGCGGAACGAATTAAAGGTCGCCAGCACGTTCCCGTCAAGCGGGGTCGTCATGCAGGAAGAGGAAAATCGGCCCGGTTTAGTCCGGCAAATTCGCGAGGAGCGGCTGCTTGGTCATCGGATCGTCCATCACAACCCGGCCGCCGTATTGCATCCAGCGGTAAGCGACGATCCACATCAGCCACATGACCGGCAGGGCGAACAGAAGGCCGACGAGCATTGCGATGCAGCCAGCGAAAAATACGAGGACAGTGAAAAGCAGGATGACGAACAGGTTCATGCCGTTGCCCTTGGTGAGTTCCCAGCTGTATCCCAGCGACTGGATGACGCCCATGTTTCGATCAACCAATGCACTCTGATACATCCCGAAGCGGAGCATGACGATGATCCCCGGCACTACAAAGAAGATGAGGCCAGCCACCATCATGATCATGAAAATGAAGTAGGCCGCGATGCCCCTGAGCAGCCATTTCCCGCCGGAAAACATCATTCCGACGCCGAAGGGCTTGCCGGATACCACGTTCAGCCCGATCCGGGTGAGACCCAGCATCAGGAACACACTGATGAGCGTGGAGATGATGTTGCCGGCCAAGCTCAGGTCTTTTGCGCCCTCTGATTCGTAAGCCTTGATCGTTTCCTGCGGTGCTCCGGCCTGCTCCATAACAAACGTCGGAAACGGCTTCCAGCCCATTACCTGATCGAGCGTGCTGAGCATGAAGGAAACGCCGTAGCCGACCGCCAGATAAGTGATGGTAATGATCAGCAGGGGAGCGATGTGCCGCACGGTGAGATCGAAGGCGCGCTTTACGCAGGCGGTCGGAATAAGCGGCTCGCTGCCGGGCGGGATATCCGTGAAATCACCGGACGCCGTCGGATACGCGAAAGGCTGGTCGCTCGGTGCCATGGCTGTTTCACCCGCTGAAAGCTCAGGAACCTGGGAGGCAGGCCGCCAATCCGGCATGGATGGGTTCCAGACAAGGTCTTTGGCCGGATCCAGCCCACCCGTCCGTAGCAATGAGACCAATTCCTCAACCGGCACCGGGCCGTGCTGCTGCCCGCCTTTTGCATAATACCATTGCGTCATGCACATCCTTTAACGGATCGGATTCCGGCGGGCAATGGTTTAACGCAAATGCTCCTTCCCCTGCGCCGCTGATCTTGTTAGGTGATTTCCACATGAGGAAAACCGGCGATTTCCCGACACGTTTCCAGCGCATCGCGGTCTGGAAATCGCCGCTGGCGACAGAGTTCCGAGTGGCGGGAGCGATCCATGCCTCCTATCACCAAAAGCGTTTCCTCACAGGCCTCGCCTGGGATTTGCTCGCCGCCGCACCCATATTGCGACCCTCGGGAAAACCCGCCTCCATCCTCATGCTCGGCGTGGCCGGCGGAACCGCGTTGCGCGCTTTGCGCCACCTTCTCCCGGACGTTTCCCTAACCGGAATCGACCTCGACGCGGAGCTCATTTCCCTCGCGGAAAAGGAAATGCACCTTGCGGAAACGGGCGCGGAGATCGTCATCGCCGATGCCTACGCGTGGATGAAAAAGAACAAGCGCCGCTTCGACGTGATCCTCGACGATCTCTACCTCGCCGGCGATGAGGACGTCTTCCGCGCCGAGGCCTGCGACGCGGACTGGCTCGGCCTGCTGAAAAGCTCGCTCGCGCCCGGCGGCATCCTCGCGCTGAACCTCGTCACCGGCCCCGGCCACCGCGCGAAACAATCCGCCACGCGCAAAAACCTCGCCGCCCGTTTCCCCTGCGTCCGCGCGCTGACCACTGAGGAAAGCCTCAACGAAATCCTCGTCGCAGGCGATGACGTCGCCCCGGGATCGCGGCTCGAATCGCACACCGGCTCGTTCGCCGACTGGCGCGACCGCATGTTCTGGCGCCGCATCAAGGTGCGCAAACTGAAGTGATTTCTTCCCTTGGAGTTTAAAGTTTAAAATTTAAGGTTTCCGGGAAGTGTCCGACCTGTTCTCCACCCCCGCCACGAAATCCGGCAAGCCGCCGGTTTCCGAGCCCCTCGCCGCCCGCATGAGGCCGCGCACGCTCGACGAGGTGCTGGGACAGGATCACATCCTCGGCGAGGGCAAGCTGCTGCGCCGCGCCATCGAGGCGGATCGCTTCGCCTCGCTCATTTTCTACGGCCCGCCGGGGACGGGGAAAACCTCGCTTGCCGGGGTGATCGCGAAGACCACGGGTTCGCGCTTCGAGACCTTGAACGGTGTCGAATCAAACGTCGCCGAGATCCGCGAGAAAATCGCGCAGGCAAAGATGAACCGCGATCTTCGCGGCGAGACGACGATCCTTTTCATCGACGAGATCCACCGCTTCAACAAAGCCCAGCAGGACACCTTGCTCCCGCACCTGGAGCGCGGCACGGTCCGCTTCATCGGCGCGACCACGCACAATCCCTATTTCTACGTCAACTCGCCGCTCGTTTCCCGCTCGCAGATTTTCCAGCTCGAAGCGGTCGATGAAACCTCCATCCGGAAATTGTTAGAGAAGGCGCTCGCCGATGAAGAGCGCGGCCTCGGAAATCGGAACATCACCGCCGACCCCGAAGCCCTCGACCACCTCGCGAAACTCTCCGACGGCGATGTCCGCAAGGCTCTCACGGCGCTTGAGCTGGCCACCTGCGGCGACGCCCACATTTCCCTCGCCGTCGCCGAGGAATCGATCCAACGCAAGGCCGTCCATTACGGCGATGAAGGTCATTACGACACGATCTCCGCCTTCATCAAATCCATCCGCGGCTCCGATCCCGATGCCGCGCTGTATTGGCTCGCGAAAATGCTCCACGCCGGGGAAGACCCGCGTTTCATCTCCCGCCGCCTCGTGATTTCCGCCTCCGAGGACATCGGCCTCGCGGACTCCGGCGCGTTGCGGGTCGCGCTCGACGCCCACCACGCGCTCGAATTCGTCGGCATGCCGGAAGGCCGCATTCCGCTCGCCCACGCCACCGTCTATCTCGCCACTTCGCCGAAATCGAACACCGCCTACGCCGCCCTCGGAGCCGCCGTTTCCGATGTGGAAACCGGCCGCACCCTCGCCGTCCCCGAGCACCTCCGCACCCCCACTTCCAAGAAGCTCACCGGCAAACCCGAGGAAGCCATGCGCTACCTCTACTCCCACGATTACGAAGGCCACTACGTCCCCCAAGCTTACCTGCCCGAAGGCCGCACCTACTACCACCCCGGAGAGCAAGGCATGGAAAAACGCATCAAGGAGAGGCTGGAGTTCTGGAGGTCGAAGGGAAAGGAGGATTGAGGCCTTTGTTCATGAATCGAAGCGGAAAAGGATGTCGGAGGAGTGCTCTTCGACACCTCCCAGATACGAGGTGATTGCCCCGATGGCATGATCTTCCCGCGTCGCAAGGCCGCTGCTGAATGCGAGAGAGAGAAGCCCGTCGCTGGAAATCCCCTCGCAACAGCCCGATTTCAACCGCTCCTAACCCTTCGTCTCGTGAACCCTGAGAAGCAGTTGCTCCCAACAAATCACCTTGAGCTTCCGGCGATGGGTGACCGACGAAAGCCGCTTGTAATCCCTGAGCGCACGCTTGTCCCCGGTCACAACGATACCCCCGGTCTGCTCCGCCTCCGCGAAAAGCAGGGCTTCACCGGGATCCATTCCTCCATCAAGCAATTCCTGCTGACGTTCCACGCTTGCGGCTCCATCCACAACCGAGTGCGCGTGGCAGAAAACGGCAAGCGCCTCTTGGAACTCCGGATTCCGGAGTCTTTGCGACATACGCTGGAGATTCCCCTTCAAGCTGGCGAGATAGCGCACCTCCAATTCGGATTCGGAAACATCGAGAAGCTCCGGCAATAGCGGCAGGAAGCCGCAGGACGCGAGTTTCAGAACCACGTCGCGGTCGCTGAGATAGATCATGCGTCCGTGCAGGTGAGGCGGGA
Source organism: Verrucomicrobiota bacterium (assembly GCA_046051965.1). Classification (GTDB taxonomy): domain Bacteria; phylum Verrucomicrobiota; class Verrucomicrobiia; order Verrucomicrobiales; family Akkermansiaceae; genus Luteolibacter. Next base: position 7,933 of record JBJONG010000046.1, read on the forward strand.
AATGAACTCCCAAGAGTCTTCGGAAACCTCGCCGGGGCTGAGATGATCTGTCATTCCCTTGCATAGATCGAGTCCCGCATCGTCACCTTTTTCCAGATTGGAAAGAGCGGCGATAGCGATCGGCCAAGCGCCGGTTGTGAAGCCGTAGTTCAAGGCAGCCACTCCAGGAGCCACCCGGTATTTCTTTCCGAAATCCTGCGCCATCCACGCGAGCTGCGGCGGGCCGAGCTTGCTGGAGGGACTCAGGCCAAGATCACTGAAACCGGTCAGAAGGACTTTCGCATAATCGTTCGCCTCGATCTCCTCCTTCTCGTCGGACTGCGAATCGATCTTGCCGTCTACCAGCGTCTGCCCCGGCTTGAGATGCCCGCAGTGGATGTGCCCCAACTCATGGGCTACCGTGAAGGCGATCCAAGAAGGGCTTTTGCGCTTGCTGAGAATCACGATTACCGGCCTATCCCCGACCATCGTGGCCAAGGCATCGGGCTTTTTCGCATCCTTGGGAAGATTCCGCAAATGAACCACCGGTATCCCCGAATCCCAAGCGAACTGAAGGATATGGCGCAGGCAGATCCATGGCTTGTCTGACTTCTCCAAAAGCCGCCCACGCCACTCCTCCGGGGCTGGCAAGCCCTCGAAAGGAGCCTTTTCCGCGAGCGCGTTCCCCACCGAACGCGCGAGCCCAAGCGCGACTTGTGTAGAAAGGCAGACATCCTCATCCGTCTTGTCCTTGGCTTTCTTGAACTTCACCTTGCCCGCGTGAGAAAATGACAGTTCCGCCCCAGGATCGATCAGCGATTTCAGGCTATATCCAAGGTGGGCGGAAAGATAGGCCGCCGCCTCACGGAAGCCGCCGGGGGTGAGCGCCAGCGAATCATCCCACCACGACGGCAAGACCGTCCGGTCGAGGAACTGCCGCTTGATCCCAGCTTCGGAAAGGCGGGCGCGCAGTCCTTTCATCGGATTCTCGGCGGCAGTTTTCGTCTTGGTGGCGGGCACGGGATCGGGCGCTCTGGCGTATGTTTCAGGTTTCTTTGCGCCGCCAAGCTACGGCATCCATAGGACTTTACAAGTCCGTATCAGCCCACCTTCCACCGCATACTAGGAAAGTGATTGGATCGCGGCTACCGGACAATGAACTTGAATCAGGCTCAGACTTGACCCCTTGGCAGCAATAGGGAATGGTTGCAACATGAAAGTCGCCAAAAAGTCGCCAAAGAATCTGCGCCGGACGCTGACTTTGAACGAGGCTTCCACCCGACTCATCGACAAGCTCCGCGGTGACAAACCGAAGTCCGTTTTCATCGGTGAGCTTCTGGATGCGGAGGCGCGGAAACGCGAGAGGACGGCTTTCTACGCCGCCGCCGCCGCCGCATACACACCGGAGGTTGCCAGAGAAACGCTCGCCCTGAACGCACGATTTCCCATATCCGAGGCATGAGGCTGCCTCTCTACTGCTCCACGGCGAAAGGAACCGAGCCGAACCTGGTCGGCCTGCAACATCCGGCTTTGTCTTCGCTTCCCACCCAGCTTGTCTGCCCGTTGCGTCCTGACATTTCGCTCACGCCGCTTCGGGAAAAAATCCGCATCGCAGGCCGGGCGTATGTTGTCGCATGCGACCTCATACGCCCCATCAACAGCAAGGCGCTGCGACCCATGGGTCATCTAGATCCGGAAACGTCCGCCCGCATCCTCGCCACTTTCCGGCTCATCCTCGATCAGGACGATTAGCGCGTGTGTCCACCGCCCCGCTTCATTTCCTCCACAGCCAGCGCATCGCGTCCGGGAAAATGGCTCCCATCTGCTTGCCGCTGTGGGCGCCGTGGCCCCAGACGTATTTGTGGTCGTAGCCCTTGAATTTCAGCGCCGCCTCCATCTGCATGTTGCCGAGCGGCCAGTTGCCGTGCTCGTTGTCGAGGTCGTTGATGCCTTCCTGGAAAAATCCCCGGATGGGTTTCTTCTCGGACTTGCGGATGAGGCCCGGGTAGGCGTCGCCGCCGCGGATGTTGGTGAAGGAACCGATGGATGAGGCCACTTTCCGGAACGCGTCCGGCCTCACCCAAGCCACCGTCCACGCGCAGATCCCGCCGGAGCTGGTTCCGCAGATCGCGCGCATTTCCGGGTTTTGCGTCAGGTTGTAATCCTTGCCCACGAGCGGGAGGATTTCATCGATGAGAAACGTCGCGTAATCCGCGGAGAGCGTGTCGTATTCGAAGCTGCGGTTGTCGTTTTTCCACGGACTCTCGGGTTTCGCCGCGCCCTTGTGCCCTGGATCGATGAAAATCCCGATGACCGGTGGCATGTCGCCGGCCGCGATCAGGTTGTCGAAAACGGTGGTGACGCGGAACTCGCCGTTGGGATTCACGTAGGTGTGGCCGTCCTGGAAAACCATCACGGCGGTCTCCTTTTTCGGGTCGTGGTTGGCGGGGATGTAGAGATGGATTTGGCGGCTGGTTCCGGGAAACACCTTGGAGGTCGCAAAAACGAAATCGATCACTTGCCCCTTGGGGATGCGCGGTTTCACCATGGAATCCGGCCCCAGCTTCGGCTCGGACATTTGCGGCAGGGTGAGTTTCGGGGAGGTTTCCTGTGCATGCAGGGGGGCGGCGAGAACCAGGGAGGCGGCGAGGAGTTTTTCCAACATCACGCTGGAACGTCGGGGAACTTGCGGATTCTTTCAGCCGGAACTACAACCCTGACAGCAATGCCCGCCGACTACCACACGCACACGCCGTTTTGCCAACACGCCACCGGCACGCCGGAGGAATACGTGGAGGCCGCCGTCGCCGCCGGGCTGGACGAATACGGCATCTCCGATCACGCGCCGTGCCGCCCGGAGCCTTTCGATGACTGGCGCATGCTGGAAAGCGAGCTGCCGGAGTATTTCGGGTGGATCGACCGCGCGAAAGAGGCCGCCGGAGACTGCGTGAAGATCCGCGCCGGGATGGAGTGCGATTGGCTCAAGGGCTGCGAGGGTTTCATCGGGGAACTCGCCGGGAAATACGATTGGGACTACCTGATCGGCTCCGTCCATTACCTCGGGAAATGGGATTTCGACAACCCGATCTGGATCCCGAAATGGGCGCAGACCGATGTCGAGGCCGCGTGGGCGGAGTATTGGAAAACCTACGCGGAAATGGCCGAGTCCGGCCTCTTCGACATCCTCGCGCATCCGGATCTGGTCAAAAAATTCTCCCACGTCCCGTCCGGAGATCTCGACCGCTTCTACGATCCCGTGATCGAGGCCATCGCCGCGAACGGCTCGGTCATCGAGCTGAACACCGCCGGCTGGCACAAGCCCTGCGCCGAGGCCTACCCCGCCCCGCGTTTCCTGGAACTCGCCGCCTCTGCGGGCATCGGCCTCGTGATTTCCTCCGACGCCCACGCGCCTTCGGAAATCGCCCGCGATTTCGGAAAAGCCCGCGCCCTCGCCAAGGCCGCCGGATACCGTGAGACCCAGCGTTTTGAGAAGAGAAAGCGCAGCGCCGAGCATCTTCCTTGAGCTTTGAAGTTTGAAATTTAAAGTTTCCCCATGAAAGCCTACCACGACCTCCTGCGCGACGTCCTCGAAAACGGCGAGGAGCGTGGCGACCGCACCGGCACCGGCACGCTCTCGGTCTTCGGCAGGCAGGCGCGCTATGACCTCCGCGAGGGTTTCCCCTGCCTGACCACGAAAAAACTCCACCTCCGTTCCATCATCCACGAGCTGCTGTGGTTCCTCAAAGGCGAGACGAACATCGCCTACCTCAAGGAAAACGGAGTCACGATCTGGGATGAATGGGCGGACGAAACCGGCGAGCTCGGCCCCGTTTACGGAAAGCAATGGCGGCGCTGGGAAGGCGGCGGCGGCGCGGTGATCGATCAGATCGCGCTGCTCATCGACGGACTGAAAGGCAGCCCGCATTCCCGCCGCCACATCGTCTCCGCATGGAACGTCGGCGAGGTGCCGGACATGGCGCTGCCGCCCTGCCATCTGCTGTTCCAGTTCTACGTCCACGAGCCCAAGGACGGCGGCAAACCCGGCCTCTCCTGTCAGCTCTACCAACGCAGCGCGGATCTCTTCCTCGGCGTGCCGTTCAACATCGCCTCCTACGCCCTCCTCACCCACCTCGTCGCCCAGGTCTGCGATTACGAGCCGCGCGATTTCGTCCACACCTTCGGCGATCTTCACCTCTACAGCAACCACCTCGACCAAGCCCGCCTCCAGCTCACCCGTGAGCCGCGCCCGCTGCCCACCCTTCACCTGAACCCCGAGGTAAAAACCATCGACGGCTTCCGATTCGAGGACATCTCCCTTGAAGGCTACGATCCCCACCCCGCCATCAAAGCCCCCATCGCCGTTTGAAAACGGAACGCGGACTTTAGTCCGCATCCATCCTTATGCCCCGCCTCATCGCCATCGTCGCCATGGATCCCAACCGTCTCATCGGACGCGATGGCACCCTTCCGTGGCACCTCCCGGAGGATCTCGCATTCTTCAAGAAAACAACCCTCGGCCACCCCGTGCTCATGGGGCGGAAAACCTTCGGGTCCATCGGCAGGCCGCTGCCGAAGCGCCGCAACATCGTCCTCACCCGCGATCAATCCTGGAGCCATCCCGGAGTCGAGGTGATCCACAGCCCGGAGGAAATCCCGGACGCGGACGGAAACATTTTCGTGATCGGCGGTGCGGAGATCTACAAGGCGCTCACCCACCGAATCAGCGAATGGCTGGTAAGCCACGTCCACGCCGTCCACGAAGGCGATACGCACCTCGCGGAATTCGAGCATGATTTCCCCGTGGTCGAGACGGTGGAGGAGCACGCCGCTTTCACCGTGAAACGCCATCTACGCGGATGAACGCGAAAAATTCCGTTCCCAGTAAACCCCATTCTTGACGGAACCCCTTTCCCGTGTTCCAAATCGCCTTCGACCCAAGCATTTTCACGGAACGGTGGCTGAGTGGTCTAAAGTACTCCCTTGCTAAGGGAGCGTAGGGGTGACTCTACCGAGGGTTCGAATCCCTCCCGTTCCGCCAACACCCCAGCCCGGTATTCCCGGGTTGGGGTGTTGGCGTTTCAGGCCGGGACGAGAACGCCTGCGCAGCTCCGGGTTCGAACGCAGCAGCGAGCTTCGCGAGCAAAGCAGTCCTTCCGCGCAGCGCAAACCGGCATGGCCGCAGGCAATCCCTCCCGTTCCGCCGACAGGACGAGGCTCCGGCTCCCTCAAAATCCATGACCTTCAACGGCATTCGTCCATTACTGGCGGGTGCCTGCCGATTTCAAGATCCGAGTGGCGGCTCGCCTCTGTGGATCGCAGGTGATGGCATTCGGGCTGGCATCAGGCGAGATTTGCGACTACGCCATGTGTAGCTGATTCACACCACATGCCCGCCCCCAATTCTGTCCTCAAACTCTGCGAAACCTTCGCCGACCACCGCGATCACTACCGCTCGGGAAATTACAACGAGGCCCAACTCCGCAAGGAATTCCTCGATCCCTTCTTCGCCGCGCTCGGCTGGGACATGGACAATGCCCAAGGCCTCGCCCCGCAATACCGCGATGTCATCCACGAGGACGCCCTCCGCATCGGCCCGCATGTAAAAGCCCCGGACTGCGCCTTCACCCTGCATGGCCAGCGGAAATTCTTCCTCGAAGCGAAGAAGCCCGCCGTCAACATCAAGACCGACATCGATCCCGCCTACCAGCTCCGCCGCTACGCCTGGTCCGCCAAGATGCCGCTTTCCATCCTTTCGGACTTCGAAGAGTTCGCCATCTACGACACCCGCATCAAGCCCGCCAAAGGCGACCCGTCCTCCAAGGCCCGCACCTTTTACTGCACCTTCGACCAATACGCGGAAAAGTGGGATGAGATCGCCTCCATCTTCTCCCGCGATGCGATCCTCAAAGGCTCTTTCGATAAATACGCCGACTCCAACAAAAAGAAAAAAGGCACCGCCGAGGTGGATGCCGCCTTCCTTGAGGAAATCGAACGCTGGCGTGATCTGTTAGCCCGCAACCTCGCCCTGCGCAATCCCTCGCTCTCCGTCCGTGATCTCAACTTTGCCGTCCAGAAAACCATCGACCGTCTCGTCTTCCTCCGCATCTGCGAGGATCGCGGCACCGAGGACTATGGGAAACTCCGCAGCATCGCCAACGGCACCCAGACCTACCCGCGCCTGCTGGAACTCTTCCGAGCCGCCGATGCGCGCTACAACTCCGGCCTGTTCCACTTCTCCAAGGAAAAAGGCCAAGCCGAGGAACCGGACACGCTCACACCCCATCTCCTGCTCGATGACAAGACCCTCAAGGACATCATCGTCCACCTCTACTACCCGGACAGCCCCTACGAATTCTCCGTCCTGCCCGCCGACATCCTCGGCTCGGTTTACGAACAATTCCTCGGCAAAGTCATCAACCTAACTGCCGGCCACCGCGCCGTCGTCGAGGACAAGCCGGAGGTGAAAAAGGCTGGCGGCGTTTTCTACACCCCGAGTTATATCGTCGATTACATCGTCAAGCAAACCGTCGGCCCGCTCATCGAAGACAAGACGCCGAAACAAATCGAATCCATCCGCGTCCTCGATCCCGCCTGCGGCTCCGGCTCCTTCCTCATCGTCGTCTATCAATTCCTGCTCGACTGGTATCACCAATTCTATATCTCCCACGATCCCGAAAAACTCGCCAAAGGCAAATCCCCCGTGCTCGTCCAAGCCCGTGGCGGCGGCTGGGCGCTCACCACCGCCGAGCGCAAACGCATCCTGCTTGCCCACGTCTTCGGCGTGGACATCGACAGCCAAGCCGTGGAAGTCACCAAGCTCTCCCTGCTCCTCAAAGTCCTCGAAGGCGAGACCACCCAAAGCGTCCAGCGCGAGCTCATCCACCAGCGCGTCCTCCCCGACCTCGGCGACAACATCAAGTGCGGCAACTCCCTCATCGGCTCCGATTTCTACGCCCAACCCGGCCTCCCCGAAATGGACACCGACGCCCATCTCCGCGTCAACGTCTTCGACTGGGATGGCAAGGATGGCTTTCCGGAAATTATGAAAGGCGGTGGGTTCGATGCAGTGGTTGGAAATCCGCCGTATCTGCGCATTCAAGGGCTTCAGGAAAATTACGGAAACCAAATTGATTACTTCACAACCTACTACGATTCGGCATCAAAGCGCTTCGACTTCTACATGTTGTTTATCGAGAAGGGTTATCGGCTTCTCGGAAACAAAGGACGACTTGGCTATATCTGCCCACATAAGTTCACGGTTGGGGCATTTGCTTGCGAGCTTCGATCATTCTTGATCAAGGAAAAGGCAATCGAGAGGCTTCTTAGCTTTGGGCAGAATCTCGTTTTTGCCAGTGCTTCCACATACACTGGAATCCTGATTTTGAATCGCGAAAGCCACGACGATTTTCTGTATGCTGAGATAAATGAGATGGCACCCGGGGATCTTGCTGGTTCTTTGGTTAATTTTGAACCAAGACGCTACACCACTTACAAACAATCGCGATTGACCGGTGATCCGTGGCAATTGGCAGGCGGGCAATCTCGGGGATTGCTAGAGAAGTTGGGTAAGATGCCAGAAAATATTGGAACTGTTTTTTCCGAAGTCATGGTCGGTGTTCAGTCTGGAATCGATGAAGTTCATCTGTTACGTGAGACAGCCCCACCCAATCTGGGACGCGTCACGCTTTGGTCGGATCGCGAACAGAATGAAGTGGACGTTGAACTTGAAATTTCAAAGCCAATTGCATTTGGCGAGGATGTTCATCGTTACAAGCCGGTCATTCCTGACCATCGATGTATATATCCTTATGTGCTGGAAGGTACAAAAACGCGCATTCTGGAAGAGCACGATCTAAAAGCCAAATTTCCTTCCGGATACGCCTATTTACGACGCCACAAGGATTTATTGTATAATGTTCGAGTCAGACAGAAGACCAATCCAAAATACTGGTATTCATGTCATCGGAGCAAAGACATGAATGTGTTCGAAAGCCCTCGAATCATCACTCCCGAAATAAGCAAAGGGTGCAACTTCACACTTGCTCAAGTAGGTCTGTATCACAACACGAAAGTCTATTCCTTGGTGCCTAAACCTGACCGAACAGAGCACTTACTCTTTTGGCTTGGTGTCCTCAATACCCGTGTCATGTGGTGGTATCTCACTCAGACGGGCACTGTCTTTCGTGGCGGATTTTTCTGTTTTAAAACTAATTACCTTCGTCCATTTCCACTGCCAGTCATCGACCCCGCCAACAAATCCGACGTCGCCACCCACGACCACATCGTCACTCTGGTAGAAAAGATGCTGGATCTGCACAAGCAACGCGCCGCCGCGAAAACCCCGCACGAGCAAACCGCGCTGGACCGCCAGATTTCCGCCACAGACACCCAGATCGACCGCCTCGTCTATGACCTCTACGGCCTGACCGAAGAGGAAATCACGCTGGTCGAAGGCGCTTGATCACATAAGAATTCCAATACTCTCGAACCATGTCCCTTGAATCAACTCATGAGATCAGCACCGTTCAGGATGTTTCAAAAAAGCCTCTTTTCGGGATCGTCAAGTTTTCGCCATCGCTGTGTTGCGCGGCAAATGCTCTTGGTTGTACTGTAGACGTGTCTGTAGGTGGGATCAAAGGCACTTTGACCCTGCCTTCGCTTCCCCATTGGGGAATAAAAGAGGATGATCCTCTTCATATGCCCCTTTTGGGTCCCGGTCAGGCGCGAACATGGAAACAGGGGCATGAGTTGGTTTTCTGGGGAAAGCCCCATTCATATCCAGATGGAGAGTCCGTAGTCGAGCAGGCTCTATTTCAATTCCAGTTAGATCCTGAGAATTTTGAGAGTGGAGCAGAGTGCATCTATAACGGCTTTGGCCCATGGCTTGATCTCTTTGAGAAATATGTGATTCTACTCAGCACGCAAGGCAGGTGCTCCCGAGTAGCAGTGAAGAACCCTAGAGCAAATCAAATTGATCTCCTTCATCACGAAGAGTCAAAGCCTGGCTTCAAGCACATAACATATCCTCAAAGTATTGCCGTGCATATCGCTACGGGAGGCGACCTTCAACGGGAACAGTTTGAAGAAATATCACGGATGAGCTCGGAACTCCTTCCTCCGCGTCTGGAATACCTTTTGTTGCTGGAGGCATATACGGCACGAAAGAATGAGGATTATCGGAAGGCAATTATTGAAGCCGCAAATGCGTTGGAGGTCTCTCTAACCAATCGAATTGCGGAGGAGTTCAGGATTCAGGGAGTTTCTTTTGGAGAAAAGCTTCTGAAGAAGTTCCGCATGCTCGGAGGAAGATTTGAATTGGCGAGGCTTTTGAGCATTCCTCTACCTCCAAAGGATTACGAAGCGTTAGTAATTGGGCCAAGAAACGATGTAGTCCACAAAGCAGGATTCCCGGATGAAAAAATAGTGCATCAGGTCATTACTGAGGTGGAGGAAGTCCTCCGTTTATTCTCGCCAATAATCCATGAAGCCACCCGTCGATGAGCGTAAGGAACTGGAAGCGCGAATGTGAAGAATTCGGAATCATTGAACCATGAAATCCAGTTTCATCGCATACGTGGACGAAGCGGGTGACGAGGGATTCGTCTTCAAAGCCGACGGCAGCGGCAGTTCCCGGTGGTTCGTGCTTTCGGCAGCGGTGATCCGGCAGACCAACGATCTGCAAATGGTTTCCTGCCTCAAGGAAGTTCGTGATGTGTTGCAGAAAGCGCCGAAGACTCCGCTGCATTTCGTGGATTTGAAACATGAACAGCGCGTCCCCTATGTGCGGCGCGTGGGTGCTCTGCCGATGCGCACGGTGAGCGTGCTGGTTCACAAACCGCACATCACCGAGCCGGAGAAATTCCAGAACACCAAATACCTGCTTTATCGATATGCAACCCGCTTGTTGCTGGAACGGGTTTCCTGGCTTTGCCGCGACCAGCGCCGGGAGGGCGAGGGGGATGGATTCGCCGAAATCATTTTCTCGAACCGGAGCAACATGTCCTACGAGGAAATCCGCGATTACCTGCGCTTGCTGCTCAGCCAGTCGGAAACGTATCCGCAGAAGGTGCAGATTGACCCCACCGTGATTGACCCGAATCGCATCCGGGCTGTGGAACACTCCAAGCTGGCGGGTCTACAGGTCGCGGACGCGGTCGCATCAGGATTCCATTTCGCGCTCAAAGTAAACCGCTACCGTGAGACCGAAACCGGCTACCTGCCGCATCTGCACAAGTCGATTTACCGCCACAAGGGGACGGCCATGGGATACGGGGTGAAACTCTGGCCGGAGGATCTTGCCACCGTAAAAGACAAAGCCCCCGAGGCTCTTGTCCTCGAAGGCTTGTGAAATTGCGGCCCCAGGAACCGAGGATCCCACCCATTCGGGCTGCCACTCGTGAGAGCGGCCTCTACATCTCCTGCGCTTGCCGGAGGTAAGCTGGCATGGATACCTAGGAGGGTCAATTAGGATTTTCCCGCCCACCATTCCCGCAACGACCGGGACGAGAACGCCTGCCGCAGGCTCTGGACTGCTGTGATTCCTCATTCACAGCTTTCAAGGGCGGCTTTGTTTGGCGGGGCGATGGGTTGCTGCCGGGTTGCTTCGTTTTTGCAACACGAACCCAAAAAGCTGCGGATAAGAACCGCAGCAGTCAAAAGCCTGCGGCGGCATGGATGACTTATGGCAGAGGGGGCAAGTGAGCGAGTGAACGAAGCTGACTCCCGGAGGATCAGCCGCCTGCCATTCCGGGATTCACTCGGCCACGGCTCCACCGAGTGCTGTGGCCATCACGTTGTGGGCGTTGGCTTCGGATTTTCCGAGGCGCAGGGAAACGTTTTCCGCCACGCTGAGATCCGGGAACAGCGCGGGCTGCTGGTAGATGCGGGCGACGCCGAGCCCGCGCGCCTTTCCGGGGCTGAGGTGGGACACGCTTTCGCCGTTTACAAGGAACTCGCCACCGTCTGCCTGGTACGCACAGGTGATGATCCTGATGGGGGCGGATTTCCCCGCACCGTTTTCGCCGAGCAACGCATGCCCTCTCCCGCCCTCAGATCGAAGGAAAGGCCTTTGGGCGCCCGCACCGCGCCGAAGGATTTCGTGATGCCGGAGAGTTGGAGGAGGGCTTTCAGGATGGAAGACGGTGAGTGCAGACAGCCGGAAGACTACGCCGGAAATCCGGAGGGGTTGCCGTGTTTCTCAGTCCCCGGTTAGTTCCGTGGCTTCCGCGATCAGGATCTTCGCATTCAGCCAATCAATCCACCAATCCATCTCAAACATGGCGGTTGCAGACGAAGTTTCCATGATCGTGCGGATGGGCGTGGCGGCTTCGGCCAGGAGTTTGCGGGCTTCTTCGGTCTCGCCTTGTTGGTAGCGGGACATCGCGAGAAGTGAGCGGACGCAAGACAGCCGGGGGACGCTATCGGTGTTGCGCAGCAGGGATAGCTCGGCCCAGCGTATCGTTTGCGCCAGGTCTTTGCGGCGGTATTGCCACAGGGCGAGTGAGTAACAATGCCATGCGGCGCCTGCCGGATCCAATTCCGCTCCACCATCCGGGCCGACCGCGCTTTCGAGAAATGCGGCGAGCGGGGCGATCTTCGCCATGGTGGCTGGATCAGCAGGACGCAGGGCGCAGAGCTTGATCATTTGCTCCGCGACGACGGGGTTCTGTGTGTTGGCGAAGCGCTCCAAGGCGATCCGGCGCACTTGTTCGTAGCGTGTCCAGTCACCCGCCTCACAGGTTGTGACAGCGGCTGGCAGGAGATCACCGGAAATTTGGTGAAGATCGGAGTGATCGACGGCGGCAATGGAACCCGCGAGAGCGGTATAGCGTTCCGCGGCTTGCTGGATGCGTCCGGCCCTGCGGTGCCAATCGCCCACTTGGCGGTAGGCCTCGGCGGCTTCCAGCGATGACGGAGCCATATCGGTGGGGATGGTGGCCAGTAGCTTATCCGCCTCCTCGATCCGACCGTAGGAAAGTTTTACGGCGGCTTGGGCGCTTGCTTCCCGGGCTTCGGCCTGGGCGCGCAGGCTGGATTCGAGAGTGCGGGCGGTCTCCGCTTCGCTGCGGAGGCGGGTTTGTTCGCGGCGGGCTTCGGTTTCCCGGAAATACAGCCATGTGGAGGTGGCCAGCCCGGCGGTGAGCGAGAGGAACACGATGGTGCCCACGCTGAAGGCCAGGCGGTTGCGACTGAGCAGTTTTCCGAGAAGGTAGGTGGCAGTCGGCGAGTGGGCGGCCACGGGCTTTTCGGAAAGGTGGCGCTCGATATCGGCGATGAGTCCCGCAGCGGTGTTGTAGCGGAGGCCGCAATCGTTGCGCAGGCATTTCAAGACCACGGCATCAAGGTCGCCCCGGACTTGGCGCATGAGATGGCGGGGCTTGCAGGTGCGGGCGGAGGCGATAGCGGCGAGTTCGGCGGGTGGGAGTTCCTGGAGGAGAGCGGATGGCGCTGTCGGCTTCCGAATGGAACTGGGATGGGTCTGCTCGACGGAGAGCAGCGATGTCTCGCCTGTCCGGTCGAACGGGGTTTTGCCGGTGAGGATTTCGCACAACAAGACCCCGAGGCTGTAAATATCGGTACGAGTGTCCACGTCGATGCCGCTGCGGAGACTCTGTTCCGGACTCATGTAAGTGGGCGTGCCGAGGATGGGTTCCTGTTCGCCATCGGGATCGGACAGTCCGCCGCCGATGGCCTTGGCGATGCCGAAGTCGATGACCTTTGGCAGCGGCACGCCGTCGTGGAAAGCGGCGAGGACGTTGGAGGGCTTGATGTCGCGGTGAATGATGCCCTTCTGGTGGGCGTGCTGGATGGCGTGGCAGACGCGGATGAACAATTCGAGCCTTTGGCGTATGGAAAGACGGTGTTGGTTACAAAAAGTGGTGATCGGTTCTCCCGTTACCCATTGCATGACAAAATACGGCCTGCCCGTTGGCGTGGCTCCCGCATCCAGCACCCGGGCGATTCCAGGATGATCCATCATGGCGAGAGCCTGGCGCTCCATTTCGAAGCGTGCGATGACCCGCTCGTGATCGAGTCCCATCCGGATCAGTTTCAGTGCTACCTGGCGCTTGACCGGGATTTCCTGCTCCGCCTGATAGACGACGCCGCAACCGCCCTCACCCAGGCGGCGTATCAATCGGTAGCGCCCGATCCATAAGCCGATTTCGCCACTCTCATCGTCTTCTTCCGTCGTCTCGGCGGAGGTCGGCGCGTCGATATCGAAAGGTTTGAAATCGAAAAACCTCTCGGAATTCTGTTGAATCGCCCAAAGTTTATCGAGCCGGGTGCGCAGCGTATCCTCGCCACGGCAGCTCCAGTCGAGGAAGCGCGCACGTTCCTCCGGGTCCGCAAACTCGGAGGAAGCGCGCAACATCATTTCCTCAATCTCGCGGGGAGAAATCATGGGGTGTTGTTGGTTTCCTCCGCGATCAATTCGTAAAGCCTGAGGCGCGCGTAAGCCCACTGGCGCTCGATGGTGCGCTCGGTGACGCCGTGAAGCTCGGCGATCTGGCGGTTGGTGAGACCGCCGAAAAACTTGAGGTTCACAATGCGGGCGCTGGCCTCGTCGTGATGTTCGAGCCGGTCGAGCGCTTCATCGATCATCAACAGGCGTTCTTCGGGTTCGGCGGCGTGGATTTCGACATCCTCGATGCTCACTTCGGCAAGGTGCTCGCCACGCTTGAGGGCGCTTTTGCGTCGGGCGCGATCCACAAGGACGTTTCGCATCGCAAGGGCTGCGGTGCGGAAAAAGTGCGCTTTGTTGTTCCATAGGCGGGTGTCCGCCCCCGCGAGCCTGAGCCATGCCTCATGAACAAGCGCGGTCGCCTGCAGGGTGAGGGCGGCGGTGCCGAACCCGGCCACGCGGCGGGCCGCGAGATGACGCAGCTCGTCATAGACGAGAGGCAGCAATTCCTCCGAGGGGATGCCGCCACCTGTGGAAGCCGCGCCGATCAGCCCCGAGATGTCGGTGTAATTTGCTGACGCTGCCATTGAATGTAAACACAACGCATCGCGGACCGGGAAGTCAAGGGTGTTGCGGAGAACATGCCACTTCCGGATGGTTACAGGAGCGTTTGGGGTTTGCGATCCTATTTTCCCGTCCCCGAAGCAGGTCACCCCAAGTTGCCGGGACCGCCATCTGTCCCGGCGCGTCGCCGATGCCTTTCTGTCTCTCATCTTCTCCGGCGTAGCAACAACAGGAGGCCAAGGCCGCCCAGGAGAGCGGAACTGGGCTCCGGCACCACCGAGAGTGTGCCGTCGATGTAAAGGTTTGTTTGATCCCACGACAAACCCGGGTCGAGCGCGGGCAGATTGATCGTATCGAATGCTCCGAAGACACTGCCGCCCCAATCGAACAGGTTGAAAGTGTCACCGAAGAGGAGCGATCCACCCACATTGTTCACATCCAGCGTACCACCAAACGAGATGATTCCGCTCACGTTTGCCAGGTCTGAGAGATCACCGAAAGTATCGATTTCAAATACGCTGAAACTGCCGGTGCCAAGTGACAGGTTGCCGGACACATCGATGTTATCGATGCTGTTGCCCGGAGCAAAGGTGCCTCCGCTTGTAATGCTGAGCTCTCCCACCGTGCCGGAGCCGCCGAGGGTTCCTGTGCCGCTTACGGTGGTGAGGATGCTGGTGGAGATGTTGCCGTTGACCACGAGCTTGCCCGCAGTGACCTTGGTTTCACCGGAGTAGGTGTGAGTATTGGAAAGAGTCAGGGCACCGCTACCGATTTTCGTGAGCGCACCATTGCTCAGCACGCCGCTGAAGGTGGTGTCCTGGTTGTTATTGCCGATGCTCAGCGTGCGAGTCCTCATATCCAGGTTCCTCGTCCCCTTGAGGCCGCCGAGGGTGGAGTCCTGGGCGATGGAGCTGACCGTGCCGGTATCGCCCGTAGCCAGATCGAGCGTGGTGTTTTGCAACGCATTGGCGTTGTGGATTTGGAAGAAGTTCGCCGCCAAACGGGTATCCCCCGTATAGGTGTTGGCACCGGAGAACCGCACCGTGCCGGTTCCTATGCTGCCCACCGTCACCGTGCCCGCGGTGCCAGCTGTCATGCCTGTCGGGTTCTGGATGGTGCCTTGCAGATTATAGATCCATAGCGTGTCGCTGCCGACATTCGCGATGGTGACACTCTTTCCGGTCGAATTATCCGTTCCGAGTGTGACCGTGCCGCTCAGGTTGATGTTGCCCGAGCCGTTCAGTGCCACCAGGCCGGAATTGCCGCTCTGGACACGGACGTTGTTGGAAAAGTTCGTGGAGTTCGCGGTGCCCAGTTGCAAGGTTGTGTTGGCGCTGCCGGTGGTGTCGCCCAACAAAACAGCTGAGTTGCTGCTGATGCCTCTGACTCCGTTCACCGTGCCCGCCACCAGGGTGCCGGCCTTGATCGTGGTGGAGCCGGAGTAGGTGCTGCCGCTACCGGTGAGAGTCAGTGTGCTACCGCCGTCTTTCACGAGGCTGAGGGCGCCGGTAAGGTTGCCACTGACCAAGCTGGTGCCGGTCGTATTCAGCGTGAGTGTCTGCGCGGTTTGGCAGGCGAAGTTGCTGGTGAAATTGATCGCGCCGGTGAGGGAAATCGGTGTGGACTGGTTTCCGGCAGCGGCGCGGGTTCCGGACCAGTTGATCGTCCCGGTTCCGGCGTTGACGTTCAAAGCGGTAAGATTGTAATAGATTCCACTCCGACCAACCGAGATGTCGAGGTTGACGGTGCCATTGCCGCTGGAAGTGTCGATGTTCAGGGTGTTGCCGGAAGAGTTCTGCTTGCCAAGCTCACCGGAGAGGGAGATCGACGCCCCACCAGTGGCGGTGAGGTTGACAATGGCGGCGTTCACGCTGATGCCCTGATATGTCCCGCTGGTGGCCGTGGCGGTATAGGACTGGTTCCCGCCGCTCGTCACGTTTCCGTTCAGGAGGACATTCTTAGCGGTGGCGGTGACGGTGCCAGCTCCCGTGATGCCGCCGGAGGTCAGTGAGGCTGTGCTGTTGTTATCATAGCTATAGACCAGCGCCCCATTGTTCACGATGGCACCATTGCCGAGGCTTCCGGTGCTGCCGCCATTGCCGATTTGCAACGTGCCGTCACTAATCGTGGTGGTGCCGCCGTAGGTGTTCGCGCCGGTGAGGATGAGTGTGCCGGAGCCGACCTTGGTAAGGGCGGTTGTGCCGTTGGTGTTGGAGATGACGCCGCCAAAGGTGGTGTTTGTATTCAGGTTGCCGACCTCCAGGGTCATCGTCGTGCTGCCGACGTTGTTATAGATATTTCCGAAGGAGCCGGAGAGCGCGCCCAATTTCACCGTTCCGCTACCGACGCCATTCCAGCCGAATCCGTAATTGTTGCCTGCGGCGGTGTTCGTGAAGTTCCAGGTGGCGTTCTGGAGGTTGGCTCCACTGCCGGAAACGAAGACGTTGTTCGTTGAACTCTGCCCGTCAAAGTTGATCGTGCCGGAATAGCCAGCGGTATCGCCGCTGATGATGATGGATGATGCCGTGGTCGAGCCGGAGAAGGCCACCGTACCGTTGCCGCTCCAGGTGCCGGAAAGGGTCAGGTTGGCGGCGTTGGTATAAATCCGATTGTTGAACAGAGCCGCATGGCGGCGATTCCTTCGCGCGGAGCGCCGGCTTGCTGCGGGGTTGAAACGATGTGGCGGGCCCGGCATGATCAACGCACTATGACAAAAAAACACGTCAGTTAGCCGGA
>JBJONG010000047.1:0-24363 GCA_046051965.1 Verrucomicrobiota bacterium
GCTGGCTGTAGTTCTTGAGTAGCTCGTCGAGGAGAGCGTCGGTAATGGGCTGTTTCATTTGGATGTGCTGGTTCTGTTGATGGGGCACATCGACGGAAAGCACTTACACAAAATTTATGACACCCCCGTTGCGGGCGATGAGGCCTGCATCAACCGATCTATTCGGTTCATGCCAGCAATTTATTTCTGGCAACTTTCGTTTAGCCGCCTAGCTATCCACATCTCTCCTCCGTATTTCAGCTTCGTTTTCCTAACATCCCAGAAAACCATGATCCGCTATCTTATCGTTATCGCATCTCTCATCATGTCCCTGGATGCGTTGACTGTTCATGTCACTCCGCACGAAGGCGGTATCGGCGATGGCAGTGAAAAGGCACCTTTCAGTGGGATTGAGCGTGCTCTGGAGAAAATCGCCTTGATCCGCACCAGCCATCCGGATGAGCAGATTCACCTGATCCTTGCTGGCGGAAACTATCGGATGAAAAAGCCTCTTGTCCTTGATGCATCTTACTCAGGAATCCCGGGTAAGCCCCATTCTATCCGATCCGCCCACGGACAGAAAGCGATCCTTTCTTTGGAAATTGAGGTGGCCGCCAGTGAATTCGAAGCAATCACCGATCCGGCGGTCACTGCCCGCCTGGCACCAGAGGCAAGGGGCCGCGTGAAGTCTTTGAATCTCACGCGCATCGGGGTGAAGGCTCCCGTGCAACCGGATATTTTCGGCAGGCACGAGACCATCGAGGTGTTCCAGGCCGGGAAACGCCTGACCTTGTCCCGCTGGCCGAACGTTTCCTATGCGAAGATGGGCAAGGTTCTGGCCAAAGGCATGCCTCCTGAGAGCACAGGCGGCATCTTCCGCTATCGTGACAACCGTGCCGAGCGCTGGCAACCAGCCTTGGCGGATGGCGGTGTATGGTTGCGCGGCTTCTGGAGGGTGCCATGGACGCGGCAATCGCTGCGCGTCAAGGACATCGATCCCAAAAACAAGACCATCACCTTCGCGGCTCCGTTACCTGGCGGAATCGGCTCGAAATACGGGCCGAAGCATGCGGGAAAAAGTGGCGAGGAATCATGGCAGGTGATGAACCTGCTGGAAGAAATCGACACACCCGGCGAGTGGTCGGTGAACGCCGCGAAAAACGTGCTGTATATCTGGCCACCTACCGAAGGAGCGGATCAAAAAATCCTCGTCTCCCATATCAAGCAACCGGTCATCAGCATCAAGGGAGCCTCAGACATCACGCTGCACGGTCTCGACATCGAGGGAACCTGGGGGCACGGGGTTTCCATCGAGGGCGGGAGCCGCGTGACCATTCAAGGCTGCCGCATCCGCAACGCCGGAGGCTGCGGCGTCTTCATTAGCGGAGGCAGTATTCACCGCGTCCTTTCCTGCGATATTTCGGAAACCGGCGGCGAAGGGATCCGCTTCACCGGCGGCAACCGCAAAACCCTCGCACCCGGCGGGCATCACATTTCCAACAACCTGATCCATCACATCGGCGTGCATGCCCCTGTTCCTGCGATCACCGCTGGAGAGGGAAAAAAATCCGAGACGGTGGGCAACAGGGTCGATCACAACCGCATACATGACGTGCCCAATTCAGGGATTGTTTTCGCCGGGAACGACAACGTGTTCGAACGCAACGAAATCTACCGGGTAGGCTTGGGTTCAAGCGATCTGGGCGGTATTTACACGAACTCCGGCTGGACAGCACGGGGCAATGTGATTCGGCATAATTTCATCCACCACAGCATGAACGCGAACGCCGTATATCTGGATGACGGCAGTTGCGGCACTCTGACCGATGGCAACATCATCTGGAAATGCGGGAGCGGCGGATTCATTGGCGGCGGTCACGACCAGACATTGACCCGGAACCTCATCCTGGAATGCACCCGTGGCATGCATATCGACGACCGCGGGGTGAGCCGGGATTACTCGATTTCCAACAGGAGCTACGCCGACGACCTCGCCTCGGTTCCTTACCAGCAGGATCCATGGAAGTCCCGGTATCCCGAACTGGTCAAGATCCTTGCCTCCGATACCCGCCTGCCACGGAACATACGGATGGAACAAAACATCATCGCCGGATGTGGCATGGAAATCCGCAAGTCGGGCAAAGCCGATCATTTCAAGGGACTGGTCTATCGTAACAACACCGTGCTGCCCACTGCCGGAGCCTTTATCGACGAGTCCAGGATGCTGGCGGGGATCGGATTCAAGCCTGTATCCGTCAAGATAATCGGGCTTAAAAAAGATGCCTTGCGCCCTGAAATCCCTCCGAGAGATCTCAAGGCGCTACGGGAAAAAGACACGTCAAAAACTTTCGATTCCCAGACCGATGTGGATGCCGGGGCTGTATCGAAACCGTCATCAAAGGACTCCCCCGGTGAGTGAAGAACTCCGGCTAGCGCAAGTCCTTGTCGGTGTAGGGGCGTCCGAGTTGTGAGGAGGTTTCGGCACGGAGTCTCTTTACCAAGTCTGGCTGCACGGGTGTTGATTTGTTTTCCCATTCGTTGCGGACGTAGGTCATGATGTCTGCGATTTTCTCGTCAGTGAACATGGGGTTTCCGGCGAGGGCTGGCATCCCTGCGGGTGTTTCGTATTTCACGCCCTTGACGGTGATAGGGCCGGTCATGCCATGAAGGAGGACTTTGGCGAGCAGTTCGGGCTTGCCGGTGACCCACTCGGAGCCGTCGAGCGGTGGCGCGAGGCCGATGACCCCACCGCCGTCCGGGCCGTGGCAACCGAAGCAGGCAGCCTCGCCGTGGAAGAGGGCTTTCCCGCGCTCGAAGGAGGCGTGGGCATCGCCCTTGAGGGTGGCTCCGGAGGAACCCTTCTTTTTATGACCCGCTTTTGTGATCCAGCCGGAGAGGGTTTTGTCGATGGGCTTACCTTCGTTGGCGACGGTGAAGGCGGCTTCGCGGTGGTCGAGCCCCGAGAAGGCGGCGGCCGTGACGAACTTGTCCTCGGAGGTGTTCACAAGTTCGTTGAGGCGCATGAAAGCGGCGGGCGTGGCGACGGGACCGAGGGCGCGGGCGAGATAGACGGCGGATTCCTTGTCGGCGGGCTTGAGGGCGATGAGGGCGGCCTCAAGCTTGAGCTGCTCAGAGTGCGGGAGTACGGAGGCGGCCCAGAGAGCGGAGATGGCGAGCTTTTTGTCGCCGGACTTGATGGCGGCGGCGACGGGCGCGGCGGTGAGCTTGCCCATGGCCTCCAGCGTCCAGAGGGCGTGGATGGAGCCAAGGGTCTGGCCTTTCATCGCGACGAGGCGATGCAGGAGATCGAGGGTCGAGGCATCGGCCTCGCGGGTGCCGAGGACGCGTTGCGCCATGTCGCGGTGCCAGCCGTTCGGGTGGGCAAGGAGTTTCACCAGTTCCGTGTTCGAGAGGGTTTCCATATCCGGGACTTTCTCGACTTTCCCGCCCTTGGCCGTGATACGGTAGATGCGGCCGTGGCCTGTGCCGGGACCGTCAAGACCTTGCTCGGTGTAGTATTTCCGCAGGTAGGAGGTGACGTAGGTTTTGTGCTGGATGATGCCGTGATGCATGTCGAGCAGGTGGACGGAGCCGTCCGGGGCGTTGTAGATATTGACAGGACGGAAGCGCTCGTCGGTTGAAGCAAGCCACTCTTTGTCTATGTAAGTGTGCTCGCCTTTGAGGCCGCCGTTGGATTCGGTGACCTTTATGGCTTTCACGAGATTGATGGAGGATTCGGTGATGAGGCCTTGACCGATCCATTCTGAAGGGAAATTCGTGCCGCGGTAGATGGTGAGGCCGGCGGCGCCGGTGCAGGTGAGTAGCTTGAATGTTTCCGGGTCGAGGGTGTTCTCGCCGTAGCCATTGGACTTCTGGATGTAGGCGCGGTTCACGCCAGGGGTGACGCGGATGGGAAAGGGTTTGTTCGAGCCGAGGCGGACGGCGCTGGAGGTCTTGGTGTCGAGGGCGGAGTTGCCTTCGAGCAGATTGGGGGCGATGGTTTCGCCAACGAGGAACTGGGAGTTGTTGTTCGTGTAGATGCGCCCGAAGTTGTCGAATGCGACGCCCCACTGGCCGCGGAAGGGGGAGTTTTCCACGATCCATTTGTCGCCGCTGCGGCGGATGCGCTGGGCGGATTTCGCGTTGTAGAGCCAGTTGTCTAGGCCGCGGACGAGGCCGTTGGCGCGATGCTCAACGTTGCCGCCCTGGATGTAATCTTTCACCGCAACTACCGGCTCGCCCACGGGCTTGAGGCCTTTGCGTCTCACGAAGCGCAGGGATTCCTGGTCAGCGAAGAGTAGTCCATCGGGATAAACGAAAAGGGCACGTGGAAGCAGCACCTTGTCCATGAAAACGGTGCGTTTGTCGGCTTTGCCGTCCTGATCGGAGTCCTCCAGCACGACGATGCGTCCGTGGGGCTTGTCCTCATCCTTACCGTCGATATCGAGCATGTAGCCGATCATTTCGCAGACCCAAAGGCGTCCGGCGGGATCGTAATCGAGAGCTACGGGCTTTTCGATCATCGGCTCTGCGGCAAAAGGAGCGATGGCGAATCCGGCTGCAATCTCGAAAGCTTTCAAGGAGTCCTCCACGGAAAGCAGCGGAGCCGGCGGGACGAGGTTTGCCGGAACCACCGGATCCATGTTGTCGTGCCCCGGCCGGTTGCCGGATTGGGCTAGCAAAGGAAGTGAGAGTAGGGCGAGTGCGGAGAGGATACGGTTTGGCATGAGTTGGGTCTTCCCGGAAAATCTTGGGTGATTGATACGCTTTGGTCGAACGGTTTTTTGCGGGTTGCAAAGGGGAGAAAGCTAAGGAAAATTGCCAGTATGTTGGCACGACGTGATTTCATGAAGGCCGGGGCTCTTGCCGCCGGGGGAGTATTGGTTTCCGCACAATCTGTGAAAGCGCAGGAAACTGCGGGTTTCACCCTGCCAGATCTGGCGTATCCCCTCGACGCGCTGGAGCCGCACATTGATGCGGCGACGATGGGCATCCACCACGGCAAACACCACGCCGCCTACATTGCGAATCTGAACGCCGCCGTTGCCTCCTCCGCCGATCTCAAGGGCAAATCCATCGAAGCGGTGCTCGGAGATCTTAGCGCGATTTCCGATACAAAGCTGATGGCGACCGTCCGCAACAACGGAGGAGGTCACTGGAACCACACATTTTTCTGGCAATCACTCGCGCCCGCCGTGAAGTCCGGCAAGCCGTCCGATGACCTCTCCGCAGCGATCAACACCGCTTTCGGTTCGGTGGAGAAAATGAAGGAAGCTTTCGCCGCCGCCGCGATGTCCCGCTTCGGTTCCGGCTGGGCATGGCTTATCGAAAAAGACGGCAAGCTCGCCATCACCAGCACACCGAACCAGGACGCACCGATAATGAAGGGCGTGGTGCCCGAAGCGGAAACCGGCAAGCCGCTACTGGGTGTGGACGTATGGGAACACGCCTACTATCTGAAATACCAGAACAAGCGCGCTGACTATGTCACGGCCTTCTGGAACGTGGTTGATTGGAGCGCCGTTTCGAAGAGACTGGGGTGACGTCAGGCATGTTGCGCTTTCTCCGCTCCAATCGGGACGTTTCATAACAGCCAGCCCCCCGCTGAACGAATGCGATACGAATCCGTGCTGTAGAAACGAATCAAGCTTCACACATGTGTCGTTTCCGGGACTAAGGACAACTCGCTGCGGGACGCAATGCAATAACCTGTTTCTTCCGTGGTTGGATTCCGGACTGATCTGAATCTTCCCTTCGGGACTGGCTAGCCGTTCGCGACCTTATCGAGGATCCCGTTCACGAAACGACCGGAATCCGTGGTTCCGAAGCGTTTCGCCAGCTCAATAGCTTCATTGATGACGACCTTGGGTGGCGTCTCCGTATGAATCAACTCGTAGGTACCGAGACGCAGGATCGCGCGATCCACGGGATCGATTCGGGTGGGTGAAAAATTCTCGATGATCGTGGCCAGTTTGGAATCGAGTTCCTCTTTCGCGGAGAGAATCGCGTCCACCAACTCGTCAGTGCGATTGCGGAGGGCGGTGAGCTCAGATTTCGATTCACGGAGTTTGGATAGATCCGCTTGGTCAGGAAAATTCTCGGGGTGCTCGACCATTCGGAGGCGGTCGGAAATACGCTGGAGGCGTCGGACGGAGGCGGTGACAGGCTCGAGATGCGACTTCAATGAAGGAAAATCCGCCGTGCTCCGCAAAAACTGATCGCGGTGGAAGGCCAGGTCGCGGTCGGTTCCGAAAAAGCTTTCGAGATCGCGTGCGAATTCATCTGCAGCCGAGGAGTCCTCGCCTGTTTTGGGAAATTTACCGAGTCTTGAGAAAGCGAGACTCCAAGATGATTCGAAGGCGAGCAGTCGGTTGAGGGCTTCCTTCAATTGCTCCGCCTGCGGAAGCGCCGCGAGGTGGGCGAGCGCGGGTTGGGCGCGGGTCACGAAATCGGACAGTCTTTCCTCACGGCCATGAGCCAGATGGTGGATGGTGCGGAAAGTCGCGATTTGCAGGTTGCGGCGATCTGTCTCGGTGACGAATTCCCAGAACGGCCCGCGCAATGCGGCGGGATCCGCACCTCCCTCAAGGTCGGAGCAGTAGAGGAACTGGATGGCGGACTCCCTAATTTGCCTGCGGCTGGGCATCTCGTTATTTGACTTTGCGTTTAGCTTCCAAGGGCATCGACTTTTCGATTTCTGCGAAAACTTCGATGATGTTTGCAGCGGCTCGAGCCGCCTCACAGCCACGGTTCTTGGTATCGTCGATGCAGCGTGCCTGAGCCTGCTTTTCGTTATTCACCAACAGCACTTCGTGGATAATGGGAATACGGTTGTCCACTGCCAGCAATTGCAGGGATTCCGTAACGCTCGAGGCGACGAGATCGGCATGCTGGGTCTCACCGCGAATGATCACACCAAGCGCGATCACACAGTTGAACTTCTCGCGCTCCAGCAGATTCGCGATTGTGACGGGAATTTCGAAAGCGCCACTCACGCGGATCAGGTCGATTCGAGCCATCGGCACAATTTCATCGAGTTCCTCTATGGTGTGCTCAACAAGGGGATCGGTGAACTTTTCGTTGTACTTCGAAGCGATGACGCAGATACGAACTCTCTGACCGAAAACCCTGGGCTTGGGTTGTAGTGCGTTGGACATGGACTCGCTATGGAGGTGGTTTGCGGAAAAGTCAACCGAGTGCCTGAAAAATGCCTTGGCTCACCCCGGATCGCTTTGGGCTTTACGCAACGACTGGGCCGTTTACACAATTCGGTCCACCCTGCCTCTACCGAGCTTGGCAGGCAACAAACCATATCCAACAAACACCATGGACATCCAAATCGCCACTCTTTGTGACTTCGCCGCCGACTACAACGGCAAGCTCGTCATATCCGGAACCTTCGACACCCTCGCCGCCCGCGCCCTGCCGGTGGTGCATCCCGCGTGCGCGCTTGCCATGCGCTTCTGTTTCACACCGGAAGACACCGGGCGTCACAAGCTATCGATCAACATCATCAACGAGGACGGTGAGTCGCTCGATCCGAACAATATGCCGATCAAGCCGGAGTTCGAAGTGCAACTCCCCAAAGGCGCTCCGTTCCTTACCCGCAACATCGTGATGAATCTGCAAGGTCTCCGTTTCCCCGATGACGGCATCTACTCGATCGACATCGGCTGCGATGATGAAGTTCTCATCCGCGTACCGCTGCGCGTGGTGAAAGTGAACGCCGAGGGCAAGCCTGAGTAAGCTTCCCATACACCGCATGACGCCATCTCGCCTGCGGGATGGCGTCTTCATTTCCGGACAAATCCTACACCGGAAAGACAAAATCCCCGTGACACAGGTGAGCCAGCAGAGCCAACCTCCCGACAACCCATATCCCTTGGTCTTGTTCCAACGGAAAGATCGTTTGGGGGCCAGGATCGAAGGAATGCTTTCGGCTTGGCGTTTCGCTAAGGTCACAGGGCGGAACTTGATCGTGTTTTGGCCTGGTCACCCGACAGGTGAATACGACCCGGAATCGCTATTCGATCTAGGGGCAATGAGCGGGAACCGTGACTTGATGATCAGTCACTCACGCTATGACGATTACCCGTTGAAAAATGCGGAGATTGATTTGCTGCGATCTCAAGGCTGGCCGTTTTTCCTGAGGAAACGGGATATCCTCCGCTCGCCGGACAAGGCAGTGAAGATCGTCACCCCCCATTCGACCTACTTTTTCTTTCGAGGGGAGTTCCCTTGGCGGGTCGCGGAGGAGATCAGGGAGCTTTATTCACGGCTGATTCCCGCAGTTTGTATCCGCGATGCTTTGACAGCCGCTTTGTGCTGGATCGGGGATCCGGATTTCATTGCCGTGCATATCCGGCGGGGTGATGTGGTGAGCAAGATCAAACAGAAGCTTCAGAACTTCATCGCCGCAGGTGCCGGTCAGGGCAACCCGCGCACGGCATTGGATCAATTGATGAAAGATGGCAAACTGGAGAAAGACCTCCATAATTTCGTCAAGCGGGTGACATCAATGGATGCCTATATCTCCGCACTACCACCGAACAACCGTTCAAAGTTGGTGGTTTTCAGCGATACCCCGGAGGCAGCGGCGGAGTTCCAGTCACGTCTTCCGACATCACAGGCGGTGCTGGTTTCATCCTTTGAGGTTGAGTTGAACGACGAACAACGGGCTTACCTAGAACTCCTGATCCTATCGAAGGCCAGACGGGTCATTTCCACGGCAAGTTGTTTCAGCCGCCTGGCTTGCCAGTGCGGACGCCCTTCCTTCCATGATGCCAGAAACGTCTTTGGAGCCCACGGCACAAGAACCGCATTCCATGAACTCTTCGGTGAAATATTGGGTGACTCCGAATTCCTAGGTAGAGAATGTCTGCGCGTCCTGAACCGTCATCTTGCCTTGGATCGCTGGGTGCGCATGTCTGATCGAGCGATCGCGATGCTTCCGTGGCTGACATGGATCAGCTTGAAATGATGTGTTTTACGCATCGCTCGACACTTACAGTTCCAGTGTGAATCGCACCGTCGGCATGCCGTTAAACCTGGCATTCCGGCATCCGGTTTGCACAAGCTGATGTTTTTCAGAATGAGGGGTTGCGTCGTCGTCGGCGGCGGCTTTGCTAGACGGCATGAAAAATATGTTCGGATGTGCGATGGTGACGGGGGCTTCTTCCGGGTTGGGTGAAGAGTTCGCATGGCAGCTTGCCGGAGGAGTTGAAAAATTGGTGCTGGTAGCGCGGAGAGCGGAGAGGCTGGAGCGGATTGCAGCGGCGTTGCGCGAGGCTTTCCCACACATGGCGGTGATGGTGATCACGGCGGATCTGGCCAATCCAGTTGATCGGGTATCAGCGGTTAACCAGGCAACGGAGGCAGGCTTCGCGCCCGACTTGCTTGTGAACAATGCGGGGCTGGGAGATTACGGTGATTTCGTTTCGGCGGATTGGACTGACATTGAGGCGATGCTCAAGGTGAACATTGAGGCACTGACTCATCTAAGCCATCTTGCCGCGCCACACATGATTCGCCGGGGCGGCGGCGGAATTATGAATATTTCCTCGCTGGCTAGCACGCTGCCGATACCTGATTTTGCGGTCTATGCCGCAACAAAGGCCTACGTGAGCAGCTTTTCCGAGGCGCTGCGGATCGAACTGCGCGAGCATGGCATCCGGGTGATGGCACTCTGTCCCGGCCCCGTGAAAACGGAGTTTGGAGAGGTCGCACGGCGTGCAGGAAGTTCAAAGGGCATGCCCGCGCACGCGCTTTTCTACGTGGGTAAAAAACAAGTGGTGGCAGAGGCGCTGCGCGGGATGGAACGTGACTGCGCACGAGTCTTTCCGGGGCTGAAAATCGCCGCGGCGGGTCTGCTCATTGGGGCGCTGCCGCTTTTCTTCCTACGTCTGGTGATGGCGAGGCGTCCCAGGAGATGAACCTCCTTTACCAGATCGATTTCTCTAACAAAAAACCTTGGCAAGGTTGATGTTAAAGCTACGATCAGAAATCGGCAAATCACTGATAGCGAGTGTGAAACACCTCTCGCGGCGTGTTGATCACATCCGATAAAAATCCATCAAATCCATGAAAAAAAACCGTTACCTCATTCCATCCACAGCTCTGCTGGTGTCACTGTTAGCGTTCCAGTGGAGCAAACAAAATCAATCCCCAGATCCGCAAGAGGTCGTCGATCGGCCAAACGACAACGGACGTATTTCCGGTAATAGCCGACCGCTCATGGAGAGTTCCCTCGCGGCGAAAGGGATGCTCTGGGAACGCACCGCAACGGATGCTCGCAAGCGTTTCAGCAAGTCCATGACCATCGCCGCCGACAGCTTCACCGAGGCGATGATCAGCGAACCGGGCACAACGCTGGCGTTGCGGCTTTCCGACACATTTCCAGCCCTGCAAGCGGAGGTCACGGGGCGTAACGCGGAAAGCGATGGCACCGTGATCACCAACCTGCGCATTCCCGGTGACCTACAGGGAACGCTCACGATTCAGGAGAACGCCGCCATGGATTTCTTCCTCGCCCAGCTCTACTACGATCAGCATCCGGTCGCTTACGAGTTCCGGAAAACAGACGGCTCCCTCGTTGCGAAGCGTCATGAACTCAGCGAACTACTGTGCTCCCTGATTGACCATAAGGAAGGCGTGGTTGAGCACATGGGACTCCCCCCGGTTGACAAGGTTCTAGGCGGGAAAAAAGATGCGGAGAATGAAGCCGCCATTGGAAAAGCAAAGAAGCTGTTGCAGGAAGCCAAACCGGGCACCGGTGGGACTGGTGGCACAACGAGCCTTTCACTGAGCGTTGCTGATGTCAGTGTCACAGAAGGCAACAGCGGGAGCAAAAACCTCACCTTCACTGTGAGACTCTCGAAGACGGATAGAAACAAAACCATCACGGCGAATTTCAGCACCGCCGACGGCTCGGCCAGCGCGGGCAGCGATTACACCGCCACTTCCGGCACCGTTACCATCGCAGCGGGCAGAAGCTCTTCCCTTGTCAACGTCGCCATCGCCGGCGACGCGTCCGTAGAACTTGACGAGACATTTTTTCTGACCCTGTCCAATCCGGTCAACGCCGTGATCAGCGACGGTCAGGCGGTGGGCACGATCACCAACGATGACTCCGCTCCCAGCAGCGTTCCCGTTTTCAACAGCCTGCCGGGTGCAGTTGCCGTGGCCTATCTGGACATGGATGGACAAGTCGTATCGGGAACCCAGTGGGCCGGAGGCGCAACCATCACCGCCCGAGGCGTGGTCGGCACATTGAGCAACGCGCAAATGCTGGAGGTCTGCCGCCGAACCGCGGAAGACTTCTCACCCTTCCAGATCAATGTCACCACCGAGGAGAGCGTCTTCCTCGCAGCGCCCTCCAACCGCCGCATCCGCTGCATCATCACACCTGACAACGAATGGTATGGCACTGCGGGCGGAGTAGCTTACCTGAATTCCTTCACCTGGACAGGTGACACCCCCTGCTGGGTCTTCTCGGATCAGCTTGCGAACTCGCCTCGCTACATTGCGGAGGCCAGCTCGCATGAGATCGGCCATACTCTCACATTGCTCCATGACGGTCGCTTGTCACCCTCGGAGGGCTACTACACCGGACACGGCGCCGGAGAAGTCGGCTGGGCACCAATCATGGGTGTGGGCTATTACCAGTTGCTCGTTCAGTGGTCGAAGGGTGAATACCTCAGCGCCAACAACACCGAGGATGATCTTTCCCGCATTACAACACTCAATGGTTTCGGCTATCGAGTGGATCAGGTTGGAAACACCATTGCCAACGCCAGCACGCTCAACGGGACGAGCGGAGAGCGAAGCGCCGCAAGCATCCTAGAGAGCACAGGAGACCTCGACGTGTTCAGTTTCAGCACGGCGGGCGGCTCCTGCTCGTTCACAGCTCTCGGCGACAGCACGAGCCAGAATCTGGATGTTTTGCTCGAAATACTCGACGCCAGCGGCGCTGTCATCGCCTCGGCGAATCCCGACAGCCTCACCGATGCCACCGTTACTTCAACCCTCGCCGCAGGGAATTACTTCCTGCGGGTATCCGCCGTGGGCCGCGGCGATGTACTCGGCGACGGATACTCGCAATACGGCAGCATCGGCCAATACACGGTAACTGGCAGCGCGCCCTAACCGGTAGATCTTGTTTCGCATGGCGGGTTTGTCTCAATGGCAAACCCGCTTTTTTTACGGCAACTCCTGTGGCAGTCACCCGCGGGTGGAGGGCGCTTGCGTGAGAATTATTTCCGAAAATAGTCGGTGATCGCTTTCACCAAGCCGGGGATGTCGTGCTGCGCGGCCTCGACGGCGGGCTTGTGGTCGAGCGATTTCAGGGTGGCGGAAGTGACCGGTCCGATGCTGGCGGCGACGCAGCGCTCAGGCCACGGCAGTCCTAGGGCGAAGAAATGCTCGGCGGTGGAGCTGGATGTGAAGGTGACCATGTCCGCGCCGTCCTCGATGAACTTCGCCTGCGCGCCGGTGTAATCGTCCGTTTCCGGAACGGTGCGGTAGGCGATGCACTCGTCGACGATGGCGCCGAGTTTCATCAGGCCGTCGTAAATCACATCGCGGGATTCTGCGGCCTTCACCCAGAGCATCGTCTGGTTCTCGACGTTGATTTCCTTGAACGCCTCGATCAAACCTTCGGCGACAAATTGCTTTGGCAGCAGATCGACTCCGATCCGGTATTCGCGGATCTTCGCCGCTGTACCCGGCCCGATGGCGGCGATCTTCGGATTCCCCAGGCTGCGGGCGTCCTCGTAGGTGGCGAAAAACGCGTCGAAGAATTTCTCGACCCCGTTCGGGCTGGTGAAGACGAGCCAATCGTATTCGTGGGCGTGCGTGACGCCCTCGGCGAAGCCCTCGCGATCCTCCGGCAGCTCGATGCGGATCGTGGGAAGCTCGATCACATCCGCGCCGAGGTTCTGGAGGCGCTTGCTGAGATCGCCCGCCTGCTCGCGGGTGCGGGTGACGACGATTTTCTTCCCGAACAGCGGGCGTTTCTCGAACCAGTTGATCTTCGCCCGCTCGTTCACCACGTTGCCGATCACCGCGACGGCGGGAGAGGAAAAGCCCTCTTTCTCCGCGATGTCGGCGATCGTCTCCAGGGTTCCCACAATCGTCCACTGCGAGCCGGTCGTCGCCCAGCGGACGAGCGCGATAGGTGTATCCGCTCCCGCGCCGTGTTCGATGAACGCGGACGTGATTTCACGCAAACGCGCCACACCCATCAGGAAAACTTTCGTGCCGGGAGCCTTCGCGAGCTGGGCGTAGTCGATGGAGGAGTAGCCTTTCGTGGGATCCTCGTGACCGGTGAAAATGGTGAGCTGGGTGTTGTGATCGCGGTGCGTCACGGGAATCCCCGCATACGCCGGGCCACCGATGGCCGAGCTGATGCCGGGCACGATCTCGAACGCAACGCCCGCCTCCGCAAGCTCCGCCGCCTCCTCGCCGCCGCGCGCGAAAATCATCGGGTCGCCGCCCTTGAGCCGGGTTACGATTTTTCCGTTCTTCGTGTGATCGACGATGATCTGGTTGATCTGATCCTGCGGCACCGCGTGATCCTTCGCGCGCTTGCCGACGTAGATTTTCTCGCAACCGGGCTTCGTCCAGCGCAGCAGCTCGGGGCTGCTCAGCGCGTCGTAAACGAGCACGTCGCACGTTTCGATGCACTCCTTCGCGCGGAGGGTGACGAGACCGAGATCGCCGGGGCCGGCGCCGACGAGATAGCAGATTCCTGTGGATGTCATTTGAGCGATTGGAAAAGTTCGTGTGCGACCGTGATCGGATCCGTGCCCGTGGCCTCGCCCGTTTTCGGCGTGCCGCCCTCCTCCGGGAAGACGCGGGCGAAGAGGCTGATCACACCGTCTTCGAGGAAAGAATAAACGCCAACGGGAGTGTGGCAACCGCCGTCGAGCAGGCGCAGGAACTCGCGCTCCGCCGTCACCTTGATCCAGGTTTCCGCGTGGCAGATCGCCTCCGCGAAAGCCCGCGATTCGGCATCATCCGCGCGAACCTCCAGCCCGATCGCCCCCTGCCCTGCCGCCGGGAAAAATTCGCTTTCGGGAAGCCGGTGGGCGAACACGCCGGGGAAGCCGCTTACCGATTCGTCGTCTGAGAGAAACCCGAGCCTCACCAAGCCCGCCTCGGCGAGCAGGATCGCATCGTATTGATCCCCTTCCGCGAGTTTTCGGATGCGGGTCGGCACGTTGCCGCGCAGATCAAGGACGGTGAGATCCGGGCGGAGGAAAGAGATCTGCTTCGCGCGCCGCACGCTGCTCGTCCCGACCCGTGCGCCCTTTTCCAGAGCGCCGAGTCCGCCGGGCTGTTTCGTCAGCAAGACATCGCAGACAGGAGCCCTCTCCAAAGTCGCCGCCAGCAGGAAGCGCGGATCGAGCACCGTCGGCATGTCCTTGAGACTGTGCACCGCGATATCGACCGTTCCGTCGTCCAGCGCCTCCTCCAGTTCCTTGATGAAAACGCCCTTGTCGAAAGTCCCCTCCGCCTTCGCCACATCCGCCAGCGAGACATCCGTGCGGCGGTCGCCCGTGGTGGTGATGACATTGCGCCGGATTTCCGCCTCCGGAAATTTCCCGCCCAACAAGCCCTCGGTGGCCGTTGCCTGCACCAGCGCGAGATCGCTTCCGCGCGTGCCGATCGTGATTGTTCTTCCGCTCATCGTTCCTGTCCGCACCTCCATGCCGCGCAACGTCGCGTCGCGCAAGGGAAAGGATTGCCGCTAGCGAAAATCCCCTCCGTGCCCCAGTCCCGAGTTCGTCTGAAAACAAAAACGCCCACGGGACGGTGTTTTTACCTCATTATGCGCCAATTCATCACATTCCAGCCCACTACCTCGACAAAATGTCCCAAAAACTAAGCACCTTCGCGTCTTCGCGGTTCATCATGTCATTACTGTCACATGCTCCGCATCCCCCCCCTTGACTCCCCGAATCACCCTGTTAGAAAACCTTGAATCGTAAATAACGATTTCGCTCCTACCCTGAAACAACCAACTCCCCAACTCCCCACCACCACACCACCCACCGCATCGAGTTCGGCACCGCCCACGACATCATGAGCTCCTGCGACGTCACCTTCGAGCCCCTTCCCAGAGTCCACCGAACCCGGCGACGTCCCTGCCGATCGCGCGCCCGCAGTATGCAATCATATCGAAGTAACGCTCCTCTCACTCCCTTCCCGGTTCTACCCACGGCATAACTCCTGCTCTGTGATTTTCATTTACCAGCTATCATCAAACATTCAGATGTATCATTCATGAAATCCCTCCACCTCCTCACCACCGCTTTTTTCCTTTTACTCGCGGCACCGTCCTTCGCTGGCAAACCCCAGTCCCTCACCTCCCCGGACCAAGTCCCCGAAGGCTTGGAAAAATCCGACTGGCAGAGCATCCGCGCCGCGCACGATGCCTGGCAGCATGAGTTCCGCGAAATCGATGGAACATGGCAGGCACAGAATCCGGGTCAGCGGTGGACGACCGCTTTTGACGGACGGGGCTTTCTCGCGACCCCGAAGGAAGCTTCCTGGACTTGGGGATTGGAACTCAAGAGCTATGGTTTCGAGACCAGCCAGCAGACCGTTACCGGCACGCCGGAAATCAAGGCGGCGGGCCAGCGTCTCAGCTATCACTGGAAGGGCGGGCTGGAGGAATGGTTCGTCAACGACCAGCGCGGACTGGAGCACGGTTTCATCGTATCCGAGCGCCCGCAAGGTGCGGCAGAGGGCGAGCCTTTGGTCTTCACTCTGTCCACACTCGGTGGATTGCGGCCCTCGGTGGCAAAGGACTCCCAAACCGTTCATTTCCGCGATGCCCTGGGGGCACCGGTTCTCAACTACTCCGGCCTCAAGGTCTGGGACGCCGATGGCAAAATTCTCACCTCCCGTTTCGAAGCGGTCGGAGATAACGAGTTCCGCCTGTTGGTCGACGAGGTTGGCGCACGCTATCCAATCACCATCGATCCCATCGCGCAGCAGGCTTACCTGAAGGCGGGAAATAATGGTGCTGCAACCGATGATAACTTCGGCTGTTCGGTGGCAGTGTCGGGCGACACGGTGGTCATCGGGGCTTATCGCGAGGACAGCAGCACGACGGGGGTGAACAGCACGCCCAACGACAACTCTGTTCATTCCGGTGCAGCCTACGTCTATACCCGCAACGGCACGACATGGAGCCAGCAAGCCTATCTCAAGGCATCGAATACCGGAGCGTATCACTACTTCGGAGATTCGGTGGATGTGTCGGGCGATACCGTGGTCGTCGGGGCATGGGGTGAGGACAGCAGCACGACGGGGGTGAACAGCACGCCCAACGAGAGCGCTTCTTCTTCCGGCGCAGCCTACGTCTTCACCCGCAGCGGCACAACGTGGAGCCAGCAAGCCTACCTCAAAGCGTCGAATTCCGGAGCAAATGACTTCTTTGGCAGATCGGTGGCGATATCGGGCGACACCGTGGTCGTCGGGGCTTCTGGCGAGGACAGCATCACGACGGGGGTTAACAGCACGCCCAACGACAGCTCTGATGGTTCCGGTGCAGCCTACGTCTATACTCGCAACGGCACGACATGGAGCCAACAAGCCTATCTCAAGGCATCGAATACCGGAGCGTATGCCTACTTCGGAGGTTCGGTGGCGATATCGGGCGATACCGTGGTCGTAGGGGCTTATGGTGAGGACAGCAGCACGAAGGGGGTGAACAGCACACCCAACGAGAGCGCTACTGACTCCGGCGCAGCCTACGTCTTCAACCGCAGCGGCACAACGTGGAGCCAGCAAGCCTATCTCAAGGCATCGAATACCGGAGCGCGTGACTACTTCGGAAATTCGGTGGCGATATCGGGGGATACCGTGGTCGTCGGGGCTTCCGATGAGGACAGCAGCACGACGGGGGTGAACAGCACGCCCAATAATAGCGCTTCTGCTTCCGGAGCTGCCTACGTCTTCACCCGCAGCGGCGCGACGTGGAGCCAGCAAGCCTATCTCAAGGCATCGAATACCGGGGTGGATGACTACTTCGGTGGTTCGGTGGCGATATCGGGCGATACGGTGGTCGTCGGGGCTCCTGGTGAGGATAGCAGCACGACAGGGGTCAACAGCACGCCCAACGAGAGCGCTTCTGGCTCCGGCGCGGCCTACGTCTTCACCCGCAGCGGCACAACGTGGAGCCAGCAAGCCTATCTCAAGGCATCGAATACCGGGCTGGGTGACAGGTTTGGAACTTCGGTGGCGGTATCGGGCGACACTGTGGTCGTTGGGGCTAGCGGTGAGGACAGCAGCACAACGGGAGTGAATAGCACGCCCAACGAGAGCGCTTCTGACTCCGGTGCAGCCTACGTCTTCACCCGCAGCGGCACATCATGGAGCCAGCAAGCGTATCTCACGGCATCCAACACCCCAGGCGGCCTTGGCCTGAATGATTACTTCGGAGATTCGGTGGCGGTATCGGGCGATACCGTGGTCATCGGGGCTCGCGGCGAGGACAGCAGTACGACCGGTGTGAACAGCACGCCCAACGAGAGTGCTGGTTGGTCCGGAGCAGCCTACATCTTCACCCGCAGCGGCACGACGTGGAGCCAGCAAGCCTATCTCAAGGCATCGAATACCGGGGTGGATGACCAGTTCGGCTCCTCAGTGGCAATATCGGGCGATACAGTGGTCGTCGGGGCTGATGGTGAGAGCAGCAGCACTACGGGAGTGAACGGCACGCCCAACGAGAACGCTGCTAGTTCCGGCGCTGCCTACGTCTTCACCCGCAGCGGGACAACGTGGAGCCAGCAAGCCTATCTCAAGGCATCGAATACCGAAGGGGGTGACCAGTTCGGAATTTCGGTGGCGATATCGGGCGGCACGGTGGTCGTCGGAGCTTACGGAGAAGACAGCAGCACAACGGGAGTGAACAGCGCGCCCAACGAGAGCGCTTCTTCTTCCGGCGCAGCCTACGTCTTCACCCGCAGCGGCATGACTTGGAGCCAGCAAGCCTATCTCAAGGCATCGAATACCGAAGGGGGTGACCGGTTCGGAATTTCGGTGGCGATATCGGGCGGCACGGTGGTAGTCGGAGCTTCCTATGAGGACAGCAGCACGACGGGGGTGAACAGCACACCCAACGACAGCGCATCTGACTCCGGTGCAGCCTACGTCTTCACCCGCAGCGGCACGACGTGGAGCCAGCAAGCCTATCTCAAGGCATCGAATATCGTAACGAAGGACTGGGAAAGGAGCGACTACTTCGGAGGTTCGGTGGCGGTATCGGGCGACACCGTGGTCATCGGGGCTCCCTTAGAGGACAGCAGCACTACGGGAGTGAACAGCACGCCCAACGAGAACGCTGCTATTTCCGGCGCTGCATACGTCTTCACCCGCAGCGGCACGACGTGGAGCCAGCAAGCCTATCTCAAGGCATCGAACACCGGAGCGTATGACCGCTTCGGCAATTCGGTGGCGGTATCGGGGGATATCGTGGTTATCGGAGCTTACGAAGAGAACAGCAGCACGAGGGGGGTGAACAGCACGCCCAATAATCACGCTTCTGCTTCCGGAGCTGCCTACGTCTTCACCCGCAGCGGCGCGACTTGGAGCCAGCAAGCCTATCTCAAGGCATCGAATACCGGAGCGCATGACAGGTTCGGATATTCGGTTGCGGTATCGGGCGGCACGGTGGTAGTGGGGGCTTATGGTGAGGACAGCAGCACGACAGGGGTGAACAGCACGCCCAGCGAGAACTCTTATGAATCTGGCGCAGCTTATATTTTCACGGGTTTCGATCCCGCATTACAGCCCCCGGTGGTCGGCATCACCACCAGCAGCGGTTTCTCTGAAAACAGTGCCATTCTAGGCGGCACGGTTTATGGCGAGGGAGGCGCTGCCATCACCGAGCGCGGTGTGGTTCATTCGGTCACTTCATCGAATCCCAATCCTCTCATTGGCGGTTCCGGGGTAGTCAAAACCACCACCAGCGGCACGACCGGAGTTTTCACTGTGGCGGTAAACGGCCTGTCTCCGGGCACGACCTATTCTTTCAAGGCCTATGCCACCAATGCCAACGGCACATCTTACACCCCTGTCGCGACGTTCACCACGCTACCCGAAGTCCCCCCCCAGACCTTTGCCGATGCCACTGCCGCCGCCGGGCTTGCTGGAAATGACGCCCTCCCGAATTCCATCCCCTTCAACGACGGCGTGGAAAACCTGCTCAAATACGCCTTCAATCTGAACCTCGCCGCCCAGGATGTAACGAACATGACCGCAGGCGGCAACGCGGGTCTGCCCGCCATCCGCCAAGTGGGCACAGGCGCGGCGGGCGTCCTGCGTTTCGAGTTCGTCCGCAGGATTGGCAGCGGGCTTGTTTACACGCCGAAGAAAAGCACCACCCTCGCCGCCGCCGGTTGGACTGACCTAACCGACACGCCGACCATCGTCCCCATCAACGCGAACTGGGAGCGCGTGATCTACGAGGAACCGAGCGATCCGCGCCTGGTGCCCAAATGTTTCGGGAGGGTCGAGGTTGAAATCCCTTAAACCTAAAAACCACGAATGGACACAAAGCAACACGAACAAGTAACTCAAAATCCGAGGTTTACGAAACTGCTTCACTCCCCGCTGGAGGATTTGAGATTGATTCATAACGCTTTGAAAATTCGTGTCCATTCGTGTCCATTCGTGGTTCCAATTCTCTTTCAAGGTTAAACCCTCCCCCGCAGGTATCTCTTCTACACATTTGCGACCCTTCGCGTGAATGGTATGTCTTCATTGTGATGTTTTCTCAAGGTTTTACAGCCGTCGCGAATTTTTTTGCCTTCTTCCAGTCTGCGAGACTCAGCCATTATGTGTCCCTATCAATTGGGTCACCCGCAGGGAAAATCAGATTTCTTCCGGCACCACAACCTTGGCTCGATGACCTTGTTTCGCGAGGATCTCGATGTGGATGGCTGGCCAGTTTTCCTGCGAAGCGGTGTCGATGGGTTTGGTGATTTCTGAAACATGGACGGGCTGGGCGGACTCTGCGTCTTTCCCGGTGCGGCAGTCGAAATCCCAGAAATCGACACCCTCGGGCAGGGGTTTGCGTCGCTCGCGTTTCAGGTATTTGCGGATCTCCGCCTTGATGCCCTCGATGACGCGCGGCGGCTTGTGATTCGGCATTTCGAGCGGGAAGGTTTTCTTCATGGCCGCTTCTCGCCCATCGCCGCCGCGATGTCACGCGCCGTTCATGAGGATTACCATCTCGCCTTTCGCGCTGTGCGACCGGAACCATTCGAGGAGCTCGCCCGGTTTCCCCCTGTGATAGGTCTCGAATTTTTTCGTGAGCTCGCGGGCGACACAAACCTTCGCCTCCGGCGCGATGTCGGCAAGGATTTCCAGGGTGGAGACGATGCGGTGCGGGCTTTCAAAGAAGATGCCGGTCTCTCCGCTTGCGATGACTTCCGACATGGCGGTGCGGCGCTTGCCGGATTTCACGGAGAGGAAGCCGCCGAAGCGGAACGCGTGGCACGGCAGGCCGGAGCCGATCAGCGCCATCAACACCGCCGAAGGGCCGGGCAACACCTCGAACGGCACATCCGCCTCAAGGCAGGCCTGGACGAGGCGGTATCCGGGATCCGAAACGCCGGGCATGCCCGCGTCGCTGATGAACGCGATGCGCTCCCCGGCCTTCGCGGCGGAGGCGAGTTCGGGCGCCTTCCGGCTCTCGTTGTGCTCGTGGAGGGAGACCAGGGGCTTGCCGGAAATGCCATGGTGCGCGAGCAGCACCCCCGAATGGCGGGTATCCTCGCAGGCGATCCGGTCCGCATTTCTCAAAACCTCAAGCGCCCGCAAAGTGATGTCGCCGAGGTTCCCGATCGGGGTCGGCACGAGGATGATCTTGCCTCCATCCTCACGGTCCTGATTCATGCGCTTGCCTTCGACAGGTTTTTCTCCCTCCCGGAAATTTCCATCAGCCCTCGAATCTGCTGACGAGGACGGAGGCGTTGTGCCCGCCGAAACCGAAACTGTTGCTGAGCGCCACCTTGACGGGAAGCTCGCGGGCGACGTTCGGCACCACGTCGAGATCACACTCCGGATCCTGCTCCTCGATGTTGATCGTCGGCGGGATCACGCCATCGACGATGGCCATGACACTCGCGATGAGTTCGATGCCGCCCGCCGCGCCAAGCATGTGGCCGGTCATGGATTTCGTGGAACTGACCATCAGGCCGTTCTTCGCGTGGTCTCCGAAAGCGAGCTTGATGGCTTTCGTTTCCGCTACATCGCCGAGACCGGTGGACGTGGCGTGGGCGTTGAGATAGCCAACCTCATTGGCATTCGTTTTGCCATGCTTCAGTGCCATGCCGATGGCATAGGCAGGCCCGCTGCCGTCCGGAGAGGGGGCGCTGAGGTGGTAAGCATCCGCGCTTACGCCGTAGCCTATCAGCTCGGCGTAAATTTTCGCTCCGCGAGCCTTGGCAGTTTCGAGTTCCTCGATCATCACCACACCAGCCCCCTCGCCCATCACAAACCCATCGCGGTGCTTGTCGAAAGGGCGCGAGGCTTTTTCCGGTTCGTCGTTGCGCAGGCTCAACGCCTTCATGTTGGCGAAACCGCAGAGTCCCATCGGCAATACCGCCGCTTCCGCGCCGCCGCAGAGGAACCCGTCCGCGTCGCCGAATTTGATGATTCGCCATGCCTCGCCGATGTTGTGGTTCGATGTCGCGCAGGCGGTGACGATCACCATGTTCGGCCCGAGCAGGCCGTGTTCCATGGAAATGATGCCGGACGCGATGTTGGAAATCATCATCGGGATGGTGAAAGGTGAAACACGGCGCGGCCCTTTCTCGATGTAAACGGAATGCTCGCGCTCCACGGTGGAAAGGCCGCCGATGCCGCTGCCGACCATCACTCCATAGCGGCGGGCGTCGATTTTAGCGGTGTCGAGGCCGGAGTCCGTCATCGCCATCTTGGAGGCGGCCACTGCATACTGGACATAGCGATCCGAACGGCGGGCATCCTTCGGCACGCCAAAAAAGCCGTCGGCATCGAAATCACGGATCTCACCCGCGATCTTGCAGTCGAAGGGCGTAGCATCGATATTTTCTATCCTGCGAATCCCGCTTCGTCCGTTTTTAAGCCCATCCCATGTCGTCTCTAGGTCATTGCCCAGAGGCGAAATACACCCGATACCCGTGATCACTACCCGTCGCTCGCTCATGTCGTGGAGAAAGCCTAGACCCCGAACCCGCGAACGCGCAAGCAATAGAAATGATCACTCAAAATACCATCCTCCAAACCGCGAAAATCGAGGAAACGGCGATCACTACCATAGAGCCCATTCCGACGATGCGATCGGTGATATTCATCTTCGGGCGCATCACGGAACTCGATTTCGGAAAAACGATGGCGGCATAGGCCATGCCGGCGAGTAAACCGCCGAAGTGCGCTGCATTGTCGATGAAGCGATAACCTACCAGACCGATGAGTGCCGTCATCAGCACACCGCCGATCAGGCGTCGCTTCGCACTTCTCGGGACGAGCGCCGTGTGGAGAGTTTCGAACACTAGGAGAAAACCCAGCCAACCCATCAGCCCGCCAGAGGCACCGACCGAAGGAGCATCCAAAATCCTCGCCGAGGCCTCGCCGCCGACCAAGGCGGCAAAAAGGAACACCATCGGCACGTGCGGCCAGCGCGCGAAGACCTCAACACGTTTCCCCAAGTATAACAGTGCGGCGGCGTTCATCACGAAGTGAATGAGACCGCCGTGCAGCATGGGAGCGGTGAAAAGCCGCCAGTATTCTTCGCCGTCGCGATAAACATCCTTCACTAACCCCGCTTTGTTGATCGACTTGTGGATATCGAACATCAAAAGCGTGCGGTCATGAATCACCTGAGCAAGAAAAACGAACGAAATCATGACGAGCAAAGCCCACGTTACCGGAGCCTTCTGCGCCTCCAACCAGGTCTCGAAACGGATGAGCGGAATGCTCGGGGCAAAATCACCTCCAAGGCGCTTGATCTCACCCGATTTTTTCCACGCCTGATACCATGGTATAAACGCGAAGATCAGGAACGCGAGCAATGCAAACCCTACCGAACTCGAGGCAAACAACGCTTTCAGGACGAATGGCAATAACTCCGCCCACCCCAAATCGAGACCGTTCGCCCTTTCACGCTCTTTGAAAAGTCCCCATGCTTGGAACGACATGTAGCCGAGAATCACCGCCAGGCCGATCCCGAGATTTCTCAGTCGATAACGGGCATCCGCAAGATCATCGGCCACCCAGCGTTTCCTGATCTGACGGATCGGCTCTGCAAGATTCTCGATCTCCTCAGGTATGCGGCAGTAGGGAAAATCGGGAGTCCAAACGAGACTCACCGCACTTGTGCTATCCTCGCGTATCGTTCTGGAAAGCTCCTCGAACGAGTCACAAGCATGACGCCGGTGTTTTCGATCCATCCAACCGTAACCTTCACCAGCCATGGGAAAGGCGCATTCGCGCGCCCACACGGGAAGATGATGTTCCTCGCCGCCGTCAAGTTCAGACACGTTCACACCTTGCAAGCGTCAGGCTCACTCAGGTTTGTCCGAACCGTTTTCAGAGGGTGGCTCGGAAGAGGGTGGCTCGGAAGAGGGCTGCTCGGCAGGCGCTGCTGGAGTCGGTTGCTCGGCAGGCGCTGGTTGCTCGGCAGGTGCTGCGGGGGCTGGTTGCTCGACAGGTGCTGCGGGAGCGGGTAGCTCAGCAGGTAATTCCTCAACCAGTGATTTAGGTTGCTCCGCTTCGGCGGTTTTTTCCTCTTTGTCTGCGGATTTCTCGGCGACGGCTTGTTGAGGCTCCAGCAGTGATTTCTGTTTCGTCTGCTTTCCGATCAGGATCGCCAGCGTGAGGGACAAGATAAAAAACAGGGAGCCGAGGTAAACCGTGCCCTTCTGGAGGACGTTGGTGGTACGGGCACCGAAAACCTGATCGGTCACGCCACCACCGAAGGCAGCACCTAGACCTTCCTGCTTCGGACGCTGCATGAGGATGAGAAGTGCCATCAGTAGGCAGACGATGACAAAAACAACCAGCAGAAGGTTGATGCTGATGGAGAGCCAGTTAATTGCGGCGAAAATCATGGGCGGCGGAATATGGGTAGCCCAGCCCACCTTGTAAAGCAGGGAGTTTTCGCTTTTTTGAATACGTCGCGCTCCGTCTAAATGAGGACACCGGCGGGCGGCGCCAGACCACCGAAGTCCATCCTACCATGTATCCGCTAGGATGAGGATTGAAGGTAAGCGGAGTAAACGCGACCCCGCTAGCCCTCATCACGCTGCGTCTGATTTGCGTCGGCGGGCGGCGGCGATGCGCGCCGGTGTTAGTGCGGCGATGGCTTCGTCACCTGCCGTAGTGGGG
>JBJONG010000048.1:0-24321 GCA_046051965.1 Verrucomicrobiota bacterium
CGGCAGCCCGGAAACCACACCCGGTGGCCGTGCCCTGAAATTCTTCTCTTCCGTCCGCGTCGATATTCGCCGCGTCGGCTCGATCAAAGCCAGCGATGGAACCGTCACCGGCAACCGCACCAAAATTAAGGTTGTGAAAAACAAAGTCGCCCCCCCGTTCACCGAGGTCGAGTTCGATATCATGTTTGATGAGGGCATCTCATCCACCGGTTCATTGCTCGATCTGGCACTGGAAATGGAAATCATCCAGAAACGTGGCTCCTGGTTCTCCTACGAAGGAGCCCAGCTCGCCCAAGGCCGCGACGCAGCAAAAGAAGCCCTAAAGGCCGATCCTGCCCTCTACGAATCCATCGAAACCAAGGTCAAGGAAGGTCTTGATGCGGCAAGGGATAAGAAGAAAAAGTAGCGGTTCCCCATCTCGGAAATGTGTTGAGCGCTAGACCGGACGGATACACAGGCATTGGAAAACGTAGGGCTGACCAAGCGAATTCTTGTCGAGGGATGATCCGGGAAGATCAGCCACTTCCTGATCGTAACGGTAAGGCTCCGCTGGCAGCGGTCACCCCACGGAACGGAAATTCTGTTCCTCGCCGGTTTTACGGCAGCTCCGGGATTGGGTTTCATCGTTTTCGGTCAGAGCCGCCCT
Source organism: Verrucomicrobiota bacterium (assembly GCA_046051965.1). Taxonomy (GTDB): domain Bacteria; phylum Verrucomicrobiota; class Verrucomicrobiia; order Verrucomicrobiales; family Akkermansiaceae; genus Luteolibacter. The sequence goes on from JBJONG010000048.1 coordinate 647, forward strand.
CTGCTGCAAGCATGGCTGTCGCCGGGCACTCATCCCACCGAGCGCATCAGCAATTGCAAAGGTGCTGCTCGACCTGCGCCCAAATGCGTGAAAGCATAGAAGCCGATCCAGCGTTTAATTCATCCCTAATCCCATGTCTAAGCTCGTCCCCGGCCTCCTGGCCACCCTCACCGCTTTCGCCACCGCGAACCCCGCCGACCTCACTTATACGAAATACGCGGGCAGCGACCTCGCTCCTTCCCCCGCGTGCATTGCCGCCGCCGCCACCGGCGAAGTCTATGTCGGTGTCGATCTTCTCGGCTCCCTTGGCAAAGGTCCAGGCAAAGGCCGCATCGTTCGTCTTGTTGATAGCGACCAGAACGGCATCGCCGACAAGCACACCATCTATGCGGAGATCGACAACCCGCGCGGCCTGATCTCCTTCGGCGACAAGCTCTACGTCCTCCACACGGTCATCCCCAAGGACACCGGCATCCTCACCGGCATGCACCTCTCCGTGCTTGAGGACAAAAACCGGGACGGCGTCGCGGATGGATCTCCGAAAATCCTCGTTCAGGACATTTCCGTGTCCAAGCACAATCAGGATCGCGGTGCCGACCACACCACCAATGGAATCCGCATGGGCATCGACGGTTGGATTTACATCGCTGTCGGCGACTTTGGATTCGTCAACGCCAAGGGTAGCGACGGAACCACGCTCACCATGCTCGGCGGCGGTGTCCTCCGTGTCCGCCCCGATGGCACCGAAATGGAAGTTTACACCCACGGCAGCCGGAACATCTACGACGTCGCGATCGACCCGTTCATGAACATTTTCACACGTGGCAACACGAACGACGGCGGCGGCTGGAATGTCCGCTTCATCCACCACATCCAGTCCGGCCAATACGGATACCCGATTCTCTTCAAGAATTTCACCGACGAGATCATCCCCGCCCTCGAAGACCTGGGCGGCGGCTCGGGAACCGGCTCCCTCTTTCTTGACGAATCCTCATGGCCTGAAAAATACAACAAAACCCCGATGATGGCCGACTGGGGGCGCAACCAGATTTTCATCCACCGCCTCACGCCCGATGCGGCCTCATTCACCCAGAAGCCGGAGAATTTCATCGGTCTCTCCCAGCCCACTGATCTAGATGTCGATGGCTCCGGCCAACTCTACATCGCCGCTTGGGAAGGTGCGGGTTACAAGGGCAATCCCGAGCGTGGCTTTGTCCAGCGCGTCGTCCCGAACGGCTGGACTTACAAGCCCTTCCCGGATCTCGCAAAACTCGCTCCCGACGCACTCGTAAAAGGTCTCGCCACCGAGAGTGCCACCACCCGCCTCGCCACCCAGCAGGAAATTCTCACCCGCAGCGACAAGGCTCTTGCCCCCGCCATCCTGTCCATCGCCAAGGACACCAAGAACACCCCGGCCGTCCGCGTCGCCGCGACTTTCACCTACAAGCAGCTCCTCGGTACCGCCGCCAACCCCGCCCTGCTTGAACTCGCCGGCGATGCCGCCATGACGGAATTCGCCCTCCGCGCTGCCGCCGACCGCCTGAAGCAGAACGCAGACCTCCCGCTGGGTCCCTTCGAGAAAGCCCTCGCCAGTTCCAACCCGCGCGTCCAGGCCGCCGCCGCCGTCGCCCTAGGGCGCATCGGCAAGAAAGGAGCCGCCAAAGCCCTGCTCAGCGTCGCCATTCCTCCCGTAAGCAAACAGCACCCTGTTACCGCACCCAAACCACCACTCTTTGAAAGTGGACAAATCTCCGGCAACCAGACCGCCGAGATCGAAGTCAGCCTTGTCGGCGTCAACAACCTCTACCTCGTTGTCGAAGATGGCGGCAACGGCGATGGCGGCGACCACGCCGGTTGGTTTGACCCCATCCTCACTAACCGCGAAGGCATGGAAGTCCCTTTGACCCAGCTAAAATGGCAATCAGCCTCCCAAGGCTGGGGCAAAACCGAAGTCAACAAAGCCCCTAACGGCCAACCCATCCAACGCGCAGATGGCAAACCGCACACCCAAGCCATCGGCACGCACGCCAGTTCCGTCATCCACTACGTGATCCCCGGTGCCATGCAAAAGCTCAAGGTGACCGCCGCCCTCTGCGCCTCCAAGAACGCCGACTCGGTCATCCGTTTCAGGCTCCTCGCCGAGCCACCCGCTGGCACCGGCAAGAACAATGAAGGCCCCCACGCCACGCCGAACCCGGCCGTCATCGTCCCCCACCTAGCCGTCCATTCCCTCGTCTCCTTGAAAGCCGTCGAAGACAGCCTTGCCGCCATCGATAGCCCCAGCCGCGATGGAGCACTGCGTACCCTCCACCTCATGCACGACCCTGTCGTGGTGGACGGACTCCTCGCCAAGCACCTATCCACCACCGATCCGGAACTGAAAAACAAAATCCTGACCGCCCTCGCCCGCCTCTACACCAAGGAAGCCCCCTACGACGGTTCATGGTGGTGGGGCACCCAGCCCGATACCCGCGGTCCTTATTACAAGCCGATTCCATGGCAAAAATCCGCCGACATCGAGAAACGTTTCCGCGATGTCTGGGCTGCGGCCGACACCGATCAGAAAGCTTTCCTCACCTTTCTCGCCAACAGGCACCGCATGAACCTCGAAGGCATCGGCGAGGTCGAGCAAACCGGCGGCAAGAAGGAAAAGACCATCGGCGAAATCTCTATCGAGGACGTCATGCTCGCCCTCGAAAAGCAAAAGGGCGATCCCGCCAAAGGCCGCGAGATCATGAAAACCCAGGCCTGCGCCGCCTGCCACAGCATCGCCGAAAACGACCCGAAACGCGGCCCTGACCTCAACCACATCGGTGCCAGCCTCAACCGCGAAGCCATCGCGGAGGCGATCCTCAAGCCCGACGCGGGTATCGCCAAATCATGGGTCGATGTCACCACCAAGGACGGCACCACGCTCCAAGGCACGCTTGTCGAGAAATCGGACACGCAAATCGTGGTTCGCAACATCGCCGGCATCCCCACTACCCTCAAGCCCGCCGACGTGAAGGAGATCAAGCCCTCCGCATCCACCATCATGGGGCCGCATCTGCTGGATGCCCTGACGATGGCGCAGTTCGCCGACGTGATCTCCTATCTGCACTCGTTGAAATAGGGCATTTTACGTTAGGGTCGTTTTGCTAAAACGACCCACCCTGTGTGCCCAACCTCATTTGGAATCCGTGTCTCACCTTTTCTTGTCGTGGACACGGAGTCTTCCATCACCGGGCTGACAAGCGCCGCGTGGGTGATTTCGTCAAAATGACCCTAACGGCTCAAGCCTCTTTTCCGCAGCACTGCTTGTACTTTTTCCCGGAGCCGCAGGGGCAGGGGGCGTTGCGGCCGGCGGTTTCGATGGAGAAGCTGGGCTTGCGTTTCGGGAGGTTGAGCTTGAGGCCGGGGGTTTCCTCGCTGGTTTCGAGTTGCGAGGCATCGATGTGCGCGGAGCTGCCGGAGGAGGCCATGTTGTCGCTGGTGAGGGCGGACTCGCCGCCCTGGAGCTGGCGGGGCTGGCTGTGGAGCTGGCGGAGGAACTCCTCAAGGTTCGAGGCGGAGCGGAACAGGTTCGTCAACGCCTCCTGCTTGATGGAATCCATGAGGGTGACGAAGAGGTTGTAGGCCTCGTTCTTGTACTCGACGAGCGGATCCTTCTGGCCTTGGGCGCGGAGGCCGACGCCTTCACGCAGCGCGTCCATGTTGTAAAGGTGCGCCTGCCATTGCTTGTCGATGGCGACGAGAACCATGCGGCGCTCTTCCTGGTCGAGGACTTCGTAAGGCAGGCCGCCGACCTTGATCTCGTAGGTTTCCTTCACCTTTTCGACGAGGTAGGCGGAGATTTCCTCGGTGCCGTGGGAGGCGTCGAAATCCTCGGCTTTGACGCTGATGGGGAGGTTCGTGTTGATCCAGCCGAGCAGCTCCGTGTAGTCGGGGGCGTTCTTGTCGAAATCCCCGAGGTATTCGTTGACCTTCGCGGGGATGGTTTCCTCGATGATCTCGATGACGAGGTCGCGCGGGGTTTCGGTGCTGAGAACCTCGTTGCGGTAGCCGTAAACGACCTCGCGCTGCTTGTTCATCACGTCGTCGAAGTCGAGGACGCGCTTGCGCCATGTGTAGTTCCGCTGCTCGACGCGTTTCTGGGCGGTCTCGACGGATTTGTTGAGCCACGAGTGTTCGAGGGCTTCGCCGTCCTTCATGCCGAAGCGCTCCATCATGGCCGTCATGCGGTCGGCGGCGGCGAAGTTCCGCATGAGGTCGTCCTCGAAAGAGATGAAGAACTGGGAGCGGCCGGGATCGCCCTGGCGGGCGCAACGGCCGCGGAGCTGGCGGTCCACGCGGCGGGACTCGTAACGCTCCGTGCCGATGACAAACAGGCCGCCGACTTCGGGAACGCCTTTGCCGAGCTTGATGTCGGTTCCGCGGCCCGCCATGTTGGTGGAGACGGTGACGGCGCCGGGCTGGCCGGCCTGGGCGATGATTTCCGCTTCCTGCTCGTGGAATTTCGCGTTGAGGACGGAGTGCGGGATCTTCGCGCGCTGGAGCATGCGGGCGAGCGTCTGCGAGGCCTCGACGGAGGCGGTGCCGCAGAGGACGGGCTGGCCTTTCTGGTGGGCCTCTTCGATTTTCGCGATGACGGCGTTGAATTTCTCGCGGCGGGTTTTGAAAACCTGGTCGTTCTCATCGACGCGGACGTTCGGCGTGTTCGTCGGGATCGGGAGGACATCGAGGCGGTAGATGTCGTGGAACTCGGCTGCTTCCGTTTCGGCGGTGCCGGTCATGCCCGCGAGCTTTTCGTAGAGGCGGAAGTAGTTCTGGATCGTGATCGTGGCGAAGGTCTGGGTCTCCTTTTCGATGGCGACACCTTCTTTCGCTTCCACGGCTTGGTGGAGGCCGTCCGACCAGCGGCGGCCGGGCATTTCGCGGCCGGTATTGTCATCGACGATGATGACCTTGCCTTCCTTGACGACATACTGGACGTCTTTTTCATAGACGCAGTAGGCCTTGAGGAGCTGGGAGATGTTGTGGATTTTCTCGGCCTGGACGCTCATGCGATCCTGCGCCTCTTCCTTGGCGGCGATCTTTTCCTCGGGGCTGAGGGAGAGGTTCGTATCGATGTCGGCGAAAACGCTGCCGAGGTCGGGGAGGGTGAAGGATTCGGGATCGCCGGGGGCAAGGAACTCGCGTCCCATTTCCATGAGGTCGGCATCGTTGCCTTTCTCGTCGATGACGAAATAAAGCTCCTCCTTGAGTGCGAAGAGCTCTTTTTTCTGCGCGTCCTGGTAGAAGGAAAGTTCGGTTTTCTCGATGAGGCGGCGGTTTTCCGGCTCCTCCATGAAACGCATGAGCATGCGGTTGCGGGGCTGGCCGAGCTTGATCTTGAAAAGCAGGCGGCCGGCTCCGTCCATGTCGCCGGCTTCGGCGAGTTTCTTGGCTTCCTGCGCGAGGTCGTTGCAAAGCTGGGTCTGTTTTTTGACGAGGGTGTCGATGGAGGCGCGGTATTTGTCGAACTGGTGGGTCGAGAGGGCGGTGGGGCCGGAAATGATGAGGGGGGTGCGCGCCTCGTCGATGAGGATGGAGTCCACCTCGTCGATGATGGCGAAGTAGTGGCCGCGCTGGACCTGGTCTTCCTTGGAGGAGGCCATGCCGTTGTCGCGTAGGTAGTCGAAGCCGAACTCGGCGTTGGTGCCGTAGGTGATGTCGCAGGCGTATTGTTCGCGGCGATCCCATGGCGGCATCTGGTTCTGGATGCAGCCGACGGTGAGGCCGAGGTAGCGGAAAAGGGAACCCATCCAGTCGGAGTCGCGCTTGGCGAGGTAGTCGTTGACCGTGACGACGTGGACGCCGAGGCCGGTGAGGGCGTTGAGGTAAACGGGCAGGGTGGCGACCAGGGTTTTTCCCTCACCGGTTTGCATTTCCGCGATCATGCCGCGGTGCAATGCGGTGCCGCCGACGAGCTGGACGTCGAAATGGATCATCTGCCACTCGATGGGATGGTCGCTCACCTGAATGGTGGTGCCGCACATCCGGCGGGCGGCGTTTTTCACGACGGCATAGGCCTCGGGAAGGATCTGCTCAAGGTAATTGGCGCGGGCTTTCTGGAAGGCGGGTTCGATCTCGTGGAAAGCGGCTTTCGCTTCCTCGATGGCCTCGGGGGTCGCGCGGATCGTGGCGGGCAGGGAGGGGAATTCGTCGCGCATCGCCTTGAAACGCAGCTCAAGGGCGGCGGCGGTGGCGGAAAGCTCCTCCGCCGACATGCGGGCGATGACCGGTTTCGCGGGCGCATCGAGATCGTGGTAACGGGCGAGATGGGCCTGCCATTTCGCGGTGAGTTCACGGAGCTTTTCCTCCGGCTCGCGCTGCAAGGCCTCCTCGATTTCGTTGATGCGGCCTACGGTCGGACGGATGCGGCGCAGTTCGCGCTGGTTCTTGCTGCCGACGATTTTTTGGAGAATCCACTTGATCATGAGAAATGGGGAAATGCCCGTTGCGGGCTGAGGAGAGGGTCGATACACCGGAGATGCGGGGGAAGCAAGCGCGGGAATCGGTCGGGAAATGCCCCGAAAACGTCACACTTCCCCGGGATCACAGCCACTTGATTTTCTTGAAAATCCATAGCTGGATGATCGCGACGGCGGCCATGATGGCCATGAGCCAGAGGTAGCCGTGGGGTTGGTAGAGTTCCGGCATGTTGAGCGGGAGCTTTTCCCCGGACGGCGACTCGGGGGCGAAGTTCATGCCGTAAATGCCGACGATGAACGTCAGAGGGATGAAAATGGAGGTGATCACGGTGAGCGCGCGCATGACCTCGTTGGTGCGCAGCCCGACGCTGGAGTGGTAGAGCTCCATGAGGCCGGAGGTGAGCTCCTTGTTGCTTTCGAGGAGATCCATGAGCTGCACGGTGTGGTCGTAGCAATCGCGCAGGTAAATCTTCGTGGGGGAGGTGATGAAGCCGGAGGGATCATGCAGCAGCGCGTTCACCACGTCCCGCAGCGGCCAGACAAAACGGCGCAACTGGGCGAGGCTGCGCTTGTGGTCGTGCAGCGTCCTCATCATTTCCCGCGAGGGCTTTTCCAGCAGGTCGTCCTCAAGATCCTCGATGTTTCTCCCCAGCTCCTCCAGCGCGGGGTAGAAGTGGTCGATGACCGAGTCCAGGAGGGCGTAGGCGAGGTAGTCGGCCTTGGACTTGCGGATCCTGCCGCGGCCTCCGCGGAGGCGGGCGCGCACGGGATCGAACACATCGTATTCGCCCTCCTCCTGGACGGAGATGAGAAAATTCTCTCCGAAAAACAGGCTGATCTGTTCACTGCAGATCCTGCGCGATGCGTCCTGATAGACCATCTGGGCGACCACGAACACATAGTCGGAGCTGCTCTCCACCTTGGGGCGCTGGCCGGTGTTGAGCACATCCTCAAGGGTGAGGGGATGCAGGTTGAATTTTTCGCCGAGAAGGGTGAGAGCCTCGATATCACCGAGGCCGTCAATGTTGATCCAGGTGATTTTCCCGCTGCCGATGTGAGCCGCGAGTTCGGAAATGTCCGTGATGTCGCGCTCCTCGATGTGATCGCCGTCATACTCGATGAGCTGGATCGAAGGCTTGCGCGCCTTGCCATCGACCAGATGCGGGGAAAGCGTGGCGGGAGGCGATCCCGGCGGTCCGTGGCGCTTGATGAACATGGCCGCGAGCGTAGGGTGTGCGGACTGCGAATCAAGCGAAGGAATGGCGGCGGATCACACCTTGCGCGGATGGTGGTGCGGAGGGTAGGTTCACTGCGTGCTTTTCGATTCCCACAACCACTTGCAGAGCGGGAAATTCGGGAGGCCGGTCGGCGAGATGGTCGCTGAAATGAAAGACGCAGGCATCACCGGCTGCGTGGTGAACGCGACGCAGGAAAACGATTGGGAGGCGGTGGCGGCCTTGGCGCGGGAGTTTCCCGGCTATGTGTTTCCTGCCTATGGCATTCATCCCTGGTATGCGGACACGGCGGCGGAGGGCTGGGAGGAAAGGTTGCGGGAGAGGCTCTTGGCAGACCCCTTTGCAAGCGTGGGCGAGGTGGGCGTGGATGGTTGGGTGGATTCGCCGGGCATCGATTTGCAAATGCCCTTGTTTGTGAAACAGGCGGAGATCGCGGCGGAGTTGGGGCGCGTGATGACAGTGCATTGCCTCAAGGCATGGGAGCCGCTTTTTGCAGCGATGGATCGCGCGGCGGCGTGGCCGGAAAAGTTCCTGATGCATTCCTTCGGCGGCACATGGGAAGTGGCGGAGCGGCTCTTGAAGAGCGGCGCTTGGTTTTCCTTTTCCGGATATTTTCTTCATCCCCGCAAGGCCATGGTGCGCGAGGTTTTCCGGAAGATTCCCGGTGACCGCATCCTGCTGGAAACCGACGCGCCGGATATGATGCCGCCCGCGGGGTTCATCGCATTTCCGCTTGCGGAAAGAGCGAACCATCCTGCGAATCTCACAGCCATCGCCGAAGGCTTTGCAAGCGGGACGCGCAGGGACGTGCTCGCCCGTATTGCCGCAAATGGGAAAACATTCTGGAGCGACACGCCTAAATGGTAAGCGGCCTTCGGATTGAATCGCGCTGAATCTTCAGATCCGAGTATTGGCGGCGTAGGTCATTTTCACCGTCGCCCGCTGGAGCACGATGATGGTGAAAACACCGAGCACCGTGCCGAAGGGGAAAAAGGCACAGTTGATCGCGGCGACGACAAAGGTCAAGGAATGCCGCACGCGTTTTCTGAGCCAGAATCCCGCAAGGATGTTTGCTGTGGCGAGGGAGGCGATCATGACGGCAGCCAGCACATAAAACACGATCATGATGGTCATGATTTCGGGTGGCATGGCTGCTGACGGAGGCGTGGGTGATCCGCCCGCTGGCACGGTGACGGGTGCCGAATGCGGCATGGTCATGAAAATCCGCATCATCAGGAAATGCAACGCGACGAAGCCGATGCCGAGTGTGTAGAGCCCGCCCATGACGAAATGGAAAACGGAGAGCAGATGCAGATGGGACTCGTCCACCAGATTGAGCTGGCGGACAGGCATCGGCGGCGGCTGGTTCATGGTCATGGGATCATTCCAGGCCGCGATCGGCTACCTCGTCCTCATCCCAGCCGAGGTAATGACCCAGCTCGTGGAGGTAGGTGGTGCCGACCTCGTCGCGGAAATCCTGCTCGTCGCGTTCCGTGTATTCCCATAGGTTTTCCACAAAAATCCGGATGCGAGGCATGGCATCGGGGCCGGGTTCCTCGATAAGCGAGGCTCCCTCGAAAAGCCCGAGGATATCATCATCAAGATCGTCATCCGGCGTAGGCTTGCCTTCGAAGGAAACAGGGCAGCTTTCCGCCTGCTCTTTCACACCTTCTGGCAATACTTTGACAATCATCGCCACCTCGTCCTCGGCGATTTCACAGAGCTGCTCACGGTTCATGCTACTCACTCGGCGGGCTTATCCTCGGTTTTTTCCTCCACTTTTTCTGCGGCCTCTTCCTTCGGAGCTGCGGCGTTTTCCTTAACATCTGTGGACTCTTCCTTCGGAGCTGCGGGTGCGGCCTCGGGCGTGGTTACAGGTGGGGATGGAGTGAGATCGGGGATGGGATCGACTTTCAGGGGGGCGGTGGGTGCGGGGATGGGCGCGTTCGGATCGATAATGGTCGGGATGGAGCCACCCGGAGGTTGGCCGTTTGCATCAAGCACGGGTAAAGGTTCAAGCCCACCCGTATTTGAAAGTGGCGGATATACCTGATAGGCACCGTCTATGGGCGCGAGATCGGAGCCAGCCGCGGTAACCATCACGGAAGGCACCCAACCCACTTCGCCGCTGTCGAGTTCCACTTTCACATAGGCTCCATCTTCGGAGACGATCTTCATGTTCGTGCCGAGGGTAAGGAGCTTGTCCGCGTCCTCGCTGCCCTTTGGTTTGTTTTTATAGAAAGCGGTGTTCGGAATGTTCGCCGTTACGAACTGCCCTGGGATGATCTGAGGGCCATAGCTTGAATCCGAGTTATTCATGCCGCTTCCGGGAGCCCTCAGTGGATCGAAGCTACCACTGCTATTGAGGGGCGCATTAAACGTCTCACAAGCTACAAGTGAGAAAGCGACAGGGAATATACCTAGGCCAAGGATTTTCATCAGGCACTCAAAATGACATCGCAAGAGTTCCGGGTCAACTTTTCAATGGTCGCCATTCAAAGTCTGTCCACGGACACCTCCACCTCCATACGGCAGCCAGCGCCGCCCATGTAGGAACCGAGGATCGGGGCGACATCACCATAATCCCGCCCCACTGCGATTTTCACATACCTTTGGTCTGCGAGAACGGCATTGGTCGGATCAAATCCGATCCAACCCGTCTCCGGCAAATGGACTTCGCACCAGGCATGCGAGGCTTGTGCGCCTACCAACGATTCTCCGCTGCCTGTTAGAATATAGCCGGAGGCGTAGCGTGCCGGCAGGCCGATGGAGCGGCACATGCCGATCATCACGTGGCTGAAATCCTGGCAAACCCCTTTGCGAAGAGCGAACGCTTGCTCAAGGTGTGTCTCGACATCAGTCGTCCCCGGCTCGTAGGTGAACTCCGCGTAGATCCAGCGCATGATCGCCGCCGCCTTTTCGAATACCGCGTCTTCCGCGATGGTGAGATCCAGCGCCTGCCGCCAAATCTCCGGCGGCAGCGATATCCAGCGGCTTTCCAACAGATATTGCCAGCATAGCGCACGAATCAGGGGATCATCATAAAAAATCATGCCCTCTGAATAGCCTCGATCCGTGATGTAAAGCGGCAGGTTACGGACTTTCACCAAGCTCTCGATCTCCAGCTTGGTATGCTCACCACCCAGTTCGAATTCATGGGTCACATTTCCGAAAAGATCATCGAAACGCCGCAGCCGGGTCGCTGGAATGACCTTGATGAAAGCGCTCAGGGTTCTTTGAAAAGGAAAATGGCGGGGTTCAAGATGAAGCGTGTTTACGCTGTTACGCACCGCACCCGAATAAAAGAAAACCGTCCGGTGCCTCACTGCGAGGGCGATGCCCGCGGAGCCCGTTTCGGCTTTTCCCGCATTCACTGAACCTGTTCTTGGATGGGCTGGATCGCGGAAAGGGACGGAACTTCTGGCAGCTTCGTCACGATTCGCTCCGGCATCAGCACATACGTTTCGAAAATCTCCTCCGCGATCTTGTTGAGTTTCGCCTGGATTTCATCGAGGAAAAGATGAAGCCCCTCTTCGAGCACCTCCTCGGGCTTACCGAAATTCAGCGTGGATAGCATGATGCCGCACTCGCGCTCGGATTCGTTTGAGTAAGTGCCGCGTGAAGTTCCGGAAATGCGGTGGAGAGCCGCATCGACTTGGTCGATGCAATATCTGACGGATCGCGGGAAATCCGGTGAGAAAAGCAGGAAAGACATGACAGTCCGCGCGGTGATTTCCTGCCGAGTCGCCCGGAAAGCACCCATCGCGCCGCAGGAACTGAGGATGGCGGACCAGTGCAGGACACCCGGCGATGCGCGTTCCAATCCCTCCGCGCCTTTCGGGAAATAAGTGGAGATATCGAGGAAGCGGGTGGTCTTGTCGGCGCGCTCGAGGTGCCGCCCCAGCGACATGAAATCCCAGCGCCCGTCCCGCGCCGTGGTCGAGGCGGAGATGCCGAGGAAGGTCATCGCCGCACGCCGCACCCTCTCGTAGTAGCGTGGCGGGTTGCTCTCCAGCAGTTGGGTGGACTCCTCGGATTTCGTGAACAGATAGAGCGAGTTAAGCTCTTCCCACAGATCGTCGGAAAGCTGGTCGCGCACTGTCCGGGCGTTTTCCCGCGCGAAGCCGATGCAGGAGACGATGCTGTTCGGGTTTCGCGTGTCGGTTGTAAGGAAACGGATCACCTGATCGCTGCCGACATCGTCGTAAAGCTCGTGGAATCTCTCCTCATCGCCGGTGCTGAGGATGATGGGTTTCCAGAATCCCCGCAGCCGCTCGCTGTCGAGGCTTTCGAAATCGAGCAGCACCTGCTCGTTCACGTCGATGAGGCGCGCGAGGTTGTCGGCACGTTCGACATAACGGACCATCCAGTAAAGTGTGTTTGCTACGCGGGAGAGCATTCGTTTGATAGGGTTTTTTTATTTGAGCACCCAGGTGTCCTTGCTGCCGCCGCCCTGGGAAGAGTTGACGACCAGCGAGCCTTTCGTGAGCGCCACGCGGGTCAGGCCGCCGGGGACGATTTTCACGTCCTCACCGTAGATGATGTAGGGGCGCAGGTCGAGGTGGCGGCCTTCCATCGCGCCATCGCACCATGTGGGTGATTGGGAAAGGGAAATGACAGGCTGGGCGATGTAGTTGCGCGGATCGGCTTCGATGAGTTCGCGGAATTTCTCAATCTCTGCCGAGCTTGCTTGCGGCCCCATGAGCATGCCGTAACCGCCCGATTCGTTCGCCGCCTTTACCACCAGCTCGGGCAGATGCGCCATGATGTGCTTGTAGTCGGCCTCTTCGGAGGCGAGGTAGGTTGGCACGTTCGGCAGGATCGGCTTCTGGCCAAGGTAGTATTCGATCATGCGCGGCACGAAATAGTAGATCACCTTGTCATCCGCCACGCCTGTGCCGACGGCATTCGCGAGCGCGACGTTGCCCGCCTTGTAGGCGTTCATCAGGCCGGGCACGCCCAGAACGGAGTCTTTGCGGAATACCACGGGATCGATGAAATCATCGTCAATGCGGCGGTAGATCACATCCACGCGGACGAGACCTTTCGTCGTCCGCATGTAAACGAAACGGTCGATCACCACCAGATCCTTGCCCTCCACGATTTCGATGCCCATTTTCCGCGCGAGATAGCAGTGCTCGAAGTAGGCGCTGTTGTAGCAGCCGGGGGTCAACAGCACGCACACCGGTTCGCCTTCGCGGCGGGGAGAAATGTGATGGAGCATGTTGAGCAGATCGCGCGGGTAGGAATCGACCGGGCGCACGCCCACGGAATCGAAGAGAGAGGGGAAAGCGCGTTTGAGCGCGTTGCGATTCTCCAGCAGGTAGGACGCACCGGAAGGGCAGCGGCCGTTGTCTTCCAGCACGTAATAGACTCCGTCGCCGCCGCGGATCAAATCGCTGCCGCAGATGTGGATGTAGATGTCCTTTGGCACATCCACCCCGCGGAATTCCTTGCGGAAATGTTTCGCGTTCTCGATATAATGACGGGGAATGACCTCGTCCTTGAGGATGTTCTGGTCGTGATAAACGTCATTCAGGAACAGGTTGAGCGCCAATATGCGCTGCGTGAGTCCCGCCTCCAGGTGCTCCCATTCCTCGGCTGGAATCACGCGCGGCACGGGATCGAAAGGGAAAATCCGCTCCGAGCCACGATTGTCGTGATACACGTTGAAAGTGATTCCCTGCCTCATGAAATACAGTTCGCTAGTCGCCTTGCGGGAAAGGAATTCCTTGTTTCCAAGCTGTTGGAACTTGCGGTGCAGCGGCTCGCAATGGCTTCTCACCTTCCCATCCGGGAAAAACATCTCATCGTAAAATTTATCTGCCGTATAACCTTCGAACATCGAATCGTTGGGTTTGTAATATGTGTGAGAGTTAGCATCCACCGCGCCAAAAGCTCGTGACTAAGCGATTTCTTTCCGCCCTTGGCCAAAACCTCCGCTTCCGCCGCAACCGCCGCCGTAGGGCGCGCCCAACCTTTCCGGCACATCGATCTCGGGAAAAAACCGTGTCTCCGCCTGCCTCCTATCGGCCCTCCCCATCAGCCAGCCCAAGCCCATTCCACAAAGCGCCAGCAGGGAAAGCGCCCCCACCGTCACGAGCGCCAGCCGCAGCGATCTGCCACCCTCCACCGGAGCCTCTTTCCGCGCGAAATAGGCCTCGATTTCCTGACAAATTCCCGCCACGAGCGCCTCGATATAAACCTCCGTGTTCTCCGCCCCTTCCTTTTTATCGGCCTCGGCCAGCGCTTTTCCGATGATCCTGAAGAGTTCGTATGAAGGCACGCCAACTTCTCCTGCCGTCATGCCCTCGCCGGGATGTAGATTTCGACCGATACCGAGCGTGCGCGTGTCGCTTTCATAAACCACAACCAATCCGCCACCCTCGGGCAGCCAATCCTGCTGAAGCTGCGCGGCCATATCGTTCGGGTTGCTGGCAATCAGGGATCTTTCGATGACCACGAAAATCCGATAGCCCCGCTGCCTTTCGAGGGTCTGGATCATCGCCTCCATCCTCCGTTGCGCTTCCGAACCCTTTCCTAGAACCCCGTATTCATCGGAAAGCCCCGAACTCACCGGTGCCGGATTCCTCTCTTGAAGCAAACTTTGTCCTGCCAGCGATCCCGCCGCCAACAAACACAGAGCGAATGCCGCGAAAATATTCCTCATCACGGATACTCTTCCCACTACACACTCAATTTACAATCCGGAAAACAGAGATTCAAAAGACTCTCACCGCCTACGATGACTTTTTTGTTCTGGATGCGGCGCATCCATGGGGGCGGATGGTGCGATAGGCAGGCTCGTGAAAGCCTTTGTCCATGGCGTATTGGAATTCGTGGTCCGATCCTGCCGTTTTCCGCGCACCGATTGATCCGCCGCCGATTCCCGCTTGCGGAACCCGCCCCGCCGGGTGAAAGCTGCCCGGCGAACCAACCTACGAAAATCATGGAAATCACCCAAACGGCATACGGAACCTGGAGCGGCGGGCGCTTCATGCACTTCGGCGAGACGCTTCCCGAGGATCGCTTCCTCGGCTGCATCAAGACCGCTTACGAAGCGGGCATCCGCACCTTCGTCACCTCCGATGTTTACGGAAACGGCAAGGCGGACGCACTCCTCGGCCAAGCCCTCGCCGGCATCGACCGCTCCAGCTACGCCCTCGTCGGCATGATCGGCCACGATTTTTACGACGGCGAGCGCAAGGGCTCCCAAGGCTACCCGCGCTTCACCGATCCCGAGCTGCGCGGCCAGGACGGATACGACGAGTTCGTCCAGCGCGCCACCAAGCTCTCGCTGGAGCGCTGCGGCACCGACCACTTCGATCTCCTCATGCTCCACAACCCCGACGAGCACGGCTACACCTCCGAGGCCGTCTGGAAAGCCATGGCCCGCGCCAAGGAAACCGGCCTCACCCGCCAGCTCGGCATCGCCCCCGGCCCCGCCAACGGCTTCACCCTCGACCTGATCGATTGCTTCGAGAAATTCGGCGAGCACATCGATTGGGCCATGCTCATCCTCAATCCGCTTGAGCCATGGCCCGTCGGCCTCTCCCTGCCCGCCTGCGAAAAACACGGCATCAAGGTGATGACCCGCGTCGTCGATCACGGCGGTGTTTTCCACGACGACCTCGGCGGCCCCGACCACGTTTTCAAACCCGGCGACCACCGCACCTACCGCCCGGAAGGCTGGGTCGGCCACGGCATGGAAAAGGCGAACCGGATGCGCCCCATCGCGGAGAAATACAACCTCAGCCTGCTCGAATTCGCCTGCATCTGGAACCTCAGCCAGGCGCCCGTCGAGTGCGTCGTCCCCACCTTCATCCAGGAAGCCGGCGAGAACGCGCGCCTGATCGAGGACAAGATCCGCGAGTTCGGGAAAATGCCCGACGTCCGCCTCACCCCCGAGGAAGTGGAAGCCGTCCGCCAGATCGGTGACAACACCGGCTGCATGAAACTCAAGGGAGCCAGCAAACGCCACGCCACCTCCGAGCGATGCGACGAATGGCCGATGAAGCCTGAGCTGCTCGAACTCGCCGAGCGCTACGGCGTGGGTACCGAGTGGTGATTTAGCCCGTAGGTCGTCTTCTTCGTGGCGGTGACATGCGGCGGGGCTAGGTAGATCGGTTGCGGCGCGTTGCCGGCCCAGGTGGCGCGGTCTTGCGGCGTGGCGTTTTGCCATGCCCGCCAGATCCCGGTTGCGGTAGGGAGAGTGAAGGGGATTTCACGGTCGCGGAAACGATCCATCGAGAAAACGCCGGCTCCGGACTCACGCGCGAGCCCCATCGCGGAATCCAGTCCTATCTGATCGGTCAGCGTGGGGGCGTCAACCAACCTGCCCCCGCTGATGTTCGCGAACCAGAAGGAACCCCGGCGCGCGTCACCCACCGCAAGACATCTGCCGCCTGCCAGGGTTTCTGGCACGGCAAGAATCGAGGGCACAGCCAGCGCCTTGCAGCCGGCGACAAGCGCGGCTCCCTGCGCGGCCGCGATACCGACCCGCGTGCCGCTGTAGCTGCCCGGTCCACTGCCGACGAGCACCGCATCGAAGTATTTCCCGCCGTGTATCTCCATAATCTCCGCAAGCGGCCCGAACAGAAGCGCGTTGTGCCGACGGTCGCTTGTAAATCCCTTTTCCGCCACGATCTCACCATCCACCGCAAGGGCGATGGAGGCGGCTTCCGTGGAGGTTTCTAGGATAAGGACGGCGCTCATGGCGGGAGGCTATGCGGAAGTTTCGATTTTCAAATTTCAAATTTCATCTGAAAGAAGGAACGCATCTTGCAACTTGCAACTTCACTCCGCGACCTAGAGTCTCCGACATGCGCCTTTCCGACCGCTACATTGCCAGACAGATCCTTGTCGGGACTCTGTATGCGATTGTGGTGCTCAGCCTTGTGCTGGTGATGGGGAATCTTTTCAAGGAACTGCGCCCGCTGCTTGTCGAGCAACATGCGCCACCTGAGCTGGTGTTCCGCTTCGTGCTCAACGTCCTGCCGTTTTCCCTCATGTTCACGATACCGTGGGGCTTCCTCTCCGCCGTGCTGCTGGTGTTCGGCCGGCTGTCGAGCGACAACGAAGTCACGGCATTCCGCGTCGCCGGCATCAGCCTCACGCGGCTCGCGCTGCCGGTTTTCGTCATCGCGGCGCTGCTCTCCGCCGTCTGCCTTTGGATCAATGTGAACGTCGTCCCGCTCGCCAAGGCTTCGCTTACGGAAATGCTTTACGAGCAGGTGAAGCGCGATCCGCGCTCGCTCCTGAACCCCGGCCTCGTGCAGTCCCGTTTCAAAAACCAGAAGGTGTTTGTCGAGAAACGCGAGGGCGATTCGCTGCACGGCTTCCATCTCTATCAGGTTTCCAACGGCGAGAACGGAACTGCGGCCCGCGCCGAGGCCTATGTCCATGCCGGCCAGGTCTCGCTGGTGGTGGATCAGGAAAAAAAGCAACTGCGCCTCAAGCTGCTCGACGCGTTCATCGAGACCAAGCCGGAGAGCGGCGTTTCGGAGTTCGCCTTCGCGAAAGAGGCGGAGCCTTGGCTCTTCGATTTCAGCACCGACCTTACACGCAAGGCGCGCTCCTCCGCGATGACCAATCCCGAGATCCGCCGTTATCTCGCGGAGAACCCGGATATGCCTACAGGGAAACGCATCGAGTTCGGAGCGGAAATCACCAAACGCTACACATTCTCGCTCGCCTGCCTTGCCTTCGCCTGCGTGGCCGTCCCGCTGGGTTTGAAATCACGGCGAAAAGACACGTCCGGCGGTCTCGTGCTCAGCCTCGGGATCGGGCTGCTGTATTTCCTATTCACCATGGCAGCCGAGGGTTTCAAGAGTGATACGGCTGCCACCATCGCGCTCTGGGCGCCGAATGTTTTCTGCGGATTGCTCGGCTTGCACCTGTTCAGGAGGGCGCGTTTCAGGTAGCCTGCGCGGAACCGCATGATCTCCTGGCAATTTATCAAAAAAGCCTCCCGCCAGATCCGGGGCTACTTTGCTTCGGAGAAAATCCATTTCCTGCCCCGCATCGGGCCGCTCACCGGATACTCAGGCGCAAAGCTCGGCGCGGATATCCGCGCCGCCGGCAATGTCACCCTGCTCGCCCTGCCGCAAGCCATCGCCTACGCCGCCATCGCCGGGCTGGATGTGATCTATGGCGTGGTCAGCGCCGCCGTCGCCGCGATGATCGGGCCGTTCTTCGCCAGCTCGCGCTACAATGTCCTCGGCCCCACCAACGCCACGGCGTTCATGCTGTTCAGCTTCTTTTCCGTGAACCCCGCGCTGCAATCCCGCATCCCCGAGCTGCTGCCGCTCGTTGTCCTGCTCGTAGCACTTTGCTCGATCATCGGCGCGGTGCTCAAGGTCGCGGACTTGCTCCAATACGTTTCACGAAGCGTCCTCGTCGGCTACATGGCGGGCGCGGCAGTGCTGATCATCGGCAACCAGCTCAAGCCCTTGCTCGGCCTCGATGCCTACGTGGACACCGAGAAAACGGCGACCTTTTTCGGCCTCGTTTCGGAACTCGCCGCCTCCCTCCCGCATACGAAATGGGTGCCGCTGACCATTGGCGCCGTCACTTTTTTGATCTACTATGCATTTCGTAGATGGAAAAAATCCTGGCCCGCATTCTCCATCGCGCTCGTTCTCGGCTCGGCGATTTTCGGCCCGCTGATCCATTTCAACGTCGGCCCCTTCGCCGGGCAGGCGACCTTCACCACCTTCGGCTTCGCGGAACTCATGCCGACCATGCCCCACCTCGTCCGCGAGGGGATTTTCAACGATATCTCCGCGCTTCTCGGCCTCGCCCTTGCCATCGCATTCCTCGCCTCCCTGGAAAACACCTTGATGGCGAAATCCATCGCCTCGCAAACGGGCGACCGCCTCGATTCGAACCAGGACATGCTCTCCATCGGCTACGCGAACCTCGGCTCCGCGCTCGCGGGAGGGATGCCCGCCTCGGGTTCGCTGACGCGCTCATCCCTTAACTACCACTCCGGCGCGGCCACCAAAGCGGCTCCCGTTTTTACCGGTGTTTTCACGCTCATCCTCGTCATCCTCATCGCATGGTCCGGGGAAACGGGACTCAACCTCATCGACTATATCCCCAGAGCCGCGCTTGCCGTGCTGGTCATCGCGATCTCCTTCACGCTTTTCAACATCCGCCAGATCCGTATCTGCCTGCGCTCCACCGGCGATGACGCACTGGTCATCATACTTACATTTCTCGCCACCCTGCTCGCTCCGCTGCATGTGGCGATCTTCATCGGTGTTGCGCTGTCCATCACGCTTTTCCTCCGCAAAGCCAGCAAGCCCCACCTCACGGAATACGAGTTCAACGAGACCGGCGAGCTTCGCGAAAGGGAAGGAAAACGAGCCCGCCCCATCCCCGCCATCTCCATCGTACACGTCGAGGGCGACCTGTTTTTCGGAGCCTCGGAACTCTTCCGCACCCAGATCCAACGCATCGTCGCGGATCCTGCGATCAAGGTCATCATCCTCCGTCTCAAGAACGCCCGCCACCTCGACGCCACCAGCGTGATGGCTCTGGAGGATCTCGCCGCCTTTATGCGACGGAATGGCCTCCATCTCCTCATCTCCGGCGCCACCAAGGACGTTTACAAAGTCCTCAAACGCTCCGGCATTCTGGAAACCCTTCAGCAAGGAGCCGACCGCTCCCAGGGCGAGAGCAATATTTTCCTCACCATGCCTTCCAATCCGAACATCTCCACCCGCGACGCCCTCCGCCGCGCCCAACAACTCCTCGGAACCAAAGAAGCTGACGTGCGCATCTTCTACGATCCCAACAAGCAGCCGTGAGGGAAATCCGATGTCTGGATTTCTCGGCCCACATGGCGCAGTGGCATCATGAGATGCGGTGGGTCGCACTCCACAATCGACATTCCGCCGCCGCGCCCCGAACCTAGGAGCCTTGTTCGCGCCTTCGCCCATCACCAGTCTGCTTGCTGTTCTGCCCGTTTACCTACTGATGGCAGGTGGAGCTGTGCTGCGGAAGACCGGCATACTCAAGCGCGAGCACGACATCGGTGTGATGCACGTGGTTTTCTCCGTGATGCTGCCCTGCTACATCCTCGACCGCACGCTGGGTGCGGAGGTGCTGCGCGATGCCCGCGTGCTGGCCACCGGAGCAGGGCTGGGTTTCGCACTGATTATTGTCGGGATCTCTCTCGGATATCTGGCCGGGAAAATCATCGGTCTCGAAGCCGGGCAAGGCAGGCGGACTTTCGCCCTGGCCTCGGGCTGCCAGAATTTCGGTTTCACCGCCGTGCCTGTGGTGGAAATCCTGTGGGGTGGTTCCGCCGTGGCGCTGCTCTTCGTTCACAATCTCGGTGTCGAGGTCGCCATCTGGTCTGTGGGGGTGATGCTCGTTTCGGGAGATGCCGGCATCCCATGGAAGCGTCTGATCAATGGGCCGATCATCGCGGTGGGAATCGGTCTCACGCTCGTCGCGCTACGGCTGGACGACAAGGTCACCGGGCCGATCCGCGAGGCGATCTCGATGATCGGCATCGGCTCGTTTCCCCTTGCGATCATGATGACCGGCGCGACGATCATGGATCTTGCCATCACGGAAAAGCCTTCCTGGAAAATCGTGGCCGCGTCTTGCATCGTGCGCCTCGCCTTGGCTCCTGCCGTGATTATCCTTTGCGCGAAATTCATCCCCATGGCCGTGGAATTGAAGCAGATCCTCGTGGTGCAAGCCGCCATGCCCGCCGCGCTGGCTCCCATCCTCCTCGCCAAGCTCTACGGAGGACGCCCGGCTGTGGCGGTGCAAGTGGTGGTCGCCACCACTGTGGTCTCGCTTTTTACGCTGCCCTACATCATCACATACGGCATACGCTTCCTAGAGTTGACTCCACCTTCTCCGTAACATGTCCGAACCCATAGCTCAAAAACACGTCTCCCTCCAGCCTGCCATCGATGGTCAGCTCTCTCCCGCCGAGCGCGTTTCCCTTTACAAGAGTTTCATCGATGCAGAGCGGGAAAACATTCTCGAGCGGCACCGCGAGGGCGCGGGTGGGATTGAGATTTGCCGGGCCCGCTCGGGGATGATCGACACGCTGATTGCCGCGATCCTCCAGGCAACGATCAAGTCGCAGGGCATTGCGCAGTCACCCATCGCCCTCGTCGCCGTGGGCGGGTATGGGCGCGGCACGCTCAATCCGGCTTCCGACATTGATCTCCTTTTCCTGCTGCCCCGCGCATCCAGCAAGCTGCCGAAAAATGTCCAGGAACTCGTCCAAAGCATCCTCTACCCGCTGTGGGACGTGGGCTTCAAGCTCGGCCACTCCTGCCGCTCGGTGGCCGAGTGCATCCAGGAGGCGCGAGCCGATCCGCAGAACCTCACGGCGCTGCTGGACAGTCGCCTGATTGCGGGGAACGGGGATTTGTTTCGTGATCTGCTCGCTTCCTTTGAGAAAAACTGCGTCGCGAAGGGGCAGGACGCGTTTTTCGAAATGCGCGGCCAGGATCTGCGTTCGCGTCACCAGAAAAGCTCCCACACGGTTTTCCTCCAGGAGCCGAACGTGAAGGAATCCTGCGGTGGCCTGCGTGATTACCAGAACATGCTGTGGGTCGCGCGCGTGAAGGCCGGTGCGCGGGATTTGCGTAAACTCGTCGATGACCGCCTTATCACGGCCAGCACCTTGCGTGAGATCGAGGAGGCGCACGACTTTCTGATGCGTGTCCGCAACGAGCTTCACTACCATACCGGCAAAGCCACTGACATCCTCACGCTACAGCTTCAGGGGGTCGTCGCCACCGCGTTCGGATACCCGCAGCGCAGCATCCTGCGCCGCACCGAGGCCTTCATGCGGGATTACTACACCCACACCCGCCACCTGTATCGCCATGCCACCTCGCTGATGGAAACCTTCCAGATCCAGCAGGAAGCCGTCGCCGAAACGGGATTCCGATCCTTCCTTACCTTTCGGAAAAAAAAGCGCGAGGAGTTCGATGGCTTCATCGCCCGCGACGGGCGCATCTATCCTGCGAACAACGATATTTTCAAAGAGGACACCCACCGCATGATGCGCCTGTTTCAGCATTGCCAGCAGCGCAATCTCGAACTCTCCCCGCAGATACGCCGCCTTGTCGCCAGCCATTGGGAGGATATCGACAGACCCTTCCGATACCTCAAGGCGAACCGCGAAACATTCCAAGCCATGCTCGAGCGCAAGGGTGAGGTCGCGAAAACCCTCCGCCAGATGCACCGCATCGGTTTCCTGGGGCGTTATCTGCCGGAGTTCGGCGCGCTGGACTGCCTTGTCCAACACGAGTTCTTCCACCGCTATACGGCGGATGAACACACGCTCCGCTGCATCGATGTGCTCGATAGCCTCGTCGGCAGCACCGAACCGCAGTTGGAAGTTTTCCGGCGAATTTTTCATAAAATCACCGATCCCTACGCGCTTTACACCGCCCTGATCCTCCATGACACCGGGCGCTCCGAGAACGTCCGCGAGCACATCGACGGCTCCGCCATGCTCGCCATCAAGCTGTGCTCCCGCCTCCAAATCCGCGGCCCGCGGCGTGCGCTCATCATGTTCCTTGTGGACAACCACCTTACTTTCTGGCGCACCGCCACCACGCGCAACCTGGAGGATCCCGAGGTTGTCGCCGAGTTCGCCGCGATCATGAAAACCCCGGAGAACCTTGATGCCCTGTTTCTCTTCACCTACTGCGACACCAGCGGCACCGCCCCCGATGCATGGAATGGCTGGAAATCCTCCCTCATGCTCCAGTTGCACAAGTCCACCCGCAGCTTCCTCTCCGAAGGCCGCGAGGGCTTCGCCCGCAAGCTCGATTCCGACCGCAAGACCCTTCGCAACGAGGTCATCGCCATGATGCGCGAGGACTACCATTCCGAGATCCGCCAACACTTCGAACGCATGCCCGCCGCCGCCTTCGCCGCACGCGAGGCGATCGATATCAAGGCGCAAGTCCGCACCGTCCGCCATTTCCTCCAAGCCGAAAACGAGGAAGGCAACCCCCAGCCATTCTGCATCAAATGGAACGACCATCCCGACAAGGGCTACTCCGAACTCATTCTCGCCTCCCGGGATCGCCCGCTTCTGCTTGAGAAGCTCTGCTGCGCGCTCGCCTCGGAGCAGATCAACATTCTCTCCGCGGATCTGTTCACCCGCACCGACGACATCGTCCTCAACATCTTCCGCGTCTGCACCACAGACTTCGCCCCCATCTCGGAAACCTCCGTCCGCAGCCGCTTCACCGCCATTTTCACCAAGATCCTCGGCATGGAAAGCTACGACCCCGAGACCTATCTGAAGCGCAAGGCGAACTTCCTCAAGCCCCGCACGGAAACCGGACTCTCCGTGCCGGTGCGAGCCCACGTTTCCAACGACCTCCACCCCACCTGCACCACCGTCGAGATCCAGGCGCTCGACCGCATCGGCCTGCTTCACGACCTTTTCCACACCGTCAACGAAGCCGGCCTCGACACCACCCACGCCCGCATCTGCACGGAGAAAGGCGTCGCCATGGACACCCTCTACATCACCATACCGGGAGGCGGCAAAGTCTGCGGCGAAGACCGGCTCCGCGGCCTTGAGGAGAAATTCAACAGCATCGTGGCGCGCGCGGAGACGTGATCATTCACGCCAGCGCCTCGGTGAAAGCGGCGATGATCGTGTCCGGGGATTCGAGTCCGACGGAAATGCGCAACAGGTTCGCGGGCACTCCGCAGTCTTCGGTCCAGTCCAGTTCCTCGTAATGAGCGAGCAGGGTGTAGGGACATACGAGGGTGAAAGACGTGCCGAAGGAGGGGCCTTTGGAAAGTTTCAGCGCGTCATAAACCTTCGGAGCTTTCTTCGGATTTGTGAGCACGATGGAAAGAAGCCCGCCGTAGCCACCTTTGCTCCGCATGATCTTCGTGTAGTTTTCCGTCTGCGTGACCGAGGGATGCCAGACGCTCGCGACGGCGGGGTGGTCTTTCAGAAAGTTCACAAGAGCCA
>JBJONG010000049.1:0-24047 GCA_046051965.1 Verrucomicrobiota bacterium
CCCGGCGGCAGATGCCATCGAGGAGCGTTTGGTTGGTATGTGGTGTTTGGTTCATGTTTTCTATTTTGGTTGTTGGTTTGTTGTTTGGAGATCAGGGGGAACAGGAAACGCCCGCCCTGCCAGTGAGGCGGAGCGGGCGTTGGTTGGGTGGAGTCATTTCCGCAGCACTGCTGAAACGGCGAACATCGAGACGGCGCCGATCACCATGGGCAGCCAGAAATCCGAGAAGATCTGGAGGCACAGGGCGGTGATCGAAATGCCGGCGAAGATGTGGATGTAGGGCATCGTTTTCATGTCGTTGGTTCCTATCTGAGCAATCGGCCGAGGGTGATGACCACCGACACGCCGATGAGGGCGAAGCCGATGACCTTGAGTCCATCGCCGATCGGCCCCATGTCGGGAGCGACCGGGCCGGTGTGCGTGGTGCATGCCGCCAGCAGGACAACCGGAACGAGGGTGAGCAGCGCTCTCACGCAGCCCTCCTTTCCTGGAGTTCTACGGGAAGCCAACCCGCACACTCGTTGCGGTACTGGCACCAGCTGCAGTGCATGCCCGGCTGCGGGTGGAAGCGGTCTTCGGAGATCCCTTGGACGGCAGTCTCCAGCAAGGCAATGACCCGGCGCTTTCGGTGCTCATCGGCGGGTCTGGATTTCACCCGGATGACTTTCGGAACCTTGGTTTTCACCAAGAACAGCAGGTCGAGCGATGGAGGGGTTTCGCCGGTGGCGGCCTCCATCAGCAATTGATAACTGACGAGCTGGATTTCATGGTCGAAGGCAGCGTGCTTCGGATCGGGCATCGCGGCGGCGGACTTGAAATCCACCGCTGTGAAATCATCCTCGACCAGATCCATCGCCCCGATGAGTGGAACGGACAGGCCGGGTATGTCCTCTTTAAGCAAGACTTCGACGGCACGCGGCTTTTCCTTCATCGCCTCCGGGGAGTCGAGGTAGGCTGCGACCACGCGCAGGCCGTCCGTCCGGGCTTTCTCCCGCTCGGACGTGTCCAGATAGTTGACCGGGCCTTCGTCGCGTTCGAGTTGCTGGAAGGCTAGCTCGTAGGCGGCGGCGACGGTCTCCGGTGAATCATCGCCACCCCGCCAGCGGGCGAGGTGGAACGATTGTAGGGCGGCATGTACCGCCTTGCCGAGATGTAGGGCGACAGGTGTCGCCTTGCGGATGCAGGCCACCCGCTCGAAGTAGAACTTGAGCGAGCAGCCGAGGTAGGTTTTCGCCGCGCTGGGCGAAATGTGACTCGGAAGCGTCTGTGCCCAGGGTGTTAGCCCGGTGGAGAACGACGCTTCCGTTGGGGTGGCTATCGCGATCATGCTGCGTCCCTCCCGTTGGTGCGGCGGTAGGCCGAGCCGTTGCGGCGGTTGCCCTGGCGCTGGCCGGAGCCATGCGTGTCGAGCAGTTCGTCGATCAGGCCGGATGCCTCCACCTTGTTGAGGAGGCGCACGCCTTTGCCGAAGCGCTCGTTGGCGAGAGCCTCGACCTCGTCTTTGTCGAGGTGGTGTTCATCGACAAGTTTCAGGATCAGATCCTTCTGCTTGTCGGAGCATTTCCAAGCGGGGCCACGCTGCCAGTTGGCAACGGTGGTGACGTTGGACGGTGTGGAATCGCTGCGTTGCGAAGCGGCGGAATCCGCTGGCGGATCCATGCCGTAGGTGCCGGGCGGGACGAATCCCGTGCGAAGCATCTGTTCGTCCACTGAGGACTGGAGACGCCGGTAGAGGCGCTCGGACTCTCCTGCAAGGTCGTCGGAGGTCATCAGCTCGGTCTCGACGGAGACACTGAACTGGTGGGACGAGTAGCCGGGGAGGCCGAGGCGTTTGCTGTAATTTGCGATCAATTTTATGGCCATGGTAATGGGGGTTGGTTGGGGGTTGGATGCATACACGAGAAAGCCCCAGCGGAATGCCGGGGCTCATCGTGTCCGAAATGACCGCCAACATATTGCGCTGGCGGGAGGAGGTAGGTGCTTCTCAAAGGCTTATAGCACGTAGAGGGCCCTTGTTGCGTAGGCGGATGCCTACACTTCAAGAAGCGCAGCTCTATCCAAAAGCAGCCAGACTAGCTACTCCTCAGGATCTGTGACCAGCACGAGCCGAATGCATTTGGCCGGGAACCGGCAAGGCACGGGGGGCGGAATATGCTCTGTCGGCTCACCCCCTCCCTACCCCACCAATGAAACGCTAGGATCCGGGGCAGTGATAGCGAGAAAGAGAGAGAGCCTTTCTAAGAAAGAATTCTGCTTACACTCACTGCTTACGGCGCTCCATTCTGAAAAGGAGAAAGCCGCTAACCCTTTAAGGATCAACGGCTTTCATTGGTTGCGGGAGTAGGATTTGAACCTACGGTCTTCAGGTTATGAGCCTGACGAGATACCTGACTTCTCCATCCCGCGTTTGAATGAGGTCTTACGACCGGGCGAGAAGACTAACTCGGCACAAATATGATTGGCAAGTCAGAATTTGCTTTCGCGTGAAATTTCCATTCTGCTGCCCGCGCGTGACCATGGATTCGACAGAGAGAGCAATAACGATCCTCGAATGGGAGGAGTGGCAGGCGATCTGTGACGGACATCTTACCGAGGCGCGAATTTTTACCGACGGGCCTCGACATCGTCGCGACCGCGGGCAAGCCCATCCGGTGGAAGATTTCCTTTTTCGCTATTACCCCTACCCCATCGCATTACTCGAGCTTTGGCAACCTGAGTTCGGGGTTTCGCTCCGATTCCATGACATCGAGGCTCTTCCCACCCGCTTTCTTGGGAAGCGTTACCATATCGATGGTGCCTTATGCGGACTCGATCTCCGATTGATTTCCGCTAAGGAAAGAGATCGGCTTTCCTGGATACGCAGCCTCCTGACGGCAACGCAGAGCCATACTCCGAACTTCGCCTGCCACGGACTGCACGAGTGGGCGATGGTATATCGTGCTGAGGAGATACGCCATGCTTCGCTGGCACCGCTACGTTTGCCACAAGCGGAGATAGACGCCCTTATCGAGTCCCGTCCGATCACCTGCACTCATCATGACGCATTCCGCTTCTTTTCCAAACAGGCTCTTCCACTCAATCGTATCCAGCCCACCCTCGACACCCGCCACGAGAACGAACAGCCCGGCTGCGTACATGCGAACATGGATCTCTACAAATGGGCGGCGAAATCGATGCCCTGGATCGGTTCTGATTTACTCCTGGAAGCATTTCGCCTGGCTGTCTGTCTGCGTGATCTCGATATGCGCGCCAGCCCATATGACCTTTCGGAATGGAATGTCGTGCCGGTGAAAATCGAGACGCTTGAAGGACGCCGTGAATATGAAACCGAACAGCGCGAACTTGCAGCGAAAGCACGGGTGCTTCGTGAAAAACTCATCGCTTCGCTAGGCCGCGTTCTCAACGTGTGATCATACGCCCTGCCAACCCAGTTTTTGTCTCAGCGCCTCGTAAAATGATGTCCCCTCGAGCCGCAATAGATGAAACGACCGGTCGGATTTTTTCACAGTTACGCGGTCGTCCGGATCGATGCGTGTCGTGTCGCGGCCATCTACCGTAAATAGCATTGGTCCATCGTCCGCACGTTCCGGCGAGATCTCGATTTCAACATCATCGGAAAGCACCAGTGAGCGCTGGCTCAGGCTGTGCGGACAGATCGGTGTGATCACCATCACGGATGCCTGAGGGGCGATGAGGGGACCACCGGCGGAAAGTGAGTATGCGGTGGAGCCAGTCGGAGTGGCAACGATCAAGCCGTCAGCTCGGTAACGGTTCAGCCACTCGCCGTTGACCGTTGCCTTGAGCGTGACCAAGCGACCGGTTTCACCACGCGCCATGGTAACCTCGTTGAGAGCGTGGTAAATGACAGTTGAACCGTCGGAACGGATCACGGTGGCTTCGAGCAGCATCCGCGGGCTGGTCGAGAAACGCCCCGCTGCCACGGCATCCGCGAAATATCCGATATCCGTGTCCTTACAGGTGGTTAAAAACCCAAGGGTTCCGATGTTGATCCCGGCCACGGGCTTGTCGAATTTTCCGAAACGGGAAACCGCGTGCATCATCGTGCCATCGCCACCTAACACTGCCGCGATATCCACATGTTCCGCGAAATCACTCGCCGGAATCCCTTCCTTCTCGCCGGCCATTGCTGAGGTCTCACGTTCGATCACGCAGTCGCAGCCGCGCGCCAATAAGGCCGCCCGCAAGGACAGCATCGTTTTCAAGCCACCGGCTTTCTGCGGATTGAGCAATATACCTACTTTCACTCCAACGCAAATTGCCGATGATTCACGCACATGACAAGAACCTAACTTCAGAGATTATCGCTCCCATCGGACATCCTACACGGTGATTTCTCCTTTGAGTTGCAAGATCGCCTCCCGCAATCATGCTCTGCGCCATGCGCAACGCACAATTTCTCACGACCATGGCGGCCGTCCTCCTCACGGCCACCCTCATGGCCGAAGCGCGGACGCTGTCCAATCGTGAAGTCCTTGTTCTCTTCAACAAGGCCGATCCCGAATCCGCCCGACTGGCAGAAGCCTATCAGAAAGCACGCGCCATCCCCGCCGCACAAATCCTAGGCCTGGATATGCCGCTGAAGGCTGATATCACACGGGAGGATTACGAAAACTCCATTGAAAAGCCTTTGCGGGAAGCTTTCGATGAAAAAGGTTGGTGGAAGCGCCAGCGTGATAAGCAAGGTCTTTTACTGCCCACAGAAAACCGCATACGCGCGATTGTTCTGATGAGAGGAGTCCCCTTGCGCATCAAGCCAGTTCCAACGAAACCCGTGGAAGGAGCAAAACCGCCGACTGATCCAATTTCGCCACGTGACGAAGCCTGTGTGGATTCGGAACTCGCTATGTTTGGGATCGAATCATTGCCCTCGAAAGGCGTCCTGAAAAACTCGTTTTATGAAAGCGAGAAGCCGCTTTCGGAAGCGAATCTTCCCTTTTTCATTCTGACCGCCCGAATCGACGCTCCGACATACGCGACCTGCAAGCAGATGATCAATGACGCGGTGGGCACTGAAAACCACGGCTTATGGGGAAGAGCTTACGTGGATGTCGCCAATAAGTTTCCAGAAGGTGACATGTGGCTCAACAAGGTCATATCTCAAAACATGGGTTTTGGCATTCCAACCGTAACGGATCGCTTCAACGACACCCTGCCGAAAAACTATCCCATGACGGAAGCTGCGATTTATTATGGCTGGTATGATGGGAACGTGAGCGGCCCGTTCCTGAACCCCGGCTTCCTATTCCGTCCCGGCGCGGTGGCGGTTCACCTACATTCTTTCAGCGCGGATCAGCTCAAGAATCCCCACAAGAACTGGTGCGCGCCCTTGCTTGTGCGCGGCGCGACCGCCACCGTCGGAAACGTTTACGAACCCTATCTGCATCTCACCCACCACTTCGACATCATGCACGACCGCCTGCTGAAAGGCTGGAGCTTCGCAGAGGCGACATGGGCGTCCATGCCTGTCACCTCATGGCAGGGCGTGGTGCTGGGCGATCCGCTTTATCGACCTTTCCTACACATTGACGGCACAGGTGAAAAGCGTGCGGAAGACAGGGATTTCCGCGCCATCCGTGCTGCGATGAGGCAATGGCCCGACACAACGGAAGAGCGTAGGAAAAAGCTCGCCGATGCTTCGACAAAATTGAAATCCGGTAACATCGCCGAAGGACTGGCACTCGAATACAAGGAGCAGGGTGACATCGCCAACGCCCGCCTCTGGCTCGGGAAAGCGAAGGATTTACACACCAGCAAAGAAGACAAGCTGCGGCAGGATATCCAGGTCATTGCCATCGAGCGCGCCGCAAACAACAACCCCGCCGCCATCACCGGGCTGCGCAATGCCAAGGTGGAATACGGCAGCCTCGCCGGGGCCGAAGCACTTTCCGGCTGGCTTGACATCCTCGATCCCCCACCCCCGCCCGTCGCCGATCCCACCAAAATTCCGAAGCAATAGGTATTGTTTCCCGAGGGTTGAATTTTGAATATTGAAATTTAGATGAACTACGGATTTCTCCTGGAAAGTGTCTGGCACCCGCCGCTGGCCTTTGAAGAGGTTGCTGAGCCGAAGCTTCCGACGGAACTGGAGCTACAAGCACTCTGGTTCTCCGGAGCGTTCGGGCGGGACTTTCGGCTCAAAGATGGGCGCACACTTCGCATCACCCAGTTCGGCGAGTGGAACCATGGCGCGGGACCCGACTTCGCACACGCGGCCATCGAAATTGATGGCTGCCCTTATACCGGCGACCTCGAGATCGATACCTGCACCTCCGATTGGGAGGCGCACGGTCACGCTACGAACCCCGCCTTTTCCAACATCATCCTGCACGTCGCCTTCCGCCCAACCGTGCGTGAGACATTCATCCGCACCTCGAATCATCGTCAGGTGCCAGAGCTACTCATCACCCCCGCACAACTTTCCGACGCGCTCCATCTCCCCTCGCGCGACACCGCCATCGCGATTCCCGGGCGCTGTTTGGAACCACTGAAACGGATGCCGAAACTCTCCGTCGAACGCCTGCTGCGTGAGGCGGCGATACGCCGCGCGACCCAGAAAGCCGCGCGTTTCCTCCGCACCGTGGAGGCGCATGATTTCGACTCCGCCCTTTTCCAAGCCACCGCCGAGACGCTTGGATATGGCGGGAACTCCCTGCCCATGAAACTGCTCGCCCAGCGCGCGCCGATCCGCTTTCTACGCGCAAACTTGGCGGAAGCCGAAGCGATCCTGCTCGGCACCGCCGGATTCCTGGATGCCGATATCCACCGACGCGCCCCGGCGGACACCCAAACATACCTCTCCACACTCTGGGAAACATGGTGGAAAATCCGCCCGAACCACGAGCCGCCAGACTGTCGCCTGCCCGTTTGGAAAACGCATGGTCAGCGCCCCGCAAACCATCCGCACCGCCGCGTCGGTGGGCTATCCGCGCTCGTCTCACGCTGGCCGGAATACCGCCGCCTTGCGATGGCTGCGCCGTTCTCAGTGAAACCGCTGACTGATTTCCTACACAGCCTGCGCCATGATTTCTGGTCTCATCACCACACCCTCACGTCGCTCCGCAGCGGACAAGCGATCTCCGTATTCGGTAAAAACCTCGCGCTTGAACTCTCCGCGAACCACCTCATCCCGCTCGCCATGCACGAGGGGCGTTTCACCTTCCGCGACTACCACAAACAACGCCACTCGGCCATCAACCAGAAACTAAAACGCTGCGGCATCCGCCTCTTTGGATCAGAGAAAGACGCAGCCCCCTTCCTCCGCCGCCTCTCCCACCAGCAGGCGATGCTGCAGCTCTACCACGACTTCTGCCTAGAGGACTTCTCCGCCTGCGACAATTGCCCTTTCCCCGAGCAACTCGCCCAATGGAGATGAAAAAATCATACCACCATGGAAATCACGCTCAACGGCAAGCCCTTCGAACTCACCGGACCCACCACTGTTTCCGGGCTGCTCGTATCCCTAGGCCTCGGCGGCAAGCCCGTCGTAGCCGAACTCAACCGCGAGGCCGTGCTGCCACGCCATTTCCCGGAAACCCGGATCAACGACGGCGACAGCCTTGAGATCATCACCCTCGCCGCCGGGGGCTGATGAAAATACCGCAATTGGCATTTTTTCCCTTGCAAGCCTGCGCCGTGTGAACCCATCTTCCGCCCACGTCGCCTCTAACGGCACGTATTCCAAATCCGGTGTAGCTCAGCGGCAGAGCGGGTGGCTGTTAACCACTAGGTCGTAGGTTCGATCCCTACCGCCGGAGCCATTTGGAAATATCCAGCCCCTCATTTCGGCATGGCTGGGAACAAGGGTTTGAATTCACCCGAATCCTCCCAAAATTATGTCGCACATGACCTGCCCTCTCTGCTCCATGGACGATGTCCTGAGCTTTCCCGACCACCTCGAATGCGCGACCTGCGGACATGAGTGGAAGGCGGAGGAAGTGGAAACGGAACCCGCCGCACGCGTGGTCAAGGACGCTCATGGCAACATCCTCGAAAACGGCGATATCGTGGCGATGGTCACCAACTTGAAACTCAAGGGCACCTCCGAAACACTCAAAACCGGCACAAAATCCAAGCCGATCCGCCTAGTCGAGGGCGACCATGAGATCGACTGCCGCATGAACGGCCTCTCCATCGCGCTGAAAGCCTGTTATGTGAAAAAGGTCGCCAAATAATCATGCCTTTCATCCTCCAAGCCACCGACGCTTCCGCACGTGCTGGAACGCTCACCCTTCCCCAC
The DNA here is from genome assembly GCA_046051965.1 of Verrucomicrobiota bacterium. GTDB lineage: Bacteria > Verrucomicrobiota > Verrucomicrobiia > Verrucomicrobiales > Akkermansiaceae > Luteolibacter. The sequence continues at coordinate 8,258 of JBJONG010000049.1, forward strand.
GGCGAGGTCGAGACTCCGATTTTCATGCCCGTGGGCACCCAAGGATCAGTAAAAACCCTGCATCCCTCCGAATTGGAAGATCTCGGTGCGCAGATCATCCTCGGCAACACCTACCACCTCTGGCTGCGCCCCGGACATGAACTGATTCGCGATTTCGGAGGCCTCCACAAGTTCACCACATGGCGCAAGCCCATGCTCACCGACTCCGGCGGATTCCAAGTCTGGTCTCTGGCGAAAATGCGCAAAATCACCGAGGAGGGCGTGCGTTTCCAATCCCACCTCGATGGATCGAAAATGATGCTCACCCCCGAGCTTTCCATGGACATCCAAGCCGCGCTCGGATCGGACATCGCGATGCTCTTCGACGAGTGCCCGCCCTATCCTTGTGATGAAAAATACGCGGAAACCTCCCTTGCCCTGACCACCCGCTGGGCAAAGCGCTGCAAGGATCACGTCATGGCGCACGAACTCCATTCCACCGGCCAACACCACTTCGGCATCGTCCAGGGGTCGATCTACGCCCACCTCCGCGAGCGCTCTGCCAAGGAACTCGTCGAACTCGGCTTTGATGGCTACGCCATCGGCGGAGTCTCCGTCGGCGAGCCGGAGCATGAGATGTTCCGCGCCATCGAAAACGCAGTCCCTTTCCTCCCCGCCGACAAGCCGCGCTACGCCATGGGCCTCGGCACCCCGCCGCAGATCTTGGAAATGATCGGACGCGGCGTGGACATGTTCGATTGCGTGATGCCCACCCGCATCGCCCGCCACGGGGTCGCCTTCACTCTCGACGGCCCCATCCATATTAAAAACCTCATCCACGCGAAAGACCCGAATCCCCTCTGCGAGTCCTGCCACCCGCACGTCGCGGGCTTCTCGCGCGCCTATCTGCGCCACCTTTTCCGGGCGGGCGAAATCCTCGCTTTACGGTTGCTTTCCTTTCATAATCTGCATTTCTACCTGTCCCTCACCCGCCGGGCGCGCCAAGCGATCGTCGCGGGAAATTTTGAGAGTTTCAAAACAGGCTTCATCCAACGATACAACAACAACCGCACCGAACCATGATTTCACTTTTCCACACGCTCGCCCAGACCACCGCCCCTCAAAAACCTGAAGGCTTTGCGGCTCTTCTCGCCCGCCCTGAATTCATGATCGTGATCATGATCATCATGTTCTACTTTCTTCTGATTCGCCCGCAACAGCGCCAGCGCAAGGAACAGGCAGCACGGGTTGCCGCCTTGAAAAGCGGCGACAAGGTGATCACCACCGCCGGTCTCCATGGTATCGTCCACAGTGTGAAGGACACCACGGTCATGGTGAAAGTCGCCGAGGGCACAATCCTTGAATTCGACAAGCCCGCCATCGCTTCCGTTACCAAAAAAGAGGCGAAGGACGCCTAAGTCTCCGCCTCTCGTTTTCCCGCTGATTTCCGTTACCAACCCACTTCGCCATGCTCGCCCTCGTATTTTTCAAGGATCCGCTCATTCTGTTCACCATTGGTCTGACGCTGCTGATCCTTTTCTTCTGGTATTTCGCCACCGAGATTGAGACGCGGAAACGTAACGTCGGCACCGTTCTGCTCGTTGGCATCTGTGGCCTTTGTGCTCTTGCGATTTTCCCGCCAAAGGAGCGACTCAAGGGTGGCATTGATATCATCGGCGGTTCCGCGTTCCTCCTCCGCATCCAGCCGAAGGAAAACGAAAAAGGCGACAAAATGCCTATCACGGTGGAACAAGTGGATGAGGCAATCCGAGTGATTGAAGGTCGCCTTAACGCCATGGGAACCGCCGAGCCGCTCATCGCACGCCAAGGCGAGGACGGAATTCTCGTCCAGATGCCCGGCGTGGAACCTGAGGAATCCGCCCGGATTCGCACCACCCTGGAAACCGTTGCGAAGCTCGAACTCCGTGAAGTTTCTCCACGCAATGAGGAGAGCGGGCCGGACGGCAGATCCCTCGCCCAACGCGTGCTGGACGGCGATGAAATCGTCCCTGGATACCGTGCCTATGAAATCACGCAGAAAGACGCCGAAGGAAACGAATCCACCACTCCCATCCTGCTAAACCGCAGAGCGGCTCTCGGTGGTTCCGATATCGTGAACGCCGTTCCCTCCCCAAGCAGCATGGATTCCGTGGACATCGTCCTCGACGGACCAGGCACCGACAAGATGATCGCTCTGACCCAAAACATGCGGCCTGGAATCGACCGCATCGCCATCGTCCTCGACGGTGTAGTGCAAAGCGCGCCCGTGGTTCAAAGCGTGCCGCTTGGAAAAAATTTCGTCATCAACGGCCTCGACGAACCCGGTGAGACCAAGAAACTCGCCAACGCCTTGATGAACCCGCTGGAAAACCCGCTCATCGTGGAAGAGGAGCGCAGCGTTTCGCCTACGCTCGGTTCGGCCATCGTAAAACAAGGCATTTGGTCAGGCCTCATCGGATTGGCGATCACCGCCGTTTTCGTCCTCATTTACTACCGCACCGCGGGTATCGTCGCCCTGATCGGCCTGGTTGTGAACGGCCTCATACTCTTTGGTGCAATGGCCATGTTCGGCTTCACCTTCTCGCTGCCCGGCATAGCCGGCATCATTCTTACCATCGGACTCGCGGTCGATGCCAACGTGCTTATCTACGAGCGCCTTCGTGAGGAGATCGAGAACGGAAAGTCCCTCAAAAGCGCCATCGCCTCCTCCTATGACAAGGCATTCTCTGCGATTTTCGACGCAAACATCACCTCGCTGATCTCTGCGGTCATCCTCTTCTCGATGGCCAGCGGCAGCATCAAGGGATTCGCAGTCACCCTCTCCATCGGCATCGTCGCATCCATGTTCTCCGCAATCCTCGTAACCCGCGTCCTTTTCCGATGGGGAACGGATACGAATCTCCTCCGGAAACTCAGATTCCTGAACCTCATCAAGGCGACGAACATCGACTTCCTCTCTTCCGCGAAAAAGACCGGCATCGTATCCACCTTCTTCATCATCATCTCGCTCTCGGCCTTTGGCTTGCATCGTGAAGACGCTCTGGGAATCGACTTCACGGGTGGAACGCGGATTCAGTTCCAACTCGGCGAAAAAGAGGTCGCGCTCGATGACATCAACAAAGTCATCGGAACTCTGACTCTCACCCGCTCTGCCTACCCGCAAATTGAAAGCAATCCAGCCACCGGCTACTTGCTGAGCGTGCGCTCCGACAAGGCCGATGCGTCGAAGGTCATCTCTGCCCTCCGTAGGGACATACCCGTCCTCGCAGAGAAAGAGCAAGGCTCCGATAGCTACCTGATCGACGAATCCAAAGAAGAGGTATCCTCGCTCATCGGTGGCACCTTCCTTGTGGAATCGCTCATCGCCCTAGGCTTGGGCCTCATCGGAATCGCGATCTACATCACCATACGCTTCGAGTTCTCCTTCGCGCTCGGTGCTTTCGTGGCACTCCTTCATGACGTGATCATTTCGGTCGGCGTCGTCGTTCTTCTCGATTTCGAGCTTTCACTCATTCACGTCGGCGCAATCCTGACCATCGCGGGTTACTCGATCAACGACACCATCGTCATTTTCGACCGAATCCGCGAAACGGTTCTCATCCGTACCGGAGAGATCAAGGACGTTATGAACGAGGCGATCAACGCCACCCTCTCACGCACGATCCTCACCTCGGCGACCACCATCGTGACCGTGGCGATCCTCTCCCTGTTCGGTGGCTCGGCACTGAGGGATTTCTCCGTGATGATCCTCATTGGACTCGTGATCGGCACTTACTCCTCCGTGTTCGTTGCATCTCCCATCGTCCTATGGTGGTCACAACGCAAGGGCGGCAACCTCCGTAAGGACGTGCTTGCCACGACACTCGCTGCCGAAGCTGCTAAAGCTGAGGCTCAAGGAGCCTGAGCGGGACGACAATGGGCAACGGGCATACCAAACCCAGCCCATTATAAGGGAATTCTGATTCAACGGTTTACTCCATCGGATCGCGCTCGGATCGTCTCTCAGATCTTTCCGGGCGGCTTGGCGGGCCTTTCGGTTTGTCTGCGCGGTTGATCTCGCCATTGCCGTCGGTATCCATCCTGGTAAATATCTGCCTCCGCTTTTCCTCTGGCAGTTTCCCGAAAAGCTCGCCTTTGCTGAATTCGTCGAAACTTAATCCTCCGCTTTTGTCGGTGTCTAATTTCCGAAAGCCCTCTTTCATACGGCGCTCGTTGTCACGCCGCATGGCACGGATTTCCTCGGGTCCCAGGAACGCGTCGCCGTTGCGGTCAAGCCGCCCGAAAATCGCTTCGCGCTGTTCGGCAGGGAGCCGCTCCATGCGTGGTGAGGCGAAAAACTCACGCTTCGAAATCTTTCCGTCGCGATCCCTGTCCATGTGCTTGAACATGTCCTCCGGCTTGGCATGAGGTGGACGCATTTCACCATCCCGCCTTGGTCTTTGCTCACTGCCGGGAGGACGTTTTTCATCAACTCCAGGCCGCCGCTCGCCTTCCGCCATCGCTGCGGCGGCCATAACGCCCGCCATAAATCCGCCTGTAAGTATCGATTTCATAGAAGTTTAGCGTTTGAAGTTTTTGACATCGGAGCAAACATACGTCTGCCTTGATTTCAAAACACCCGCCGGACGGAAAAGTTTCCCTGAATTTACCGCCGCACCCAAATCCTTTTCTTCTATGCACATTCGCGATATTCTCAGCGCCCCAAAACCCTCCCTGTCCTTCGAGTTTTTCCCACCTCGCGCCCAAGCCGCCTGGGAAGAGCTTTACGAAACGATCCGCGACCTCGAGACACTTTCGCCCTCTTTCGTGTCTGTGACATACGGAGCAGGCGGCTCGACCCGCGAGCTGACCCACGATCTCGTCCTGCGCATACGCCAGACGACAAACATCCCACCCGTCCCGCACCTCACCTGTGTAGGTCACACGCGGGATGAGATTGATGCCATCCTCATTCGCTACGCCGAAGCCGGCGTCTCGAACATCCTCGCCCTCCGTGGCGATCCGCCGAAAGACCAGCCAAACTACGATTGGTCGCAGGGCGATTTCCGTTTCGCCGCCGACCTGGTAGCCCACATCCGTAAATTCAACGAATCCGGAAAACATCCCAATCCGCGCGGATTCGGAATCGGCGTCGCCGGCTTCCCGGAAGGCCACCCCGCCACACCCAACCGCGTCGCAGAACTCGATTTCATGAAAGGAAAGGTCGATGCGGGCGCGGATTACATCTGCACCCAGCTTTTTTTCGACAACCACGATTTCTTTGATTACCGCGAACGTTGCGATCTCGCGGGCATACACATCCCCATCGTCGCCGGAATCATGCCCGTCACATCCACAAGCGGCATGAAACGCATGGCGGAGCTCGCCGCCGGTGCCCGCTACCCCGCCAAACTCCTCAAAGCCCTCGACCGCGCGAAATCCAACCCTGAAGCCGTCGAACGCGCCGGAATCCACTACGCGGCGCAGCAATGCGCCGAGTTGCTGGATGCCTCTGTGGCGGGCATCCACCTCTACACGCTCAACAAATCCCACGCCACCCGCCAGATCTACGCATCGCTCGGATTATAGGTGGAGAAAAAACTTTCAGAAATTGAAAGATTCGGCACACCTCTAGCTTACAATTGCTTGTCGCAAGACAAGCGGCCCGGCCGAAACGCTTCGAAGTTAATGGGTTTTCTTCGGGGATGATCGGTCGGGTCGCTTTTTTTGTGAACCAACCTTATACCCATTGCCAAGACTGGCAGTAGGTACGGTCGTCCGGGTATTTACCACTCGCCATCTTTCGATGCGGATTGCAGGATATGGACTCAGAGATAGATGGCTCTATCTCCGGAATCCTACGCAGGCATGACATACCGAACCACGGAAACCGTAAATCCCCCGCAAGCCGTGTGGAAGGCCGAGGGAGGGACAAAGGTGTTGGAGTTGTCCGGCGATTGGAAGCTCGGCGGCACAGCTGAGTTTACGGGTGATGAATGCGGTATTTGGCCCGATTTTTTCGATACGGCGGGTCTGGGAAGCTTCGATTCCACCCTGCCCGCCTACCTGCTGCGGAAATTGCGCGAAGCAGGGCTGGAGAACCCCTCCCTCGAAGGTTTGCGCGAGGATCTCCGCGGTTTGATGGAACTCGCGCTGAAAGTACCGGAACGCGAGGACGCGAAATCGAACGACACCAAACCGCATGGTATCACCAAACTCGGCATGAGGTCATCGAAGGCATGGCTTTCGATGATGGCGTTCCTCGAATTTGTGGGAGAAACCGTGCTATCCACATTCCGCTTTTTCTCCGGCAAGGCGAGGTTTCGGGCACGGGATTTCTGGCTCACGGTGCAGGAGTGCGGTGCCAGCGCGCTGCCTATCGTCGCGCTGATCAGCTTTCTCATCGGCATGATCCTCGCCTTCGTGGGAAACGTCCAGCTCGCCTCTTTCGGTGCGAGCCTCTACATCGCCGATCTCGTTGGCATCGCGATGGTGCGGGAAATGGGCGTGATGATGACAGCGATCATCATGAGCGGCCGCACCGGCGCGGCTTTTGCCGCACACATCGGCAGCATGAACGCGAACCAGGAGATCGATGCCCTCAAGACCTTCGGCTTCAATCCCTTCGATTTCCTAGTCCTGCCCCGCCTCTTCGCGCTGGTGCTCATGATGCCGCTTCTTACCATTTACTCGAACGTGATCGGCATTCTCGGCGGCATGCTCGTTGGCGCCGGCGTTGGCATACCGCCACAGCTTTTCCTGACGGAAATGCTCACCATCGTCGATCTCACGCAGGGCTCGCTCGGTGTCATCAAGAGCGTGTTCTTCGGTGCGGCCATCGCGGTGGCTGGCTGCTTCCATGGCATGAGATCCGGCAGTTCCTCGGCCGCTGTCGGCGAGGCCACCACGCGGGCAGTCGTCGCCTCCATCACCGCGATCATCATCCTCGACTCAGCCTTTGCGATCATTTTCACCATCCTCGACATATGACCGACGAAGCCACCGATCCCCATGCGAAGATCTCCGTCCGTGACCTCACCATGGCCTTCGGCTCCTTCGTAGTGATGAGGGATCTCAGCTTCGATGTGCGGGAAAAGGACATCTTCATCATCATGGGAGGCAGCGGTTGTGGGAAAAGCACATTGCTGCGGCACATGATCGGCCTCAAGGAACCGAAAAAGGGCGAGGTTTTCTATAACGGCGAGAGCTTCACCGCCGCCGATCCCGCCGAGAGGCTGTCTTTCATCCGCCGCTTCGGAGTGATGTATCAGTCCGGCGCGCTGTGGTCATCCATGACCCTCGCTGAAAACATCGCTTTGCCGCTGGAGGAGCACACCGATCTGAAACAGAAGGAAATAATTGACCTAGCCCGCTACAAGCTCGCCCTCGTAGGCCTGTCCGGATACGAGGATTACTACCCTGATCAGGTTTCCGGCGGCATGAACAAACGCGCTGGCATCGCCCGCGCGCTGGCGCTGGATCCCGAGGTACTGTTCCTCGACGAACCCGGCGCCGGACTCGATCCGCTCAGCACCCAGCGCCTTGATGAGCTGATCCTGCGCCTGCGCGACTCGCTCGGCTCCACTTTTGTGATCGTGACCCACGAACTCGCCAGCATCTTTGCCATCGCCAACAACTCCGTTTTCCTCGATACAGAAACCCGGATGCAGGGAGCTACCGGAGACCCCAAACTTCTCCGCGACCATTCCGACAATGAAACCGTGCGCCTTTTCCTGAACCGCGGCGAAACACCGGAACCCGTAAATTGATTATGAGCAAGAAAGCGAACACCACCATGATCGGCCTTTTCACCCTGCTGGGTATCCTGCTCGGCGTGGTTGCCGTCGTGTTGTTCGGCGCGGGGAAATACTTTGAGAAAACGCATAAGATTCAGCTCTATTTTGAAAAAAGCGTGAACGGCCTTGAAGTCGGCTCCGACGTGCGGTTCGGCGGCGTCCGCATCGGCAGCGTTTCCTCGATCAGTGTGATCATTGATACGAAAGGGAACCGCAAAATCATCCCCGTCGTCGTGGAACTCACCGAGAAAGGCCTGAAAAGCGTGGTGGGTTCCGGTGAGGACTCGCTCGATTTTTCCTCCACTGAAGGCGTTCGCCTCGCCGTCGCCAAAGGACTGCGTGCTGGAATGAAACAGCAGAGCCTGGTTACAGGGAAGCTCTACATCGAGTTCGACATCAAGCCGGACGTACAGGGATTCACCTACAACGAACCGGGCGAACCCGAGTTCCCCGTCGTGCCCACCATTGCGACCGAGATGGACGAGCTGATCTCCGGCATCACCGACGGCCTGAAAAAGATCAACGATCTCGACATTGCCGGCCTCATGCAGGAGATGCGCGACGTGCTCAAGAGCGCCAATGACAAAATCGCAGAACTCGACCTCAAGGACATCAACAACAACCTCACCGACATCACCGCCGACGTGCGCGACCTGACCTCCGACGACCGCCTCAAATCCTCCCTCACCAACCTCGATGAGGCGCTCAAGGAGATCAACGAACTCAGCGCGAAGGCCAATGAAAACATCGATCCCCTGCTCACCGACATCCGCGATGTCACCGAAAAGACCCGCGCCAGCCTCTCCCGCATCGAGGAATCCGCCCAAAGACTCTCCCAGATCACCGATCCCCGCTCACCCATGTTGCTGGAATTTCAGAACCTCCTCCGCGATACCGAAAACGCCTCCCGCACCCTGCTGGAGTTAACCGGAGATCTGAAACGCAACCCCGGCAGCCTTCTCCGCAACAAGGAATCCGAATGAAATCCCTTCTCCTCATCACGCTCCCCTTTCTGCTTTCCGCCTGCACGGTGTTCGAGCCCATTGATGCAAAACCCATCCGCCACCTGCTCGAGGCCACCGTGCCTGCGCGCACGCCGTCGAAGGCCGCGCCCGCCATCGCCATCGCCCGCCCGTCCCTGCCACCCTACCTTGAGCGCAGCGAAATGGTGACCCGCACCGGCGACGGAAGGCTGGAGATTCATGAGAAAGACCTCTGGTCAGAGCCGCTCGACTCCGCCATCACCCGCGTCCTCGCGGAAAACCTGCGCCGCCTCACCGGTTCTGCCAATATCCAGCCGGCTTCGAGTTTCATCACCCGCGACTACACCCACCTCGTCGAGCTGCGTATCGAGCGCTTTGATCCCCAACCCGATGGCACCCTCCTCCTCGAATGCACTTGGAAACTCCAGTCCGTGAGCGGCGGCGATGCCGCACCGGCGTCCTACCGCACCACCGTGCCGCTCCCGGCCTCTGCCGATCGCTCCGCCCGCATCACTGCCATGAACGAGGCGCTCGCACGCCTCTCGCGCGTGATCTCGGGTAAATTGTAGCAACTACAGGTTTTTCACGGAGATGGTGACACGATGTTGCCTTCCATCGCGCTTGTCGGTGGCAATGAGAATATGTGTGCCGGGGGTGAGTTTAGCGGTATTGCCTTGGATCGTCAGGGTTTCAGAAGTCCATGTGGTTTGAGCGGGAACGTTGGTGAGGAGTTTCAGCTCGGTGCCGGAACCGGGAATTTCAGGATCGAGTAGGATTGTGGATTGGTCACGCGGGCGGAGGATTTCAAAAACGATGTCTTTTCCAATGGCTAGGGCGAGTTCCTGGCGGCGGAGGTTATGATGGGAGGCGAACCAATCGGCGTAAATGGCGGGGAGCAGGGCACGGCCGTATTCATCGTAATCGGAGGGGGCGGCACGGGGAACGCCGGAGCCGGGTGGAATCCACTCGGTGGCGGAGAATTTGGGATGAGCATCCGGGGCGAGGCGCTTTCCCGTGCGTGTGTCGATTTCTACCGTCTCGCCGCCCTCGGGTCGGGCGGGCCATGTTGGCGGCGTATCGCGGTGGGCGCGGACGAGGCTGCGGTGAAAGATGGGGCCGGCACCGGAGACACCGGAGATGTTTTTCATGGGCTGGTTCTCGAAGTTCCCCGCCCATACCCCGACGGTGAACTCGGCGGTGAAACCGACGCACCAGTTGTCGCGGAAGTCGGACGAAGTGCCGGTTTTGACGGCGCAGGGAAAAGGCAGATCCAGCGGGCCACCCGTGGAAAACGTGGGAGAGCGGGCGGCTTTGTCGGAGAGGATGTCGGCGATGAGCCAGCAAGCGGTGGGGTCAATCAGGCTTTTTCCATCTGGAATTTCATGATCCAAAAAAAGGCGGGTGGGAAGGAACACGCCACCGCGCGCGATGGCGGAGTAGGCGTTGGTGAGCTCCAGCAGGCGGACGGGTGCGTTGCCGAGGGTGAGGCCCAGACCGTATTCGGCGGAACTGCCGATGAGTGTGGAGACTCCGAGGCTTTGGAGAAATTCCCGGAGCTTTTCCGGGCCGCCGAGGGCTTCGAGTTCGCGAAGTGCGGGCACATTCAGCGAGCAGGCGAGGGCGTGGCGGATGGTAACCGGCCCGCGGTATCGGCGGTCGTAGTTTTCCGGAAGCTGCAAGCCCTGCGCGGTGCGGAGCGGCGTGGGAATGTCCGCGATCACCGTGCACGGCAAATGGCCGAGGTGACGGAAGCCGAGGAGGTAGGTGAAGGGCTTGAGCGTGGATCCGGGCGAGCGCGGGGTCAGCGCACCATGAAGCTGGCCGCCGCGCGGATCGTCCCAATCCGCCGAGGAGACCATCGCGAGGATGTCGCCGCTCGCGTTGTCGATCACCACCACGGACGCGTGGCGGAGGTTGGAATCCTTGAGCTTCGCCGTCTCTTCGCGGACGATGCGCTCGATGTCGGTCTGGAGGTAAAGATCGAGCGTGGAACGCGCGTGGATGGAGATTCCGGGCGAGCGATTGAGCCACGGGGCGGATGATGTTTCGCGCAACGGGCGGAGGCGTAGGACTTCCTCGCGGGCAAGGGCGATCTCCGAGGCCGGGTATTTCCCCGTGCGCTCCAGCCGCTCAAGAACGGCGAGGCGGCGCGTCTTGGCACGCTCCGGATGGCGGATGGGGTTGAGCCGAGACGGAGCCTGCGGCAATCCTGCGAGCAAGGCCGCCTCCCCAAGCGAGAGATCGCCGAGCGGTTTCTGAAAATAAAACCGCGCCGCCTCCGTGGGGCTGATGCGCAGATTTCCATAATCCAGCCGGGAAAAATACGCCTCCAGGATGCGGTCTTTTTCCCAAGTCATCTCCAAACGCCGGGCAATCATCGCCTCGCGGAATTTCGAGGCGAGGTTGCGCGGTGCAGGCGGCGATGAGATCTTTGCGAGCTGCTGCGTGATGGTCGATGCACCGGAAACCACGCGACGGTTCCGCAGGAAATCGCTGGCCGAGCGGAACGTGGCGAAGATGTCGATCCCGTGGTGTGAATAGAAACGCTTGTCCTCGGCAGCCAGCGTGCAGTCAACCAAGCGCGGAGGAATTTGTGAGAGTTTCACCGGCGCGGCTCGGGTAAAATCATCCGAGGTGAGATGACGGATCGACGCTCCATTTCGATCAAGCAGAACGGGCGAAGCGACCGGACTCACCGACAAACTCGGAGGAAGCGGGAACGCATAGGGCAACACGAACCAGACCAGCGCCACCGCGATCACACCGGCCCAGAGCAACCGGATCAGAAACCGCAGGCGGCGGCGGGGCTTAGTTTCAAATTCCTCTGAATCCACGCCGAAGGGTTAACCCAAAATTCTATTTTCCAACCACGATTTTTCCCTTGGAAGAACAGGGGGGATTCATGCGTAATAGGTGAATCATGAAATTGATACTCTGCAGCCTAGCCGCCACCCTGATGTTCGTCCAACCCTCGATGGCCGATGACACCCCTCTCGCCGAACAAATGGACGCGATGAACGATGCCTACAAGGCCATGCGCCGCGAGACCGATCCAGCCAAGGGCGCTGCCTTGGCCCGGACGGCGCAGGACGCCATGGTCAAGGGCATCGTCGAACTGCCGGAAATGGTAATAGGCATGCCCGAGGGACCGGAGAAAGCGAAAGCCTCCGCCGAATACCGCAAGATGATGGCCAGCCTCATCGCCACCCTCGCCGATATGGAACTCGCCTTCCTCAACAACGACATGGCCAAGGTCAAGGAGATCGTCGAATCCATGCGCGACATGAAGAAGGAAGGCCACGACAAGTTCATCGAAGAGGACGAGTGATCCTGCTTCCTGACGCCGTTTCAGAAAACACCAAAGCCCGCCGGATCCGCTCCGTCGGGCTTTTTTCGTCGGAGGAAGAACTCATTCTGTATGCTACCTCATACGCGTCGGGCAGCTTCTACTTCTCCAGAGGCCTCACCCGAAAGGCAGGCAGAACCGCTCACGCTGCATCCTTAACGTCTTCCAAAGGCGAAACGCACCCGCCTCGCCGGGGAATAGCCCATACTCCCAAGTCCGCTCTGTAATCCCCGTAGTGAAACGATTAAAAATCCCGGGAAATGAAGAATTTAAAGGAATGTGCGAGTTACTGGGATCCATCACAAAATCCACAGTTCAGAATGGAAACTGTCACTTCGCCACCGACTGGTCGGATTTTGGATCCACCACAGCACACGCTCTACGAAGAGCGCACCTCATTACACGAAACCTTGCACGATGGGCATGCGGCGACCGATTCCAAATGCTTTGCTGGTGACACGGAGGCCGGGAGCGGCTTGCTGGCGTTTCCACTCGTTCAAGTCCACCCGGCGCTGGATCCAGCGAACCATGGTTTCATCAAAGCCGCGCTCGACGATTTCCTCGGCGCCGAGGTGCTGCTCAACGTAGAGTTCGAGGATGGCATCTAACACATCGTATTCCGGGAGGGTGTCCTGGTCTTTCTGGTCAGGACGAAGCTCGGCGCTGGGGGGCTTGGTGATCGTATTCCACGGGATGCGCTCGCGATGACGGTTGATCCACTTTGAGAGTTCGAAGACCTTGGTTTTCGGGAGGTCGGAGATGACGGCGAGGCCGCCACACATGTCGCCGTAGATCGTGCAGTAGCCGACGGCGAGCTCGCTCTTGTTGCCGGTGGTGAGGAGGAGGTGGTTGTCCTTGTTGGAAAGGGCCATCAGGAAAAGCCCGCGCAGGCGCGCCTGCATGTTTTCCTCGGTTACATCTTCCTCTTTACGGTCAAACACGGGTTGCATGGATTGTTTCACGGCGGCGAAAGCATCCGAGATGGCGACTTCATCGCAACGGATGCCGAGGTTTTCCGCGAGGGAGAAGGAATCCTCGACACTGCCGCTTGAAGAAAACGGGCTGGGCATGGTGAGGCCGCGGACGCTTTCCGGGCCAAGCGCATCGGCTGCGATGACGGCGGTGAGAGCGGAGTCGATCCCGCCGCTGAGGCCGAGGCAGACGCTGGAGAATCCGCATTTCCGCACGTAATCACGCAGGCCCAGGACGAGGGCGTTGTAGAGTTGCTCGGTGTCGCCGGTGGGGAGAACTTCCGTTTCCCCGGAGGAAAAGACATCCGCCACGCGGCACTCGTCCGCGAAACCGGCAAGCTGGGCGATAGGGTTTCCCGTGGCATCGACCAGCATCGAGTGGCCGTCGAAGACGAGCTGGTCATTGCCGCCGACGGAGTTGCAATAAACCACGGGGACAGCGGCCTCGCGGGCGACATCGCCTAGCATCAAGCGACGGCACGCGGGCTTGCCGACGTGAAAGGGCGAGGCGCTGAGGTTGATGAGGAGGTCGATGCCTTGGGCGGAAAGCTCGGCGACTGGGTCGCGGTCATAGAACGGGCGTTGCAGGTAATCCTCCGTCCATATATCTTCACAGACCGTCACGCCGATGCGTTTGCCTTTCCAGACGAAGGGTTCGGAAAACTCGCCCGGCTCAAAGTAGCGGCGCTCGTCGAAGACATCGTAGGTGGGGAGCAGGGTTTTCCAGAAACGCGCCTTGACCCCGCCGCATTCCAGCCACGCGGCGGCGTTGCGGAAGGGCTTGCCGGTTTGGCCCGTGTGGAAATCGACGTAACCCGCGATGAGCGGCACCTCGCGGATTTCATCGGCAAGATAATCGAGCGCTTGGAGACATTTGGGAACGAACTGGGATTTGAAAACGAGATCGCGCGGCGGGTAGCCGACAAGGCTCATCTCCGGCGTGACCACCAGCTCCGCGCCCTTCTCCAAGCACTCACGATAGGCTGCGAGGATGCGTTTCGCATTGCCCGGGAAATCACCCACCACCGCGTTAATCTGTGCGATTCCAATTCTCATATTCCAAGGCCAGCAAACCATCCCCTGCCCCACCGCGCCACACCAAATGAGGTGAAAGATACAAAGGCGCGGGGAGATCGGAATTTCCCGTAGTGCCGATCATGCGTTATCCTCCGCGATGGCCTTTGCCAAAGCGGCGGCGACGAAGCCGGAGAAAAGCGGATGGGGATGATTCGGCTTCGAGAGGAACTCCGGGTGAAACTGCGCACCAAGGTAAAAGGGATGATCGGCGAGTTCTACGATTTCCACGAGACCTTCCTTGGCGGAAACGGATGAAATCACCAGGCCGCATTCCTGAAGCTTGTCCTGGTAATCGGAATTCACCTCGTAGCGATGGCGGTGGCGCTCGTGGATGCGGTCCACGTTGCCGTAGAGGTCGGCGGCCTTGGTGCCGGTGAAAAGAATGGATTCGCAGGAACCGAGGCGCATGGTAGCCCCCATGTCCTCCACGCCTTTCTGCTCCTCCTGGAGACAGATGACGGGATGGGGCGTGCCCTTGTCGAACTCCGTGGAGTTTGCGCCCACGAGTCCGCACTTGTTTCGGGCATACTCTATGGTGGCGATCTGCATGCCGAGGCAGATGCCGAAATAGGGAATCTTGTTCTCGCGGGCGTATTTCGCGGCGAGGATTTTCCCCTCGATTCCACGATCTCCGAAGCCGCCGGGGACGAGGATGCCATCGACATCGCCGATCACCGCCTTCGCGCCGTGTTCCTCGATGGCCTCCGCCTCGACGCGGACGACGTTGACCTTCGTGTCATGGCGAGCACCTGCATGGATCAGGGATTCGTAGATGGACTTGTAGGCGTCCTGAAGTTCGATGTATTTGCCGGCGACGGCGATCGTGACCTTATGCTTGGGATAAATGACTCGCTGGACGAAGTTCTCCCAGTCGTTGAGCTTCGGCGAAGGCGTGTGTCCGAGGCCGATCTTATCGACAACGAGGCGGTCGATCTTGTCGCGGCGGAGGTCGAGCGGGCACTCGTAAATGGTGTGGGCGACATCGCGGAAGGCGACGACGTTCTTTTTCTCGACGTTGCAGAACATGGCGATCTTCTTGCGGTTGTCCTCGTCGAGATCGGTTTCGGTGCGGCAGATGATGATATCCGGCTGGATTCCGAGTTCGCGGAGTTTCGCGACGGATTGCTGGGTGGGCTTGGTCTTCGCCTCGCCGGCGGCCTTGATGAAGGGCAGCAGGGTGACGTGGATGAAACAGACGTTATCCTTGCCGACCTCCAAAGCGAACTGGCGCAGCGCCTCGATGAAAAGCAGTCCCTCCATATCGCCGACGGTGCCGCCGATTTCGGTCATCAGGACGTCCACATCGGGATTGTCGTTCGTGACCTTGTGCATCCGGTCCTTGATCTCATCGGTGACGTGAGGAATGAACTGGACGGTTTTCCCGAGGTAATCGCCGCGCCTTTCCCGCTTGATGACAGAGTCGAAAACCTGGCCGGAAGTGAGGTTGTTCATCCGAGAGAGCACGCCGGAGGTGAAGCGCTCGTAGTGGCCGAGGTCGAGGTCGGTTTCCGCACCGTCGTCCAGGACATAGACCTCACCGTGCTGATAGGGCGACATGGTGCCGGGATCGACGTTGAGGTAGGGGTCGAATTTCTGCATCAGCACCTTGAGACCGCGGGCTTCCAGGAGCGTGCCGATGGAGGCGGCAGCGAGGCCTTT
>JBJONG010000050.1:0-22331 GCA_046051965.1 Verrucomicrobiota bacterium
ATCTCTTTCATGGTCGTAGGTGTGTGGGGAAATCAGGCGGTGCGTTGGGCGAGGGTCGTGACGGCATCGCCGACGAGGATGATGACCTTGGAGAGGAGCAGTTGCTCGACGTTGAGGTCGGTGGCGGTGACAAGCTGCACCCATGCGACGTTGCGTGCGGCGAGCTTGGTGGCGTCGTCGAA
Organism: Verrucomicrobiota bacterium; assembly: GCA_046051965.1. Lineage (GTDB taxonomy): Bacteria > Verrucomicrobiota > Verrucomicrobiia > Verrucomicrobiales > Akkermansiaceae > Luteolibacter. Next base: position 183 of record JBJONG010000050.1, read on the forward strand.
ATCACCGACGAGGAGAACCTTGCGGTCGGCCTCGGTGACCGCGCTGATGGCGGAGACGAAGGATTTGGTCTTACCGTCGGCGATGGCAAAGGATGGGACGGTAAAGAGTTTTCCGGCACGGGTGAGATCACCCAAGACGCGGCGCAAGGCGAGCTTGCGGACGGAACGCGGGACGCTTTTCGCATACGAGCGTGGACGCGGGCCGAAGACTACACCACCGCCCACGAAGATTGGGGCGCGCTTGTCGCCGTGACGGGCGTTACCGGTGCCCTTCTGTTTATAGATCTTCTTGTTATTACCGCGGACTTCGCCACGGGTCTTGGTGTTCGCAGTGCCGGAGCGGCGGTTCGCGCGGTAGGCGGTGATGAGGTCATGGACGGCTTGGCGGCCTTTTTCCTCGCCGATAAGGACGAGGTTGGCTGCTTCGGCATCTGCTGCTGTGAAGGCTTTGGCTGACATGGCGGAAAGTTTCGGTTAGATGGTGGATGGGGTTGAAGAACGGCTCACTTCTTTTTCGCGGCGCGGATCGTGAGGTAGCAACCCTTATGGCCGGGGACGGAACCGGAGACGAGGATGACACCGTCCTCTTCGCGGACAGCGATCACCTTGAGGTTCTGAACAGTGCATTTGGTGGTGCCCATGTGGCCGGGCATCTTCTGGTTTTTCCAGACGCGACCAGGAGTCGAGCCGGCGGCGATAGCGCCGGAGCGGCGGTGCATCATGTGACCGTGTGCCATCGGCTGACCGCCAAACTTGTGGCGCTTGACCACACCTTGGAAGCCGCGGCCAATCGTGTTACCGATCACATCGACGAACTGGCCGGCTGTGAAAAGGGAAAGGCCTGGGTGTTCGGTGGGAATTTCCGTACCGTTTTCGAAACGGAATTCCTTGACGATGCGTTTTGGTGCGGAACCGGCTTTCTTGAAGCGGGCGAGATCTGGCTTGTTGACGCGGAACTCCTTCTGGTCATCGAAACCGACCTGGACGGCGGTGTAGCCGTCGGATTCGACGGTTTTCGATTGGAGGAGGGTGTTCCCAGAAACGTCGATGACGGTGACGGGGATGCTGGATCCCGCTTCCTTATCGAAGATGCGGGTCATGCCGATTTTTTTGCCGAGGAGTCCGAGTGACATAGCGAATTGAAAATTGGAGATTGAATATTGGATATTGAAGAACGCACCTGTCAGATTTTGATGGTGATATCGACACCGGCGGGGAGGTTGAGCTTCTTGAGCTCGTCCACGGTGCGGGCGGTGGGATCGACGATGTCGAGGAGGCGCTTGTGGGTGCGGATCTCGAACTGCTCGGCGGACTTCTTGTTCACGTGGACGGAACGGTTGACGCTGAATTTCTCGATGCGGGTCGGAAGCGGAATCGGTCCAGCAACACGTGCGCCGGTGCGCTTTGCGGTCTCCACGATTTCGAGGGCCGAGCGGTCGATGGCGCGGTGGTCGAAGGCACGCAGGCGGATCCGTATTTTCTGAGCTGACATGGGATTGGAGTGGTTGTTGGTTGTGTGAGTTTGTTGTATGATCAGGCGACGCGATCGACGGCGATGGCCTCGACGATGTTGTTGGGAACCTGTTCGAAATGAGAGGGAGTCATCGCGTAGGAAGCGCGACCGGAAGAGAGGGTGCGGACCGCGGTCGAGTAGCCGAACATTTCCTTGAGAGGGACGTTGGCGCGGACGATGGAGAACGTGCCTTTGGATTCCATGGACTGGATCTGGCCTCGGCGGCGATTGAGGTCGCCCATGACATCGCCCTGGTAGTCGTCAGGGGTGGAAACTTCGACGGCCATGATGGGCTCAAGGAGGATGGAGCCGGCTTTCCTGAGGCCGTCGCGCATGGCGAAAATGGCGGCCATGGTGAAGGCGTTCTCGTTGGAATCGACCTCGTGGAAGGAGCCATCGAGGATATCGACGTGGAGGTCGATGACCGGGTAGCCGGCAACCACACCGTTGATGGTGGCCTCGCGGCAGCCTTTGATGACCGAGTTGATGTATTCCTTGGGGATGGAGCCGCCGACGGTCTTGTTTTCGACGGTGATGCCCTTGCCGCTTTCGTTCGGCTGGACGGATAGGATCACGTGGCCGTATTGGCCGCGGCCGCCGGATTGCTTGACGAGCTTGCCTTCGCCGCCGGCTTGTTTCGTGATCGTCTCGCGGTAGGAAATCTGGGGAGCGCCGGTGTTGGCATCGACCTTGAACTCGCGCTTGATGCGATCGACGATGATTTCGAGGTGAAGCTCACCCATTCCGGAAATGATGGTCTGGCCGGTTTCCTCGTCGGTTTTCACGCGGAAAGTCGGATCCTCATCGGAAAGACGGGCGAGTGCCATGGCGAGTTTTTCCTGATCCGCCTTGGTGCGGGGCTCGACGGCCATGGAGATGACCGGTTCCGGGAAAGTGGGCGGCTCGAGTACCACGTCGTGGCCTTCGGCGGCGAGGGTGTCGCCCGTAGTGGCGTTTTTCAGGCCGACCATCGCGGCGATGTCACCGGCGAAGCAGGCGTCGATGTCCTTGTGCTCATCGGCCTGGATGCGGATGAGGCGACCGACGCGCTCGGACTTGCGGGTGCGGGGGTTGTAAACCGTGTCGCCCTTGCGGACGATGCCGGAATAGACGCGGAAGAAAACGAGTTTTCCGACGAACTTGTCTGCCCAGAGCTTGAAGGCCAGGGCGGTGAATTTCGCGTTGTCGGTGGTGGGCACCTCGATGACCGTCTCGTGGTTCTCCGGATCCATGCCGGCCGCGAAAGGGATGTCGAGAGGGGAGGGAAGGTAGTCGATGACCGCGTCGAGAAGATATTGGACGCCTTTGTTTTTGAAAGCGGAACCGCCGGCGACGGGGACGAGCTTGTTGGCGATGGTGGCGCGGCGGATGGCCTGCTTGAGATCGTCGCGGGTGATCTCTTCTTCCATCAGGAATTTCTCGCCGAGGATGTCATCGCAATCGGAGACGGTGGAGAGAAGTTCGGCATAAGCGGCTTTTGCGACGGCGGCCTGCTCTGCATCAAGTTCGGCGACCGTGTAGGTGGAGCCGAATTTGTCGTCGTCGGAATAATAGACGGCGACTTGGTTGACCACATCGATCTGCCCTTTCAGGTGATCCTCGCAGCCGATGGGGATCAGGATGCGGACGGCGTTTGCTCCGAGCTTTTCCTTGATCTCCTTGAAGACGTTTTCGAAATCGGCTCCGGTGCGGTCCATCTTGTTGACGAAGACGATGCGCGGAACCTTGTATTTGGTGGCCTGGCGCCAGACGGTTTCGGTTTGCGGCTGGACACCGGCGACACCACAGAAGACGACGATCGCGCCGTCCAGAACCCGGAGCGAGCGCTCCACCTCGGCGGTGAAATCCACGTGGCCGGGGGTGTCGATGATGTTGATGCGCTGTTTCTCGCCGCTGTAGAGCTTGGTGACGTTTTCCTCCTCACGCTGCCACCATTCGGTGGTCACGGCGGCGGAGGTGATGGTGATACCACGCTCGCGCTCCTGCTCCATCCAATCGGTGGTGGCTGCGCCGTCATGAACCTCGCCGATCTTGTGGATCATTCCAGTGTAGAAGAGGATACGCTCGGTGAGCGTCGTCTTCCCGGCATCGATATGCGCCGCGATCCCGATGTTTCGGGTCCGCTCAAGCGTATAAGGCCGGTCTGGATGGTTAGGGTTCAAATTAAAATCTCAGTAAAGAGGGCGATTAGAAGCGGAAGTGGGCGAAGGCGCGGTTCGCTTGGGCCATCTTGTGGACGTCGTCACGCTTGCGGACGGCTGCTCCCTGGTTGTTGGCGGCGTCCTTGATCTCGTTGGAAAGGGCGACGTGCATCGGGGTGCCTTTGCGGTTGCGGGCGTAGTTGACGAGCCAGCGCATGGCGAGGGACTCGGAACGTGCCGGATCCACTTCGAGCGGCACTTGGTAGGTCGCTCCACCGACGCGGCGGGACTTGACCTCGACGCGCGGCTTGGAGTTTTCCACGGCGCGGGTGATGACTTCGAGCGGATCGACGGTGTCGGTGCCTTCGTTGGCGCGGTCGATGGCGGCGTAGACGATGCGCTGGGCGAGCGAGCGCTTGCCGTCCTGCATGACTTTGGTGATGAGGTGACCGACGACCGGGCTGTCGTAGCGGGGGTCGCGGCGATCCGGCTTGGTGAAGATTCTCTTGCGGCGTGGCATGATTCTTGGTGGTAGAGGTTTCGGGGAAAATTACTTTTTCTTTTTCGCAGGAGCGGCGGCTTGGCCGGGCTTGGGCTTCTTCGCGCCGTATTTCGAGCGGGACTGGCGGCGCTTATCGATACCGAGGGTATCCAGCGAACCGCGGACGATGTGGTAACGCACACCCGGAAGGTCTTTCACCCGACCGCCGCGAACGAGGACGATGGAGTGCTCCTGGAGGTTGTGGCCTTCACCGCCGATATAGGCGATGACTTCGAAGCCGTTGGTAAGGCGCACCTTGGCGACCTTACGAAGCGCGGAGTTCGGCTTCTTCGGCGTCCGGGTCATCACCTGGAGACAAACGCCGCGGCGTTGCGGGCAGTTGACGAGAGCGGGCGATTTCGACTTCTCGACTGGGACGTGGCGTCCTTTGCGAACGAGCTGATTGATGGTCGGCATGATTTCCTTCGTGTTACTGGATTTGTCTTGAAAAGTTCTTGGGACAAACCGGCACGAAGACGGGGCTTTCAAAACCCGTGTTCGCTTTTCTCCGGAGCTGCACCCGATAATTCCCTATTTGTGGTGGTCGCCGCTATTTCTGGACGACTCAGCCTCGCTGTGGGGGGCGGGACTTTATTCACCGGAACCGATGTGACAAGACCTTTTTGAATATTTTTTTAGGAAACGTGAGGATCGCAGGTGAGGCGTCCGTTCCACCTGCTTTCAGGCACAGGCAAATTCCTCAACTGCAACGTCGGGGAGACGGCGCGCAATGAGCCGGGGAGCCGTAGAGAACCCCATCACGGAAGTCTCCGCCCCCCATCCAACCTTCCGGTCATGCAGAAAACGCCGCACGCAGCGGCGCTCAGTTTGCGACAAGATTCAGGATTTTACCGGGGACGTAGATCACCTTGCGGATGGTTTTGCCGTCGATGTGTTCCTTGATTTTCGGCGAGGCGAAGGCGAGTTCCTTGGCGGTTTCTTCGGGCGCGTCCATGGCCATCCAGATGCGGTCGCGGAGCTTGCCGTTGACCTGTACGACCAGCTCGCACTCAGTGCGGATCAGGGCGCTCTCGTCGTAGGTGGGCCACTCCATTTCCGAAAGCAGCCCTTCGCCGCCGATGCGGGAATGGATCTCCTCCGTGATGTGGGGGGCGAAAGGATTGAGCACCTTGAGGAAACGGACGAACTCGGCGAGCGGAACATTTCCAGCCTGCGTAAACGCGTTGGTGCAGATCATCATCTGCGAGATCGCGGTGTTGAAACTGAGTTTCTCGATGTCCTCGCCGACTTTCTTGATCGTCTCGCTGACGACGCGGAGCAGTTCCTTGTCGCTGCATGGCGCATCCTGGATTTTCGGGGAAACGCCGCCCTCTTCCGTGACCGCAAGCCGCCAGACGCGGGCGAGGAAACGGGAAACGCCCTCAACGCCTTTCATCTGCCAAGGCTTCACCTGCTCCAGCGGCCCCATGAACATTTCATACAGCCGCAGGGAATCGGCTCCGTAGGCGGAAACGACATCATCGGGGTTCACCACGTTGCCGCGGGATTTCGACATCTTCTGCCCGTCCTCGCCCATGATCAGGCCTTGGTTCACCAGCTTCTGGAACGGCTCCGGCGTGCGGACATGGCCGAGGTCGAACAGTACCTTGTGCCAGAAACGTGCATATAGGAGATGAAGCACGGCGTGTTCCGTGCCGCCGACGTAGAGATCGACCATTCCTGATTGTTGATTGTTGATTGAGGATTGTTGATTGGAAGACCAATACTCCTCCGCTTCGCGGGAAATGAAGCGATCCGAATTACGGGGATCGCAGTAACGGAGGTAATACCAGCAGGAGCCTGCCCATTGCGGCATCGTGTTCGTTTCGCGGAGCGAGCCGTCGGGCAATTGCACCCAATCGATCGCCTTGGTCAGGATCGGCTCGGGCGAGCCGCTGGGCTTGTAATCGTCGAGCGGCGGCGCGAGCAGCGGCAGCTCGCTATCGGGTATCGCCTGGTGCTTGCCGTCTTTCCAGACAATCGGAAACGGCTCGCCCCAGTAGCGCTGGCGTGAAAATAGCCAGTCGCGGAGCTTGAACTGGACGCGGCGCTTGCCCTGGCCGTTCGACTCCAGCCAATCGATCATCTTCGCTTTCGCCTCGGCGGTGGGCAGGCCGTCGAGGAATCCGGAGTTCACGGCGGTGCCGGGATCGGTGTAACCTTTCCAGTCGGCATCGTTGGTAGGCTGGACAACCTGCAATACAGGAAGAGCGAATTTTTCCGCAAACTCAAAATCCCGCTCATCATGCGCCGGAACCGCCATGATTGCGCCGGTGCCATAGCCCATCATCACGTAGTCCGCGATCCAGATCGGGATCTCCTCGCCGTTGACCGGATTGATGGCGTAGGCACCGGTGAAGACGCCGGACTTGTCCTTGTTCAGGTCGCCGCGATCCAGGTCGGATTTTGATGCGATAGCCGAACGATATGCCTGAATCGCAGCGTATGGATTAGATTTTGCAGCTTCATTCGAGCCTTTCCAAATTTCCAAAGTTCCTTCAGGCCACTCGGACGGATAGATTTTCGAAACAAGAGGATGTTCCGGTGCCAAAACCATGTATGTAGCTCCGTAAAGCGTGTCTGGTCTAGTAGTAAAAACTACTAGCGGCTCGTGATGTATCCCATCAGCGCTTGATCGCATTTCATTATCGCTAATTCGCGCAACGAATCGATTTGGTCGGATTTGAAATTTCACCTCCGCCCCCTCGCTGCGCCCGATCCAGTTCTTCTGCAGCAGCTTGATGCCCTCGGGCCAATCCAGCGTATCGAGTTCGTCGATCAGGCGCTGGGCGTATTTCGTGATGCGCAGCATCCACTGGCGCAGCGGGCGGCGCTCGACGGTGTGGCCTTTCGATTTCCATTCCTCGACCTCCTCGTTGGCCAGCACGGTGCCGAGATCCGGCGACCACCAGACGGGCGTGTCGGCGACGAAGGCGAGGCGGACTTCATCGATTTCATCGCGGCTCCAGCCTTTCGCCTCCAGCTCGGAAACAGGGCGGGCGGTGTTCGTTTCCTCGCAGAAATACGAGTTGTAGATCTGGAGGAAAATCCACTGCGTCCAGCGGACGTATTCGGGATCGGTGGTGGCGATCTCGCGATCCCAGTCGTAGCCGAAACCCAGCGATTTCAGCTGGCGGCGGAAGGTCTCGATGTTCGCCGCGGTGGTGATCGCGGGATGCTGCCCGGTCTTGATCGCGTATTGCTCGGCGGGCAGGCCGAAGGAATCGTAGCCCATCGGGTGGAGCACGTTGAAACCTTTCATCCGCTTGTAGCGCCCGATGATGTCCGTGGCCGTGTAGCCCTCGGGATGGCCGACGTGCAAACCTGCGCCGCTGGGATAGGGAAACATGTCGAGCACGTAGTATTTCGGCTTGGACGGATCGAAACCCTCCTCGCCCGGATTCGGCGTGCGGAAGGTCTTCTCGGCATCCCAGCGGGCTTGCCACTTGGGTTCGAATTCGTCGAAGGGGAAAGGTTTGCGTGTTTCGGACATGGTCGGAGGTGGGCGGGAAACGTGGTGGAAGCCCGCGCGGATGAAAAGAAAAACCCTGCCGCGCGAAGTTGCGGGGCAGGGTTTGGGAAAAACGGGGAAGGACTATTCCTTTTTCTTGCTGAGCAGTTCCTTGAGATGATCGACGTAAGCCTGGGCGCCGCCCTCGCGGTATCCGATGTCCTCGGAGAGCTTCTTGCCCTCGGAATCGATGAGGAAAATCGTCGGGTAGCCTTCGATCTTGAATTCCTTGTCCAAGGCCTTGTTCTGGGCTTTCACCTCGTCGGTTTGCTTTTTCTTCTCCGGGAAATCGACCTCCATGAGGACGAGATTCTCCTTCGCGTAGGCCTTGAACTCGTCCTTTGAGAAAACCTCTTTTTCGATCCTGATGCACCAGCCGCACCAGTCGGTGCCGGTGAAGTTGATCAGGATCGGCTTGTTCTCTTCCTTGGCCTGTTTCTTGGCGGCCTCGTAATCGGTGAGCCAGCCGGACTCGGCGGCCATGGATGCGGCGGAAAGGGCAACGAGGGACGCGACGGTGATGAGGAATCGTTTCATGCGGTTCTGTTTTCGGGATTGGTGTTTCAGTCGAGATCTTTTTTCTCAAGGGCTTCTTTCAAATGGGCAAGGAAAGGCTCCACATCGGGATATTCGGAAGCAAAGAAACGGTCGAACTCCTTGCCCTCCCCGTCGAGCAGGATCACGGTCGGAAAGCCCTCGATTTCATATTTGTCGGCATACGGCTGGTTTTTCTCGGCGAGTTCCTTGTCGGCTTTCGGGAAATCGAGATGGACGAGGACGAAATCCTTGGAGGCCGCTTTCACGAACTCCTCTTTCGAGAAAACCTTCTTCTTCATCATGATGCACGGCGGACACCAGTCGGAGCCAGTGAACTCGAGCATGACGGACTTGCCTTCCTTTTTCGCGAGCGCGATCGCGGCATCGACGTCGGTCTGCCATCCCTCGGGGGCTGTTGCGAACGCGGTGGAAACAAGGGCGGCGACACTGCACGTGACCAGTGCGAGGTGGGTGATTGCTTTCATCATGGCAATAAACGCCTTTCGGGAGGCATTTATTCTAAATTTCTTGGCAAAGCCGGAAAAACCGGGAAATCCATCCTCCATGTCCAAACAACCGCTCCTGATCCTCGCCACAAGGAACGCACACAAGACGGAGGAAATCCGGCACATCCTCGGCGACCGCTTCGAGGTGCTGGATGTGTCCTCGTTTCAGCATCTCCCGGAAATTGAGGAAACCGGAACCACCTTCCTGGAAAACGCACGTCTCAAGGCGCTCGGCATCAGCGGTCGCATCGATGGCTGGGTGCTCGCCGACGATTCCGGCCTCGAGGTCAATGCTCTCGGCGGCGCACCCGGCGTATGGTCGTCCAGTTACGGCGGCGAGGAAGGCAACCATGCCAAAAACAACGGGCGGCTGATCCGTGAAATGGCGGGAATCCCAAATCGCTCCGCCCGTTTCCGCTGCACGCTCGTCCTCGCGAAAGACGGTGAGGAAAAGGGTGTTTTCACCGGAACTGTCGAAGGACGCATCGCGGAATCACCCTCCGGCAACGGCGGCTTCGGATACGATCCTCTATTTATCCCGGAAGGATATTCCCAGACAATGGCCGATCTGGGTGCCGCTGTGAAATCATCGCTAAGCCACCGGGCGGAAGCGATCCGCTCGTTCGTCTCTGCGGTCGAAAACGGAAAAATCGTTTAATTTATAAAAATAATTTGGAAGACTTAACGAAATTTTATAGGATCACTCCCATGAAACGCCTTCTCCTGATCTCCGTCATGATCCTTCCGCTGATCGCGTGCTTTTCCTCCTGCTCAAATCAGGTGATGGCGAAGCATCCGGTGTCCTACCAGTTCAAGCACGGTCGCACGGCCATGCTCAAGGACGGCATCGCCATCGCCCCGCGCAACGCCCCCGCCGCCGTCAAGAAAGCGATCGCAGCCGGCAACCGCCTCCAATCCAAGCCCTACAAATGGGGAGGTGGCCACGCCAAGCATATCGACAGCGGATACGATTGCTCGGGGACGGTTTCCTATGTGCTCCGCGAGGCGGGTCTCCTGAAGGGTTCCATGCCGTCGAGCGGCTATTTCAACTACGGGAAAAAAGGCGATGGCGATTGGATCACCGTATATGTCCGCAGAGGCCACGTTTTCATGACCGTTGCAGGGCTTCGTCTCGACACCGGTTGGGGAGCCGACCGCTCCGGTCCGCGTTGGCACACGCGGACACGCCCCGGAAAAGGCCACGTGATGCGCCATCCCGCCGGGCTTTAACTTCCGAGCAATTCTTCGCGGAGCTTCTGGAAATCGAGGGCGATTTTTTCCGCGAGTGAGAAGTCCAGTCCCGCTGTGACGCGGTTCGGCACAATCCATGTCCGCATCCCGGCCGCATGGGCGGCGAGCAGTCCGTTGTGTGAATCCTCGACGACAAGGCAATCAGCCGGGTGTACTCCCAGCCTCCGCGCAGCAGCGAGATAAAGATCGGGTGCCGGCTTGATCCTGGGTGCGTCGCCTTTGCAGATGACTTCCGTGAAATAGTCGCGTAGTCCCAATTTCTCCAGCCAGCCATCCACCCATCCATGCGAGGAACTGGACACCACCGCCTGCGGAATCCCCTGCCCCTTGATCGCGCCCAACAATTCCACAACCCCGTCGATTGCTCCTTCTTGCTCCAGCTCCGCACGGATCTCCACTTGACGCGCCGCATCCAGCTCCACCCAGTCGAACCCGAGTTTCGTAAGATCCTCCAGATGCACCTTCGGCGACCAAGCATCGAAATCCGAACCAATGCAACGCGTGTAGAGCGATAGCGGCAGGTCGTGGCCGTGGCGCTGAAACGTCCGCAGCCATGCCTGATAGATCGCCCATTCGGTATCGACTAGGATTCCATCAAAATCAAACAGCACAGCAGCGGGCAACATGCCCACTCGATCACCGAAGGGCGTGGATCCGGCAAGTTTCAAATAGTTAACTTTTCAAAGATATCAATTTTCCCGATTTTGATTGGCAACTCGCACCAAACTTGGCACAAGCGTTGCGCTTCGCTCTTCCCAAACCAATCATTTGATGAACATTCGCAGCTTTGTCGGTGCCTCCTCAGCCCTACTTCTCGCTTGGCTCGGTGCCACTTATTTTCACGAGACCCCGCCTGAGCGTTATCCGAAACAGGGGAGCACCACGGTGACTTCCAAAATGGCTTCAGCCGCGGAACACATTGCGGATCTGAGTTCCACAAAACGTTGAAAAAATGCCGGAAGAACCCATACCGACCGAAAAAAAATCGTTCAAGATCGAGCTGGAGCCTGGCACTTACTGGTGGTGCTCCTGTGGGCGCACCAGCCATAGCCCCTTTTGTGACGGCTCCCACAAAGGCACTGGGCTACAGCCACGGAAACTGGAAATTTCAGAAAAATCCAGCGTTAGCCTCTGCCAGTGCAAAGCCTCGAAAAATCCGCCGTTCTGCGACGGTTCGCATCGCGATCTGTAAAGGTTGACCGCTGCGGTGCTGCGCTCCTCGTTGACACCGAGACACCGGATAAGTAACCTACGCTCGCATGAACCCTGCCCTACTCAGCCTTACGACCCTTGCCGTCATGGCTTGTGTCAGCTGCGGGTCCATGCAAAACTCAAGGGATTGGAAAGGATCGGTCAACCAGCAGGTCAACCAACTCGGATACCGCAACTGGATCGTGGTATCCGAAGCCTCCTTTCCCGCCCACAGCCGCCAGGGTATTCGTCAGGTCACCGCCGATGCGGAGGTGCCCGAGGTGGTGGATTATGTCCTTCACTCGCTGGAACAAACCCAACATGTGCGTCCTCAGATTTACCTGACCCGCGAGATGCGCTCGGTGGAAAACGATTTCGCGCCCGGCATCGACTCAATGCGCGATAGAATCCGTGATTCGTTGCACGGTCATGAGCCAACCGAACTTGATCAGCAGTCGCTCATCACACTTTTGGAATCGGCGAATCAAAGTTATGACGTGCTCGTTATCCGGACGCCCACCGCACTCCCTTACACTTCAGTCTTCCTGGAATTGCAGCCCGGCTATTGGGATGCGGAATCGGAGGATCGCCTTCGGGAAAGAATGACTCGCGAGCGGCTGGAAAGACTCGCCCGACCGTATCCCTAGCCACAGACTCTGCCCGTGACCCGCAACGAAGCCCTTAAAATCGAACGCGAAGCCGCATGGATCGGCGATGCCATACTCGCTCTTTTCGCCCGCGAATTCGTACTGCGCGAGCGCGGCTGCATGGACGGTGTTTGGTTCACCCACCTCACTTCCAACGAGTTCCTCAGCGCCTTCGGAAACCCGACAAGCGTCGAGGCGAAGATTGGCGAAATCTACCGCTCCGAAGGCCTCCCTGCCGCGCAGACCTATTTGGAAACGGAATTTCTACCCCTTTTCAGGAAGCAGATCGCAAAGAAAACAAAGTGACCTCCTAAAACGTCGGCGCGGCAACGGTGGCGTTGTCCCTTTCTTCGATGCGACGGCGCAGAATCCGATCAGCCGTTTCCGTGACCATCTGGGAAAGCAGCAGCCAAAGGTGTGACCCCTCACGGTAATCTGCCGGCGCGATGTGCTTCACCCGGCCCGCGTGGGTGCAGAGATCGAAGCATTTCCGGAACGACCGGCCTGACATGTCATCGGGATTATAAACCGCGATGCCGTGACCGCCGTTCCTGTTCACCACCGTGAAACACGGAACATCCGTCGGCCCGTCGCCGACATACACCATGTTTTCGAAAGGGATGGGGCGCTGGTCGGCGGGCATGTGGTCGTTCACATCCTGATCATAGCGGAGCATCCCTTTATTGATGCGGAAAAGGAACTGGGTCTTCGTAGTGTGGGAGATCACCCGTTTGGGGAAACTGATGCGCCCCTCCGCATCTTCGCCAAACTCGCAGCCGAACATTTCCTTCACATAAGGCTTGAGCCGCGAACCATCAAGCAGCGCCTTGAGTCCGGAAGAAATGATATAGTGCTCCACCTTGATCCCTGCCAGCTCATGCTCCGGTCGCAACGAAGCCTTGGGCAGCGCTTCGAACAGCTCGGGCAGCCCCGGGAAAAAACTCAGCCCCGCACCGAGTTCGGTGAGCATCGAGTTGGTCACGCGATCCATCCCGAGGTAATCGAGAAGGCATTTCATATAGGCCAGTTCGCCGTCCCACTGCTGCCCTTGGACAAGGCCGTTGCATTTTTTCCAGAACTGTGCGGGATCTATGCCGAACTTGGGGAAAACCACGTCGTCCTGCATGTATCTCGGACTCAGCGTCTGGTCGTAGTCATACACCAACGCGATCGTATTTTGCGGAGCGGCCATAGCAGGCAAAGGCAACCAAGCTCGCCACGCAGCGACAAGGAGCAATTTTTTGCAAAATCAGCTCACTGCCGCATTGACAAGCCCGTCTCGGTTCCTAAAGTCCCGCCCCCGCGCCCACACAGGCCGCGAATTTTAACCACGATTACGCCATGAGCTTCCGCACCTATCAGCCGACCAAACGCACCCGCAAGCAGCAGCACGGATTCCGTGCCCGCATGGCCACGAAGGCAGGCCGCGATTGCATCAAGCGCCGCCGCCAAAAAGGCCGCAAGCGCCTGATTCCCAAGGGAGCCGAGCTTCACTTCAAGCGCCACATCACTCAACACGGCAGCTAAGCGAACGCGGACTTCAGTCCGCAGCCTAGGGCAACGGAGCACATCCCCGCATGAAACTCCCGCGCTCCAGCAGCATCAACCATCATGCGGATTTCATTCGCATCCGAAAAACCGGCCAAGCGAAAGCAGGCCGGTTTGTCATTGTCAGCACATTGGCCGATCCAGGACTGCCCTCGTTACGCGCGGCCTTCGTCACCAGCAAGCGCGCCTCGAAAAAAGCCCACGACCGCAATCTCATACGCCGTCGTCTCCGCTCCTTCCTCCAAACACACGCGCCCAGGTTTTGCGACCCCAAGCGTTACCTCGTAACCATCGCCCGCCCCGGCGCAGCAGGCGCGTCCAACGCCGACCTCGAGGCGGACTGGCTCCGCCAATGCCAACGCCTCAAACTATTACCGTGACTCTCCTACCCGGTCTCTCTTGGCCATTGACCGCCGCCTCAGCAAAGCCTAAGCACCGCGCCATCCGCCGCTAGTAAAGCGACACAACCAATTTTTCTTCCCGACACCCATGTACGACCGTAAAACCTGGATAGTCCTCGCCATCTGCGGGCTGCTGATCGCTCTCAACATCCATTTCTCCTCGAAATACCGGCCTCTCCCGCCGGCAAAGCCCGCCGCCACCGAAACCACCGCCGCCAGCGAGCCCCCCCCCCAGGCAGGCTTAAGCGTCGAGCCTCCGCCACCGCCTACCGAAGAGGAACTCATCATTCTCCAAAACGAGAAGGTGGAATTCACCCTCACCAACATCGGCGGTGGCATCAAATACGCGGAACTCAAGGATCAGAAAAACGTCGGTAAAACTTCGCTCGTCCGCATCAATCGCCACGGACCGGGTTCCATCGGTGGATTCGTCGATTCCAAGGAGAATCTCGACACCACGCCCTTCGCCTACAAAGCGGATCAATCCACTCCCGGCAAGACTGCGGTATTCATCGCGAAGTTGCCCAGCGGCATCATCACCAAGAAATCCTACTCGCTGGAAACAAGCACGATCCCCGGCGCCCCGTATTTCCTGAACCTTTCTATCGATTTCGAAAACACCACGCCCGCCAATTTCAACCTCTCCGAATACGGCCTGTTTCTCGGATCTGCAGCACCGCTGTATGACGCGGAGCGCGCGACACACACCGGCTTCTTCTGGTATGAGGCCGGTGAGATGCATTTCAAGGACGCCACCAAATTCAAGGGTGGATGGTTCTCCTCCGAAAAATCGAGCATCCTCAGTGACCAAGGTGAAGAAGTGAAATACGCTGGCGTGACAGATCAGTTTTTCTCCACTGTCATTCGCCCGGAAAAACCGGCTGCCACGCGAGTCTGGGGCAAACCCAATCTCGTGACCTTGGAGCGGAACGGCAAAGCCCTGTCCGCCGTTCGCGCAGCCCTCGCACTCCCTCCTGTAAGCCTTGCTCCCGGAACTCCTCACACTCTGCGATACAGAATCTTCACCGGGCCGAAGGCAAACACCATGCTGCGCAAGCTCGAGAACACCAAGGCCGCAGGCGACGGCTGGGGCGACATTATGCAATACGGTTGGTTCGGCTTCGTTTCCCGCCCGCTCAACTGGCTCCTCAACACCCTACACATCGGCCTCGACAAACTATCAACCGAACAGTCCTGGGGACTTTCCATCATCTGCCTCACCCTGATCGTCCGCATCCTCATCTGGCCGCTCCACGCGAAATCGACCCACTCGATGAAACGCATGTCGAAGCTCCAGCCCATGATGAAGGAGCTGAAGGAGAAATACCCCGACGACCCCAACAAACTCAACACCGAGATGATGGGTCTCTACCGGAAATACGGCATCAACCCGCTCGGCGGATGCCTCCCGATGTTCATCCAGATCCCCATTTTCTTCGGCTTCTTCCGCATGCTCGATTACGCCGTCGAGCTCCGCAACCAACCCTTCCTCTGGGTCGATGACCTTTCCCAGCCCGACACCCTCACCCATTGGCTCGGCATTCCCATCAACATCCTCCCCATCGTCATGGCAGCCACCAGCGCCGCGCAGATGGCGATGATGCCCAAGACCGGCGACAAGATGCAGCAGCGCATCATGATGATGATGCCGCTGATGTTCTTCTTCTTCTGCTACAACTACGCCTCCGCCCTCGCACTCTACTGGACCACCCAGAACATCTTCTCGATCGGCCAGACATGGCTGATGAACAAAATCCCCGAACCCGAACTCGTCGCCCGCAAGGACGGCGGCAAGAAATCATGGGTCCAGCGCATGGCCGAGAAACAGGCGGAGATGCAGAAGCTCCAGAAGGAGCGCGGCAAATCCGGCGGCATGCGGAACGTAACCCCGGAAGCCCCCAAGAAAAAGGGACCGCCACGCACGGGTGGTTGATTCCAGCAACTTGCCTTCCCTCCGCCAATCAGCTAGACTCCTCACCATGACAGCGGAACAAATCGTAAGGGAAGCTGCGGCACTACCTGCCATCGACCGTGGCAGGATCGCATCCGCTTTGCTTCGCAGCCTGCCTCAAGGCTCTTACGACGTGAGCGATGAGGAAGTAGCCCAGCGCTTTCACGAAATGGAAACAGGCCAGGTCGAAGACATCTCGTTCTCGGAACTGAAGGCTTCCCTGAATTTCCGAACCGGAGAATGAAGCCGATACGCTTCCACCCGAGGGTTCGGCATGATCTTCAGGAGGCATACGCCTACTACGCCTCCATTTCGGATCGGTTAGCAGAGGATTTTTGGAACGAAATCTCCGCTGCCATCAAACGGATCGAGGATAATCCGGAAGCACATCATTTCGATGCTGCCGGAATACGCCGCTGCAACGTGAAACGATTTCCTTACAATATCCTTTTCGCCATCCTAAGTGATCGCATCAGGATTGGCGTGGTGCGCCATAATTCGCGCGCGCCGTCGTTCGGGGTTCGCCGCTTACGCTGATCTCACAAAATCCCGCCCGGCACATACCCCGCCGCTTCCGGCCACTTCGCCTCCTGCTTTTTCACCTCGCCGGAGAAAAACGCCACCTGGGCTTTAGCCGCGCCGACCTCCTGGTCTCCTTTCCGCAGGATCTCGCCCAGCTCCTCCCTGGAAAGTCCGAGCCGTCCGTCCTCCGCCAGGCGATCTAACAGATTATTCTTTTCCACCGCCCCCGTCCGCAGATCCGCGACGGTCGCCACGGCGTGTTCCTTGATCACCTTGTGCGCCGTTTCCCGGCCCACCCCGCGTTTCACCGCCTCCATCATCACCGTGGTGGTCATCAGGAAAGGCAGATAGCGTGCGGTCTCCGCCGCGATCACACCCTCATAGGCATCCATCTGGCCGAGGATGGTCAGGTAGGTTTCGAACATCCCGTCGAGCGCGAAAAACGCGTCGGGCAGCATCACGCGGCGCACCACCGAGCAGCTCACATCGCCCTCGTTCCACTGGTCGCCGGCCAAGCCCGCCGCCATCGCGAGATAGCCTTTGAGGATCACATGGAAACCGTTCACCCGCTCGCAGGAGCGTGAATTCATCTTGTGCGGCATCGCGCTCGACCCCGTCTGGCCGGGGGCAAATCCTTCGCTCGCCGTCTCATTGCCCGCCATCAGGCGCAGGGTCTTGCAAAATGACGACGGCCCGCTGGCCAACTCCGTGAGAACCGAAACCACCCGCATGTCCAGCGAGCGCGGATACACCTGCCCCACGTTCCTCCACTGCTGCGGGATACCGAGATGCGCCACGATCCTGCCCTCCAGCTCCGCCACTTTCGCCGCATCGCCTCCGAACAGCGAAAGCTGATCCATCTGCGTCCCCACCGCGCCTTTCAAACCCCGCACCGCGTATCCGGCGATCACATCCTCCAGCATCATGAAACCGGAAAGCAGCTCCTCGCCGAACATCGCGATACGCTTGCCCAAGGTCGTCGGCTGCGCGGCGACATTGTGCGTCCTCGCGGTGAGCACCACATCATCCCACTGCTCCGCCCGCTCCCTCATCCCGCGCAGCGCGGCCACCGCCTTGTCCCGGATCACCAGAAGCCCCCGGAAAACCTGCAACTGCTCGACGTTCTCCGTGAGATCCCGCGAGGTCAGCCCCTTGTGGATTTCCTCGAAACCGGCCAGCCCGTTGAACTCCTCGATGCGCGCCTTCACATCGTGCCTCGTCACCCGTTCCCGCGCCATGATGGAGCCGACATCCACCTGATCCTTCACCGCCTCATACGCCGCGATCGCCTCCTCGGAAATCCCGAGTCCCAGATCCCGCTGCGCCTTCATCACCGCGATCCAATACTCCCTTTCCAGCACGATCCGCCCTTCTGCGGACCAGATGCCATTCATTGCCGGGGACGAGTATCTTTCTGCGAGGACGTTGGGAATCATAACCGCCCGATGGAGCGCCCGCCACCCGCCCGCTGTCGAACAAAAAACCTCAGGCCTCGCCTTTCCTGCCACGCAACGGGAGCCCTTTTCTGACCGGCAGGTGGTGCGGCATGAAGACGGAGAACAGGTGCACGATGGGGAACGCAAGGAGCGCGAGAATCACGGCGGAGACCATCATGCCGAGGAAGAAGCTCGCCGCGTTCACCTCGCCGATCTCCGGGATCTTGAAATAGACCTTGGTCATGAAAGCGGGCATCGGGAAGCCCAAGGTGTTGCGCATCCATGCCCCGAGCCATACCTGCGCCGCGCCGAACGGCACATTCGTGAAAATATTGGAAACCCAGCAGGCCGCCATCGCAAAAGGCACGTTCACCTTGAACCGCATCGCCATCACCGCTGCGAAAAGCATCTGGAAAGGCAGCACAAGGATCATGGAAAAAAACAGCCCGATCGCCAATCCCGCCGCCACCGTATCCCGGCAAGGCACCCATAGATGCCTGTCCAACAAAGGCTTCGTAAGCTTTCTCCACCACGGCCTGTCCCGCATCCGCTTGTGACGCAGCATCCGGAAGGATTGCCTCACCATTTTCAAATACCGTTCCTTCATCTTAGTCCCGCACGGATACTCGCATCCCTTTCCGATCATTCAACCGCCAATCCCCATTCCTTGTCTTGCCCTCCGCCGCCCACGCCTCCAGCATCCGCGCGGAAAACAATCCCATGGAAATCTGGCAAGCCATCCTCCTCGGCCTCATCGAAGGCATCACCGAATACCTCCCCGTAAGTTCCACCGGCCACCTCATCGTCGCCCAGCGCCTCATGGGTCTCGGAACAGTGACGGAAATCGACAAGCTCGCCGCCGACGCCTTCGCCATCTGCATCCAGGGCGGCGCCATCCTCGCCGTCCTCGGCCTCTACTACAAACACGTCCTGAAAATGCTCATGGGCGTCCTCGGCCGCGATCCCGAGGGGCTCAAGCTCGCCATCGCCATCCTCATCGGTTTCCTCCCCGCCGCCATCCTCGGCATGCTCCTAAACGACATCATCGAGCAAAAACTCTTCGGCCTCTGGCCCGTCATCTTCGCATGGATCGTCGGCGGAATCGGCATCCTGTGGACGGTGAACTACCGCCGCAAGAATCCCCCGCGCGGCAACGGACGCGACATCCTCAAGCTCGCCTGGCAATCCGCCCTCTTCATCGGCCTGCTCCAATGCGTCGCCATGTGGCCCGGCACCTCCCGCTCCCTGATGACCATCTGCGGCGGCCTCATCGTCGGACTTTCTGTGAAATCCGCCGTGGAATACTCCTTTCTCTTGGGCGTCCTCACCCTCACCGCCGCCACCGTAAAAAAAGCAGTTTGGAAAATCGATGGCATCGGCGCTGAATACGACGTCTGGTTCGGCGGATTCAAACTCCTCACCCACCAATACGACACCCTGCCCCTGATCGCCGGCCTCCTCGCCGCCGCGATCTCCGCCGCCTTCGCCGTGAAATGGCTCGTCACCTACCTCCAGTCCCACGGCCTGCAGATCTTCGGCTACTACCGCATCGCCGTAGGCCTCATCGTCGGCACCCTCGTCCTCACCAACACCCTCTGACCCCTTCACCCTTAAAGTTTAGAATTTAGATTTTAAAGTTTCAAAGTATGCATCCCTTCCTCTCCACCGACTTCCACATCCGCTGGTCCACCCTCACCCCGGAAACCATCGAGCCATCGATCAGGCAAGCCCTTGCCGAAGCGAAGGAGGCCATCGATAAAATCCGCTCCCAGCCGCCAGCCGAGGCCACCTACGAGTCCACCTTCATCGCCCTGGAAAACGCCACCGAATCCCTCTCCCACGGCTGGGGTCGCCTGAACCACCTCGATTCCGTCTGCGACAACCCCGCCCAGCGCGAAGGCCTCAACAAGATGCTCCCGGAGGTCACCGATTTCTACTCCTCCCTCCCGCTCGATCCGCTGCTTTTCAATGTCCTCAACACCGTCGCGCAAAGCGATGCCGCGCAACGCCTGCCGGACATCCACAAGCGCCACATCGAGGAAACCCTCGCCGATTTCCGCGAATCCGGCGCCGCCCTGCCCGATGACAAAAAAGCCCGCATCGCCGCCATCGAATCGGAACTTTCCAAGCTCACCAAGAAATATTCGGAGAACGTCCTGGACTCCACCAACGCCTGGCAACTCGTCATCACCGGGGAGGAAAAACTCGCCGGCCTGCCCGCGTCCGCCATCGCCTCCGCCGCCGCGAACGCGAAGTCGAAAGGCCACCCGGAAGGAAGTTTCCGCTTCACCCTCCAGTTCCCCTCGATGTTCCCCATCATGCAGCACGCCCACAGCGCCGAGCTGCGCAAGACCGTCTGGGAAGCCTCGGTGAACGTCGCCGCGCACGAGCCCTTCGACAACTCCGCCCTCGTCTGGGACATCCTGAAACTCCGCCAGGAAAAAGCCGAGATGCTCGGCCACGCGAACTTCGCCGACCTCACCCTCCAGCGCCGCATGGCACGCGACGGCGAAACAGCCCTCGCCTTCGTCGAAGGCATCCACGCCCGCATCGCCGCGAAATTCCGCGAGGACTGCGATCAGCTCGCCGCTTACAAGGCTGCCAAGGAAGGCACCCCTATCGCTCCGCTGGAACCATGGGAAATGGCCTACTACGCGGAAATTCAGCGCAAGGAAAACTACGACATCGACGACGAAGCCCTCCGCCCCTACTTCCCCGTAAAAGGCGTGATGGATGGCATGTTCCGGATCGCCTCACGCATCTTCGGCATCACGATCACCCAACAGGAAACCGCTTACTACGAACCTGGTAGTTCCCCCGATCCCGCTCAGGACGGAGCCATCGAAACATGGCATCCCGAAGTCACTTTCTACGAGATCCACGACACGGATACGGAGAAACACCTCGGCTCGTTCTACGCCGACTGGCATCCCCGCGAGACGAAACGCGGCGGCGCGTGGATGAACTCCCTCATCACCGGTGCGCTCGGCGAGCCGCACCTCGGACTCATCATCGGCAACATGACCCCGCCCGTCGGCGACAACGACGCCCTCCTCACTCACCGCGAGGTCGAGACGATCTTCCACGAGTTCGGCCACCTGCTCCATGGCCTGCTTTCCGAAGTCCCCGTGAAATCCCTCGCCGGCACGAACGTCCCGTGGGATTTCGTCGAGCTGCCCTCCCAGATCCTCGAGAACTTCTGCTGGGAACGAGAAAGCCTCGACCTTTTTGCCCGCCACTTCGAGACCGGCGAGCCGATCCCGGAAGACCTTTTCCAAAAAATGCTCGCCGCGAAAAACTACATGAGCGCCACCGTCTTCATGCGCCAGCTCGCCCTCGGCAAGCTCGACCTCGAACTCCACATCCACCTCGCGAAATACCTCGGCCGTCCGCTCGACGAGGTGGATCGCGAGATCCTCGCCGATTACCGATCCCCGGTCACCGCGAAATCGCCCTCCATGGCCCTGCGTTTCAACCACCTCTTCAGCTCCCCCACCGGTTACGCCGCCGGATACTACTCCTACAAATGGGCCGAAGTCCTGGATGCCGACGCCTTCACCCGTTTCCAAAAAGAAGGCATCCTCAACCCCGAAACCGGCCTCTCCTTCCGCCGCGAGATCCTCAGCAAAGGCAACTCCGCCCCCGCCGAAACCCTCTACGAAAACTTCATGTCCCGCCCCGCCGACCCCATGCCGCTCCTCGCAAGAGCGGGGCTAGCCTAAGCATCCACGATTCGGAAAGATCCTGCTGGAAGGAACTCTTCGCATCCATTAGCTTGCTTACATGTCACAGATCCTGGAAATACGTAAAGCCGCCGGCGCTCTCTCCACAGAGGAGCGCGCCGAACTGGCGGCCTTCCTATTGGGTTCGCTGGACGAAGTTCATCACTGGGCGGATGACGACGAAGCGTCCCGGCGCTCCGAGGAGCTGGATTCTGGAAAAGTCCGCGGATTGACACGCGAGGAATTCAACCGTGCCTGCGGACACTAAAACCGTCGCATGGATCAGATTTTCCATCCGATCGCAGCGAAAGAAGCGCGCGAGATTGAAAGCGGATATGCGAAGATCTCGGAAGAACTCGCGGATCGTTTCTGGTCTGAGCTGAACGAGGCGATTGATGAGGGTCTTTGATCACCCGGAGCAACAACACTTCGACCCATCCGGTTACAGGCGCCGCAACCTCAAGAAATCCCCCTATCACATCCTTTTTGAAGTCCGAATGGATTGTATCCGAATCATGGTGATTCGTCACCACCACCGTAACCCTTCCTTCGGCATGCGGAGGCGTTGAGGAAATCTTTAACCGTCCCCGCGTCGAGTCCCTCACGGGAGTGTAAGATTTTTTGTGTAAGTAGGGTTCCGCCGATAGGCAGTTAGTTGTTGGGCATGCGGTCGGCAAATTCGATGGTGAAGTGGCTCAGTGCGCTGGGCCAGTTGCGGACGGCCACCGTCC
>JBJONG010000051.1:0-21936 GCA_046051965.1 Verrucomicrobiota bacterium
CCCGGCGGCAGATGCCATCGAGGAGCGTTTGGTTGGTATGTGGTGTTTGGTTCATGTTTTCTATTTTGGTTGTTGGTTTGTTGTTTGGAGATCAGGGGGAACAGGAAACGCCCGCCCTGCCAGTGAGTCGGAGCGGGCGTTGGTTTTGTTCTGTGGTTAGCGCCGGGCGAAGAGTGCCACGGCCACGACGGCACCGGCTCCCAGCACGAGCGGGAGCCAGAAGTCGCTGACGAGTTGCATGCCCATTGCCGTGATCGAGATCAGGGCAAAGACATGGAGGTAGGGTCTCACGTTCATGGCCGGGGGCGGAGCATGTTTCCCATCACAATTACGACAGCCACTCCCACCATGGAGTAGCCGATCAGCTTGAGGCCGTCGCCAACGGGACGCATATCTGGAGCGCCGCTGCTGGGGGTGCCACAGGATGCGAGACATAGGGCGACGGCGACGATCAGGAGAAGCCATTTCATGCGGCCCTCCTCTCGTCCAGGGCTTCGCCCGGCAGCCAACGCATGCACTCGTGCTTGAATTGGCACCATCCGCACGCCAGGGACGGCTGCGGATGGAACCGGTCTTCGGCGATGCCTTGCACAGCTGTTTCCAGCAGTGAGACGACCCGGAGCTTGCGGTGTGCGTCGGCCGGTGGGGAGGAGACCCGGATAACCTGCGGCGTCTTGGTTTTCACCAGGAACACCAGGTCGAGCGACGGTGGGGTTTCGCCGGTGGCTGCCTCCATCAGCAGTTGGTAGCTGACGAGCTGGATCTCGTGGTCAAATGCCGCGTTGGCCGGGTCGGGTTTGGCAGCAGCGGACTTGAAGTCCACTGCTGTGAAGTCGCCCTCGACCAGATCCATCGCCCCGGTAAGGGGAACGGACAGGCCGGGGATGTCCTCTTTGAGCAGCACTTCGACGGCGCGCGGCTTCTCCTTCATCGCCTCCGGGGAGTCGAGGTAGGCGGCGATCACGCGCAGGCCGTCTGTGCGGGCTTTCTCCCGCTCGGACGTGTCCAGATAGTTGACCGGCCCTTCGTCGCGTTCGAGTTGCTGGAAGGCCAGTTCGTAGGTGGCGGCGACAGTTTCCGGTGAATCGTCGCCACCCCGCCAGCGGGCGAGGTGGAACGATTGTAGGGCGGCATGCACCGCCTTGCCGAGATGCAGGGCGACAGGTGTCGCCTTGCGGATGCATGCCACCCGCTCGAAGTAGAACTTGAGCGAGCAGCCGAGGTAGGTTTTGGCCGCCGACGGGCTGATGTGCTGGGGCAACGTCTGTGCCCAGGGTGTTAGCCCGGTGGAGAACGGCGCTTCCGTTGGGGTGGCTATCGCGATCATGCTGCGTCCCTCCCATTGGTGCGGCGGTAGGCCGAGCCGTTGCGGTGGTTGCCCTGGCGCTGGCCGGAGCCATGCGTGTCGAGCAGCTCGTCGATCAGGCCGCTTGCCTCCACCTTGTTGAGCAGGCGGACGCCTTTTCCGAAGCGCTCGTTGGCAAGCGCCTCGACGTCGGCCTTGTCGAGTTGGTGTTCGTCGACAAGTTTCAGGATCAGATCCTTCTGCTTGTCGGAGCACTTCCAAGCCGGGCCACGCTGCCAGTTGGCAACGGTGGTGACGTTGGATGGAGTGGAACCGGCACCACGTTGGTCGGAGGAATCCGCAGGCGGATCCATGCCGTAGGTGCCGGGTGGGACGAATCCCGTGCGGAGCATCTGTTCGTCCACGGAGGACTGGAGACGCTGGTAGAGGCGCTCGGACTCTCCTGCGAGGTCGTCGGTGGTCATCAGCTCGGTCTCGACGGAGACGCTGAACTGGTGGCTCGAGTAGCCTGGAAGGCCTAGGCGCTTGGAATAATTTGCGATCAGTTTGATGGCCATGGTGTTTGGGGGTTGGTTGTTGGATAGCGAAACAAAAAAGCCCCAGCGGAATGCCGGGGATCATCGTCTCCGAAATGACCGCCAACATATGCGCTGGCGGGAGGAGTTAGTTGTGCCTCAAATATTTATAGCACGTAGAGTGGGGCTATCGCAGGCGAATGCTTGGCGGAGAGAGCCATACGTCGGAGGGGGGCATGATCGCGGATCCCCTGCACCCGACACGGAGCCTCACCGAGCTCTGGTTCGCACCTCCGACGGCTACACGTTCACCGAGCAACCCGACGGCACCTGGAGGGACGGGGACATGACCTTCGGATCCTACACCGAGATGGTCGACGCCCTAGAAGGCGACGTGATGTTTATCTGAAACCTGAACCATGGAATACGGATACAGAATCACGCCGGTATCCACGGGCTTCTACGCCTATGGGATCACCTACACCCGCCACACGTATGGAGCGCACAGCCGCCTGGGGAAGCGCACTGTATGGAAGGAGACCAGATGCAAAGACCTGGGCGAGCACCCCACACGGAAAGCGGCACGCGCCGTAGGCAGGCATGGGTGGCGGGGAAGGCACAGGCACCCACCAGCACCCCGGAGCAGCAGCAACCAACACCACCATGATACCCAAGCACATCACCTACCCACACCGCCGGATCCGGTATCGAATCGCGGAACACCTGATCCGGATCTACAACCGCGCCCTTGGCCACGCGCTATGGGTCGATACCACCTCCGACCATCCTGCATGGCTCCGGGAAGTCTGGAGGTGGTGCGGCATCATGGTCTTGCCCCGGGTGATCCGTGTCGGCGCCTACATCAACTTGTGCCACACCAAGAAGCTCGTGAAGGACGAGAAAGGCGTGTGGTGGTGCGAGAACACATACACACCCCGAGGGAATGGCCGGATCTGCGGCAGATCCTCATGGCCAACCCGCTGAAGGACCTGGCGGCATCCCAAGGGGACAACAGCGACCTGTTTTGCATGGGGGTGGATGCCGAAGGCACATAGGAATCCAGGCGGGAGGCGCTACGCAGGGCGTCACTGTGACCAGGCAGCTTGGAAAAGGTTACACTCCTCCGAAAAGTGTATCTATAGATACACATTTGCCCACAGTGTAACCTAACGCCCGGACAGAACCAACACCGTTGCGCCTTCATAACTGCCTGAGCGGCAAACAGTTGCATTTTGGTGCTTTGCAAATAGATTGCACCCATTTCGCATGATAAGCACTGACGCTCAATGGGTTATGTGTGCCGCCGCGATGGGTGTAACCTTTTCGGAAGCGCGCAAAACCTCGTGTGCGCGCGGGTTTCTGCGTGCCGCGCTGTGCCGAGACCTGTCCCTGCGTGCGACACTACGCGCATGCGCGCCCCGCTGTTCCCCTACGGCTGGTTAGCCGCTAACCCCGCAAACATCAAAAAACCGATCCGCAGAGATGGCCTTGCGTGTCCCGGTGCCCACCTCGTCTGAAGTTGCGTCGCGCGTTGCGATATGGAGCAGGCGGAGTCAAAGATCCTCTTTCGGTAGTCTCCGGGCGCGTAGGACTCCTTCCACGTTGGATCATCAATCAAGTCCGCCCCGGCAGCCTGTGTCCTTCTCCAGCAGGAAGGGGCTGGCCATGTAGAGGTGATAGCCTTTGTTTTCCGAGGCGATCAGCACGTCGCCGTGGATCCGACCAAGCTGGTGGGCGAGCCGCACCACGTCTTCCGGAAAGCCCGCGGCGGCCTGCCCGTGGGTGGCGAACACCGCAGCTATGTCCCGGTCGGATGAGGTCATGAGGTTCAGTTGAATTCGTTTTCCAGCAAGTCTGCGAGGCTCCACGGCCTGTCCGACAGGATCGTCTCGGCCCGGGCAAGGCACTGGTCGTAGGGGATGAAGTCGTGTGCGAAGTGCTGGCGGGTGATTGCACAAGGACTGCACTTGGCTCTGCGGAAGTTGCCCCCGTGGCGGAGGAGGTCGCGGACGTTGCCGGGGATGTGGCCACGCTCGGTGCCGATCGGTCCGATCTGGAATTCCCCATGGTAGGCCCGGTAGATCGTGAGGATCTCGCTGGCGGGCACGCCGCGACCGGCCTTGCGCCGCCATCTCCTCGCCTCCGCGTAGGTCCAGGATGCGTGCCCCAGGATCAACTGCAGCATGCCGGTGACCGGGTGGCGCAGGAAGGCCTCGATGTCGTCGTCGAGCGAGCCGCCGTCAACGTGGACGCCCCACGTGGCCTTGAGGTAGCGGTCGACCTTACGGGACTCAGGGACCAGGGGCTCCAGCTTGTTGGGATCCGCCCAAGGGGCGGTGCGCTTGGCCGCGTCGAAGGCGGCGCGCCGGGCTGAGGCGCTTGGCTTCCGAGGGGTAGGGGGCGGCGCCCCCTCTTTGGCCCCGGCGGTTTCCGGGGGTGGCGTCGAACCTTGCGGAGCTTCTTCCACAACCCGGCAATCCACAGAGAACGAGTCCCCCTTTGCAAAAGGGGTTAGGGGTTTAGATTCTTTCGAAGAAAGAATCTTCTTCTTACGTCCTTTGTAACTTGGCGACAAAGTAGGAATAGGGGTGACACCAAAATAAGCGGCCCGTCGGCGTGCGCGAGCCGATTGTGTCAACTCCCGGGAGGGAGTTTCCCTGCGTTCAAACCTATCCCTTTTCCACTCCGGTTCGGGAATCGGTTGAGGTGATAGGCACACCGTGCGCCGCATGCCCTTGGTGCTTCTCTGGGACATCCTGCTATTACGCACGTGGTAGGGCTGGTTCCGGGCGTTGTGGATCCAGATCCGCTCGCGGGGGTTCTCCCGGATGAAACGCATCTCGGTCACCTTGTGGCGCTTCTGGACGTCGCCATATGTGAGTCCCCTGAACATGATCCGGTGCAGGTGGCCTGCGTCCTCCAGTGCGTGGATTCGCGCGTAGGCGGTGCACTTGCATACCTTGAATCTATTCATGATCTTCTGGTAGAGTCCGTCGCCGTCCCAGTCGGCGGGTAGAGACAGAAGCCAGTGGAGGACTCCCTGCTCGGCGTCGCTCAGGTAGGCGCAGCCGATGACCGAGTTATGGATGATCGAGTATCCTTTGTCCTTGGGGAGGACGATTACGAATGAGGGCATCTCTAGGACGTCCTGCAACGAAGGCGCGGCGGCGGTGTTCATGTTTTTTTGATGTGTGCTTCGTCGTGTTGGCGATAAAGAAGGATGTTTAAGGAGGGGTTGCAGATCGTGGGAGTGTGATTTCCTAATGATGTCTCCAAAGTGTGGGGTTTTCTGGTTTGGAGTCTGCCCACCGCTAAACCAAATGTCCTAGCTTCCCGGAGGTACTGACAGAAATGTCGCTAAATTTTTAAAAAGCGAAAGAAATCATCTCTAAAATGCCAAATTTTTTTAAAAATATTAGTATGGATAATACGAAGGTTTGTTAGTTCAGATTTTTGGGAAGCCTAAATTATTAGGCCTTGATGAGGAGTGCGCAAATAGCAGATGGGACTGACTATCGAAGCCAATGCCCCCGGGGCGGAAGCTCGATACTCAGCTGCACACAATGCTTCTTGAGCGCCACGTCGGACACACCAATGTCCTTTGCGGCGTGGATAAGGGGCTTTTGCCAGACCAGTTTCTTGAGTTTGGCCTTGGGCGGCCAGTCCACCCTTTTACTGATGGGTAGCTCGATCTTCGGTGGCTTAGCCAAGAGCTTTTCTGGAGTCAGGCTCCAGAACTCCTTGACCGATTTTTCATCGTCAATCGAGTCGCGATAGTGACGGTTCATCATCTGGATCGAGGTTCCGCAGTTGTAGGCAGTGAGAGCCTCGTTTTTGTCACGCTCCGTCTGGAACGTGATCGAGGTGTGCCTTATAATGTCCTGCACCCACTTCTTCGCCTTGGTGCTCTTCTTGAGCATCTTCATCTTGTAGTCCCAACCTTGGGGTAGTCCTGAGAACGGATACCTGTCCAGCCAAGCAGATAACACCGGGGACACTGGAACTGTCCTCTTAAGCTTTCTGCGCAGTTTACCACCGGAAACCCGGATCCTGTCCTTGAGTATGTCCTCCGGACTAAGGTCGGCGATCTCGCTCGGTCGCAGCCCGGAAAAAATCCCGATAGCCAGGCATGACGCCGCCGCGCCGTCATGGAGTTGGGTTGCTGCGTACAGCAGGCGTTTGCATTCCTCCAACGACAACGCTGAGATCTGGGTCATGTCCCTCGGCAGTTTGTCGAGCCGGTCACAGGGGTTTTCGAGGCAGTAACGGTGCCGGACGGCCCAGCTGAAGAAGACGGATATTGCGGTGCGATAGGCCCGTTTGGTATTCGGATTCTTGTAGCGTTTCAGGATCTTTTCCAGATCGGCAACCGTGAACGCGCTCAGCTCCTTGTTGGGATCCGGTTTCAGAAGTAGCCGCAATGTGGACTCATAGAATTGCTTGGTGCGAGCCTCCCTGTCGGACCTGCTCTCGATGAACTCGGCCTTGGCGTTGAGGATGCTCACCGAGACCAGCTCCTCGCGGTAATGGGACTCCGTGAACGACACCGCCGCATCGATGCCTAGGCTACGTGATTCCAAGCGCCTCTCCAGGTTCAGATAGTGGGACACGATTTCCGACACTCTGCGGCCATCGGCCGTCTTGATCGCCGCCTCGGCATCCGCCAGCTGTTCGTCCGTCAGTCTTGTCCTCTTGAGTTGGGCGGGAGCAGTCTGGCCGGCAGCCTTCGTCTCAAGGTCTGCCCGCTCTTGTTCGGCTTCGAGTCGGGTGGGGAAGTTCTTGCGGACTCTGGTGCCATCCGGGTTGCTCCCGGTCACGCGGTATGAGATGTTCCCGGAGGAGTTTTGGAACTCGAGGATCTTGAAAAGGATCACTTTTTTAGGCCGCGCCATGGATCGTTTCTGGCAACTGTTCTGGCAACTGGCAAGAGAAACTATTCAATAGAATCTGTAAGTCGTTTAGGATGAATGTAGTGAAGATTTTTGTTCGGATATTTGTAATCAGTAGGTCAACGGTTCGAGTCCGTTAGCCGGCTCCATTTTCAAGCCCTGCAATCCATTGGATTGCGGGGCTTTTTCATAACCTTGCGGGAAAAGTCGGTGGGTTTCCGGTGCTTCATCGCCAGATTTTCGGATGGGAGGCGCGTGAAGGGCCTTGCCCCTCGCGATTCGGGATGGGAGCGCATAGCTACTCCAGAGATGAAACACGGCTTGCCTTTTCCCTTGCGGTGAAAGAATGTTCATGCGTGCAGCAGATGATGCCCCGCAAGATCATCCATGTGGACATGGATTGCTTTTACGCGGCCATTGAGGAGAGGGACGATCCCTCGCTGAGGGGAAAGCCGGTGGGGGTTGGCGGGAGCAGTCGGCGCGGGGTGCTGACGACGGCGAACTACGAGGCGCGCAAGTTCGGCTGCCGCTCGGCGATGCCGGTTTTCATGGCTTTGGAGAAATGCCCGGAGTTGCTGATCGTGCCGATGCGGTTCGATGTCTATCAGCGGGACAGCGAGCGCATCCGGGGGATTTTCGGGAGGTTCACGCCGCTCATCGAGCCGCTGTCGCTCGACGAGGCGTTTCTCGATGTCTCCCATGATCCCTCGCCGGGCACGATCATCGCCTCGCGCATCCGGCAGATGATACGCGAGGAGACGGGTCTGACCGCCTCGGCGGGGATCGGGCCGAACAAGCTGATCGCGAAGATCGCCAGTGATTGGAAAAAGCCGGACGGCCAGTTCTGTGTCTCGGCGGCGGACGCAGCGGAGTTCATGCGGGATCTGCCGCTGCGGAAAATCCCGGGGGTCGGCGGCAAGATGGCGGAGCGGCTTTCCGCGATGGGCATGGAAACCTGCGGGCAGTTCCGCGCCATCGACCGCTTCGAGTGGGTGCGGCGTTTGGGCGCTTATGGCGCGGAGCTTCACGAGAGGTGCTGGGGGCGCGATGAACGCCCCGTGACCGTGGACAGCCCGCGCAAATCCCTGAGCATCGAGAATACGTTCACGGAAAACATCCGCGCCCTGCCGGAGCTGGAGCGCGAGATGCGGCTGATGCTCGATGAGCTCGAGGAGAAACTTCAGGAAATGGAGTCGGATCGCCGCGTGCGCTCTCTGGTGGTGAAACTGAAGTTCGCCGACTTCCGCCGCACGACTGCGGAGCGCGCCCATGCGGAGATGGATCGCGAAATTTTCCACGAGCTGCTGGCCGAGGCGGTGTTGCGATCGCAGGGCGAGGCGGTGCGGTTGCTCGGCGTCGGAGTGCGTTTTCAGGATGTTTCCGGGTTGGAGCAGATGGAGCTGTTTTGAGGGGTAGTCCCGTAGCCACCGAAAAATCGGGTGGATCTGCGCCGATCCCGCTCCTCTGACGTCCATCAGGTGGATGACCTTTTTGATGACACCGGGTGTGCGGATCAGGCGGAATACTCCCAATCCCGCCTTTGCGCGATCGCATATTTCCACGCTCCGCGATCGCCGTATTTGTCAACAGACCAGCGGCGGACGCGTTGGCGACCGTCCACAAGCGCGCTGGCTATCCACCACCAAGCTTCACGACCCAGCCCGTCGCGTTCGAGGCGCCGTCTGACTCCTTTGGAGTCGCGCAGGCGGCCGTCGAGTTTTACAGGGCGAGCCACCTTGGGCGGCAATGCTCCCTCCCGATAGTAGCGGGTGGCCGAGACGGTGGCCTTTTCCCGGCATTCCGGGCAGGTGCTGTAGTGTTTTGCAGTGCCCGGCTTGATATCGAGCTTCCCGCCGCAGCGGCAAATGCCGATTTTCCTCGCCGCCGCCACTTTCTCGCGCATCTGGGCGTTGGCTTTTTTACGTCTTTGTTTTTCGCGTTGGATGCGTTCTTCCGGGGTAAGTTTCATAGGCTTGTGTTTCGTTGCGGCTCTTTGACTTTGCTCCATGTTCTCGCTCTGGTTGCGATCTTTATCTGGGCGCGGGGCGTTTCAGGGACATCGTGCCGTGGTCGCCTGCGGCATGGTAGGTGGCGTAGAAGGTTTCTCGGGTGAGATTGCCTTTGACCTGATAGGTTCCGAGGCCACCGGGAAGTTTCATTTCGCCCGCAAGCGCGAGTGAGCCATCTTTGCGCGGCTTGGCGGACACGGTATGGGTGTAATCGCCGAATTTCAAAGCGCCCCATCCGGCGCGATAGCGGAAGTCGTATTTGCCGGGATCTTCGGGATTGGGCTGGACGATGCACCACAACGGACCGGTGTGGCCGTTGACCCCGCTGATCCACGTGCCGAGCCATGCGCCTTCGGCATTGGGGGGAGGGTGGGGGTTATTTCTGGAGGCTTCGGCGAAGTCGCTACGGTAGGAGCCGGTGCCACAGGAGCAAAGCGCGAGGGCGAGAGCGGCGGCGATGAGTCGGGATTTCATGACGCGGGAAAGCGGTGTGGAAATCACTCGCCGGTGATTTTCCAGAGGTGTTGTTCGGTGCGGAGGTAAAGAGCCCCATCGAGCAAGACGGGGGAGGCGAGCGTGCGTTCGGCGAGATCGGTCTCGAACTGAATCTTCGCCGCATCGGGGGAGATTTTCACGACATAGCAGACCCCGTCCTCGGTGACGGCGTAGAGGGTGTCACCTGTCAGGATCGGCGAGGCGGAGAAATTGCCGGCGAGCTTTTCGTTCCATGAGGGTTCGCCCGATTTCGCGTCGAGGCTGGTAAGCGTGCCGGTATCGTCGAGGGTCAGGATACGGCCTGCGGCGGCGATCATGGAAGGGGTTTTCGGCATCCGGCGCGTGACTTCCCATGCGATGTGGGTTTTAGTGACATCGCCGCTGGCTTTGCCGAGGCGGATCGCGATGAGCTTGGGCACGTTGTATCCGGTGGCGACGTAGGCGAAGCCATCGGCGACGATGGGGCGGGGAACCACCGAGTAACCCTCGCCGTAAGTCGCTTTCCAGAGCAGGCGTCCGTCTTCCGGCGCGTAGGCTCCGATCATGCCGCTGCCCGCGCTGAGGATTTCGGTGCGGCCATCCGTCTCGACCACAAGCGGAGTGCTGAAGGAAAAGGTGCTGCGGACTTTTTGTCCACGCGGGGTGCGCCAGGCGATGGTGCCGTTTTTCCGGTGAAAAGCTACGATGGTGGGATCGATTTCGGCGTCCGCGTTCACCACGAGAAGGTCGCCGACGATCACCGGCGAGCTGCCATTGCCGTGCATCGGCTTGTAGGAAACCTGGGTTTTCCAGACCACCGCGCCGTCATCGAGACGCAGCGCGGCGGTGCCCATGTGGCCGAAGTGGACGTATGCGATGCCGTCCGCGATGACCGGAGTGGAGCTGGCCAAGCTGTTCTTTCCGTGAAGGGCTGCGGTTTCTTCGGCGGTAGGTTTGAACAGATCCACGTTCCAAAGAGTTTTCCCGCTTGCGACATCGAGGGCGAAAGCTGACAGATGCGTGGTGTCACCGTCCTTGCGGGAACCGGTGAGAATGATTTTCCCATCGGCGATGACGGGAGATGACCAACCCTGCGCGGCCAGCGGCGTTTTCCATGCGATCCCGCTATCCTTGCTCCATTTCAGCGGGCCGGGCCCACTCGCGATGCCTTGTCCGGTTGGTCCACGGAATTGTGGCCAAGTCACGGTGGCCATCGCGGTGCCAGCCAACAGTCCGGCGAGTAAGAGGTGAGGGAATTGCATCGTGGGTATCGCAGGTTTTAATTACGGAAGGTCATGTCCCGGGGTGCATCCGGAACAGATCCCAGTTCCGGCTTGCAGGAATTGATCCAGACTTGTCGGAATTAAGCAGCGGAATGTGAATCGTTCGAGGTCACAACGACAGGGATCATTTTCAAGGAACATTTTTCGATATCCAGGTTGTTGGGAATCGGCCAATACCCGGTATATATGGCAATGTCTTTTACCTTCGTGTTTCAAAGGGTTCGCTCCTAAATTTCACCAAGCCTTACACAGCCGTGCATGCATGTCGTCTCAATCGTCGCGGGGAACAAAAGAAAGTCGTGCCGAATGGGTGAATGATCCGAAAGCCGCGATCCGACCTGTTTGGGACAAGCGGCTGGAAGCCGCCGCCCCGTAAAAAAGGGTCACTTGAGCGTGACGGTCACATTCTCTTTCGTCTCGATCTTGATGCCGTCGAGATTTGCGAAGGCTGCTTTTGCTGCTTCCTTGTCGGTCTTGCTTGTTTCGGAGATTTTCTTTAGTTCGGCTTTTTGCGCGAACATCTTACCGACTTCTACGTCGAAGAGTGTGATTGTGTCTCCTTCGGTGTGTGTCGCGTTGGTGGATGCGATGCCATCGGCGATCTTCAGTTTCAGGGTAAGGCGCATGTCGGCCATCATTTCCTTCATCATCGTCTCCATCTCGGCATTCTCCGCTCCCGCGTCATCCATGTTCATGTCCTCGAAATCTGTGGGCGGGGTGATCACCTTCAGTTTGCCGTCGGCGTAGGAGAAACTTACGGTTTCGTTTTCTTTGTCATCTGGCTTTGCTGCCTGTTCGGTCATGTCATCCACGGCACCGCTGGGGCTGACCTTGAGCTTGTTAATATCCGCGAATTTGTAATGCACGATCGCACCTTTTTTACCGTCTTTATTGATCATCTCGGTCTTCACGTATTCGACACCCTCGCCCATTTTTCCGGCCTTCGCCTTGGCCTTTTCTTCGGAGAACATTTCCTCCACGGGATCCGGCTGACCTGGCTGCGCGAACTGAGCCATCATCTCCAGCATCTTTACTCCGAGGTATGTTTCCTCCGTCACTGTTCCGCTGCCGTCCTTGTTCAGGGACAAGGTTGTTTCATTCTGCAGGCAACTTGGCAAAGCGAGCGCCGCGAGAAAACCCAGCGCCAGCTTGATCGACTTAATGTAGCTATTTTTCATAGTAGGCGAGTTTCATTCCCCGCCTCGCGAACTGGCAAGTCTGGAAGCGGGAAATTTTCGTCTGCCATCCACTCTTGTATCCGGTGCCTATCAATTTGTGGTTGTGTCCATTTTGAAAACGGGACATTCACGCAGCATGAGCCAAGCACTCCATCCGGCGAGCATCCGCATTCTTTTTCTCGGTGACATCGTGGGCGAACCAGGGCGGAAGGCGGTGATCGATAACCTTGCGGGAATCCGGCGACAGCACGGCATTGATTTTGTCGTCGTGAACGGGGAAAATGCGGCGGCGGGCAAGGGGATTACACCAAGGATCACCATAGATCTTCTCCGTGCCGGTGCCGCCGTGGTCACAACCGGTGATCATGTGTGGGATCAGAAGGAGATTGTGGATTATTTCCCAACGGAACCCCGCCTGCTTCGTCCCATCAATTATACGGAGGGCACGCCGGGAGCGGGCAGCATTGTCCTCGAAACGGCGAAAGGAAAAGTGGCTGTCATCCAGGCGCAGGGTCGCAGTTTCATCCAACCACCGCTGGATAACCCATTTCTAGCGGTCGAAAAGGAGGTTCAGAGATTGAGGGACGAGGGAGTGAGGGTTATCGTGCTCGATTTCCACGCCGAGACGACCTCCGAAAAAATTGCGATGGGTCGTATGCTGGACGGCACTGTGTCGCTCGTCGTGGGCACACACACCCACGTTCAGACGGCCGATGACACCATTTTTCCGGGTGGCACCGGATACCTCACCGACGCGGGCATGTGCGGGCCGGAAGAGTCCGTGCTTGGGCGCTGCGTAGAGTCGGTTGTCTGGCGTTTCCGCTCCGGGATGCCGACCCGTTTCCCCATCGCTAAAGGTGCGGTGAAAGTTTGTGGCGTCTTAATTGATGCGGATACCGATTCCGGACGCTGTCTCCGGATACAGAGATTTGCCGAAATTTATGGTGATGGGGAGCCGGAACCTGCCTCTGGATCTGCTGTAAATCCCGCAGAATGAATGGATTCGGGAAAAGTGAGGAAACAACCATATTTTTTTTGACAGGATGTCGCGAGTTGCTAACGTCCCGCCCGCTCTTCCCCACATGCAGTCAGGGGTGCCGCGCCCGGTCTTGGGTCAAACTGGACAGGTCGCGGTTCTTTTGTCGGCACGAAGGTCGGGTTCACAACAATCCACATTGCTCGTGTAGCTCAGGGGTAGAGCGCATCCTTGGTAAGGATGAGGTCGGCGGTTCAATTCCGCCCACGAGCTCCAGGAACCACACGAACATCTCCCAAAACGTCTCAGCGAAACCACAACGAAAATGGCCAAAGAACAATTCCAACGCAACAAGCCGCACGTAAACATCGGGACCATCGGTCACGTTGACCACGGCAAAACCACCCTCACCGCAGCGATCACGAATACGCTAGCAGAAAAGGGATTCGCCCAGAAAAAGAGCTACGCCGACATCGACGCCGCTCCTGAGGAGCGCGAGCGCGGCATTACGATTAACACTGCCCACGTGGAGTATGAGACGGACAAGCGCCACTACGCTCACGTCGATTGCCCCGGCCACGCCGACTACGTGAAGAACATGATCACCGGTGCAGCCCAGATGGACGGTGCGATCCTTGTGGTTTCCGCCGCTGACGGCCCGATGCCACAGACACGTGAGCACATTCTTCTCGCTCGCCAAGTCGGAGTTCCGGCTCTTGTCGTGTTCATGAACAAGGTTGACCTTGTTGACGACGCCGAACTCATCGAACTCGTTGAAATGGAGATCCGTGATCTTCTTTCTTCCTATGACTTCCCCGGCGATGACATTCCAATCGTTGCTGGCTCCGCCTCTAAAGCCCTCGCCGGTGATCCCGAGCAAATGGCCAACGTGAACAAACTCATGGATGCCGTTGATTCCTACATTCCTGAGCCAGAGCGTCCGATTGACAAAACCTTCCTCATGCCAATCGAAGACGTGTTCTCGATCGAAGGTCGCGGAACTGTCTGCACCGGTCGTGTTGAGCGCGGTATCATCAAGAAGATGGAGGAAGTCGAAATCGTCGGTATCCGTGACACCCAAAAAACAACGGTCACGGACATCGAGATGTTCCGCAAGCTTCTCGATGAAGGTCGCGCTGGTGACAACGTTGGACTCCTTGTCCGCGGTCTCAAGAAAAACGACGTGGAACGCGGTCAAGTCATGGCCAAGCCCGGCACGGTCAAAGGTCACACGATCTTCAAATCCGAGATTTACGTCCTTTCCAAAGAAGAAGGCGGTCGCCACACTCCGTTCTTCTCCAACTATCGCCCGCAGTTCTACTTCCGCACCACCGACGTCACCGGCAGCATCAAGCTCCCAGAAGGTGTCGAAATGGTTATGCCAGGAGACAACATCGGCCTTGAAGTTGAACTCATCAACCCGATCGCCATGGAGCCAACCATGCGTTTCGCTATCCGCGAAGGTGGCCGCACGGTCGGTGCCGGACGTGTCGGTGAAATCATCAAATAAGTCAAAATTACGGTATCATCGGTAAGCAAATGCTCGCCGATGATCCTGGCACTTGGGGCACCCCGCCAAACGGGGTGCCCTTAAGTCGCCTCAAACCCCTTCATATTTCCACACAACGCGTCAGTAGTTCAATTGGTAGAGCGTCGGTCTCCAAAACCGAATGTTGGGGGTTCGAGTCCCTCCTGGCGTGCCACTTTCCGTTACCCAAACACAACGAATGAATTTCCTCGAATACCTCAAGATCAACGATAGTTGGGTCACATCGGGGATCATCTATGCGATCCTGATCGTGGCCGTTTACTTTCTGTTCCGGAATATCGAGAAGGTTTCCGGCTTCATCGGCGAAGTCAAAGGCGAACTTCGTAAGGCGAGTTGGCCATGGGATTCGGATCCAAAATCCAAAGGATTCCGTAAATACAAGGAACTCATCGACTCCACTATCGTTGTCCTGATCGCCGTGATCCTGCTTGCAGGCTTCGTACAGTTCTGGGACTTCATCCAGATCCTCACCGTAGGTTTCCTGACCGAAATCTTCCGATAATTTTCCCGCTCTCTCTCTCCGCCAAATTCCCCATCTCATGCCCGACGCCAAGAATTACAAAGACCAGTGGTATGTCGTCCAAGTCCTTTCGGGCATGGAGGGCAAGGTGCGCTCCCGCATCGAACGCCAAGTCGAGGCCGAGGAAATGCAGGACTATATCCGTGAAGTCCTAGTCCCCACAGAAATTGTCTCTGAAATCAAGCGCGGCAAGAAAACTGAGACCAAGAAGAAATTCTTCCCCGGCTACATTATCGTGAACATGTATTTGTCCACCGAAAATGGAGATCTTGTAGAGAAGACATGGTTCTTTATCAAAGAAATCGAGGGAGTCATCGGATTCGCTGGCACAAAAGACCGCCCAGCCCCCATGCGCCCCCGCGAAGTTGAGGCGATGCTTTCCCAAATCCAAGAGCGAGAGGAGTCTGTCCGCCCAGCGATCTCTTTCGAGGTGGGCGATACCGTCAAGGTCGCTGATGGTCCTTTCCAATCCCAGAGTGGTATCGTCGAGGAAATCGATCCCGAGCGCGGCAAACTGCGCGTTGCAGTCGATATCTTCGGGCGCACCACCCCCGTCGAACTCGAATACTGGCAAGTCGAGCGCGAGTAATTTCAATATCCCATTTTTTCAGCGTTTTAGCATTTAACCACAAACATCATGGCCAAGGAAGTCGTCAAAATCATCAAACTCCAGATCAAAGCTGGTGCCGCCAATCCATCCCCACCGGTCGGTCCAGCCCTCGGTCAAGCGGGTGTCAACATCATGGGCTTCTGCAAGGAGTTCAACGCTGCCACTCAGAGCCAGGCCGGAGATGTTCTCCCGGTAGTCATCTCGGTTTACAAAGACAAGTCATTCACTTTCATCACCAAGAAACCACCCGCTGGAAACCTTTTGAAGAAGGTGGCAGGTCTCGCATCCGGATCAGGTGAACCAAACAAGAAAAAGGTCGGCAAGATCACGAAAGCCCAACTCATGGAAGTGGTCAGCATCAAAATGCCGGATCTGAACACCAAGGATCCCGAAGCTGCGGCACGCATTCTGGCTGGGACTGCCCGCCAGATGGGTCTTGAAGTCGAGGGAATGTAAGAGAATCTCCGCCACTCGAAAGGGTGGCACCCGCAAGAGGGTGGGACGCAACTCCTATCCGCTATCACTGCAAACCAATAAACAACATGTCCAAAACACGCAGCAAACGCTACAGGAAAGCCGCCGAACTCGTCGGTTCCGGAAAATCCTACTCACTCACGGACGCGATCAGCACCGTGAAGAAACTACCCGCCCCGAAGTTCACTCCCACACTCACTCTGTCGTTCCGCCTCGGGGTTGACCCGCGTAAGAGCGACCAGATGGTTCGCGGCTCCGTTTCCCTTCCCCACGGATCAGGCAAGAATGTCCGCGTGGTGGTTTTCGCCCAAGGTGCCGCCGCAGAAGCCGCCGTCGCAGCCGGAGCTGAGCATGTAGGCTACGAGGATCTCATCAAGAAAGTGCAGGAAGGTTTCGTCGATTTCGATTCGGCGATCGCCACTCCTGATGCCATGGCAGAAGTTCGTAAAATCGCCCGCGTCCTCGGCCCCCGCGGCCTCATGCCAAACCCCAAGACAGGAACCGTCACCGACGACGTCGCCAAAGCGGTCAAAGAAGTGAAGGCGGGTCGTATCGACTACAAACTCGACAAGAACGGTAATGTTTCCGGGGCGATCGGCAAGGCCAGCTTCGACGAAAAGCAGCTTGAGGATAACGCACGCGCGTTCCTTGAGAGCGTTGCGAAAGCCAAGCCCGCTTCCGCCAAAGGAAATTTCATTCAATCAGTTACTCTCGCCGCCACGATGCTTCCCGGTCTTCCACTCGAAGCCTCGGCCTACGCGAAAGCATCCGCATAACTCCAGCAAGCAACGACAATGAATCCAGACAAACAAATCATCATCAACAGCCTGCTGGCACGGGTCAACAACTCGCCTTACGTGATCGTCATTGATTACACGGGTCTTACCGTCCCGCAGTTCAGCGAACTTCGTAATCGTCTTGGCGATAATGGCGCGAAATGCACTGTCGCGAAAAACAGCTACATGCGCAAGGCTCTCACCGAAGCCGGTCTCCCGGATGTCGGCGCGGATCTCGTCGGCCAGACCGCCTTCGTGACCGGCGATTCCGAGGTATTCTCTGCTGCCAAGGTTCTCAAGAACTTCGAGAAGGAGTTCAAGAAGCCCGAAATGAAAATCGGCATCCTCGGTCAGGACGTGCTCGACGGTGAGAAACTAAAAGCCATCGCCGACATTCCTTCGCGCGAAGCCGTGCTTTCCCAGCTTCTCGGCCTTATCAACGAGCCCGCCACGCGCATCGCCCGTGTCCTTCTCGAGAAATTCGATCCTGAGCGCCAACATTTCCAATCCGGCAGCAAGCAAGAGGCTGCCGTGGAAACCGTTGAAGCACCCGCTTCCGAGGCTGCCGCTGAATAACCAAACAATCTGAACGGATGGCCCGTCGCGTCTCCACGCAAAGGCCTGATTAACAATGGTTCCTCGTCGGTTTCCCAGCAGGGTGGCTGAAATCTCCGGAAGCTCCGGGGGCGACGATACCGCAAAAGGAGAAAATACATGTCAAACATCGCAAACCTAGTCGAAGAACTCGGCAAGCTTACCGTACTGGAAGCTGTCGATCTCGTGAAACAACTCGAAGAAACCTGGGGCGTCTCCGCCGCAGCAGCTGTCGCCGCCGGCCCTGCCGCCGCCGCTGGCCCTGCCGAAGCCGCCGAAGAGCAAACTGAGTTCAACGTAGTCATCACCGGTGCAGGTGCCAACAAGATCGCTGTCATTAAGGCAGTTCGTGAAGTTGCGCCCGGCCTCGGTCTCGCAGACGCCAAGAAACTTGTCGAAAGCGCCCCGATCAACGTCCTCGAAGGCGTTTCCAAGGATGCCGCCGAAGTTGCCAAGAAAAAACTCGAGGAAGCCGGAGCGACCATCGAGCTCAAGTAACCCGTCAAGGATTTCCCCGGGGCGGAACCCGCTTCCGCCCCGGGCATTTCCCACTTTTCACCCCGACAACCCACGCAAAACCGGAACCGACACGTGACACTGCCCCACTCAAAGGTGTTTCGCGCCGTTTCCGTAAATTTGTTTTCTCCGTCCATTTCCTGATCCCAAGTCGCCCGAGCCTAAAAAGGCTCCGGGCCTGAACCCGTAACTCCACTACCACCGCACCACCATGGCTGAACGTCTCTATTTCGGAAAATTTGAAGAGGTTATCGAACCACCCAACCTCATTGAGGTTCAGAGTAGGTCTTACGACGAGTTCCTGCAGAAAGAAGTTTCGCATGGTGACCGCTCAGACACGGGTCTTCAGGCTGTTTTTCGGGAGGTTTTCCCGATCAAGTCCTACGACGAGGCCATTGAGCTGGATTTTGTCTCCTATGACATCGAGGATCCGAAAATCACATCCCTCGACTCTCTACGGAATGGCGAGTCCTTCTCCGCCGCCCTCTATGTGACCTTCAAACTGAAGGACGAGACCGGCACAAAGAAAGAGCGCGTTTACATGGGCGAGCTGCCGATGATGACCCGCCGTGGTA
The DNA here is from genome assembly GCA_046051965.1 of Verrucomicrobiota bacterium. Taxonomy (GTDB): domain Bacteria; phylum Verrucomicrobiota; class Verrucomicrobiia; order Verrucomicrobiales; family Akkermansiaceae; genus Luteolibacter. The sequence goes on from JBJONG010000051.1 coordinate 18,245, forward strand.
CTTTCATCATCAACGGCGCGGAACGCGTCATCGTTTCCCAGCTTCATCGCTCTCCCGGCATTTGCTTCGAGACCTCGCAGCACCTGAACGGCAAGATGCTGCACTCTTTCCGCATCATCCCCGACCGTGGTTCATGGCTCGAAGTGCAGTTCGACACGAACGATCTGCTCTATGTTTACCTCGACCGCCGCCGCCGCCGCCGGAAGTTCCTTGCGACCACTTTCCTCCGCGTCCTCGGCTACCCGACCGACCGCGATATCGTAAGCCATTTCTACTCCATCGAAAATCTAGCCCTCAACAGCAAGATCGACGAGGCGGAACTCGGCCATAAGGTGCCTTTCGAGGACATCCTCGACGGCGAACTGGTCATCGCGAAAGCCTATGAGCCGCTCACCGCAGGTATCGTCAAGCAGCTTGTCGCCCTCGGCCAGAAGAAGCTTGAGGTCATCGACGGACGCGAGGACGAAATCCTCCTCAAGTCCCTCCGCAAGGATCCCGCGAAGGACGAGGAATCCGCGCTCAAGGACATCTACCGCAAGCTGCGCCCCGGCGATCCGCCGACTGCTTCCAACGCCCGTGCCCTGCTCAAGCGCCTGTTCTTCGACGCGAAGAAATACGACCTGACCCGCGTCGGACGTTACAAGATCAACCAAAAGCTGGGCATCGGTGTCGATTCCGACCAGCGCATCATGGTGCCCGAGGATTTCCTCGCCGCCGTCCGCTATATCCTGAAGCTGAAAAAGGGTGAGGGCGTCATCGATGACATCGATCACCTTGGCTCCCGCCGCGTCCGCGCCGTGGGCGAGCTTCTCGCGAACCAGTGCCGTGTCGGCCTCGCCCGCACCGAGCGTCTCGTCAAGGAGCGCATGACCTTGTTCGACGTGAACATCGAGGGCATGACCCCGCAAAAACTCATCAACCCGAAGGCGCTTTCCGCGGTCGTGCGTGATTTCTTCGGTCGTTCGCAGCTCTCCCAGTTCATGGATCAGACCAACCCTCTGGCCGAGCTGACCCACAAGCGCCGCCTTTCCGCCCTCGGACCAGGCGGTCTCAACCGCGACCGCGCGGGCTTCGAGGTTCGCGATGTTCATCCGTCCCACTACGGGCGCATCTGCCCCATCGAGACCCCGGAAGGACCGAACATCGGCCTTATCAACTCGATGTGTACGTATGCCCGCATCAACGAGTTCGGCTTTATCGAAACCCCTTACCGCAAGGTCAAAAACGGCAAGGTCACCAACGAGATCGAATATCTCACCGCCGACCAGGAGGAAAACTACCTCATCGCACAGGCGTCCAACGTCATCACAAAAGCCGGTCAGTTCGAAAGCGAACGGATTGACGCACGTGAGCGCGGTGAGTTCATCGAGTCCACGCCTGCGGAAGTACATTATATGGACGTTTCGCCGAAGCAGCTCGTTTCCGTCGCCGCCGGCCTCATCCCGTTCCTTGAACACGATGACGCCAACCGAGCGCTGATGGGTTCGAACATGCAGCGCCAGGGCGTCCCTCTGCTTGTTTCCGAAGCTCCACTCGTTGGCACCGGTCTTGAGGCGAAGGCCGCTCGCGACTCCCGCGCCGTGGTCGTTTCCGAGGCCGATGGCATCGTCGCCGCCGCCACCGCCGAGATCATCATCACCACCACCGATGGCAAGCTGCCCGTATCCGATGAGAAGTTCCTCAGCGAGCCGGAGATCGTGAAAACCAACGTGGCCAAGGGCATTTTCGCCTACCCGCTGCGCAAGTTCATGCGCTCCAACGCCGGTACCTGCATCAACCAGAAGCCGATTGTCAAGGCAGGTCAGAAGATCAAGAAAGGCCAAGTCCTCGCCGACGGACCGAACACCGAGAACGGAGAACTGGCCATCGGCCGCAATGTCCTCGTGGCCTTCATGCCATGGAACGGCTACAACTTCGAGGATGCCATCGTCATCTCCGAGCGAGTGGTGAAGGACGATGTCTATACATCGATCCACATCTCCGAGTTCGATGTCGCCGCCCGCGACACCAAGCTCGGCCCCGAGGAAATCACCCGCGACATCCCGAACGTCGGTGAGGAAGCCCTGCGCAACCTCGACCACGACGGCATCATTCGCATCGGCGCGGAGGTGAAACCCGGCGACATCCTCGTCGGCAAGATCACCCCGAAATCCGAAACGGAACTCGCCCCCGAAGAGCGCCTCCTGCGCGCCATCTTCGGTGAGAAAGCCGCGGACGTGAAGGACACGTCGTTGCGCGTGCCATCCGGTTGCACCGGCATTGTCCAGGACATCCGCGTTTCCTCGCACGGCCTTGCTAAGAAGCGCGCCGAGAAAGTCGATCCCGTGGAGCTCAAAAAGCACCTCAAGAAGATCAACGACGAGCACAAGAAAAAGGCCGACAAGCTCACCGACGACCTCACGGAAAAACTCTCCGACATCCTGCTCGGCGAGAAAATCCCGCTCGATGTGGTCAACGCCCAGACCGGCGAAATCATCATCCCTGCGAACCGCAAGATCACCAAGACCCTGCTCCGCAAGCTCGCCTCTGTTCACGACCACATCGAGATCGACCCGTCCCCGATCCGCAACAAGATCGTGGAGATCATCAATTCCTTTGAGAGCCGCTTCCAGGAGCTGGATACCGACCGCGAACGCAAGCTCGACCAGCTCGAGTCCGGCGACGACGTCGATCCCGGCGTGATCAAGGAGGTCAAGGTCTTCATCGCCGCGAAGCGCAAGCTCTCCGTCGGTGACAAAATGGCCGGCCGCCACGGAAACAAGGGCGTTGTCGCCACCATTGTTCCCGAGGAGGACATGCCGTATCTCCACGACGGAACGCCGGTTGACATCTGCCTCAACCCCCTCGGTGTGCCTTCCCGTATGAACGTCGGTCAGGTTCTTGAAACCCACCTCGGCGTCGCGGCCAAGGCTCTCGGTTTCACGGTCGCAACGCCTATTTTCGACGGCATCAAGGAAAACATCATCTGGAATTTCATGTCCGAGGCCAAAAAGGTCGATGGTGTGAAAATGATCGGTGGCGGCGAAAAAGCACGTGAGCGCAAGCCCAACGAGCCGGAAACCCGAGGCTACACATGGATCGGTGACGGTAAGGATGGCAGCACTGCCGGTAAATCGACCCTCTATGACGGACGCACCGGCGAGGCGTTCCACAACCCTGTCGTGGTCGGAATGATCTATATGCTCAAGCTCGGTCACCTTGTCGCCGACAAGATCCATGCCCGCGCCGTCGGTCCCTACTCCCTCGTTACCCAGCAGCCGCTCGGTGGTAAGGCTCAATACGGTGGCCAGCGTTTCGGAGAAATGGAGGTATGGGCGCTCGAAGCTTACGGCGCCGCCTACACCCTCCAGGAAATCCTCACCGTCAAATCCGACGACGTCCAGGGACGCACCCGCATCTACGAAGCCATCGTCAAAGGCGACAACAACCTCGAGGCCGGCACGCCGGAATCGTTCAACGTCCTCATCAAGGAAATGCAATCCCTCGGTCTTGATGTCCGCCCCGGTCGCCAAGGCCAGTCCACCCACGGTTCGCCGTTGGCAGGCGGCGGAGTTGACGACTTCTCCCTCGATGATCTCACCCTGTGATTTTTAACGCGAAACCAACCTAACATCTAGAAATACCACCTACCATGAGTGTCGATAACAACCTTCGCGAAATCTTTGGCGTGGACGAGCGTCCCGAAGCCTTTG
>JBJONG010000052.1:0-19010 GCA_046051965.1 Verrucomicrobiota bacterium
AGTAGCTCGTCGAGGAGAGCGTCGGTAATGGGCTGTTTCATTTGGATGTGCTGGTTCTGTTGATGGGGCACATCGACGGAAAGCACTTACACAAAATTTATGACACCCCCATTATGCGGTTTCCAGGGCGTCGCCATCTATTCTTGTTCGCATTTTTCAAGAGCTGGATAAACCTGCCAACTCTGGTCTCTCAACTGAAATGCCCGTCCAGGAATCTCCGCCGCGTCGACATGATCGAGCAACCAGAGCAATCTCGCAAGGATAAGGCTTCGGGTTGGCTTCTTGAGGGCAATCACAACGATTCCGTGATGATCAGGATGCTGCCTCCCCAAAGTGTGAAAGAAATCACGATCCGTGGTAAGGATGACTGCGTTACTCCGCTGTGCCAATCTGATGACTTCCGAATCTTCCGCACCAACCACGCCATCGATCCTGAAATCAATGATCGTGTGGGAACGCTCCTCCAGCAGCGTCCGGGCGGACTTTGGAAAGTTCTCGTCGAGCAGAAACGTCATGCAACCTCTTCGTAAGCGGAGGTTTGGAAGGACGAAATATCCGCGGCAAACTCCAGCGCCGAAGAAATCTGATCGATGGTGATCCCGTAGTCTTCCGCCACTTCCTGCTGGGTATCTCCTCCTGCAAGTGCGCCCAAAACAGTAGAGACAAGCACCCGGGTGCCTTCGATTACCGGCTTACCGTGGCACACGGCGTGATTGATCGAGATCCCTGTTGTCATACGGTTAGGATAAGAAAATGCCGAACAAAGGCAATTCCTTTTGCGCCATTGGTATTTATTCAGCCCGGGAAGATATCGCGAGGTGATATCCGGTCAATCTCCGAAAAAGAAGCGGTGGAAATGATGGGAAGAGAGGAGGGTGGGAGAATATCCCGGTTCCATTCCCAGCACCAAAGGTGCGCCACAAGCCATTTCCGAAGCCATGAAGGGCATGTGCGGCACGACCTGTCACCTTGCGGACCGAGAGTCTTCAGCTCGCCCCGGAGAATCAGGTGCGGATGGGAAAGCGCAGGCACCGGGGCGGGCTGAAGACCCGCGGTCCGTTCTGATCCTGCGTCCGTTTCCGAAGGCCGGGGTCAGGCGGGCTTGTTGTTCCGGGGGCACTCCCGCATGTTTCTACCAGCCGAATGATTTTCAAATAGGCCGACCGGTCCGGATCAGCCCTACCGGATGGTCGCTCAAGGGATGGGCTGCGGCTCGATCTTGTCTTTCGTGAAAAGGACGGAGACCTGGTAGGCATCGCCCACGCGGGAGGCGCCGAGCATGACCGTGCCGCCCTGGTCGATGCGCCACAGGTGGCTGGCGAGCATCTGCTCGTTGCTCAGGGAGGATGCGGCGGGCATGTTCGTGGTTTGGAGGGGCTTGCCGTAGATGGGGACGATGAGTTCCGTAAGCGCCTGCCAGCAGGGCTTGAGGACGGACTCGTATTGGGCAAGCGTCTTGTCCTCGGTGCGGAGGCTGATTTCCTTGAGGAGATCCGCCTCGTCCCAATCGAAAAACAGATAGCAATGCAATCCACCGATGGGCTGGACGGTGCGGTAGATTCCGTTGATCCCCGTGCGCCCGAAGAATGTGCTATTGAGGTTGGTCTCGACCATCTTGCTGGCCTGGAGCTTGGCGGTGACTGTGGCTCGGTTGTCGCCGAACTTCAGCGTGTCGAAAATCGCCGCATCGTCCGGCACTTCCGCGGCCTTGGTCTCGGCTTCGGTGGGGTGATTCTTTTTCAGCCAACTGCGGTCGCTGGGATGGAGCTTATTCAAGGCCATACTCAACTCACCTTTTCCCAAAAGGCGCAAAGTCACGGTGTCCTTGTCGCGGCGGATGAATTCGGCTTTGAAAGTTTTCGTGCCGTCCGGGTTCGTCCACGTGCGGATTTCACCTGCTGAGAGAGGCAACAACAATGCGAGGGTGAGTATGAAAATGCGCTGCATCTGAGTGGGTTGTTGGAGAATTTCTAGGGTGGGCACCCGTGGCACTTTGCCTTGAAGCGATTGATTTCATAGGCTAGAAAATGCGTCAAGCGAAGCCCTAAGACGATTTGATGACCGGATTTCCCTCAACCGCCGCCCTCACACTTGCCGCCATGGTTTTCGCCATGTCGGGTCCGGTCGTGGCGCAAGGGCAGCAGTCCGGAGCGCCTCGCGTGGTAATTCCCACCGGTGCCCGCCCGGTTGCTCCCGTCAGGCCGATCACACCTGCCTCCCGCGCCCTCTATCCTTGGAAAACCCACATCACCGCGACGATTTTCTGGTGCGGAGAGCAACCGACCGAGCGCAACCCCACACCGAACTGCAAATCATCGTGGGATACCCAATGGTCGATCAATTTTGGTGGTTACGACGATCCAAACCCTGCCAACCGAATTGCCAACCACAGCACCGGGGAGTTCCGCCCGAAGAATTTCATACCCAAGCTCAACCCCTTTTACATCGCGCTGCCCTATAACGATGTGCTGAATTGGAAATCCCACAAACCGGAAGCCTCACGGGTCATCCCATGGTTCTCACGCATGGCTCCCGCACCGGGAAAAACCGTACTCAAAGGCCGCTGGGTGCAGATCTTTTACAACAAACGCAGTTGTTACGCCCAGTGGGAGGATTGCGGCCCTTGGGTCACCGACGATTGGCAGTATGTTTTCGGAAACAAACCACCCAAGGCCACCCAGAACGGATCCGCAGGTATTGACCTATCGCCCTCGATCCGTGATTACCTCGGTGTGGCATCCGGCACGAAAGTTCACTGGCGCTTTGTCGAGGACAGTCAGGTTCCATACGGGCCTTGGAAAAAATACGGTAACGCCACCACCAGACAGAATCCCATCGCCGCGACCAGTGGGGTGGCACCCAAGGACGGCGAAAGCATTGAGGAACAGCGCAGATATCTCGAATACCTGCGCAAGCTCCGCGATGAGCAATACCTCAAGAAGCCGTTCAACGAGTTTTGACTCCCAATGAAAATTTCCCTTGGAGGTTTGCCCTCCACCTTTCTAACCTGCGGCAGCGAGAACCCGAAAATATGGCACAACGAGATTTTACGATTCAGAACAAGCTTGGGATTCACGCCCGACCTGCGGCGCAATTCGTCAAGATGGCGAATCGTTTTCAATCCGACATCACCGTGGAAAAAGACGGCGAGGAAGTGGACGGGAAAAGCATAATGGGCCTGATGATGTTGGCGGCAGGCCACGGCTCTGTGATCTTGGTAAGTGCGGAGGGCGAGGACGAGGAAGCCGCGCTGGAAGCCATCGGAGACCTGATCGCACGCAAGTTTGAGGAGGATTGAAAAAAATTTATGTCTAAAATAACGATTTTATCCGGTGACGGTATCGGCCCGGAGGTGATGGTTCAGGCGCTGCGCGTGCTCGATGCGGTGGAGGTGAAATTCGGTTTCAGCGTGGAGCGCTCCGAGCACCTTGTCGGTGGCGCGGCGATCGACGACGGCGGCCATCCGCTGCCCGCAGAAACCGTCGCTGCGAGCGAGGCGGCGGATGCGATCCTGTTCGGCTCCGTCGGCGGGCCGAAGTGGGAAAACCTGCCGCCCGATATCCAACCGGAGCGCGGGGCTTTGCTGCCTTTGAGGAAACACTTCGGACTCTTCGCAAACCTACGCCCCGGCGTTTGCCTGCCCGCGCTGACCGATGCCTCGCCGGTAAAACAGGAACTCATCAAGGACGGCTTCGATGTCCTCTGCGTCCGCGAGCTGACGGGCGGTGTCTATTTCGGCTCCCCGAAAGGCCGCCACGAAGAGAACGGCGAACCGGTCGCGCTCGACACCATGATCTACAAGAAGAGCGAGATCGAGCGCATCGCGCGGGTCGCCTTCACCGCCGCGATGGGACGCCAAAAACGCCTGCTTTCCGTGGACAAGGCGAACGTGCTCGCCTCGTCAGTGCTGTGGCGCGAGACGGTGATCGAAATTTCAAAGGAATTTCCCGAGGTGAAACTGGAGCACATGTATGTGGACAACGCCGCGATGCAACTCATCCGCCGCCCGGGTTCCTTCGATGTGCTCGTCACGGAAAACCTTTTCGGCGACATCCTTTCCGATGAGATGGCGATGATCTCCGGTTCGCTCGGGATGCTGCCTTCCGCCTCGCTCGGGAAACGGAAAGAGGACGGGCTTTACTTCGGCCTCTACGAACCGTCCGGCGGTTCCGCTCCGGATATCGCGGGACAAGGCATCGCGAACCCCATCGCACAGATCCTCTCGCTCGCCATGCTGTTGCGTTTCTCCCTCGGGAAAACGGAAGCCGCGGACGCCATTGAGGCCGCCGTCGCGAAAACCATCGCCGACGGTTTCCGCACCGGCGACATCGCCACCGGCAAGGACGGCGAGCAAAAGGTCGGCACGGCGGGCATGGGCGATGCGATCATCGCAAGAATTTGAAACATCAAACCTTAAACTTCAAACCTCAAGGTTCCGGCAGACTGATGCTTGTCGTTTCCTTGGCTTTTCTTACAAGCTGCGGTTTCCAAGCACCCGTCGATGACATCGCGATCCGCACGCCCGGCACCTGGGCGGAGGCTTCCAGCGGCACGGAAGGGAAAATCTCCACGGGCTGGCTCTCGGAGTTCAGCGACGCCGGATTGAAACGGAGCGTCAACGAGGCGCTAGCCCACAACCGCTCGCTCAAGGCCGCTTCCGCACGCCTCCGCGAGGCAAAGGAGGAAACGATCATCGCCCGCGCGCGGCAATCGCCCTCCCTCGGCGCAGGTGCGGTGGCCGGTTCCACGGACGGAACCGCTGTCGCACGTTCTAACAATTACGGACTGAACCTCGCTGCCTCTTGGGAACCGGATCTCTGGGGCCGCCTCCGCGATATCACCCGCGCCGCCGAGGCCGATGAGCGCGCGGCCACCGAGGATTTCCGGGGAGCCAGGCTCTCACTGGCTGCGAACGCGGCGAAGGCCTACGTGAACCTCGTTTCCGCCGGGCAGGAAGTTGATCTCGCCGAGGTCACGCTCGACTCCTTCCAGAAAAACCTCCGCATCATCGAGCGCAACTACAAGGCCACGGGCGAGGGTGCACTCGACATCCAGTTCGCGCGGACGAACGTTTCCTCCACCCAGCGCGCCCTGGAACAGAGAAAACTGGAGCGTGACGATGCGGCGAGGACGCTGGAGGTTTTGCAGGGGCGTTACCCGGAGGGGAAAACCGGCGCAGCGGGCACCTTGCCGGAGCTGCCCGGTTCCGTCCCCGCCGGTATCCCCGCGAACCTGATCGAGCGCCGCCCCGATCTCGCCGCCGCACGCGCCCGGCTCTTCGCCTCCGCGAAACGGGCGGATGCCGCGCGCAAAAGCCTGTTGCCGGATTTTTCCCTCACGGGCAGCGGCGGCGTCGCGGGAGCAAGGTTCGGCGATCTCCTCAACTCGGATTTCCTTATCACCACCATCGTCGGAAGGGCGAACCAGGTTCTTTTCGACGGCGGCGAGCTCGCTGCGAACGCAAGGGGCGCACTGGCCACCAATGACAGGCTGGTCAACGAATACGCCCAGCTCGCCCTCGAAGCGTTCCGTGAAGTCGAGGCCACGCTGGCGGCGGATCGTTCCCTGGCGGCGCAGGAAAATTTCCTCAAAAGCGAGGTCGAGCAGGCGAGCCTCGCGGAAAAGCAGGCGGAGCGCGATTACGCCGAGGGCATCAACCCGAACATCCTCTCCGTCCTCGAAGCCCAGCGCCGAGCGAACAACGCCCGGGCCGCCATCATCCGCCTCCGCAATCAGCGCCTCCAGAACCGCTTCGACCTTCACCTCGCGCTCGGCGGGGATTTCCGGACGGGCGGGTGAAAGACTACTTTTGCATCATCACAAAGCACCCCTTCTTGTTCGCGGAGATGATGTCAGGTCTGCCGTCGCCGTTCGCATCCGCCGCCATGACTTGGCACCCAACCCCGCTGTCAGCATCGATGATCTCGGCGGTGAAGGTCGCCTGGCCGTCCTTCCGGGTCAGGAGAAAAGCGTAGATGACAGCGTGCTGATTCGGTTCCGGGTCGCCGTCCGGACCGTGCGCCCAGAAGCGCTTTCCGGTAATGATATCAAGGGTGCCGTCGCCGTTGATGTCAGCTAGGTCAACAGCATGCGGCTGGGTAAAGGCAACTCCGGCAGAGCCCTTTTCCTCCGGAGTGTCGGTAAGCAGATGGCGTTTCCATGTGCCGTCCGCGTTCTGCTCGAACCACGCAACTCCGAAGCCGTGGGCGTCGATGGAGGTGATCACATCCGTTCGTCCATCACTGTTCACATCGGTTCCGAACATTTGTGCGCCACCTTTTTCGCCGAAGCCTGCAGGGTGAAATTTCCATGAGGCGACGCCGTCCCAGTCAGCGGGCTGCTCCCACCAGCCACGTTTCTCCAAGATGTCGGTACGCCCGTCGGAGTTGATATCACCGTGGCCGATGCCGTGGGTGTAGCGCTGAAAGGCACTGTTGTCCTCGGGAGTGATCGCGTGCCATTTCCATAGCGCGGTAGGGTTGGCCGGGTCAAAGGTCGCGTAGCCAATTTTACCGCCGGACATGCAGAGCAGGTCAGCCTGGCCGTCGCCATTGATATCGGCGAGCATGGGCGACTCGTTGTCGGTCACAGCAATGGCGGTGTGTCGCGGCCAATCGCCACCCTTTTCGCCGGGGTTTTCATACCAGAAAGTTTCTTTTCCGGGGAAGCCGATCACGAGGTAATCGGGACGCGAGTCGCCATTGAAATCATGGGAATAGGAGAGGAAATTGTCGGAATAGCCGTTTGTCCCGCTCAACTCGCCGGGAAAGCCGGGGAGCTTCTCCTTCGTCGGCGTTTCGAAGGTCGGTGTGTCGGGATGTATGGTGTGGCGGGTCTTGAAATCCGGCCCCGCATACCAATACGGCCCGCTCAGGACATCGGCTTTTTCATCGCCGTTCACATCGGCCACGCACGCGCCCTCGGCCCAGAAATAATTGCTGATCTTGTGCTTCACCCATTTTCCCGTCGGCTCAGGTGGCTTGGTGGAAATCACCGCAGTGGCGGCACCGGCGGCGGCGAGTAGAGGTAAGAGGATGGGCTTCATGGTTCGGCTACGATGCTAACGGCTAATCCTTATCACACCATGCGAACATTGGACACCCCGACGATTCCAAGCTAAGACCTCCGCCTCTTCTTGAGGTTTAAGGTTTAAAATTTAAAGTTTCATCTACCCCGTGGACTACACCCAGCTCATCTCCAAACGCAAGGATCGCTTCGCCGCCCTCGAGGAGGCGGTGGGCGATCCCGATTTGTTTTCCGACCCGAAACGCGCCACGGAAATTCTCCGCGAACACCGCAAGCTCAAACAAACGCTCGACCTCTGGGAAACCCTGCAATCCACCGGGAAACAGCTTGAGGAAAACCGCGAAATCGCGAAGGGCGACGACAAGGAATTCGCCGCCATGGCTGCGGAGGAGATCCCCGCCTTGGAAAAGTCCGTCGCGAAGCTCCGCGAGGACATGCAATACGCTCTTCTCCCTGCCGATCCAAACGAAGACCGCGACGCACTGATCGAGATCCGCGCCGGGGCGGGCGGCGACGAGGCCTCGCTCTTCGCAGGCGAAATGATGCGCGCCTACCAACGCTACGCAGACGCAAAGGGCTGGAAGTCCGAGCACCTCGAAAGCTCACCCTCCGAGGTAGGCGGCTTCAAGGAAGTCATCCTGAAAATCACCGGCGACGAGGTTTTCCGCCACCTGAAATACGAATCCGGCGTCCACCGCGTGCAGCGCGTTCCATCCACCGAAACCCAAGGCCGCATCCACACCTCCACCATCACCGTCGCCGTCCTCCCGGAGGCAGAGGAAATCGATGTCGATATGAATCCCAACGACCTCCGCATCGAGGTCTGCCGCTCCGGCGGCGCGGGCGGCCAGCACGTGAACACGACCGACTCCGCCGTCCAGATCTTCCACCTTCCCACCGGCCTCTACGTCCGCTGCGAGCACGGCCGCTCCCAGATCAAGAACCGGGAACTCGCCCTCCAGATCATGCGCAGCCGCCTCTACGAAAAGAAGATGCAGGAGCAACAAGCCGCCTACTCGGAGAACCGCCGCTCCCTGATCGGCTCCGGCGACCGCTCGGAGAAAATCCGCACCTACAACTTTCCGCAAAGCCGCTGCACCGACCACCGCATCGGCTTCACCTCCCACAATCTCGACGCCATCATGTCCGGCGACCTAACGGAAGTCACCGCCGAGCTCATGAAACACGAAATGGCCGAGCGCCTCGCCGAGGCGGGAATGTAATGGAGAGCCGCGCTTTCAGCCGGCTTCTTCCGCTCCGCAAATCCCATGTATCCGAACCAACTCAATCTTCCCACTTCCCCGAATCTTGAAAATTGAAATGTTAGCGGGCGACAGCCTCCAGATCCTCCCCACCCTCGCGGAGAAATCCTTTGACCTCGTCGTCACATCCCCACCCTACAATCTCGGAATTGACTACTCTTCCTTCAAGGACACCGCCCCCCGCGACGAGTTCCTCGCTTGGTGCATATCCTGGGCCACCGGGGTGAAACGAGTCATGACCGATGACGCTTCCTTCTTCCTAAACGTCGGCGCCGCCCCCTCCAACCCACTCCTCCCCCACCAGCTCATTCTCGCCCTCACCGAGGGAGAAAACCCGCTCTTCATCCTCCAGAACACCTTCCACTGGATCAAATCGATCACCACCCATTCCCCCGGAGGCGAACCTTTTTCCGTAGGGCATTTCAAACCGATCAATTCGAAACGGTATGTGAACGACTGCCACGAATACGTCTTCCACCTAACCAAAACCGGCGACATCCCGCTGGATCGCCGCGCGGCCGGAGTGCCTTACGTTTATAAATCAAATATCGCCCGCTGGGGTCATACCGGCGGCCACGATCTTCGTTGCCGGGGCAACACATGGTTCGTCCCTTACGAAACGATCCAGTCCCGCAAAGGCGAGCGCCCCCACCCCGCCACTTTCCCCCCCGCACTCGTCGAACTCTGCATCAAGCTCCACGGAAAGACCGGATCGACCCGGCTGCTCGACCCATTTCTCGGTATCGGCTCCTCCGCACTCGCCGCAAAATCCCAAAAAATAGCCTCATTCACCGGCATCGAGATCGATCCGGATTACCTCGCTGTGGCGCAACGCCGCCTCAATCCACCCAATGAGCCAAATCTTTTCACGCTCTGAATGATCTGCAAATGCATACGGGGACAGCTTTCCCTCTGATTTTCAATAGGTTAAGAATTCTAAAATTTCAGGCTTCCCATATCGGACGGAAAGCCGTATCTTCAAAAAGTCCCAACCAATCCGGCAGCCTTTTAGAAAAAATTTAATTTTAGGGTTGATTACTATCTAGTAACCCAGTTATCTTCTCTTTCGCAATGGCTGTGCTCCCTTACATGTCCCCAAACATGAACACTACAACCAGCCAAAATGAAACAACCACAACCAAGTGCCTCGGGCGCCTCGGTGAAAGCCGACGCCGATCGTCTTGCAGACTTCGTCCTGTTCACACAGCGTAGCTGCATACTTAACCTGTCAAGCGAACTCAACAAAGGAAACATCTCGTTCCCCCAGTTCTTCCTACTAACCTATCTTTCCAGCGAAGATTATCTGACCATGTCCGACATCGCGAAAAAAATGGGCCATTCCACGGCAGCCGCCACCGGCCTCGTGGATCGGTTGGAGAAACTGTCCTATGTTGAGCGCGTCCATGCAGCCGAAGACCGCCGCAAAATCATGGTTCGCATCACGTCCAAAGGAGTCGAACTCGTCTCCAAGATGCGCAAGGAAATTGCGACAGACCTCGCCGGCATTCTTGCAGGTATGGATGAAGAAGAGGCAGAAACGGTGGAACACACCAACCGTGCGCTCAAAAATCGCGCGATTGCCTGATTCACTGTATCCCCCCTGAATAATCCAGCTTGGCGATTACCAAGCGCCTCCGTTACGGTTCCCTCCGTGACGGAGGCGTTCTTGTTTCTAAATCCCATCTCTTCCCTGCCCGGCTTCCGCCCTCTCTGGATTCCGCGACTGCCGGGGATCGACGTCCTCGGCGACCGCGATTACGCTCTCGGCAACCTCGCCCCTCACCATGACGCCACCATCGACGCCGCGTATCCTGACACCATCGCCCGCCATCACGCCGAACAAATCCACGGCAACCGCGTCGCCGTCATCCGATCCGCCGAAGTCACCGGACACCCTGGTGTGGACGGTCTCATCACAAATCTCCCCGGTCACCTGCTGGGCATCTACGTAGCCGATTGCGCCGCCATCTATCTGGCCGATCCGGTCACGCGAGCCATCGCCCTTCTCCATTCCGGAAAAAAAGGCACCGACGGCAACATCCTCGCCAACGCCGTAGCGGCTATGAATATCGAGTACGGCACCAAGCCCTCCGACCTTATCTGCGTCGTCTCTCCCTGCATCCGCCCGCCGGATTACGAAACCGACATCGCCACCACCATCCGCAAGCAGGCCACCGAACTTGGCATGGTCAAATTCCACGACTCCTGCGAAAACACCGCTTCCGACCTCACCCGCCACTACTCTTACCGCATCGAAAAAGGCCAAACCGGACGCATGCTCGCCCTCCTCTCCCTTTCCATGTCTCTTGCTTGAGGTTCAAAGTTTAATGTTTTCATGCTCTCCCCTGCTAAAATCAACCTCTCCCTCCGCCTCCTCGGCAGGCGCCCCGACGGCTTCCACGAAATCGACACCCTCATGGCCAAGCTCCCTGGCCTCGCCGACGAAATCACGATCACGCCCGCATCGGAATTTTCATTGACCTGTAGTGATCCCAGCCTGCCTACCGACGAAACGAATCTGGTCACAAAAGCCACTACGGCGCTTTCCCAAAAATCCGGCCAAGTCCTGCCCTTCCATATCCATCTGGATAAACGCATCCCACATGGCGCGGGACTGGGCGGAGGATCATCCAACGCCGCCACCACCCTGCTCGCGCTCAACGGCCAGCTCGACACTCCGCTTCCCGCCGCCGAACTCCACGCACTCGCCGCTTCACTCGGCTCCGACATCCCCTTTTTCCTCTACTCCGGAGCCGCGCGCTGCACCGGACGCGGCGAGATCATCACCGCCGCCCCCTCGCCACCAAGCCATCCCATCATCCTTTTCAAACCCGCATTTTCCGTATCCACACCCGACGCCTACCGCCACTGCCTCGAAGCCGAGCCACTCCCAGGCATTCCCTATGGCCCGCAGAATTATGGAGGACTCGTCTTGGTCAACGATCTCGAAAAACCCGTTTTCGCCAAATACCGCTACCTTGCCGAACTCAAAGACTGGCTGCTGAACCGCCGCGACACCAAGGCCGCGCTTATGTCAGGCTCAGGCTCGACGATGTTCGTGATTCTCCATCCCAAGGCGAATCCAGAAAACCTCATAGAAACCGCACACCGATACTTCGACGAACACCTCTGGACTTGGTACGGCACTCTATAAATATTCAGCCGCATCCAGAAAACCAGGATACTCCGGCTGCCATCCGGTCGCGCGCAGCTTCGCATTGCTCACACGCTTGTGTGTCCAGCCCCGCTTCCTGCTCAAATCGCGCGGGCCGTGGGGTGGCAAATCCTTTCCAAACATCATCGACAATCCTTGGTAAACCTCAAGTTGTGTCAGCGTTACCGAGTCGCAAACGTTATAAATTTCCCCTGCGGGAAACGGATCTAGATTGAGCAGATGGAATATCGCTCGCGCCGCGTCGTCGCGATGGATCGTATTGATGAAACGTCGCCCGTCCTCTTCGATCACCGCCTCACCATTCAGAAATTTGTGCAACAGAACGCTCCTGCCCGGCCCGTAGATGCCCGCCAGCCGCGCGACCACCCCGCCGGAATCCAAAATCGCTCTCTCCGCTTCCAGAAGGATTTTTCCCGTCTCGCGGTCCGGTACAGCCTCCGATGCCTCGGTAACAAGTTCACCCTGATGTTGTGCGTAAACCGAACTACTTGATGTGAATAGTATCCTAGCTGCAGGAAAACGTAAGATGAGATTCCGAGAACCCTCGAGATAGACAAGCCGGTAGGCCTCATCCCCGCCGCGCCCCGAAGCCGCACAATGCACCACCGCATCGGCATCAGGCAGGGAGGAAACGGAATCCACATCGGAAACATCACAAGCCAGCAAGCCATCGCCACCATTCAATGAAACGCCTTGCGCTTCCCAGCCCGAGTCACGAAAAACCCTGACAACTTCCTCACCGAGATACCCGGCTCCAACCACGAGAACTTTGCTCATCGCGGCGGATATTCTCGGAATTCTGGCACTTGCCCCGGAGCCCCCTCTCCCATGCCCGCCCCCTTCTCTGCATATCTTCTCAGATCCCTCATCTCCTCGCCCACGAACCTGATCCGCGTTTCCTCGTAAACCATCGAGCTGGTTCCTTCCAGGATGATCAGCGTCTCATCGCCCTTGGTGAAACCATACACAGCGGCCGAATCCGCCCCACCTTCCTCCGGATACCACTCGCTGTTGAATGAGAAGGTTTTTCCCGAAGGCATGATCACCCTGATCGGATCTCCCTCCGCATCCAACCTCACCGTCCACAGACCGTCCGGATGAAACACCCGGTATTTTCTGAACTCCACACCCTGACTTTTTAACTGCTTGTAACCGTGCAACTCCGGCGCGTGGGGTATCGATGAGGCGAAGCTTGGTACCGTCCAGATGCTGCCGTCATTGGCCGGGGTAACCGCGCATCCGGCCAGCACCATTGTGAAATATGCGCAAGACCATTTCATCTCCTAAGGCTAACGGTGATTGCGATTCCATCAACCCCGAATCCACGGAATCTTGGCCAACCAAATGCAGAGCCATGAAGCTTACTTGGAACCGTTGAAAAACCTTGCTTCCTAGGCGAGAGGCAGTTTGCTGAACCCATACCATGATGATAAACAGTCGATTTTCGTCCATTCTCTCCATTCCAATCGTTGCCCTCACGGCAACTGCCCTCTCCGGGGAACCGCTTCACGAAATCACCGCACCGCCATCTTCGCTGAAAGCACCCGCCTTTTACAAAAAATACGCCGAAGCATCCGGCTACCCGATCGTCGCCTCCGGCACGGTGAACGACTACGCCCTCCGCGAAGCCGCTTATCTCACGAACATGATGCTTGCGAAAATCCCCAAGGTGCGCAACGCCATGATCGAAAGCGGATCGCGTCTCTGCATCATCGCATGGAACGAATTCACCACCGATCTCCCCGAGTTCTCCCACTTCAAACCCAAGGACTTCTGGGACGCCCGCGCCCGTGGCACCGGCGGAAGCGAGACCGATCCCTACTGCTCCTGCGGCGAGGAAAACCTCCTCGGCTATCCCGGCGACCCCTATTCCACCGAGTCCATACTCATCCACGAGATGGCGCACAACATCCACCTCCGTGGTGTGCTCCGCATCGATCCCTCCTTTGATGACAGGCTCCGCAAGACCTATGACGCGGCGATGGCGAAAGGTCTCTGGAAAGGCAAATACGCCTCCGTGAACGACCGCGAATACTTCGCCGAGGGCGTGCAGTCATGGTTCGACAACAACCGTGAGAACGATCACGACCACAACCACGTCAACACTCGCGCCGAACTCAAGGAATATGACCCCGGCCTCGCCGAGCTGTGCCGCGAGGTCTTCGGTGAGACCGAGCTGAAATACACACGCCCCGAGACGCGCCTGACCGGCCACCTCGCTGGATACGATCCCGCCACCGCCCCCACCTTCGTCTGGCCGGAAAGACTCCAGGAGGAAAAAGCCAAGATCCGCGCCGAGGCCGAGGCACGCGGCAAGGAGGATAAAAAAGACAAGTAGCTCAGGTCACCGGACTGTGATGGGGGCGGCGCTTCCACTGCATCAGGATATTCGCACCGACGATCAACAATCCTCCGGCCAGCAGCGAAATGGTGATCGACTCGTTGGCGTAATTACCGCCCATCAGCCCGGCCAGCAACGACGGCAGGAACATGGCGAATCCCGCCGTGAAAATCGGCTCGGTCGTGTAGATCAATCCTGCCTCCGTGGCCGTCACCTGCGGCTGCCACGAAATCATCAAGCCAAACGCCCCAACCGAACAGAACAGCGCCAGCGCCAGCACAATCCCGAACGAAGGCCATGAGCTTCCAGCGCGAATCACCTGAACAGGATCCGAGGCCAACAGGAAGCTCACTGGCAGGAAAATCAATGCGATGCACACACTCATCGTGAAATTCACCGCCAGCCCGCGGTTTACGGAATACTTGGGATTTTCCAGCGTGAGGATCTGGAACGTGAAAATAAACGCCGCCCCCAGCGTTGCGACCTCACCTTTTCCCATCGTCAAATCGCCCGGCTCAATTCCGGAAAAGATCACCCCACCCATCAATACCAACAAGGTTGCGAAGGTCGTTTTCCAACCGGGCAGACATCGCGTTTTCACACACGCCACGAGCGGCAGGAAAACACAATACGCCTGGGTGAGGAACGCCGAGGTCGAGGCCTCCGTGTGCCCCAATCCCCATGCCTGTAACGCCATCCCCAGCCCGCCCCAAACCGCGAGCCAAGCCCCCTGCGTGATTTCCTTCCGGGTCAGCCGCGCACGGATCACAAACGGCGACAACACCAGTGCGGCCAGCCCGAACCTTGCCATCTGCAGCCACACCGCCAGAAAAACACCCGACGCCTCAGGCAGCCGCGCCCTTTGCTCCCCCTCCAGCGCCTTGATGAGCGGAAAGCTAATCCCCCAAAGGGCGCAGGCAAGGATCAGCATCAGGGCAGGCACCCCGGAAATCTCACCGTTTCCCCGCAAAACGAAAAGCGCGAAGAACCAAACCCCATTCCTTTCGCATATTTCGTGTTTTTCGTGGTTCGGAATCACGGTTTCCGCTTCCATCGCGCCATGCAAGCCCTCGAAGAAACCGCCATCCGCAAAGCGGCCTCGTGGCAGGATTTCAAGGAAGCCCAGGCTCTTCTCAACGCCAGGGCAGTGACCGCCTCCGAACGCACGCAAAACGGTTGGACAGGCAGCGTCCAGGTCGGAAAACGCACCTACCGCGTCACCGTCGTAGCTCGCACTCCCACATGGTTCGACGCGAAATGCCCATGCCCCGCCAACCAGCGCGATGGCTCCTTCTGCCCCCACGCCATCGCTGCGGGTCTTCACCTGATCGCGCCACCCGCTCCTGCTCCGACTCGCGAAAAGCCCGCCGCTCTTCCCTCCGTCTCATGGAAAATCCGCCTCCTCGGCCCATGGCAGAAATCCCTCGAAAAAGGCCACGCCTCCATCTCGCTCGAAAGCTCTGACGCCCCCCCCAGCCCGCCCGACGAACAACTTACCGCCTGGCTCATCGCCAACAAGGCAAGCTCCGGAAAATCGATCCAGCTCGCCCTCAACCCCACCACCCTCCCCGCCTTTCTCGAAACCCTCACCGGCCACCCGCGCATCACATCGGACGGCACACCCATAACCGTCGATTCCGGAACCCAGATCCACCTCGCAGGATGCCGCATGGAAAACGGCCACGTGATCCTGGAACCACCCTCCGCCGCCCTGCGCCGCATCGGCCCGTCATTCTGGAATATTAACCCGGATTCCATATCGAAAATCGGCACCGCCCCCCTCCCGGCGGAACTCCTTCCCGCCATCCAAACCCTCGCCGATGGCAAACCCGCCAGAATCCCCCTCGAAACCTTCCTCTCCCATCTCGAAATCCTCCAAACACACCTCGATTTCTGTGCCTCGGAGTGGTTCGAGTCCCTCCAATTCCTCCCCGCCACTCCCGAGATCGGACTCCAGATCGATCACCTCCGCCCGAAACTCACTCTCCGCCTCACCGTCTCCTACGATCCCGGAAAACTACCCCGACTCGAAGGCCGCACCGTCTCCACCCGCAACCCCGCCGCCGAAGCCGCCGCACTCTCCCTCCTCGCCCGCACCATCGGAGGAAAGCCTGTTTCCGAGCACCAACTCTCCGACCCGCTAACCATCCAGACCTTCCTCTCCCGCACCATTAAAACCCTTCCTGCGGACTGGAAAATCTGCCTCTCACCCTCCGCCCAAGCCCTCGCCTCCACCTTCACTTTCATATCCCCAAAAATTCAAACGATTGCTTCCGACGGTCACTCCATCCAATTCCAACTCCTCTTCGAAACCGACGCCGGAGAACTTC
This sequence comes from Verrucomicrobiota bacterium, assembly GCA_046051965.1. Classification (GTDB taxonomy): domain Bacteria; phylum Verrucomicrobiota; class Verrucomicrobiia; order Verrucomicrobiales; family Akkermansiaceae; genus Luteolibacter. The sequence goes on from JBJONG010000052.1 coordinate 16,135, forward strand.
TATCCACATCCGAAGTTCGCCGTCTCCTCCGCTCCAAGAACGCGAATCCCTCCCATCTCGGCGGACAGAAACTCCTTTTTTCGGACGACATCGAGGATCTCATCGACCCGCTTTTCGAAGGACTCGATCTCCACCAGGAAAACGGTCGGTACATCGCGAAAAACGCCTCTGCCGATATCATACGAGAAATTAGTGAAAAATTATTTAACTCACATTTTTCCAGTGATGAACGAAGTTATAAACAGGTTGCAAACATTGAACAACCGGAGACCATCTCCGCCAGCCTCCGCCCTTACCAGCACACCGGATTTTCATGGTTAATCGACCGTTTGATCCGCTACGGCGGCGCCCTTCTCGCCGATGACATGGGACTCGGCAAGACACTGCAGACGATTGCAACCATGGAACACTTGTTCGCAAGTTATTCACAGTCCGGTTCGGCACTGGTTGTCGTCACCACTTCCCTGCTCGGAAACTGGCAATCCGAGTTCAAGAGGTTCGCTCCGGGACGCAAAACCGTCATTCTCCACGGCTCGGGACGAGACAAGCTGCGGGAGACGATCCTGCCTGGTGATGTGGTGCTCACCACCTACTCAACCCTCGCCCGCGACCTCGCCTGGCATTTGAAGCAGGACTATCTGGTGACCGTCATCGACGAGGCCTCGCTGATCCGGAATCCGGATACGGATCACTCCAAAGCGGTGGCCAAGCTGAACGCCCGCCACCGCATCGCCCTCACCGGCACCCCTGTGGAAAACTCCGCCCGCGACCTTTGGTCCATCTTCCGCTTCATCCAGCCCGACTGGCTCGGCTCCCGCAAGGATTTCATAGAGCGCTTTGAGCAGCCGCTCCAATCACCCGATACCGCCGCCCGCGCCGGGCAACTTCTTCGCCTTAAAACCTCCCCATTCACCCTCCGACGGACGAAACAACAGGTCGCGCCGGAGCTGCCATCCAAGATCCTCATCGACGAGTTCTGCACCCTCTCCACCGACCAAGCCACGCTCTACCGCGAGATCCAGCGCGAAGGCCAGCGACGCATCGATGAGATCCGCGATTCCGGCCAAACCGCCGCCGCCCGCATGCAGGCGCTCACCACCCTTTTACGGCTCCGCCAAGCCTGCTGCGACCTCGCGCTTTTCGACTCGGAAAAGCTCAAATCCCTCCCCATCCCCCGCCGCTCCGCGAAACTCGAACGACTGCTGGAAATCAGCGAGCAAACAATCGCTTCCGGTGGACGGATGCTCGTTTTCTCCCAGTTCCGCACCCAGCTCATCGGGATCGAAACCCAGCTCCATAGCCTCGGCATCGATTCCCTCCGCCTCGACGGCCAGACCCGCAACCGCTCGGAACTCGTCGAGCGCTTCCAGTCACCCGACGGCCCGCCCGTTTTCCTGATCTCCCTGAAAGCCGGCGGCTACGGCCTGAACCTCACTGCCGCCGATGTCGTCGTCCACTTCGACCCTTGGTGGAACCCCGCCGCAGAAGCCCAGGCGACCGACCGCGCCCACCGCATCGGCCAGACCAAACCCGTCACCGTCTTCCGCCTGCTGACCAGAAACACCGTCGAGGAAAAGGTGATCGCCCTGCAGACCACGAAAAAGGCGCTCGCCGAGTCCCTCGACGAATCCACCACCCCCACCGACGCCCCCGCATGGTCGGCGGCGGAGCTGGAGCGTCTTTTGCGGGATTGAGCACGAAACCCGCCGCAAACTTTGTGCATTGCCTCGCCGCCGGGAAAGCCTTTGAATCCGCGCACCATGCAAGCACTCACTATTCTCGGGGAATTCAAGGACTTCATCATCAAAGGCAACGCGATCTCGCTTGCCGTCGGCGTCATCATTGGTGCTGCTTTCGGAAAGGTCGTGGCCGCTTTCACCACAGGAATCGTCGAGCCACTTCTCCAAGCGATCGGCGGAAATCCGAATGTCGCCCTCAAGCTTGGCATCTTCGACATCGGCTTGATCATCAGCTCCCTCATATCCCTTGTCATTACCGGTGCCATCCTCTTCTTCATTTTCGTACGCCCCATGAACAAGCTGATGACCAAGGAGGCACCACCCGCTCCCGCCCCGGAACCTTCCGCAGAGGAAAAACTTCTCACCGAGATCCGCGACCTCCTCGCCAAGAAACCCTGAACCGACATCATCCAACTCTTCCTCTGATCACGGATCCTTTACACTCATTCCCATGAAGCTCCTAAGCCTCCTCCGCCGCAAAGCCCGCGCCTCCGTCAAGGAACTCGCGGAAATGACCGATTCCACCGAGGCTGACGTAGCCGGGAAAATCACCGCCTGGGAAAAAGACCGCACGATCCTCGGCTACCACGCGGTGACAAACCCCGAGATCATCGGCGACACCGCCGTCTCCGCCTTCATCGAGGTGCGCGTCACCCCCGAGCGCGGCGGCGGCTTCGACAGGCTCGCCATGCGCATCGCCCGTTTCGACCAGGTCGTTTCCTGCTACCTCGCCAGCGGCGGCTACGACCTGCTCGTCGTCGTCGAAGGCAATGATCTTCGCGAGGTCGCCCGTTTCGTCTCCGAGAAACTCTCGTCCCTCGAAGGCGTTCTCTCCACCGCTACCCACTTCCGCCTCAAGACCTACAAGGAAAACGGCTTCCTCTTCGAGAGCGAGCCTGAGACCGATCGACTGGCGGTCTCGCCATAACCAATAGGAAAGAAACACGCAGGTCTCGCGTGATTCATACCGGCCATGGCGACGCTCCAAAATCTCAAAGAGCGCCTCAAAAGTAAGCGGAGTAAACGCGACCCCGCTAGCCCTCATCACGCTGCGTCTGATTTGCGTCGGCGGGCGGCGGCGATGCGCGCCGGTGTTAGTGCGGCGATGGCTTCGTCACCTGCCGTAGTGGGGAGGAG
>JBJONG010000053.1:0-16900 GCA_046051965.1 Verrucomicrobiota bacterium
GACGGTGGCCGTCCGCAACTGGCCCAGCGCACTGAGCCACTTCACCATCGAATTTGCCGACCGCATGCCCAACAACTAACTGCCTATCGGCGGAACCCTACTTACACAAAAAATCTTACACTCCCCCCGCAACTGGCGTCTGCCGCCTGGCTCACCGAGTTCAAAAGCTGGTCCGGATACCAAGGCAAAAATCACTCGTTGATCAAATCCGCGACGCGCAACTTGAATCGCTAACGCATCGTAGAGAAATTCCTATATTTAGGGGGCGGAAAAAAGCAAACAACAGAGATTGTTCAAGCATTCGACTGCCGAGATGGTAATCCGGTGGGGAGACTGCTCGGTATGGGGCAGGTAGATATCAACCCGCCGCGTGGGAGAAGGCGCAAGAGCCGAGAGGCTAAGGTCGTGGTGATCGCTTTGCCGTCCGATTCGTTCTATATTCAGGAGGAGCCTTTGTTTTCTGCCAGGCGATTCCCACGCGCGGAGATCTTCAAAGCCTTGATGAACAAAGTGGAAAAGTGGTGGCCCGAGCCGGATTCGAACCAGCGACACGCGGATTTTCAATCCGCTGCTCTACCAACTGAGCTATCGGGCCTCACGGCCTGCCCTTACGGGCGGGCGGGGAGTAAGTCCCCCGGCCTTGGCTTTGACAACTCAAAAATCATCTTCGCCCTATTTTCTCCCAATCTCCGATGTGACAACCCCGTCACTGCGTGCGGCTATCTGTTGGGCGTTATTCCGGTTATCTGCGAATCGCCACATGGAACTTTTCCTTATCGATGCGATTGGTCCGTTTTTCCGTGGCTACGGCAAGAGTCGGATCAACTGGTCGAAGATCCCCTTCATGCACTTGAAAACCTCAGGAGAGGGAATCGAGACGCAGTGGGTGGGGATCGAAACAGACATGCGCGCTTTTGCAGCGGAGGTTTCGCTATTGGGTTACAACGCCGTCACTCTGGACGATCTCGCACACCTAGCCGCGCATCCCTTGCACGAACCGGAGATCGCCGAGGGCATCAAAGTGTTACGGGAGCGCTTCACGCGGCTCTTCGATATGTTGGTGGAGGAGTTCGGGTTCAAAGTTTTCCTGACCTCAGATATCCTGCCGCTGACCCCGGCGCTGGAATTGGCTTTGGGTGATGATACGGCGGCGCTTGAGGCTTATTATGTTTCTCTGGTGGAGACGGTGCTTGATGATTTTCCGCAACTTGCGGGCATCATCCTGCGAATCGGCGAGAGCGATGGTAATGATGTGAAAGACCCGATTCGCACGCGCCTGCATTTGCGCGATCCGGAGGAAACGAACCGGCTTTTGCGAAAACTGATGCCTGTCTTTGATTCGCGTGGCAAGACAATGATACTCCGGACTTGGACGGTGGGAGCGCACCGCATCGGTGATCTGATCTGGCACCGTGGCACGTTGGCTGAGACGCTGGAGGGGCTGGACTCGCCGAACTTCATCGTCTCCATGAAGCACGGCGAGAGCGATTTCTTCCGGCATATTCCGCTGAACAAAGCGTTTTTCCGGGTGAAGCAGAGGAAGATTATCGAGCTGCAGGCGCGGCGCGAGTATGAGGGCGCGGGCGAATATCCGTCCTACATCGGCAACGCGTGCGAAACCTTTGCGCGTGAACTGGAGGGTGCGGAGAATATGGCAGGCATTTCCGTGTGGTGCCAGACGGGTGGCTGGCACCGTTTCCGACGGCTGGCTTTCCTTCCGGGAAACACCCATCCGGATACGTGGATACGCCTGAACGCGGCGGCGGCGATTCACATCTTCCGATACCGGAAAAGTGTGGAGCAATCCGTGGCTGCGACCGTGGGCGAGGAACACGCCGCGGCCACGTTGCAACTCCTCCGCCACGCGGATACCATCATCAACGAACTCCTCTACATCGAGGACTTCGCACGGCAGAAGCTTTTCTTCCGCCGCGTGCGCATCCCGCCGCTGCTCAACGTCTATTGGGACTGCTTGTTTATCAATCATGCCGTTTCCAAGACCCTCCGGCACTTTGTTCCTGACTCAGAGCGTGTGCTGCGCTCCGGTGAGGGCGCGGCTACCCATTTTCCGGAAATGATACGCCTCGCAAGGGAGGCGGCGCTGCCTGTGGCGGACATCGAGCACATGCGGGATTTTTTCTCGCTGCTGCTGCTCGCACGGCGCTACTATTTCCTGCCCTTCGATGAGAAGTTGGCGGGACGCATTCGTGCGGCGAAAAAGGAATACAAAAAGCGTTACCCTCCCACTGTCCGTGAGCGTTATCGGATCAAGGTTTCCTTTGAACCCTTCAAGGTGAAGCGCCGCACGTTGTCTTGGGCCGCCTCCCTACTGCTGCGGAAAAAACGCGGTTACCGTTTGATCGACCATCTTTTCACCCTCCACCTCATCGGCTACCTGTTCCGCTTTTTCAAGCCCCGCGACCCGAAGGCAATGCCGAAGTTCCTGCGGAAGTCGGCGATGGGAATCGATTCTTTGTTCCGCTGAGTCTTCTCAGGAAATATGGGCGGCGAGCCAGTCGCGGAACGGTTGCCATTCGTTCGGAAGAGTGGTGGCCACCTTTTCCTTGTCGGCGAGGATAGCGAGCCGCTCGGGGATCCGCACCGTGCCAGTACCGAGTTCGATGTCCATTACGTCAGGAAATTTCGCCGGATGCGCGGTTGCCAAGGTGATGGTGGAACTGTCGGGATGCGTGGCGTGCCATTGCTTCGCTGCGAGCCAACCTACGGCCGTGTGCGGGCATACTTCGTAGCCGTAAAGGGATTTCGCCTCGCGGATCGCGGCGCGGGTAGCGTCGTCTGTGAAGCCCATGCCGCTCACGGTGGACTTCATCGTATCCCATGAGTTGCCGAAAAGAGCCGACATGCGAACGAAGTTGGAAGGAGCTCCGACATCCATCGCGTTCGAAATCGTGGCTACGCTGGGGCGCGGCGTGTAAGTGCCGGTCTCAAGATAGGCGGGCACTACGTCGTTGCGGTTCGTGGCGGCGAGGAAATGGCCAACGGGAAGCCCGAGTTTCATGGCGAGCAGGCCGGCGGTGAGGTTTCCAAAATTTCCCGAGGGGACTACGAATACGGGTTCGACACCCTCCGCGAGCTGCCGGGCGGCATGGATGTAGTAGAAGCTCTGAGGGACGAGGCGGGAGAGGTTGATCGAATTCGCTGAGGTGAGGTTCATGCGTTCCGCAACCTCACGCTCTAGGAAAGCCTTCTTCACAAGCGCCTGGCAATCGTCGAAGGTTCCCTCGATCTCCAGTGCCGTGATGTTTCCGCCGAGGGCGGTGAGTTGTTTTTCCTGAAGGCCGGAAACTTTGCCCTTCGGATAAAGTATGATGACCCGCGTGCCGGGGACGTGGTGGAACGCCGATGCGACAGCTCCGCCGGTATCCCCCGAGGTGGCGACGAGGACGGTGAGTTCCCTATCCTCGCCCCGCGTCAGGTGCGCCATGAGCCGAGCCATGAAGCGCGCGCCGAAGTCTTTGAAGGCGAGCGTCGGTCCGTGGAAAAGCTCAAGGATGTGGTCGCCCGGGGCGAGGGTGACGATGGGGGCATCGAATTCCAGAGTGCCGTTCACAATCTCCCTGAGGTTCTCTTCCGGCACATCCTCACCGAAGAACGCGTTGGCGACAGCGAAGCCGATTTCTCGGAAAGAAAGCTCCCGGTAGGATGTCCAGAAATCGTTGCCAAGCGTCGGCAATGCGTTCGGCATGTAAAGCCCGTTGTCGGGCGGCAGCGAGCGCAGGATGGCTTCCTTGAGGTCGACCTGATGGCTAGGGTTGTTGGTGGAGTGGTATTTCATCACTTCACGACATGCACGCCGCGCGGGTTGATTGAGGAAACATGAACTTGGCAGTTGATAGGTATGGCGGTGAATACCTTCTCCACCGCAGCACCGACCTTGCGTGCGATTTCTTCACCCTCGCAGAGAGCGAAGACGGAGGGGCCTGCACCCGAGATCGAGAAACCAAGCGCGCCAGCACTGAGGGCGGCGCGTTTCGCTTTGTAGAAATCGGGGATGAGCTTCTGGCGGCGCGGCTCGGCGATGACGTCGTGGATCGAGCGGGAAATGAGGCCGTAGTCTTCCTGGATGAGGCCGAGGATGAGGCCGCCGAGGTTTCCGATCTGCTGGGTGGCATTCTCCAGAGGGATTTCCTTGGGGAGTATCTCGCGGGCTACCTTGGTGAGGATTTCAATATCCGGATGGATCACAGCGGCCCAGAGGTTGGCGGGGGAGGGGATTTGCGCGATGTCGAGTTCCTCGTTGGATCGGATGAAAACGATGCCGCCAAGCAGGCAGGGGCCGACGTTGTCCGCGTGCCATGCGCCATCAGCCGATGCTTCGCCGGCCATGGCGAAGGGGAGGAGTTGGCGTTTGGAAAGCGGCTCGCCGATCAGCTTATTTACCGCATAGGCACCGGCTACCGCTGAGGCGGAGGAGGATCCGAGACCGGAGCCGAAGGGCATTTTCTTGTGAATTTCCATCTCGATGCCGCGATCCAGCATACCGAGGTGTTTCAGGAGATCCAGCGCCGCCACGCCCGCTGTATTCTGAGAGGGTTCCTTGGGGAGTTTGCCGCCATCGCCGGTGATGGCGGTGATCCGTAGGCCGGGTTTGGAGGAGTTGCGGACGACGATTTCATCACCGGGTGAGTCGATGGCGAAGCCGAGCACATCGTAGCCGCAGGCTACATTGGCAACGGTGGCGGGGGCGAAGACCCGGATTTCCTGATTGGCTGACATGATAATAATCCCCTGCGAAAGGGGCGGGAGTCTGCTTCGGATCGCCTCCGCATATCAAGCCCGACTTTGGACGCAATATCCGCTTTAGAAAATGGCTTCTTTGCCGAGCATGCCGATCTCCACATTGCCCCCCGCATCGGTGAGGGCGGACTGAAGGCTTTTCGCGGAGTCGGATTCGCCGTGAACCAGCCATGTCATGGTCTTCGCCCCCGTGATGCGTCCGTAGTAATCCACCAGTTCGGAATGGTCGGCGTGGCCTGAGAAAGAGTCGATGGTATCGATGTGAGCGCCAACATGGAAGGTATCGCCTAGGATGTTCACGTCCTTCGCTCCATCACGGATTTTTCTGCCCAGCGTTCCTTCGGCACAGTAGCCGACTAAGAGGATGGTCGTGCGCGGGTTCTCGATGTTGTTGCGCAGATGGTGGAGAATACGACCCGCCTCGCACATGCCGGAGGCGGATATGATAATCGCCACACCCTCGATGTCGTTGAGTTCCTTGGAACCTTTCACAGTGCGAACGAGAGTGAGTTCCTCAAAGCCGAACGGATTCTGCTTCTCGAACAGGGTATGATAAACCTCATCGCTGAAAGACTCGGGGTGCAGGCGGTAGATTTCCGTGGCGCTGACGGCAAGCGGGCTGTCCACATAAACAGGGATGCGCGGAATCTCGTTTTTCTGCAGAAGATCATGGAGGAAATACAAAACCTGCTGAGTGCGCTCGACCGCGAAGGAAGGGATGAGGATCTTACCGCCGCGTTTTACGGCCTGGCGGATGATCTCACCGAAGCGGTCATCGAAGCCCGGCGGCATATCGTGTTCGCGGCCCCCGTAAGTGCATTCCATCAGCACGAAATCGACATCCGCTACCGGCACGGGGTCCCGCAGAACTTCGTTGTTACCCCTGCCGACATCGCCTGAAAACAGGAAACGTTTTTTGGTTCCGTCGGATCGCTCTGTCACGTCAAGTATCACCTGCGCGCTGCCGAGAATGTGCCCTGCGTCAACGAAGGTGAGTTCGACCCCGTCGGAAATCAGGATAGGCCGCTCATAACCGATGGTGACAAATTGCCTGAGGCATTTCTCCGCATCGATTTCGTCGTAAAGCGTTTCCACCGGCTCCTGTCCTTTCCGGACGCGGTGCTTGTTGAGCCAATCGATGTCACTTTCCTGGATGCGGGCGCAATCGCGAAGCATGATCTGGCACAGGTCACGGGTAGCGTTGGTGCTGAAGATCGAGCCTTTGAACCCTTTTTTGGATAGGTTCGGGAGATTGCCGCTATGGTCGATGTGTGCATGGGAAAGCACTACCACATCCACGGATGCCGGGTCGAAGTGGGGAAAGCAGCAGTTGATTTCGTATGCGTCCTTGCGATGACCTTGGTAGAGTCCACAATCCAGCAAGATACGTTTGCCGTTAATCTCCAGCAGATGCTGAGATCCCGTAGTAGTTCCCGCCGCTCCGCAAAATTTGAGTTTCATTTACAATGATCCTCGCTTCACGCAGATCCGAAGCAACGAAAAAAGGTGGTTGGAGGCAGTCGCTTTTCAGGCGAGATCATCCGCTGTTACAGAGCGCTGATCACGGCTGCCGAGCAAGACCGCTTGCGACACGACTGTCTCAGGCTCGGCATCAAAGCGAAAGCTGTGGCAATTCGGGCAAATTGTAGTGGCTTTTCCCACAATGGAGTCACAGCCCTCGCAAACCTTGTAGTTTGCAGGGTTTGAAGCGATCTTTGCGGCGGTTTCTGCGCGGTTGGGTGGAGGTGTTTGCATGGTTTATGCACAGAAAAAAGCGGCACCGGATGGCCGGCCCGCTTTTATTTGATGGGAATTTCCCGTGGCGGGATATCTCGCTTAGGCGATCGCGGCAAGTGCCTTCGCAGTCTTGCTCTTGAGGTTCGCCGCTTTGTTCGGGTGGATCAAGTTGCGCTTGGCTGCCTTGTCCACAACGGACGAAAATTCAGAGGCGGCTTTGGCGGCGGCATCCTTGTCACCGGAGTTGATCGCGGAGATGGCTTTTTTACGGATGGTCTTCATCCGGCTCTTCTCAGCGCGATTGCGCTCGGTGCGGACTTCGGTTTGGCGGTTGCGCTTGATTGCGGATTTATGGTTGGCCATGATGTTGAAAATGGTGTTTCTAAGTAGGTTCCGACTCAGGGGGCGGGAAATTAGGAGTGTTTGAGTATTTCTGTCAAGCTGATGTTTTCGGAAAACCGCAGTTTAGCGTGCAACGATATTGTCTGTCTTAGGTGCTGCGGAGCGTGGAAGTGAGCCACGTGTCACATAGACATCGGCTCCTGTTCCCACTCGGTCGTATAGATCTACCACATCGCGACATCCCATACGGATACAACCGTAGGATGCCGGTGTGCCTAGGCGACTTACCTCGGGAGTCCCATGAATGTATATGAAACGCCGAAATGTGTTGCGGTTATTCGAGTCTGTTCCGGTTAACCAGAGGATGCGGCTTACAATCGGGTCGCGTCCCGGAGCATTCGGCCTGATCACTTCGCCTGTGGGGCGGCGGCTTTTGAAAACGGCACCCGGAGGAGCGCCGGAGCCGATTTTTTTGGCAATCTTCATTCTGCCAAGCGGCGTGCGGTTTGAGCCTGGCTGGTCTCCAAGGCCGAACTTGGAGGTGGAAACCTTGTAGGCTTTGATGGGTTTTCCGTCTCGAATCAGTAGCATTTTCTGGTCGCGAACGCTAACGATCATCTTATTACGGTTGTCAACAGAAGGGCCGCAACTGTTGAGGAACGGGATGAGGCAAAATAGGGGGAGAAGAAGGTGGGTGATACCTCTTTTCATGAGTTAGTTGGAATCGGATAAGTTGGCGGCTGGCGTTTTGGACTTGGGACTTGGGACAGAAGGCAGCATTCGTGCCAATGAAGCTACGGATGTATAGAAGAATCCGATCGGGAATGGAAGCAAAAGAATTGCGGATGACCAACGCCCCTGCATCGCAGCCTCGACGACTACAAAAAGGAAGAAGCAGCCGAATAGGAACTCAACAAAAGGAGTGAGGGTTTTGATCGCCTTGTAGCTGCTTTTTTTCCAATCGGAATTTTTCAGTGCAACACCGTATTTCGGCGTGCGTATGAAGGCGGTCTGATGGTTGCAAAGCGCCTCGATGACGGCTTTCGCGTTGGTGATCGACATGCCGATGCCGAGTGCCAGAAGCAGTGGCAGGTAAGGGATCTCCCTCCACCACGTGTCAGGGCGGAGCGCTTTCTGGGAGGTGAGATAGAAAAGCAGAACCGAAACAGATGCGAAAAAGAAGATCGGGATGTTGATGATGTAATAAGTGAGTTTGCCGAAATCCGGCTGTGCGTGCTGGTTCGGGTAGATCAGGAAGCAGAGGCAGATGAGCAGCAGGTAGGCGAAGTTGGAGGTAAGGTGCGCGGTGGCCTCCATTTTTACAAAGAGGGGAACTTTGCTCTTCCAGATGGCAGGCAGAACTTTTTTACACACCTGGATGGAACCCTTCGTCCAGCGATGCTGCTGACTCTTGAATCCGTCCATATCAACGGGCAGTTCCGCCGGTGTTTCGACGTCGTTGAGGAAAATGAAACGCCAGCCCTTGAGCTGGGCGCGGTAGCTGAGATCCATGTCCTCGGTGAGTGTGTCATGTTCCCATCCACCTGCGTCGGCGATGCAGGATTTCCTCCAGATGCCAGCGGTGCCGTTGAAGGTGAAGAAGCGTCCGGAACGGTTGCGAGCGGTCTGTTCGAGTTCCAAATGCCCGTCGAGAAACATCGCCTGGATGCGCGTGAGCACGTTGTAGGTGCGATTCAGATGACCCCAGCGGGTCTGGATCATGCCGATTTTGTCATCGGAGAAATAATGGATCGTCTTTTTGAGGACATCCGCGTTCGGGACGAAGTCTGCGTCCAGAATGAAGAGGTATTCGCCCTTCGCGAAATGCGTGCCGTTCTCCAAGGCACCTGCTTTGTATCCGGTGCGGTCGGTGCGGTGGATGTGTTCGGCATCGAAACCTTGTGCGACCAAGCGGGCGATACCCGTGCGGCAGATCTCTACGGTGTCATCCGTGGAATCATCCAGAAGCTGGATCTGCATCTTGTCCTTCGGGTAATCGATTTTTGAAACCGAATCGAGGAGACGGTCAACAACGTGCATCTCATTGAAAACGGGCAGCTGAATGGTCACCAGCGGCAGCTCCTGGAACTCGCGGAGCGGCACAGGCTTTTTCCGGGAGTGCTTCAGATAGAGGAAAATGATCGTGAGGCGGTGCGAACCGTAACCGGCCAGACCGATCAATACGGTGATATATGCGAAATACCAGAGGGGTGAGGTGATGTCCATTTGGATAGGAGAGGTAAATCTAGATGTGTCGGAGGTGTTTCGCTTATGGAAGCGCCCGCGTGGTATGGAGGGAATACGGCAGATGTATCATTTTATTTCTAATAAAAAGGCCGCGACCGGAGATCAACAAAGCTGTAGTAACCTGTCAAGGCAGAAGTCGCTGATAAAATTGGCTTTGCGAATCCGGAATTCGAATCTAATGAAACCTAGTGACGTTTTCAAACCGCCTCATCCTGTTCCTCTGCGTATTCGCGGGGATGAGCGTGTCGATGTTGCATGGATACAGCCATTTCGCCACAGACGAGTGCGTCTCCCACTGCGATGCAAAGCATGGCGATACCCGAGACCGAGATCCTGCAGATGGCGATAATCACGATTCCATTCCGCACCACCATGAGTGCTGCCACTTTCCCAGTGCCGATCGGGTTTTGGATATGACCTTCGCCGCCGTTTTTTTCCACAGCATTCTCATGGGGATAACCGTGGATGGCACACCGAAGCACGATGAGCCGGTGTTTGCGTTGGACAAGCCGCCTTTGATTTAAAGGCACTTTAGCGCTCCCTCGTGTCCTTTTGACACGAAATTTTGGCATTCCGTGAGCCTTTGCGCGGAATCACCACCGTTCCTCATTTCCTTTCGGCACCGCATTTGGGTGCCACGGACAGCTTTTCCAACTCACATTCAGAATATGAACTTTTTACGCGCCATCGCGCTGCTTGCCCTGTTATCCAACGTTCCTCGACTCAACGCGGAACCCGCTCCCGTGATCACGCTTTCTAGCCTTTCAAGGCTGGTTCGCTCCCAAAATCCAGATCTTGCTGCCGCTCGCCTGTTAATTGATGAAACCACTGGTTTGTCAAAGCAATCGGGTCTGCTCGAAAATCCGGATCTTGAATTCGCAACCGACTACAACGGTACCTCCGGTGAACGGGCAATTGAAATCGGCGTCAGCCAGAAATTCCCGGTTACCCACCGCCTCGCCCTGGAGAAAAATCGGGGAGCAAGTGGAATCGAAGCCGCCCGCCAGGAAATTCTTGAAGTCGAGAACCGGCTCATCGGTGAGGCGAAAGCCGCCACGGTGCGCGTCCTCGGTTTGCGAGCACGCAAAGACCTGATCGAAAAGCAATACGTGCTTTCCCGCGAGTTGGCGGATTTCATTTCGGCGGCAGCGGATCGCGGAGAAGCCTCCCCCATTGATGTCGGGCAAGCCCGCCTCGATGCCCTTCGTTTCACCACCGAGTCCAGCCAGTTGGACGCCGAGGAACGCCGGATTCTCGGTGAGCTGAAACCCTTGATCGGCATGAAGCCCGGTGACCCTGTCCATATTTCCGGCTCACTTCCGGACTTGCGCCTCCCTGATGGAGCGGACACCGTCAAACGCCCCGCACTGGAGGTAGCCCGCCTCGCGGTGATCGCCGCCGAGCAGGATGCGGCCATTGAGCAAACCAAAAGATACGGCGACATGAGCGCTGGAGTCTTCGCCGCCGCTGAGCGGAATATCGATGAACCTGTCGGCGCAGACCATGAAGCGATCGTCGGCCTCCGCCTTATCATCCCGCTTCCTTTTTGGAACAAAAATGAAGGCAACATCGAGGCCGCCGAAGCACGCGCCGAACGCCGTCGTAAGGAAGTCTCCGCGCTGAACCGTCACATCCTCCTCGAAGCCGAATCCACGCGCGCCGAGATGCTGGAGTGGGCAAAGCTCGCCGCCGAAATCACCACAACACTTCTACCCCAGGCCGACGAGCAAACCGACCTCGCCGAGAATGCGTGGCGCGAAGGCCAGAGCGAACTGCTCACCGTTTTCCGCGCCCGCGAGCAGCGCCTTCAGCTCGCTGCCACCCGCCTCGATGCCCTCCAAAACTTCCACCTCGCCCGCGTCCGCCACGAAACCGCACTCGGCAACCCTTGAACTTCCACCACCATGAAACCGATTTTTCTAGCTGTAATCCTACTGGCTCAATCCGCGCACTCCGCCACGGCGATCCAACCCGTCATTCTTACCGAACAAGGTGCCAAAAACCTCGGTATCGAGACCGTCGTGGTCGAGGAGTCCGATTTTGAGAAAACCACCTTCGCCCTCGGACGCACGGAGGCAATCCCGGAGAGTCGCGCGGCTCTTAGTAGTCGCATACCCGGTCGTGTCATCGAGTCCCGGCTCAAGTTTGGCGCGCGGGTTGAAAAAGGCGAAAAACTCGTTCTGTTAGAGAGTCGCCAGTCAGGGGATCCCCCGCCTTCCATTTGGCTCACCGCGCCGGCAAGCGGCACGATCATTTCAATGAACACCGTCCTCGGCTCCCCGGTGGAACCCAGTGAAACGCTCGCGGAAATCGCCGATCTAAGCACGATCTACCTGATCGCCACCTTGCCCCAATCCACCGCCGGAAAAATCCAGACAAGCGCGCAAGCGAGGATCCGCTTCCCCATCTTTCCGGAAAAAGAATACACCGCCACGCTCCTGAAACACGTTGCCTGCCCGCATTCCTATCCCACCCACACGCTAAACCGGGAACAGGAATCCGAGAGCCCGAACCTCAATAACGCAGGCGTGATTTTCACCATCGAAAACCCCGACAACCACCTCCGCCCCGGCATGAACGCGGAGTGCTCCATCATCATGGAAAAACGCGAAGCGATCCTCAGTGTGCCGCGTGAAGCGATCCAAGGCAGTCCGTCGAACCGCCATGTTTATGTCCGCCATATGACCATTCCCCATGCATTCGATCGCGTGAACGTGCAGACCGGCATGACCAGCGGCGACCGCATCGAAATCCTCGATGGACTTTTTCCCGGCGATGAGGTCGTCACCCGCGGCTCCTACTCGCTCGGCTTCGCTGGCGGCGGCAGCGGCGTCTCGCTCAAGGAGGCTCTCGATGCCGCCCACGGCCACGAACACAACGAGGACGGCTCTGAAAAATCCCCCGGCCAGAAAGCCGAAACGGAAACGGACGTTCACGACCACGCCGAGCCATCGTCGAACAACCGCGAGATCCTTTTCATGATCTCCACCGGCATCCTCGCCGTCCTGCTGCTCATCGTCTCCCTGCGCCGCAAACTGCCCTCCGACGAAAACGCCGAACTTTCCTGACCCATGCTGAACCAACTCATACGCTGGTCGCTGCGGAACCGCACGATCATCCTCTGCCTCTCCGTCCTGATTCTTGTCATGGGTTTCAAGACCGGAAGCGAACTGCCCGTGGAGGTCTTGCCCGATCTCACCAAGCCGACCGTGACCGTTCTGACAGAAGTTCCCGGCCTTGCCCCTGAGGAGGTCGAGGCGCTCGTCACCCAGCCCATCGAATACGCCTTGATGGGCGTCAACGGCCTCACCCGCATCCGCTCCACCTCGGACATCGCGCTCTCGCTGGTGTTTGTCGAATTCGAATGGGGCACCGACATCTATCAGGCGCGGCAGTTCGTGCAGGAGCGCTTGCAAGTCGCGCGCGAGTCGTTGCCGGAGGGCACCCAGCCTTACATGACTCCCGTCGCTTCGCTGATGGGCGAGGTGTTGCTGATCGGTGTGAAAAGCAACGACGGCAAGACCGTTCCGATGGATTTGCGGACGACCGCCGACTGGACGATCCGCACCCGCTTGCAGGCCATACCCGGAGTTGCCGAAGTGCTCAACATGGGCGGCGGTGTGAAGCAGATGCAGGTGCAACCCGACCCATGGCGCATGCAGGCCAACGGCGTGACCATCGAGGAACTCGAACAAGCCGCCCGCGAAGCCGCCTCCAACACCACCGGCGGATTCATCGACAGCGGCCCGCAGGAAATCATGGTGCGCAACCTCGCCATGACCACCGATCCCGATGAAATCGCCCGAACGGTGATCAAAAAGGCAAACGGGCGCCCCATTGCCATTTCCGATGTCGCCTCGGTCACATGGGGCACCGAGCCGAAGCGCGGCGATGCCGCCGTAAACGGAAGCCCCGGCGTAATCATGAGTGTCGTGAAATCGCCCGGCTTCGACACCATTACGCTGTCCGAAAAAATCGAGGCGGCGATCGCGCAGCTCCAGCCGTCCCTGCCAGCCGGAGTCGAGGCCACCGTGCTTTTCCGCCAACGCGATTTCATCGACAGCGCCATTGGCAACCTCAACAAAGCCATCATCGAAGGCGCGGTCATGGTCACCCTCGTGCTGTTGCTTTTCCTGCTGAGCCTGCGCACCACCTTCATCACTCTTATGGCCATGCCGCTTAGTTTCGCGGTCACATTGCTGACCTTCAAATGGCTTGGACTCAGCGTGAACAGCATGACCCTCGGCGGTCTTGCGGTGGCCATCGGCATGGTCGTGGATGATGCCATCGTCGATGTCGAAAACGTCTTCCGCCGCCTTAAGGAAAACGCCCGCCTCAAGGAACCGCTGCCGAAGCTCGAAGTCATCGCGAAAGCCTCCGGCGAAGTGCGCAACTCCATCCTCTACGCCACCATCCTCATCGTGCTGGTGTTCCTGCCCTTGCTCGGGCTTTCCGGCGTGGAGGGGAAACTCTTCGCCCCCATCGCCATCGCCACCATCATCAGCATGACCGCCTCGTTCGTGGTCTCTCTAACAGCCATTCCCGTGCTTTGCTCGCTGATCCTGAAAGTGAAACCCAAGGATGATGCCGACTCACACACCGATGGTCGCTTCGTTCGTTTCCTGAAATTCTCACTGAAACACACCATCCTCCGCCTGAGCCTGCGCCAACCCGTGATCGTTATCGCCATCAGCTCCACCCTTTTGGCACTGTCCCTCACACTCTATCCGAAAATGGGCAAGGATTTCCTCCCCGCTTTCCATGAAGAGACCGCTGTCATCACCACCGGAGCCGCACCGGGAACCTCGCTTGCGGAAATGGAAGTCCTCGCCAAAGCCATCGAAGACCAGATCCTCGACATACCGGAAATCAAAAACATCGGCCGCCGCATCGGCCGCGCCGAGCGCAGCGATCATGTCGTGCCCGTGAACAACGTCGAGTTCGACATCGATTTCAAAAAGGACGCCGATGGCCGTCCGATGAAAGAGGTGCTCGATGACATCCGTGATCGCATCCGCACGGTGCCCGGCACCTTCAGCATTATTTCCGGACCACTGTCCCACCGCATCAGCCACCTCCTCAGTGGAGTGAGTTCGCCCGTGGCTGTGAAAATTTTCGGACCGGATCTGCAAACCATCACCACGATGGGCGAGAAGATCCGTGATATTTCCCAAACCATTCCCGGCCTCGAAGACGCCAAGCTCGACATGCAGGCGCAGATTCCCCAGCTCCGCATCGAGCTGGATCGCGACCGGGCCTTCGCCCACGGCGTCACACCCGGGGAACTGAATGCGGAACTCTCCACCCTCTTGGGCGGCTCCATCGTCGCCCAACTCCGCGAAAACCAACGCACCATCGACCTCGCCATCCGCCTCCCCGAAGACCGCCGCATGGATGCCGAGACGATCCGTGATTTGCCGATCCATACCAAGGCCGGCGATCACATCCCGCTGCATCTCGTCGCCGATGTCCGCGAGGCGTCCGGCCCCAGTTCGGTTTATCGGGAAAACACCCAGCGCCGCTACGTCGTCGCGATCAAGCCCAGCGAGCGCGATGCGGGCGAACTCGTCCGCCAGCTTCGGGAAAAGGTCGATGCACAAGTCCCGATTCCGGAAGGATATTTCATCAGCTACGAGGGCGATTTCCAGGCGCAGCAAGCCGCCACAAGACGCATCGCCATCCTCTTCGCAGCGGTGCTGCTGGTCATTGTGCTGCTGCTTTGGTCTTATTTCCGCAGCCTCATCCTCGCCTTTCAGGTTCTGCTGAACCTTCCGCTCGCCATCATGGGCAGCCTCGCCCTCACATGGATCTTGGTCGGAAACATCAGCATCGCCACCTTGGTCGGTTTCATCGCTGTCGGTGGCATCGCCGCCCGCAACGGCATCATGATGATTTCCCACTACCTCCATCTGATGAAACACGAGGGCGAGGGCTTCACCTACGCCATGATCGAGCGTGGCACGCTGGAACGCTTCGTCCCCGTCACCATGACCGCACTCTCGGCGGGCATCGCGCTGATTCCCTTCGTCATCGCCATGGGCGAGCCGGGTAAGGAAATCCTCAGCCCCGTCGCCATCTGCATCGTTGGCGGGCTGGTTTCCTCCACCTTGCTGGATTTCGCCGTCACGCCCGCCGTGTTCCGTCTTTTCGGCAAAAAGGCCGCCCTGAAAGCCCTCGCTCTCAACGCGCCGGCCGCCCACTGATCCCAGACAAACCAAACCATGAAAACAACAACACTGACCACCATGCTCGCCCTCCTTGTCGCCCCTTTTGCCTTCGCGGCGGGGGATCACGACCATGAAGAGGAGCACAAACACGAGGAAAACGTGAACCAAGGCCCCAACGGCGGCCACGTCATCCAATCCAAGGCAGGCTTCTCCATCGAAGTCACCGTGGACAAGGATCGCAAAGCCCGCATCGTTTTCCTCGACAAGGATCTCAAGGCCGTCGCGCTTGGCGAACAAACCATCACCGGCATCGCCGGAGAACGCTCCGCCCCGGTGAAACTCACTTTCGCCAAAGGAACCGGGAAAGACGCCGACGTCCTTGTTTCCGATAAAGCCCTGCCTGCCGGAGAGCACATCCCGATGATCCTCACGATCAAAACCGCTCCCGACGCCAAAGGCGCAACCGAGCGCTTCGAATTGCACCTTCATTGACAGCGGCGCGAAGCTTTTGAGTGCGGGGAGAACCACCGCTTTTGTTCAGCCAAGGCTGTTTCCGGCCTAGGCATGCAAAAGCGGTGGTTCTCCCCGCACTCGAAAGGCTTCGCCCTTGCAGCTTTTCCAACTTTTTCCAAACCGTTCTTGCCGACCCCGTCGGGCTCTCCGTAGCTTGGCGCAGCCTATTCTATTTCGTGTCCCAACCAGCCTCAACGCATCACATCATCGGCATCCTTCCGGCGCGCTGGGGTTCCACCCGCTTTCCGGGAAAACCCCTTCATCTCATCGCGGGAAAACCCTTGATCCAGCACGTTTGGGAGCGCTGCCAGTCTTCCACGAAGCTCGCGGAGATCCTCGTCGCCACCGATGACGAGCGCATCGTCTCGGCGGTGAACGCGTTTGGCGGGAAGGCCGTGATGACCTCGCCCGACCACCCGACCGGCACCGACCGTCTCGCGGAGGTCGCGAAACAAGTGCCCGGAGCCACCCACATCCTCAACATCCAGGGCGACGAACCGCTCATCGACCCCGCGCTCATCGATCAACTCGCCCAGGCACTCATCGACGATCCCGGCCTCCACATGGTCACCGCTGCCAATCCGCTCGATCCCGCCGATCCCGCCGTGGCCGATCCCAATGTGGTAAAAACCGTCCTCAAACAGAACGGCCACGCCCTCTATTTCTCCCGCTCGCCCTTGCCATATTTCCGCAACCCCGTCCCCGGCTTGCAAGTCCTCCGCCACAAGGGAATCTACGGATACCGCCGCGATTTCCTCGAAACCTTCGTCACCTGGCCGCCCTCGCCCCTCGAACAAGCGGAGTCCCTCGAACAGCTCCGTGCCCTCGAAAACGGTGCCAACATCCGCGTTCTCCTCACCAACGACACCTCCCCCGGCGTCGATACCCCCGAACAAGCCCTCGAAATCGAGCGCCTCCTTTCCCTTCTTCCTTAGTGTTTAAAATTTAAAATTTAGTATTTAACATGAAATACATCTTCGTAACCGGCGGCGTCGTATCCTCTCTTGGAAAAGGCCTCGCTGCCGCCTCCATCGGCACGCTCCTGGAAGCCCGCGGTCTCAAGGTGCTGATGCAGAAATTCGACCCCTACCTCAACGTCGATCCCGGCACCATGTCGCCCTATCAGCACGGTGAGG
>JBJONG010000054.1:0-16697 GCA_046051965.1 Verrucomicrobiota bacterium
CCAGATCAGGCGTAAATCGGAAACGCATAACGGGAAGCGGCTGCCCCGCTAACACCGGCTCGGGCCTGTTCAACAACCGATAGCTTCGAGGTTCCGCTGCGCTTCACTCGAAGCTATCTTTGGGGTTACGCTACTTTCAGACAGCCTTTGCCCCTTGAGCCTGTCTATTGGAGATCTGGTTCATCGCATCAACCAGCGAATATCCAAGTTGTTCTGCCAGATTGACAGGAACAGCGTTGCCTATCTGCTTGTAGATCGAAGATTGGGAGCCGCAGAAATTCCATTCGTCTGGGAATGTTTGAATCCTAGCGTATTCCCTGGTTGTGAACGGCCTTGTCTCATCAGGATGGCAACGTTCGGTTTGCTTCTGAGCTGGTGCGCAAGTCAAAGTTAGGCACGGTTCGTCCCAGCTCATGCGTCTTGCCATGCCGGTTTTGCCGCCTCCCAGGTAGTAGCTGCGCATCATGTAAGACTTCTGTATGTCAACGGGCAGGTCGCGCCAGTATCCCCCGGGAGGAACCAACTCCATGACGGTGCGTTTTGACTCCGGATATTTCTGGCCTTCCGACTTGGGAACGGATTTGGGGAACAGTTCCCCTTTTTTCAGGGCGTCCCTAAGAGTATAGATCTTACCTGTAGGGGCTGGCCAACGAAAGGTGACCAGGGGAGCAACATCTTTTCTGAATGCCACCAGAATCAACCGTTCCCTTTTCTGAGGGACGCGGTGATGGAGAGCCTTGAGAACCCTCGGCTCGATGGGTTCGTAACCAAGATCACGAATTACCGAAAGCATGGTTTGCAGCGTGCGCCCGTTTTCGTGTTTTAGGAGGCCGCGGACGTTTTCCGCGACAATCATGGCCGGGCGAGTCTCCTTTACGGCCCTGGCGTATTCAAAAAACAAAGTGCCTCTGGTGTCCTCGAATCCGAGTTTCTTGCCCGCGTAACTGAATGCTTGGCATGGGAAGCCGCCGGTGAGGATGTCAACCTTCCCGCGATAAGGTTTGAAATCCACTTCCGAGATGCTGCTCTCAACGATGTTCCAGGCGGGGCGATTCGCCCTGAGCGTTTTGCATGCATCCCTATCGATCTCGTTGACTAATACCGATTTCAGTCCGGCTTTTTCGAGACCAAGAGCAAGGCCTCCCGCTCCCGCAAAAAGCTCCACCAAGCTGAAGGGACGGACTGGTTCCACCCTGTTGTCGACAATACCTTGCTGGAAAAATACGTTTCCCTCATCAAAGAGCCTCAATTGGTTCTCCGAATAAACTCGGTAGCGATTTCCTTTCTGGCGTGTGGGAACGAGCTTGCCAACTTTGTCCCACCTTCGGACTGTCTCCTTTGAAACAGAGAAAATATCTGCTACCTGGGACACAGAATAGGTATCGGTTTTTTTGCTCACGCAAACCTTATACATGGTTATTTTTTGGCGACAACAGCAATCCTCCTCGAAGCCGGAAGAAATTGCTTACAAAGCCATATTCCCAATTTCCTTGAGAACCTGCCCTCCCCGGCAATGATCCTCCGCGATGAAAGCAATCACGGAACAACCTTCGGGCCGGGCGCGGCTGCTGTCGTTTGATGGCGGGGGGATACGCGGGCTGTTCGCGTTGCAGTATGCGAAGCGTATCGAGGCGCTGCTGCGGGAGAAGACCGGAAAGCCGGATCTGGTGCTTTCGGATCATTTCCAATACATCGGCGGGACGAGCACGGGGGCGATCATCGCGGCCTTCCTTTCGTGGGGGCTTTCGGTGGAGGAGATCGAGGGGCTTTACCGCAAGAACGCGATCGCGATGTTCACGAAGTCGGGGCTCACCAAGCGCTTCACGAGCCATAAGTTCGTGGCGGAAGGGCTGACGGATTTCCTAAAAAACTTTTTCACCGAGGCCGACGGGCGGCCTGCGGATTTCGGGACGGCGAAACTCAAGACCTTGCTGCTGGTGGTGGCGCGGAATGCGACGACGGGTTCGCCCTGGCCGATTTCCAACAACCCCCTTGCGAAATACAACGATCCCTCGCTGCCCGACAGCAACCTGCGCATCCCGCTGTGGCAGCTTGTCCGCGCGAGCACGGCGGCGCCGACCTTTTTCCCGCCGGAGGTCGTGAAACTGAAAGGCGAGCGCGGCGAGGAGCTGGAGTTCGCGTTCGAGGACGGCGGGGTGACGCCCTTCAACAACCCGGCCTACCTGATGAAAATCATGGCCACGCTGCCGGAATACAACCTCGGCTGGAAAAGCGGCGCGGGGCGGATGTCGCTGGTATCCATCGGCACGGGCGGCACGAAGGGCGGTCGCACGAAGCATGCGCTCGATGTGCTTTCTCAGGCGAAAAATTTGCCTTCGGCGCTGATCGATTCCTTCCAGCGATACCAGGATCTCCTCTGCCGCGTGCACGGCGAGTGCCGCTACGGGCCGCCCATCGACGGCGAGGTGGGCGCGCTGACGCGGCCTTCGGAGAAACCGGAATACCTTTACGCCCGCTATGACAAGGTCTTCACCGACGACGACCTGCGCAAGGCGGAGAAGGTGACGAAGAAGGGCTTCACCTTGGACAACCTCGAGCTGATGGATTTCCTCTGCGAGGTGGGTGCGGATCACGCGGTGAAGGTGGTGAAACTATCGCATTTCGACGATGAGTGACGCGTCGGATCAACCGAAGCTCCTCGGCTTCGCAGGTCACCGCATGGTGACGGACAAGGAGGCTTTGCGCGAGGCGATCCGCCGCGAGCTCGTCGCGATGAAAGGGCTGTTGGGAAACCGCATGATCGCAATCTCCAGCGCGGCGGCCGGGGCGGATCTTATTTTCCTGAAATCCTGCGTGGAGCTGCGCATCCCCGCGATCGTGATATTGCCGTTTCCCGAAGAGCGTTTCTCGGAGGATTTCGAGGACGAGGAGGAATGGGCGATGGCGCAGCGGCTCAGCGGGGTGGCGCTTGCGAGATACGTCGCTCCCGGCGGCAAGGAGGCTCCGGAGGCCTATCAGATCGTCTCGCGGCTGCTGCTGGAATGGGCGGACGCGTTTATTTTCGCATGGAACGGCGAGCCGCAGAAAGGCGCGGGCGGGACGGGGGAAACGGTGGAGGAGGCGCGGGATCTGGGGATACCTTCGCGTGTCATCGATTCCCGCAGCCTCGCCGCAAGGTGGGAAACGCCGCCCGATCCGCACCGCAAGGCGAGGCATGGTTTCCACTCAAGGGCGGATCTGCTGGATTTCCTGGACACTCGTTTCGCCTAGAGCGCACTGCATCCCACGACACAGCGACCCCGACACTTTCCTCGGAAGTGGCGGATCCTTTCGCATTGGGTAACACACCTCCTTGAAATGCAAGGCGCCCTCACATGGAGCGCAGCAGGGTGAGCTGGTTGCGCGCGCGCATGAGGTTGTGGCCTTCGTAATCGGAGCGGAAATAGACGCCGCCGAGGAGGTGGTCGGTGAGGAAACGGATGGCGAGCTCCAGGGTGATGACCTTGGGCGCGTACGGCAGCAGGGCTTTTTCCTCCGGCGTGAGGAAGCCGGAGGCGGTTGAGAGGTAGCCCTCGGTAAGGGCAGCGGCCAGGGTGGTATCAAGACGGATTTTTCCGGGATCGGTCTCGTTCTCATCCGCGGTGGAGGCGGCGGAGCGGACGAGATCGCCGTAGTCGAAAAGCGCGAGGCCGGGCATGACCGTGTCGAGATCGATGACAATCGGCGGGAGGCCGGGATCGGTGGGAAACAGGATGTTGGAGATCTTGGTGTCGTTGTGGGTGATGCGTAGGGGTAGGCCGGCATCGACGAGGAGGGTGGTGAGGTGTTTCTGGGTGAGGATGAAATCGAGATCCGCGCGGGCGTTGGCGAGGCGTCCGAAGGGGTCTTTCTCGGCGGCGGCGAGAAGTTTCGCAAAGTGGGTGGGGGTGTGGTGGAAGGCGGGGATGGTCTCGTGGAGGGTGGCGGGATCGAGATCCGAGAGCTTCGCCTGGAAGTTTCCGAAGGCGGCGGCGGCGCGGTAGGCAAGGTCAGGCGAGTCGATTTTCACAAACGTCTGGGTGCCTTCATGGAAGGGGTAGCAGCGCCAGACGGTGCGGTCGGGCAGGGTGAGCCAGCTAAGGCCGCCATGGGTGGGAATGAGTTGGAGTTGCTCGGTTCCGGGATCACGCGCGCCGATGTGGCCGGTGACATGGAAGATGTTTTCCATCACTTTCCCTGGCTCTGGGAAGATGGCGGAGTTTATGGATTGGAGAATATAGCGCTTTTCCGAGGAACCGCTGGAACAGGTGACAACGTAGGTGGTGTTGATCAGGCCGGTGGGGATTTCCTCTTGGGCGATCACAGGGCCGGGCAGTATGAAGCGGGCGGCAATTTCCGGGATGGGCGGTGTTTTTCGATTGCCGGTCATGGTCGGGTGATTGGAAAAATGGCGGGTTGTGGGATAGAGTGGCAGTGAGTATGCACGGCCAACCGATGAAAAGAAAACATTTCACCCGCCGGAATATCCTTCGTTTCGGGCTGTTCGGGGGAGGCGCGGCACTTGGATACGCCGCGCTGGTGGAGCCGTTTTTCCTGGAAGTCGTGGAGCGGGAACTGCCTGTCCGGAGCTTGCCCTCAGCGCTCAAGGGGAAAACTCTGGTCCAGATCAGCGACATCCATGTCTCGGCGCGGGTCTCATCGGATTTCCTGATCCAAAGCCTGAATCGCGTCGCCGCGCTGAAGCCGGACATCGTCGTTTATACAGGGGATTTCGTGACCCTGGACGAGGGGACGGAGGCTGGCATGGCAAGGGTTTTCCCGCATCTTCCCACCGGCAGGATCGGCTCTGCGGCGGTTCTCGGGAACCACGATTACGGCGTGAACTGGGCGGATGCGAACTGGGAGGAGAAAATCACGGGCGCTCTCGACAAGGTCGGGATACCGGTTTTGTGCAACGAGGTGCTCGACATCGGCGGCTTGCAGATACTCGGCCTTGGAGATCTGTGGGCGGGAAAATTCGATCTCGCGGCGGGGCTTTCCGCGATGATTCCGGGAAAGGCGGTGTTGGCGCTGGCGCACAATCCGGACTCGCTGGATCAAGGCGATTGGAGCGGTTACCGGGGCTGGATCCTCGCAGGGCATACGCACGGAGGACAATGCAAGCCGCCCTTTCTGCCGCCGCCGGTGTTGCCCGTCCGTAACAAGCTCTATACCGCAGGGCACATCGCGCTGCCGGATGGGCGTGATCTCTACATCAACCGTGCACTGGGATATCTGCGCCAAGTCCGCTTCAACGTCAGGCCGGAAGTCACTGTTTTCACGCTCTGCTAGGAGCGGGCTATCTCGCCGAAAATGAGCATGCCACCGGCGGTCTGGAGGGTGGTGACAACGACGACATCCACCGTTTTCCCGATGTCTCCCGAAGCTTGATTCACCACGATCATGCAGCCATCCGGCAGGTAACCGACCGCCTGGTGATCTTCCTTGCCCGGCCTTACCAGCGGAACCCGCAGGCGCTCGCCAACGGCGATGGACGGACGCAGTGCGACATCGAGTTCATTGAGATTGAGCACGGACACGCCTTGGAGTTTCGCGATCTTGGCCAGGCTGTCCTCAAGCGTTAGCAAGCGCGCTCCGTAAAACTTTGCGGTCTCGATGAGACGGGCGTGCAGGGTTTGATCCTCCGTGGTGATCCTCGTATCGTGGATGGAAATCTGCACATCCGGTGAGGACTGCATTTTTTCGAGGTTCTGCAAGCCTCGTTGGGCACGCTGGCGCTGGCCGTTCGCCCCCTCGTTGGCGAGAGTCTGGATTTCTTCAAGGACGTATTGGCCAACGATGAGCCGACCGCTGATGAAACCCGAGGAGAGCAGACCAAGGATCCGCCCGTCCATTACGCTCTCGGCATCGAGCACGATGGGCTGGCCGGAACTGGCGTCCTGGCGAAAACGAACATAGGGGATGATAAACGCAAAGTCGTCCCGGTTGCTGCGGAGGGCGAGAACGGTTCCGAGGAAACCAAGGCTGGCGAAAAGCGTGACATCAAGGGCGAGCCGCAAGGAGGTTGCGAGAGTCTCGCCGTCCTCGGCGCGGGCGATTTTGTTGTGAAAGGCGAGTTCCAGAAGGGTGGAGACCTGCACGCGGGTGAGCAGCCACGCACAGAGAAGACCCACCCCGAGGCCGAAGGTGGCGGTGGAGAACCCGCGCAGCGTGAAATCTTCCATCAACCGCTCGACACCGATGAAGACGATACCGACGGCGAGGCCGACAAGCAGGCCGAGGGTGACTGAGATTTCTATGGTTGTCCCCTTGGTGCTAAGGGCGATGGCCATGCCCGCGCCTTGACAAACCAACAGATAAACCAGGCGGGAGATATTGACGGAGGTGCGGTGCATTCGGTACCACGCATACTCGCTACGATGCCGAAGCCCATCAAGCGGAAACGAGGGCAATCGTGCCTCACTCCTGCTCGTCGGCCGTCGCCTTGATGTCCGTCAGCGCGGCGATGAAATCACCGAGGATCTCAACTGGCACCATGATCGTGTCCCGGTTGCCGCCGACATCTTCCGTGATCTTCACCACCATGCCGCGTGAGTTCTGCTTGAGGTCGAGGAAAAAGGTTTTCCGATCCGACAGGATTTTTTCCGTATGCAACAGGTCACTATCCACTTTAATCCCTTGGTTGTTGTTCGTTTCCAGCATTAGGGAGCGGGCTTGATTGTCAATCCATTTCCTGACTGCGCCCATGCGTGACCTTCTGCCAGCCGCCCGCCCCGCGCTCGTCCTCGCACCGATGCAGGACGTGACCGACCTGCCCTTCATGCGGGTGCTGGCACGGCGCGGCGCGCCCGATTGGTTCGTGACGGAATACTTCCGCGTCCACCCGCATTCCGGGCTCAACGCCTATATCCTCCGCTCGATCTCCGAGAATGAAACCGATCGCCCGGTCTTCGCGCAAATGATCGGAAAGGAAATCCCGGATCTCGTGCGGACGGCGCGGGAACTTGCGGAATATCCCATCGCAGGGATCGACTTAAACCTCGGTTGCCCCGCACCCGTCGTATGCCGAAAGGACGCGGGCGGCGGCCTGCTGCGCGATCCGGACAAAGTCGATGCGATCCTCGGTGCCCTGCGGGACGCGATTCCGGGGCGTTTCACGGTGAAAACGCGCCTCGGCTACCACTCGCCCGACGGATTTCCCAAACTGCTGGAAATTTTCCGCAAACACGCCATCGACGGCCTCACCATCCACGGGCGGACGGTGGAGGATCGCTACGCCACCCCGGTCAAACCCGATTTCGTAAAACTCGCCGCAGAAACCATGCCCTGCCCCGTGATCGCAAACGGAAACGTGGTCGATGCGGAAACCGCCCTCGCCTACCACCGCATGACTGGCGCAGCCGGCCTGATGGTCGGACGAGGAGCGATCCGCAATCCGTGGATTTTCGCCCGCATCGGCGACGCGTTTCACGGAACGAAAAGCCCCTTACCCACCCGCCGCGATCTCCTCGACTACATCCGCGAGCTTTCCGAGGAACTCGCCCGCGAGCACCCGGATTTCGATCCGCTTCTGCACATCCAGCGCATGAAAAAAACGCTGATCTACATCTGCGAGGGCATCGACGCGGACTTCGAGCGGGAAATCCGCCGGATGAAAACGCCTGCCGAGTTTGAGGACTTGTGCGCTGAGCACCTTGATCGTCCGGAGAGCCTTGCTGCCCTGCCCCCGGGCGATTCCCGGATTTTCTGCGGCTTCGCGGATCTGCTCGTTTAGTCGGGAAATTTCCTCCTGTGACGAAATCTCCACGAATTCTCCCATGGCTATGGGGCATTTCCGTATTTACTGGGTCGTGGCGCGTGAAATGCTGGGTCGTTAAATACGCGATCTGCCGTGCCAACCCTGTTGATGCAAGCCGCCCCACAGAGAAAGAAGCATGATTGCCGGAGCCTCCCGGCCTTCAGCTTGGTTGAGCTTTTGGCGGTGATCGCCATCGTGACGGTGCTGATGGCCGTGGCCGTCCCGGTTTTTTCAGACCCGGCGAACAGCGCCCGCCAAGTCTCACGGGAAATGGTCAAAGCACAACTTCAACGCGCACGCGCCCAAGCCATCGCCTCCGGCTCCCCCACCGCCGTCGCGGTCCCCGTCCTCGCTAGCGGCGGCGAACTTGGCATCAGGGCGATCACACTGTTCAAAGTCGCGAAAAACGGGGCTAAATATGAGCCGGTAAAAGATGAAAACGGCGTCGAGCAACAGCTTCAGCGTTGGGAAACCTTGCCGGGGAATTTCCATATCATTCCCGCCTCCCTGATCTCATCGCCCAAGCCCACCATCGTGGATTCCGCAGAAACGCTGCTCACAAACTACAAAGGCAGAGCCGTCACATGCCATCTTATCGTCTTCGCTCCGAACGGTCAGATTGTCCTGCCCTCCTCAGAAACAAACATCGCCATCGCCCGCGCGGCGAGAAGCGGCGACTCCCTTTCGCTGACCCGGACAGCAGACGGCAAACCTGTCTTCGAGTTTCTCCAGGTAAACCGCCTCACCGGGCGGATCCGCTCCATCCAGCCTTGATGAAACTCTGCCGAAAACGCCCGAAGCACGGCATGGCCCTCTCGGAAGTGGTCATCGCCATCGGCGTGGTGGCCTTCGTGATCCCCCTGATCCTCGCCGCGACAGGCTCCGCCAACAACACGCGCCTCAGCGCGGAAGCAGACACCCGCTCCGCATGGCTCGCCCGCGAGGTGCAACGGGAAATCCTCTCCGCATGGGCGGTTCCCGCGCCGGCGTCCGCTTTCGGCACCTCCCTGAATTTCCCCACGTTCGCGGATGCCACCACGCCGGAAATCCTCGCCTTCGATTCGGACGGGAAATTTCTTGTGAAAGGAACTCCCGCCGATCTCACCGCTCCTTCCCAAATCCCCAATGCCAGCTATCTCATCGCCGTCCATGGCGAGGCTCACCGCCCGCCCAGCCTTGCGGTGGAGCACGACAAGCTTTCCCTGCTGACCATCCGCGTCCTCCATCCCGCCAAGGCAGCCGCCGCCAAACGCAGCGACCTCCGCTACCAGATCATCAGTCCGCGCCACGGCACCTTGTGAAATTTCCCCGTCCATTCCAGCGCGGCTTAACGATGGTGGAGCTGCTGATCGCCATGGCCATCACCTCGATCATCATGCTCGCCCTTTTCTCCATGGTCGGCGCATCCACCGACAGCTACACCCGCACCCAACGCGCCGTGAACACGATCTCGCAGGCGCGCGCCTTCATCCAGTTCTTCGGGAGCGAGCTTTCCACCCGGCTCCCCGGCACGCCGCTGGTTCATGAGAAAGGCAGCGGCAGCGGTGTGGAGTCCTCGGATCAAATCGCGTTCGTCAGAACCCTTTCCAACGACGAGCAACAAGCCGAAAAACCCGGCGATCTCAACCTCGTTTCCTACCGCGTCGCCTTTTCACAGGATACGGCCAGCACCGAATCCCCGAAGCTTTTCCGCGCCGCCCGCGACCCGGCGCTGACCCAATCTTTCCTGGAAAACCCCGGCACACCAGACTTCCCGCCTGACGACCCGGCCCTGGACGAACCCATCGTCGCCAACGTCATCGGCTTTGCCGCCAGGCCGCGCCATTATTCCGGTTCGCCACCAGTTCTGGCCGACTGGACTGGAAACCCGCTCCAGCCCCCGTCCGTCATAGAGCTAACCATCCGCTTCATCGACGACTCCACCGCCCAGCGTTTCAAGACGCGTGCGGAATGGAATCGCCTCGCCACCGCGCCGCGTGAGAACGAGCTAGCGCACATCCGCACTTTCACCCGCACGATCGCCATCGCGAAATGAGGTTTCGATCTTACATCCCCCGTCCTCCGTCCCTGATCGGCGCAAAGCGCCCAGGCTTCGCCCTGCCGATGACGATCCTTGCCATCGCCGGTCTCTCCCTGCTCCTAATCGGCCTGCTCACTGTCCTTTCCCTCGAAAGCAAGACCGCCCGCTCCTACTCCGACTCCGCCCGCGCGGATCTGGCTGTGGAATCCGGCTTGGCGGTAGCGATCGAACAAATCACCGCCTTCCTGAACCGCACCGAAGTGGGAGGTGCCGCGTTTGCGACCTGGGCCTACCACCCGGGCGGAGACAGCACGCCGGGATCCCTTCTCGCACTCACCGCAGGGAGACCCGAGTTTGACATGGGGACTACCGCAGGCCAGCCGTTTCTTGGCAATGAAAACACCATATGGCTGGGCACGTGTGGCGATGATCCGGATCTTCTTTTCACGGATTTTCAGAAAGGCGACAAGGATGTGTTTGACTTCAACTCCAATCACACGCTGGGAGAAATGACCGGTGCCTGCCTTGCCCGTTGGCAAAGTTTTGGCACAGACCCCGATGGCAGGCAGATTCGCTACGCCGTCTGGATCGATGACGAAAGCGCACGCCTCGATGTCACCCAGATTGGGATCCAAACCCGCGAGGACGGAAGCGGCCCTGCGGAGATTCCCTTTTTTGAGCAGGTTGAATTGGACGAGGAAGATGCCGCCAAACAAGCCAACTGGCGCACCGCTGACTCGGCGGGAGCGGTTTTGGGGGAGGTAAAATTCCCCCGGGAACTATCGTATGTGTCCACCGCATTTAGCCGCGGGTATGATGTCATCGCTCATGCACCTGCCTATGCACAGTCGGGTGCATTCGAAAAAAACGGCCACCAGCTACCTCTGCGTGGCCGCCTCAAAAGGAATCTGAATTGGAGCGGGCACCTCACCCAAGGCAGCGTGGACGAGCGCGTGGAAAGGCTCACGGAATGGATGTCCACAGGCGCTCAGGGTTTTTTCAACAAACGGAATCTCAACTACTGGACAGGTAGTGGAACCGCCGCACCGATTTACCAGACGCTCTCCTCGTCAAATCCCTTTGCATCAGACCTACGCAAAGAGCAGTTCAGCACCATTTCCGCCTCGCTGATCGACTACCTCGACACGGACAACATCCCCACTCAGCCAGCCTCACTCGCCGCCCTGGACTACGGCAATCCGAATCCCGGAACATCTCCCGTTTTGCTCATGAGAGACGTACCTAGGCCGGGCTACTTCGGAGCCGACCGCACGATCCGTATCAACGAAGTCCAGGTCATTTGGAATTGCCGCGGGGCTTCCGACAATTTCAAGGCCAACAGCACTGTAAAACGCACCTCCTTGCCCGGGCCAGGTGCGCTCTATCGATACGAAATCCCAGTCACATATCGGTTCGAATTGTGGAACATGGATGCGAATGAGATTCCGGCCTCAAGCTACGAGATTCGTTCCCTGTGGATGCAGCAAATCCTGGGAGTCGTCTTCGGTGCCATTGATCAGGATAACATTCCCGAGGAAACGGAACTGGTTTTTCCATTGAACTCCGGAAATCCCATCAGCTTCGCGCCGAACGAGATCAAGGTTTTCGACATCACCCGCATCTACACACGCGACAGCACCGAGGATCGTGGCACAACATGGAACGCGTTCCGTGATGCGGGCGGGAACAAACAGCCGGACGGACATGTCCGCCAAGCCCATGTTCTGCTCAATGCCGCAACAGGTGAATGGCTGCACGCCACGAATTATATGTTCATGAGTGAGGCTCCGGCAGATGGTGTTGTTTCGGTAGGCCCCGGGAACAGTGGTTCGTTGAAGGGAAACCGGCTCAACGATCCGCGAATGACACCGCTGAGAATGTATGACAAAAACAGCACGCTCACGAGTCACGCTCCGGAGCGGGACTGGTCCGGCAACAAGCCCGGAAATATGGGCTCGGTCAACAACGGCCTTGGTGGATACAATTATCAGGATTTCAATTTCTGGTTGGACAGGCCGTCCCTGCAAACCATCAACAATCCATTGCAAGGGATCACCCGGGTTGAAAACCGCCCGATGCGCTCGGTGGCCGAGCTGGGTCGTATCTTCGATCCTTCATGGACCCATCCCGCCGGACGGGGAGCCGTCAACGGCCATTTCGGCAACGGAATGCTCTCTCCTTTCCGTGGAGGCGGCACTCTGGCCATTGGCCAACGCTCGCAAGCCACCTTGGCCGGCACTTCCGAGGCCGATCACCTGGACGCCAAGCCATGGAACATCATGGACATTTTCACGATCACAGGGGACGGGAAGAGCATGAACAGCGATGAGTTTGGCGAACTCTTGTGGCGAGGGCGCGTCAACCTGAACAGCCACAAGAACTTCGAGCTGAGCACCGGGGTGAAGAGCAATCATGAACTCGTCATGGAACTTCCCGATCTCCGCTTGGGCGCGGCGGGCAGCCCTTCCCAATTTGATTTCAAGGCCGTGGCGACGGAGTTGAAGAACCGCCTGACAAAAGGTGCGAGGAGGCCGGACGGCAGCTACATCACGGATTGGAAACACGCACTTCCCTTGTATTCCCCGGGTCAGCTCAGCGAGTTGAAGGCTTGGGGCAGCGCCACCACCTACAGTCCTGCGGAAGACAGTGCGGGCAACGAGCTCGGGCTTTTGAACCGCAATGATTCCTCACGCGAAGAGGCCATGATGCGCACGGCGAATTTGGTCACAACCCGCAGCCATTGCTACCGGATTGTCTGTGCCGGCGAAGTGCTCGCTACCGACGGGCAAGTTCTCGGGCGGAGCATGCGGGAAAAAGTCATATTTTTCAAATGCACATGGGATGCCGACACGGGGGAGCTGAAATCCATCAACCCTGAAACGCTTTATGCACGTTCATTGTAAATCAATCCTCCGCCTTCTTTCGCTGATCCTGTTTGTGAGCACGCCTTCCCTTCCGGCGGCCGCTTTCCGATGGGTTCACTTGGGAACCATCGATGCCGGTCTGGTGAATTTGGCGATGGATGGGAAAGTCGCCTACCGGAAAATGCCGCCCGGAAAAGCCACCCCTTGGGGCAACATCCCGCCCGGAACACACAAGTTCCAGATCGGCACGGAGACAAACCCCGGTGCTCCCTTTGATCTTGAAATCTCCGCTGGGCAAAAAATCGTGATCGTGAGCGTTTCAGATAAGAACGGCGACCTGCAAAGCCGTTCCATCCGCGTGGATGCACCCAAAGGTGAAGCGTTCATCCTGAATGCGATGCACGGCGCCATGATGACTTTGCAGCAAAGCGGGCAAAAAGCCATGTTTGGAAAAGGATTCCAAATCCCGATATCCAGGGAGAAGAACACCGTCACCTTCACCGGTAGCGAAGGGCTGAAAGGCGAAGTGATTTTCTCCCGATTGGCCGACGCGCCTCTGGATCCCTATCTTTTCATCCTCTGTGGCGACGAGGACGACAAACCCCAACTGTGCATCCACAGGGATCGCGATTCACTCTTCGAGACGAGCGACGAAACACTGGAAATCCCCGGTGAACTGGTGGCTGTGGTCCGGATCATTTCGCAGCGCAACGTCCCCATTCCAGGCAGCTTCGATCCGATGCTTGTGAAATGGGATGAGGTGGACAGCCAGATTTTCTGGCTGAACCTCACGATCGGACGCGATCCTTGCCGTTTGGAAATCGGCGGATTTCCCGCCATGCGCCGCCTGCCTGCCGGGCGTGGCTCGGGCTTCGTAAAATGGCCCGCCGGCCAGTGGGATACGAATGTGGTCGTAGAACCCACGAACGAGAAGGTCGGCACGAGCAGATTCTCGCTTTATCCCAAATCCGGGCTGGGACTTGTCAGCTCGGGTGGCGGGAAATTTCCCCAACGCCTCACCACTGTCGAAGGTCGCTCTCGTGGAGAAACTCAAACCTCTGCAAAACCGCAGATCCGTTTCCTGAATGCCCTGCCCGATGGCGAATTGAGGACACTTGTCAAAAGCGCTACGGAACCACTGGCGATCACAATGAAAGCCGGGGAAGTAAGCAGTGTGGTTCCCCTCGTCCAAGGTGGTTTTCCCGGTGCTACCTTGGATCTCACCGTGGGCAACAAGAAGAATCAGAACATACTGACCATACCGGCCATGCCCACTCTCCCACCGGGTGATTGGGTGGTGATCATACACCTCGACCAGGAGTCATTGGCCACACCGGTCATAACCTGGGTGGAAATGGACAAAGGCTCGATTACGGTTCCCACTGGTCCTTCGGGCGATGAGTGATCGCACCTTGCTCCGCGTGCCTGTCGGGCTTTCGTGTTTTTTAGGGTAGATCTACGGCACCGGCGTTTTCGCCAGCACGAGGCCGATGAGTTCCAGTGGATCGAAGTCCTGCTCGGAAAGAATGCGGTGGCGCATGACGGCAGGGAAAACCGCCTGCACGTGATCCGGATACACGGCGGGCGCGGACTCAAGGAACGCATTCGCCCGCGCGGCGCGCAGGATCGCCAGCGAGGCGCGGACGGACACGCTTTCGTCCGATCCGGCAAGCCGCCGCAGCGCCTCGCAGAGAGCGGTGATGTATTGCGCCACCACCAGCGAAACGGGAAGCTCCGCCGCTTTTTTCTGGAGGGAAAGGATCGTTTCGCCATCGAGATCGAAGTCCGGCGCTGCCTCCGGCTCCGCCCCGCGCGCGGCGTGGGAGAGCAGGATCTCCGTCTGTTTCTCCGCATCCGGCAAAGTCATCTGGAGTGAGAGCAGGAAGCGGTCGAGCTGCGGCTCGGGCAGGGGAAAGGTGCCGGTGGCGTGGGTGTCGTTCTGGGTGGCGATCACGATGAAAGGCCGTGGCAGCTCGCGGGTGATGCCATCGATGGTGACGCGGCCTTCGTTCATGCTCTCCAGCAGCGCGGACTGCACGCGCGGCGAGGTGCGGTTGATCTCGTCCGCCAGCAGGCAGTTGGAAAACACCGGCCCGGGGATGAACTCGAAGCCGCCCGTGGCGGTGCGGTAGAGGTTGTAGCCGAGCAGGTCGGAGGGCAGCAGATCCGGGGTGAACTGCACCCTTTTGAAAACCCCGCCCATCGAGCTGGCCAGCGTGTGCGCGAGCATGGTCTTGCCGATGCCGGGCGCACCTTCGATGAGGACGTGGCCGTTGCCCAGCAGGGCGGTGAGCAGCAGGCGCGAGGCCTCTTCGGAGCCGATCACGGTCTCGCTGAGATGCCGCAGCAGGGGGGCGAGGAGGTTCGGTGTCATGGGGTGAGGATGGCGGCGTATCGGGTGATCATTTCCGGGTAAAGCCGGTGCTCGGCGACCTGTAGGCGGGCGTGGAGCGTCTCCGGCGTGTCAGTGGGCAAAACGGCAACCCTTTCCTGCCCGAGGATGGGCCCCGTGTCCATGCCCGCATCCACCAGATGCACCGTCACCCCGCTTTCGGAAACACCCGCGTCCACCGCCTGCCGCCAAGCCTCCAGCCCCGGAAAAGCCGGGAGCAGGGAAGGGTGGATGTTCAGAATGCGGGCGGGAAACGCGTCGAGCAGCGGGCGTTTCACCAGCCGCATGAATCCCGCAAGGCAAACCAGATCCACCCCGGCCTCCGCCAGCTTCCGCGCCGTCTCCTCCTGCGCCTCCTCGGGAAATTTCATCCGGTGCCCCCCGCAATCCATCACCTCCGCCCGGATGCCATGCCGCCGCGCCCGTTCCAAAATGAAGGCGTCCGGATTGTCGGAAAGCACGATGCCGATCCGCGCCGCCAACCTCCCCGCCGCAATCGCGTCAAGGATCGCCTGCATGTTCGATCCGGCACCGGAGCCGAGTATTCCCAAGGTGAGCATGGCCATGGTTTAGCCCGCCCCGCGCCCCTGCCAAGGTTAATTCCCGCCCTATGTCGGCTCCGGGGTCGGGATTACGGGCGGCTCCCCGGCTTGATCGCCGGGGAAAGTTTCCCCGCCCCCAGCTCCTCCTCCCGCTGCTGATTCCGCCCATCCTCCACCAAACCGGATCTCTTTACGTTCCAAAATATCAGCCCTTGGACAAAGTGATATCTGTTAGGACGGCATCTCCCGACCTCTTTCCGTTCGGGCGCGAAGACGAACCGGGTCGGGCGGCGTCGCCTGACCCTGCTTGCCGACTCGAACCCGCCCTCACATCTAACAAGCCGAACACGCAACCGGGTGGCGGCCCTGCGTGTCGCTTACGCTCGACATGGCCTTCCCCCCGGTGCATGTTCTTCTCGTTCGCCACAATAATGAGAAGACGCGTCACCATCTCTTTTGCTGCGCTAATCGCTATTACCTGCGTAGCGCTTGCGGTATTTCGTCCTCCCTTGTTCATCTCAGCTGTTGGCGGATGGAAGAAGTGTGCTGGACGTTATGAACACATTGAGACAACCGGACTCATGGACACGATAACTCTCTCGGACGGCACTTCTGTGCTCATCCAATTCACCTCGGATTCAGATGCCGTAGCGTTGGCCGCTCTCGATCACATCGGTAACGGATTGATTTTCGGAACATCAGACGACGATCGGATGGTTGGAACATCCCCATTTCGCCAGCGAATCACACTGCACGGCGAGATATCCAAGATTAGAACGCGCGGATACCTAGAAGGAGACGACTTCTATTGGTTCCGGCTTGTTGGATGGAGCCTAGAAGCTCCCTTCGATATTCAGGCTTTTGATGATCAGGATTTCGAAAGGCACACAGCGGTTAAGTCCTGCAATAGTCTCGCCGAAGCGGGCGTAAGAGATTTCAATTTTGATGGCAAAGCCATCCAGCTCGACAGATTTTTGATTAGGCACGAATGATTCAACGAAGACAACACAAGGCGAACCCCAAAGATAGCTTCGAGTGAAGCGCAGCGGAACCTCGAAGCTATCGGTTGTTGAACAGGCCCGAGCCGGTGTTAGCGGGGCAGCCGCTTCCCGTTATGCGTTTCCGATTTACGCCTGATCTG
>JBJONG010000055.1:0-14013 GCA_046051965.1 Verrucomicrobiota bacterium
CGCGGCGAGGAACTCTCCGACAAGCTCTTCGACTCAATCCGGCAACTGCTCGCCAGCCCCGAAACCTTGCGATCCGTCTGCGCAACCCATTCGCCATAGATGAACGAACTTCTGAGAAACGGTCTAAATCCGCCCCCTTCTTCGCATGGGTTAAAAGATTTTTTCATGGATAAATATACTAATTTAAATTATGTAAATTTACTCCTTAATGTTTATGTCCTCACAAATTTATCCCGCGTACTTTGGAGCCGTTTCCTTTTGGAGCAAACTTTTACAGACTGGCCTAAAGAATGCGTTATCATCACAGCATACGCAACCACTGGCGCGACATGGACGGAAGAGGAGAACAAAGTCGCAGACAGAGCGCTCACTGACGATCTAGCAAGAAGCGGGAAATGGCATGAGCGGATCACCGGATATTCCCCCACCACCGGGCACGCTGAACCGGACTGGGCTGTGGAGATGGCCTTATCAGATGCTGTGATCTCGGCTTACGCTATCTGCAGGATGCGATCTACTTCGTTTCCGACGATGAACTTTGGGTTTCGCTTTGTGCTGAACCTAGGGAGCGTGCTTTGGTGGGAGGTTTCCGCGGGAGAATCCAAATTGAACTTTGATCGAATTACTGCGATAATTCTTCCAATATGGCGATCAGTCCCTTGCGCTCCGCCAGCGGCACGTCCCGCTTGAGTCCGCGCACCAGTTCCTTTGCCGCCTCGTCCGTTTCCGCGTCACGCCCCGGCGCGAAGCCCATCAGGTTGATCCCCGCGATCTTTTCGAGTGTAAGGGGATGACCTGTCCCAAGAAGTGCCACGATCCCCGAAACCAAATGCGGATTGTTGAAACCATGGGGGGAGAGAATGTCCTCCACCTGCTTCGTAAGCTCTTTTCCTGTTAGTTTCATAAGACTTCTTGGTTTGTTTTTGATTTTATGCGTAAGCGGGTAGCGTGTGGCAAAGATGACACCTGATGGTTCGTTGACCAGTCTTCTCGATTTACCAGCCGTCAGTGGGGGCAGTCCGCTCTATTTCACATTTCAAATCGGCGCATGGAGAAACGGGAGGAGGAGGGATGGATTCAAAGGGCGTGATATTGATCGGTCGAGGGATGGCTGTTGGCGCATGGAGTGGCTGCCTTCCGCTGCCAGAGACGGGCAAGGGATTCGCTGGGGTTGCCGGGCAGCCACAGGCAGCCCCGCCTTGTTGCGAATCACGCTCCCACCGCTTCCCTCACAATCTCCGGATGATTCGCCGCGATCTTGAGCAGGGTTCGCGCCGCGCCGCTGGGCTGGATGGTTCCGCACTCCCATTTACGGACGGTGCCGAGGGAGACGCCCAACATGCGGGCGAAGCCTTCCTTGGTGACATTGATCTCGCGGAGGATCCTGGCCGCCTCTGGTTGGGATTCGGTGAATTTCATGCGGATCAGCGGTCTGCGGAGTGGATATCCAGAATTTTCACATGCCTGTCCGCATGGTCGATCCAATAGGTCAGCGCATAATCGCCGATCACCGTGATCTGCACCATTCTGCCGGTGGAATCGTATTCGGTTGCATCGGAAAAACCGGTGGGATCATTCCCTATCTCGGAAATGCCAGCCCTTAGCCCCAACCGCGTCCGGCGGGGAAGCCGTTCGATGAACTCCAGAACATCCATCGAAATGAGCAGCCCGTATCCCATCATCAGGCGCTGATTCGCTTGTCAAACTCCTCGAAAGACACCCAATTGGCAGGATCTTTGTCGTCGATCTTCGCCGCAAGCTTCTCGCGGTAACCGGACATTTCTTTGTGGCGTAGCGACACAAGGAAAGCCGTCAGTTGCCTGCGCTCATCAAGCGGCAGACTTTCGAGCTGCATTTGCAATTCCTTAATGCTCATCACTAAACCTAGCAACACACGATTCCTGTGGCAACGGCGATCTTTGGGTGTGATTTATTCAACGAGCTTGATTCATGAGCGAGGCGACAAATGAGTTGCGCCTGCTCTTTTCCACAGTGATGAAAACCCGCCGTGGATTCCCAAACCAATAACTCCCGCCTCCAACGATGGGTTATCCGCCCCATCGCGAACCAGCTCCAGCAGGGCACCAGCCCGGAGAAGTTGTCATGGAGCGTCTCCCTCGGCCTCACCCTCGGGGTCTTTCCGATCATGGGTTCCACCTCGCTCGTCTGCTTCATCGTCGGCCACTTGTTTCGGCTCAACCAACCCGTCCTCCACCTTTTCAAAACCTTCACCTACCCGATCCACCTCGCCCTCATCCTCATATACATCCGCATCGGCCAGCATCTCAACGGCGTCCCGCCCATCCCCTTCTCCATCCCCCAGCTCCTCACCCGTTTCAAAGAGAGCCCCGCCCAATTTGCCAGCGACTTCGGCATGGCCGCCCTCCACGGCATCGAGGCATGGGCGATCTCGGCGATCTTCCTCATCCCGCTCTTCTACTATATCTCCCTTCCCGTCCTCCGGAAACTCCTTGGAAAAGTGAAAACGGAAGTGTGGAGTGGGTAGCGAAATGCAGCCACTCCCATGTTCCGGCAGGCCGCTCAAGGGCTGGAAATCACGCTTTGCGCATGGCTTCCATTCGCTCGCGTGTGATCGGATACAGGCGGATGGCCAGCAACGAAATCAGGCAAATCGCCGCGCCGATGACGAAAGTGACCATGCCCAGATTCCAGATCGCTTCCGGTGTTTGGGTGACAGCCTCGCCGTCCTTGGGCACCTGATAGCCGATGCCGCTGAGGCACCAGCCCGCGACGATGAGGCTGAAGGAAATGGCCATGCGCATCGCGAGGCTGAAGACGGAAGAATAGCCGCCGTCCTTGACTTCGCCGGATTTCAGGCGCCGCACCTCGCTGACATCCGCCATCATGGCGGTGGAAACCGGCAGCATGATGCCGTTTCCGAACCAATAGGAGGCGTGGAAAATCACGAAAAGGATCAGCGCGAGAGGGAAAGTCACACCGGCGAGGGTGAGGGTGGTGTCCGGCTTGATGATGCCTGTTAGAAACAACGCGGCGAGCATGAGGTTTCCCGTGATGCTGATCGCTCCGCCGATCAGAACTGCGCCCTTTTTATCGAAGCGCCGGGTGAGTCCCATGGAAACCAGGGCACCCAGCGCCATGCCGATCATGGTGCTGCCGTGGGCGATGGATTTCTGCCAC
Source organism: Verrucomicrobiota bacterium (assembly GCA_046051965.1). Lineage (GTDB taxonomy): Bacteria > Verrucomicrobiota > Verrucomicrobiia > Verrucomicrobiales > Akkermansiaceae > Luteolibacter. The sequence continues at coordinate 3,160 of JBJONG010000055.1, forward strand.
GCGGGAAAGCCCATGAAATCGTCGTAAACGAACATCTGCAGGGAGCTGACGATGACCATGCCGACGCAGACGATAAAAATGAAAGCGAAGACCCAGCGCGGATTCGGATCGGCCAGGATGGTTTTCATTTCCAGGAAAAACTCCCTGAACCAGCCGCGATCGGAAGCCCGCGGAGCGTTGCTGGTATCCTCCCGCCAGCGGAAGGTGAGGATGCAGACGAGGATGACGAAGATCGCGGTGGCGCTGGCGAAGGTGGCGCCCATGTGATGGTAGTTCGACTCGATGGCGGTGGCCTGCGTGTTGCCCTTTCCGCCGAAGAAGAACACCCATGCCATCGCGGGGCCGGCGAAGTTGGCGGCCATGTTGAAAATCTGGCGGATGCCCTGGAGGCGGGAGCGGCCTTGGTAATCGGTGCACATCTCAAAACCGAGCGCCATGTAGGGGATGAAAAACATGGTCAGTCCGGTGCGCAGCAGCAGGTTCATGCTTACGAGATACCAGAAGATGCCCATCTGGCTGCCCCGGCAAAAGTCGGGCACCGTCCAGATCAGGTAGGAGCAAACCGCCATCAGCAGCCCGCCGACAAGGATGTAAGGGTGGCGGCGTCCCCAGCGGCTGCGGGTGTTGTCGCTGATGTGGCCCATCACCGGCTCGGTGATGGCTTCCCAGAAGACAGAGACGGACATTGCAAGGCCCGCCCATGTGGGATCGAGTCCCAGCGACTTGGTGTAGAACAGCATGGCGAAGCCGAAAATGCCGTTCATTACGAGGGAGTTCGCGCACTCGCCGAGCGAGTAGGTGAACATGCTGCCTGTCGAGCAGGTCTTGGGTTTTTGCGTCATGGATGTGTGGTGTGGATGGTTCTGGAAATGCTTATTGGAATTTCCCGATCACGCGGAATTCGGTCACGCGGAGGGGGGCGCCGGCAGCGGCGCGTTCGAGACGGATGAAGCGAGCCCGGGTTGCGTCTGGCACATCGACGATCCATGGCTTTGTCTGGCCGATGGAAATGGAGTCGCCTTCGGCCACCACTTGCACCCCGTCCTTGCCGTTGAGGGTGTATTCGACGCGGAGTTCCTTCGCGATGGAAGGGGCGGGATCGCCGTTGCTGAGTGCGTTTTCCGCTTTCAGGCTGAGACTTCCGGAAACAACGGCTTGGCGTACTCGTTCGGTGACGTCGGCTGCTTGGGTGCCTTTGCCATAGGTCGCTTTTTTGATCTCCAATGTAGCGGCTGCGCGGCTTTTCGCCGTGGCCAGGGTCTTGGATTGGGAGAAATCCATGGTTTCGGAAATCTTCAGCACGTCTCCGTTGGCAGCGTTTCCGGCGAGTTCGATCCTTGAGATTTCGCAAGGCATTCCAAGGTCCAGCCAGATCGAAGCCCGGGTATCGTCGGGGCTGCTGCTCCACCCGGTGCTTGCGGAACCGTCGGTGGCCATGGATGGATGGCTTGCATTGTCCGCGTGAGAAGAAACCCGGCAGGATTTCCAGAGCGCGACGTTCTGATCGGGGGAATCCTCAGCCACCGCGAGAGCGATCACCGTGTTGAGCGGATTCCACGAAGCCCCGGCCGGGAGAGCGAGGCTGAGGCCGCCCGCGTCCTGTTTGAGCGCAACGGGCTTGCCATCGGCCAGCAGAACCGCCTTGGAGAATTTTTTCCCATCGGCGGGTGGCGGGAGTTTCAGGATCTTTGAGCCATCGGCCGGAGCCTTTAGAACATGGAGGTATTCGAACTTGTCGTCGATGGAGCGGGTGGCGACGCCCCAGGCGAGATCGGCGATCTTGCTGCCGGGCGCGGTGCGGTAGGATGTGCTCGGATAGGTGTTCTTGATGGCGCGCTCCACGGGTTGGATCAGTTCGCCGGTTTTTATCATGCGATCCAGCACGCCTGTTTCCCAGCCGCCGCCGGGATAGGGGCCGGCGGCCCAGATGACGCCGCCGCCGTCGGTGTTGGCACCGGCCTGGAGCACGGTGTAGCGGAACATCGATTCCGGTGTGTAGTGGATCCATTTGTTGAAGCCCACCTTGGCGCTGGTTTGTGCCGGAGCATCCTTGCCCTCGGGGAAGGCCGCCCAGAAAATGCTGCCTGCGACGATGGAGATGGGAATCTTGTAGGAGGGCCACTGGTCACCGTCGGGTGTGTTGAAGCCGTTGTGGTAGAAGATCTCCTTGTTACCAAGATCCGCAGTGTAGAGGTTGCCGTAGTCGTTCTGCATCATCAGCAGATGCGGGTGCCTGCCGGTGATGGTTTTGCGCAGCCGCGGGTAGTCCACCACCCGGTAGCTGTCCGCGGCGCCGCTGCCTTCGTCGAGATAAAGGCCGAGGATGTGGTTGCCGTAGCGATCCACCAGTTCGGCGTAGGACTCGTTGATGAAATCGTTCCACTTCGTGCGATCCCATTTGTTGAAATCCGGGTTGGAACCCTCCCCGCGGTGCCAGCCGGTTTTCGCCATGTCGGCATCGGTGAAGTCATGGCCGTCGCGCGGATGGGTGTAGAGCAGCACCTGGACACCCTTGGACTTGCAGGCCTTGATCATGTCGCCGATGAGGTCGCGTTTCGATGAATGCCCGGGTCGCCACTTTTCCATCACCTTGCTCGGGTAGAGCATGTTCATGTCGGCGTGCCAGGCGGTGAAGAGAACGTATTCCACGCCCATTGCTTTCATGTCCCGGGCGAAACCTTCGGCGTCAAAGCGATCCGCGAGGTCGTCGAGTCCGGCGGGCATGGTGCCGTCCTTGTTGACCGTCGCGGAGTAGGCCTCGCCACCCCAGACGTAATGGACAAAGAATCCGTATTTCATCGACCGGTAATCCGCGGCAGGAACCGGCAGGGATTGGGCGGCGAGTGGTGCAAGCGGGCAGGCGGAAGCGAGTGCCAGCAGGGCGAGGGTTTGGATGGATGGGATCATGATAGGTAGAAGGAAGGATTTGTTTGGATTTTCCGATCACATGGAGTGTCGGGGTGCTGTGGGTGTGAGTTTGTTTTTCAGAAGCAGGGAATTGGCGTGTTCACAGAGACTTGAGAAAAGAAAGACGCGTAGTGGGGGCTTGCGGAGCGTCGAGAAAAGTGGCAATTTGTTTCCGTAATGAGCACTTTAGCCGCCACGGTGGAACCACCACGGATTCCCGCGTCGCCAGAGTTGATCGCGCGGGCGGAGGTGTTGGTGGAAAAATACGGCCAGCGATGCTTCTGGTTTTGGTGCCCTGATGCGACGATCAAATACACCGAAGACGTCGAAATGGTTATCCGCCAACTGCGCGAATACGGAAGCCATGAGGCGTGGAAGGATGCACAGGAACTCCACAAATGCCTCTGACCGATTTCCAACGTGAAGTTCTCGCGGTGATCGTGGCGAACCGGTCTGAGGAGAGTCATTTCGCCGGCGGGCTGGTGCTGAATGTCACACCGGAATCGCCGCGGTTTTCGAAGGATTTTGATTTTTTCCATGATGCCGTCGAAGCACTGGCTGCGGCGAGCGAACGAGACACGGCGCTTCTGCGAGCAGCTGGTTACGAGGTGATCCCGGACGTGAGCTACGGCAAATGGGACACAATGAGCTCTTTCCGACGGGCAGACGTGCAGCGCGGTGCGGACACTGTGACTCTCGATTGGGCGCATGACACTGCGTGGCGTTTCTTTCCGATTGTCCATGACCCGGTGCTGGGTTGGCGGCTGCACCTTTTCGATATGGCGGTGAACAAGGCGCTGGCGCTTTCCGGACGGACGGAGACCCGCGACTACGTGGATATCCTTGAGCTTGGCAGACTGTTTTCCTTGGAAGCGATCGTGTGGGCTGCTTGTGGCAAGGACGAGGGATTCAGCCCCTTGTTCCTGCTCAAAATGATGCGGCGTTTCGCTAAGACGGAGCGGGGGGAACTCGACAAGATCAAAGCCCGCCATCTCGATCCCATCGAGATGAAGATGGAATGGATCGAGATGTGCGAGAAGGCGGAAGCGGAAATCACGCACCTTGCCGACACGCAACCGGACATTCCGATCGGGGTGGTTTTTGTGGATGCCAAGGGTGAGCCGGGATGGATCGGCAAAGATCCCATGCTGCGAATCCACCGCCTTAGCCTCCGTGGCTCGTGGCCGGAGACGATGGGGGAATAAGCCAAGAGTGGTTGGGTTTGCGGACATCGGATGGGTGGTATTCTTCACTTCCGCTCGAGGCGGATGGCGGTGTGGACGGGGTTCCAGTTTTCATCGGCGGGCAGCGTGATGAGGTAGCCGGACTTGTCCATTTCGAGGGTGACGGATTTGCCTGAGGGCAGGAGGCTGGCTTTTTCGAAACGGGCTCCGTTGGCGGGCATGCCGATGCGGAGGCGTTTTTCCTGCGGCGGATTGAGGATGTGGAGGTAGGTGATGGATTGATCCGGCGAGTCGGTGGCGACACCCCATTCCACGGCGCGGACACCCCAGCCGATGTTTTTCAGGGCGGCGCCTTTTTGGGTGGGGAATGCGGCGCTGGCGACGGTGCCTTTGATGGATGGGGCGACAGGTTTGAGATACGCGGCGAACTTCGCCATCGTCTCGGCCACGCCGGGTTCCCAGCCGCCGCCGGGATAGGGGCCGGCCGCCCATTGCATGCCGCCGCCGAGAGTGTTCGCCCCGGCTTGCAGCACGGTGTAGCGGAACATGTCTTCCGCGGAATAGACCACCGTGTTCTCCGTGGCGGGTTTGGCGGCCCACCATGTGGTGGCGAAAACCGAGGCCACCGGCAGATCCCATGCGGGCCATGCGCCGCCGTCGCGGTTTTCGAATTGCTGCCAATGATGATATTCCTTCACGCCCACATCACATGAGTAAACGGTGCCGTAATAGTTCTGCTGGAGCACGAGGTGCGGGGCGCGGGATTTGATCGTTTCGCGCAGGCGCGGGTAATCGACGACGCGGTGGCTGTCGCCCGCGGAGCTGCCTTCATCGAGGAACAGCCCGGTGATGTCCTTGCCGTAACGATCCACCAATTCGGCATACAGCTCGTTGGTGAAATCATTCCATTTCTGGTAGTCGAACTCGTTCCAATCGGGATCGCCGGGATGGATTCCCTTTGCGGCGCCCCAACCGGTGCGGACCCGATCCTCGCCGTGCAGATCGTGGCCATCGCGGGGATGGGTGTAGAGGACGACGGGAATGCCCTTGGCCTTGCAGGCATCGATCAGATCCCTCAGCACATCGCGTTCGCAGGTGTGGTTTGCCATGCCCCATTTCCTCATGGTCTCGCTGGGGAAGAGCGGGTTGATGTTGGCGTGCCAGGCGGTGAAAATCACATACTCCACGCCCCATGCTTCCATGTCGTTGGCGAAGCCCTTGGCATCGAAGCCATTGGCGAGTTCCTCGAAACTGGCGGGCGGTGTGCCATCGCGCTTCAGCGTGAGGCCGCCTCCTCCGGCCCAGACGTAGTGAACGAAAAATCCGAATTTCGATTTCAGGAAATCGGGATTGGCGTGTGCCGATGTGTGGAGCAAGGCAAGGAGTGAGAGCAGGCAGGCGGTGATTTTTTTCATGTGCTGTGGTGGATGGTGACCGGGCCGAACAAGCCCGACGGGGTTTGGCTTTCGAATGCGTAGGGAGAAGGGATTCCCACGCTGTAGTGATTCGCGAGGGTGTTGGCTACGGTGACGGAGAGTTCGTTTTTTCCGGGAACCACGAAGTCCGTGATGTCGCAAGTCCATGGCGGGCATAACAAGGTCGCCACATGTTTCCCGTTCACCTTGACCTCGGCGGTGGCGCCTACGTGGCCGAGATCGAGGGATACGCGGGCGTTCGGATCGGCGGTTTCAAAGCTTCGGCTGTAGATCGCCGTGCCGGAAAAAGTGGAGAGGCCGTGTGAGCACCAGTCGCCCGTTGCGATGCGCCCCTTTCCGCAAGTGAAACACACCGGCTCCGGGATGGCATCGCCCGCATGGGAATCGCGCGGCGCATCGACTTTCAATGCGATGATCACGGGATCCGCGCTCTCGTGCTCCGTAGATGCCCGGTAGTGATGCAGGCCGTCCGTGTCCACACCCAGAAGCTGCATCCCAAGGGCGTTGCCATCTGCCCAAGCGGTGGCCGCGCCCCGGGTGGCGAAGGTCATTTCACGGAAACCCGGCGGGCTGGAAAATCGGAAGCGGATGCCGCGGCGCTCCGCTGCGGCGAGGAGGCAGGGCCGCAGCGCCTCGGGGCTGGAGAACCCTCGCAGCGCCGGCTGCTCATGGTTTTCCTGCGGGGAACCTAACAGAATGCAGGCGCGCGTTCTCTGTCCTTCGGGCTGGGTCAGTTTGATGAAAAGTTCGTTTTCCCCCTTGCTGAGTCTGACATCTGCTCCCTCCGCTTCGGCCTCGTAGTGGGGAATGCCCCATGGCGCGTAAGATCCGGGAGGCAGCGGTTTTTCCCGGCACAGGATGCTGTGTCCGTTGACCCAAACCTGATGGGCGCACCGTGCGGAACTTTGGATGTTCGTTTCCCCCTCGTCCGGCGCAAGGATCTTGGCGCGCACGAACCAGACGCTGCCGGGTGTCTCGGAGTGGAAATCCAGATAATCATCCGGCACGGCTCCCTTCAAGCCATGCGGCCCGCTGAGCCAGTGGGTCAGAAACGGATCGCGCTCGATGCCCCAACGCCGGGAAAACGAATACGGCTGCCAATCGAAGTCGCCCAGCCCGCCAATGACATCCCGCTCGATTTTCAGCAAATCGGAATCCGGCGGAAACGGGCCGATGAATTCCATCTGCGGGCCGTAGGAATACGTGGTTTCAGGCCAGGAAGAATCATCGAATCCAGCGGTTTGCCAGGTTTCCCCGGAACCCATGTCATCCATGTATCGGAAGCGCCGCGCCTGCGCACCTAATAGCGCCGGGGTGGCGGGCAGTGAGAAATCGCCGAACCGATTGTCGAGGCAGGGGACGATCTCGAAGTCCCATTCGCCATCCAGCGTCGCGGTGATTTCCGTTTGTTTGCCTACCTTGCTGCTCTGTGATGCTCTCGGTTGTTTCCCGGTATCCATGACAAGCAAGCGCGCCTCGCGGGCGGCAAAGGTCATGGCCTCGGTGGACGGAAACGGTTCTGCATTTCCCGTCCACGCATCCCATATCTCCACGCTGCCGGAATCTCGGAAGCGGATCTGCGCCTCCACCGGATGGTTCGCGGGATTGAAAAGGTAAAAAACCTCACGGTCACCGAGATGGCGATGGAGCACTTGCAGCGGAACCGATGAAACGACATCGCGGGTGACCGAGGCGGTGATCGCCTCCAGGACTTCCGGATATCCCTGCCGGATGAAAAACGCACATCCGCCGCTGTGATGGGATTTTTCCAGGTTCACGCTGTCATTCGCGCTTCCGAAAATTTCCGCCAACAGCTCGATGAGCTCGGCATCTTCCCGTCCCGCATGGTCGCTGGCTTTGGGAAGCCGCCCGAAGGCGATGACCACGCCCCCGGCGCGGACGAGATCGCGCGCCTTGAGAAGCGTCGAGAAATGCACCGTCGCCATTCCCGGCATCAGCAGCACACGGTAGCTGCCACCCGCGACCTGGAGCGTGCCTTCCGCGCATATCGCGCGGGCGACGGATTCGAAATCGATGAAATCAAAATCACAGGCATGGTCGAAGAGCGTTTTCCCGAGACGGAATGCGGTTTCATCCGCCCTTGCGTCCGGATTTTCCGAGCCTCCCAGCGAGCTGTTGCCGATGTGGGCGACGGTCTTGGTGAAAATCGGGTCGGCGGGTTCCGCATCGAGCGACGCGATGGGATAGACCATCGCCACATCGCAGCGATGCCGACCCTGCGCGAGCATCCAGCACAGACGTGTCAGGTATCCGTTGATCGCCTGTGAGTGTTCCCAATAGGGCTGGCGGAAATGGAAATCCGGCGGTGCCCACTCCCACCATCCACCGAGCGTGGAGTAGTAGAGTCCGTGGAGATTTACCACCGTCGCACCGTAGGCGAAATCCTCGCGGATCGCGGAGAGCACATCGGCAGGAGTGGTTCCCCAGCCGCTGGAATGGAAGGCCTCCACCCAGACCCGCGGGCGCTCGTAGAGCTGGGCGATGGAGCTGTTGACCTTGAGTCCCTTGAACGCGCGCGCGCCATGGATGTTCGGATCATCGCAGCCCGGCGCGGAAAACCAACGCATGGCGCGGAAGTAGTCGCCATAGAATGAGCGGCCGACGGCGATGTCACCGCGTCCGGAATTGTCATGCCCGAACAAGGTTCCGCGTTCCTCATGCCAGCGGAAGATCGGCTTGAAATAGCATTCCTCGATACTCGCGGAGACGGTGTCCGCGTAGTCGAGACGGATCTTCTCCGTCGCTTTTCCCATATCGTGCCACAGCGCGGGCAGCAAGGGATAGAGATCATATCCTTTCCTCGCCGCGAAGGTTTCGAAGAGCTGGCTCGACCAAAACGGCATGCGCCCGCCGAACTCGAGTTCGTCCTGAAAGAACAGGTCAAGGGTTGTCCCGAAATGATCCGGACACTCGCGCTCGAAAGGGGAGTAGAGCCGCTCGATCGCGCGGGAACCGGCTTCCGGATGCATCGGATCGAACGGACACAGCCGCGCGAAAACCATGCTCACAAACCAATCCCCGGACGGAGCGTTCCACACGAGTTCGCCATCCATCACGTGGCTGCTGAGCGGGATGCGTCCTTCGACCGATGGAGTTCCTTCAACCACGGGATACGCCCACGCGCCAATGACCATGGTGTTCGGTTCGGCGGTGAGGCGCACCTCGGATTCACCCTGAATCCTGCCGGAAACGCTGCCCATCTCGCCGCCCTGCATGCCCGGGGTTTCGCGTCCGATGGCTTCCAAGATGGGATGAACCAGCGTGTAGTCCTGGAAGCCGGCGGTCATTCCCCGTTCGCGGCAAGCATCCAGAAACCAGCGGAAGTAATCCCACCACTCAGGGGAAAACAAAGGCGGATCGCCTGCGACGTTCGAGCCGTCGGGATGGTGCGGATAACTGACGACGGTGCGCCTTACTCCCTTTTCACGGAGCTTGTCCAACTGCCATGCCATGCGCTCGCGCTCCAGCGGCTCGCCTGCCCACCAATAAAACGGAACCGGCCCGAATGTCGCTGGCGGTGCCTTGAATGCGGCAGTCAAACCGCATGCGTGCGACTCTTGATTTGTGGCGCTTAGCGGAGGCGTGTCAGGTGTTCCAGAAGGCATTGATTTTCCATATTATTACACGTCCACCGGCTCAGCCCCATACATAAATCGAGCGTTTTTATGGATTTTTACGACAAAGCGACAGGTGGCTACGGGAGAGTCACGGGGCGGAATCACATGGGGATTTCCCTCAGTTGCGCAGACCCTCCGGATTTAGCTTTTCCCTTTATCTCCGTTGTGAACTTGATATCTCCTGAACCGATGGAAGGCGATGTCACGAGAATCCTGCGTGCGGCGGGCGCGGGCGAAGGCCTGCCTGCGGAAGATCTGCTGCCCTTGGTTTATGAGGAACTCAGGGGATTGGCGACGGCTCGGATGGCCGGCTCCTTTGGGCAGACCTTGCAGCCTACCGCTCTTGTCCATGAGGCATGGCTGCGCCTCTCCGTGAGTTGTGACCGCACTTGGAAAAACCGCGCCCATTTTTTCCGCGCGGCGGCGCAGGCGATGCGGTGCATCCTGGTGGATCGCGCCAGGCTGAAAAACACCCTCAAGCGCAACCACGGTTCCGAACGTGTCGATCTCGGAGACATCGAGGTCGCGGCCAGCTCGCCCGATGAGCGGGTGTTGCTGGTCAACGAGATGCTCGACCTGCTCGAGCGCGACGATCCCGAAAGCGCGCGCATCGTCACGCTGAAATTTTTCGGAGGCCTGACGAACAAGGAAATCGCGCGCGCGGAAGGCGTGTCGGAGCGCACCATCGAAAGCAAGTGGGCTTATGCCAAGACCTGCCTGTTTCAATTGATGCAGGAAAATGGCTGATCCTGGAAAGAGAAATGAACCGCAGATGAACGCAGATGAACGTTAACTATAAGAGGCTTATAACAAATCCTGCATGAACCGTCTGGGTGAATACTCAAATTAACACAACTCTTTGATTATCTGCGTCCATCCGCGTCCATCTGCGGTTCTATTTTCCTCTTTAATCCAATGCAATTACCACCCAACAGACAGTGAGCGTGTCCAAAACCATTGAGAGAACCCTGTTTGAAGGCGCATCCGGCATCGATGCGCCGGACGAACGCGCGGCGTTTTTGGATCAAGCGTGCCAAGGCAGGCCTGAACTCCGGCAGCGGATCGAAACATTGCTGGGCTTGCGGGAATCGGCGGACCGCTTCTTCGAACCCGCCGCCGCAGAAAGGCAACTGCCGCGTGAGGAGGAAATTTTGACAGGTGCATCCGACTCCCCCGTGTTTGCCAACGCTGCGGAGGAAATGGACACGCGGGTCGGGCGTTATCGACTACTGGATCGGCTCGGCGAGGGCGGCTGCGGCATCGTGTATCTCGCGGAGCAGATGGAGCCGGTGCGCAGGCGGGTGGCTCTCAAGATCATCCGCCTCGGGATGGATACCGAAAACGTGATCGCCCGCTTCGAGATGGAGCGCCAGGCGCTGGCAATGATGGATCACCCGAACATCGCCCGCGTTTACGATGCCGGCGCGACTTCCTCAGGTCGCCCGTTTTTCGTGATGCAATGGGTGGAGGGGGAGAAAATCACGGACTTCTGCGACAACAAGCGGCTCAATATCCGGCAGCGGGTCGAATTGTTCACCCGCGTTTGCCACGCGATCCAGCATGCCCACCAGAAAGGCGTGATCCACCGCGACATCAAGCCTTCCAATATCATTGTCATGGAAATCGACGGCGTGGCGGTGCCCAAGGTCATTGATTTCGGAGTCGCCAAGGCCACCACCGGGACTCCTG
>JBJONG010000056.1:0-13191 GCA_046051965.1 Verrucomicrobiota bacterium
CCTCGTTGGCCAGCCAAGGTCAATCTGTCACTTGGAATCTCGGCGGCAATGCCGATGGTAAATCCAGCACCGTTGGATACGGATTGTCCAGCGGAGAAACACTCAGCTTCACGAATAGCGGAGTGAAAGTCACCGCTAGCGCTTGGTCTTATACCAAGGGTTCGTCAAACACCGCACTTCAAGCATCCAAGCTTGGGCAATGGTCACCGGGACTTGGTGTGATCAACAACGAGGAGAGTAACAGCAGTCCATGGCACCAAGCTGACAACTACGGCCAGAACGACTACGTGCTTTTCGTTTTCGATACCCTTGTGGATCTGAGCAGCGTTCGCATACAGGCGTCGCCCGGTCCCTATGATCAGGATGTGTCTTATTGGGTTGGAAACATCACTTCCAGTAATCTCGATAACGTTACCTACGCTGGCCTTCTGACCGTTGGCTTCTCCGGAGAACAAACTGTCTCCGGCAGTTCAACCTCTTCCGCCAAGGATGTCTCGATCAACTCGCCTTCCTCGGGCGTGAACGCTTTGCTCTTCGGACCAAAGCGCGGTCTTGTAACGGACTCAAATTACATCGACGCATTCAAGATCAAGTCGATCACCGCGACGGTTGTGCCCGAACCATCCGCGTTCCTTCTTTCGGTGATTGGTGCGCTCGGCTTCTGCCTGCGCCGCCGCCGTTAATACCTCTCTCTGTTTCATGGAATTGTTTCCCGCGCCCGAAAGGGCGCGGGTTTTTTCATTTTTTGATTGTGGCCTGATCCGCCACTTGTGAGGGCGATTCTATCCGAAGGGATTTCAAATACCTTCTGCATGGCGTATCAAAATCCTGCCTTGGTGAGTGCTTCGACGATCTTGTTCGCCTCCGGGGAAATTTCGCTTTCCGGGTAGTCGTCGATGAGTTGTTGGAACTTTTTCCGCGCCTCGGGTTTGCGGTCGAGCTTGTAGAGGCAGCGGCCGTAGTTGAAGAGGATCACGTCGAGGAAATTCGCGTCGGGATGGTCGGCGAGGACGTTCTCGAAGACATCGACGGCGCGGGCGTAGTCCTCCTTCTGGTAATAGAACGCGGCCATCTTAGCCACCGCGTCGCCGACCCTGCCGGAGTCGGGGAAATTCTCGTAGACCTGTTGGTAGGCGGTGAAGGCGTTTTCGAAAAGCCTCGGCGCCTCGCCGCCCGTGGCCTTGAGCGCCATCGCCTCGTAGCACTCGCCGATCTGGAATTGCGCCTCGCCGCGCAGGGGGCTGTTGGGGATCTTGGCGACGCTTGCGTAGAGGTTGATCGCACGGGTGAAATTCTCGCGCTTCCGCTCGACGTTCGCCTGCTGGAGCATCGCCTCATCGACGAAGGCGCTGGAGGGGAACTCGGCGAGCAGCTTGCGGCTCATTCCGAGCGCAAGGTCGAGCTGATCCATCGCGAAATAGATCCGCCAGAGCTGGACGTAGGTTTCCTCCAGCAGCTTGCCGCCGATTTTCTGCGACTCCGCGAGCAGATCCTCGCAGACATCGAGCGCCTCCGCGTATTTCAGATCCGCCTTCGCGTTGAGGCCGAATTCCTTGTAATGGTTGCCGACCTCGGTGAGCGCGGAGGCGGTGCGGAGCTGGGTTTTCAGGCGCAGGTCGGCATCGGTGATCTCCGTTTGCGTGACCCGCATTTCGCCCAGGTTGCCTTCGATGATGCGCGCCTCGGCGGTGCGGACGAGGGTGCCTTCGGAAAGGTTGAGGTCGTCGCGGTAAACCAGGCGTATCACCTGTCCGGGCTCGCCGGTGAGCGAGTTTTCGGCAGTGCCGGTGAGCAGCGGGATCGCGTTGCGGAAAACGCCCGCCTGCTCCGCCTCTTTCAGCGCAACCGGCACGCTGCGGAGCAGGAGCATGGGGTCGATCTGCGATTTCATATCCTCGCCCTCGGGGCCTTCGGTGAGTTCGCCGCTTGCCACGCCGCTTGCGACCTCGTCATCGATCTCCTCGTCGGTCTTCTGTCGGAAAACCTGCACCACGGCCTCCAGCGAATCCGATCCGGCGCTGGTGTCGCGGTCGGCATCGGTCACCTGGAGATGGAGCGGCTTTCCGATCACCGCCGCGGGCAAGTCCTGCTGGAAGGAACCGTCGGTGATGCGCGCGAAACCGTTGCCCACGACGCGTACTTCCCTGATGAGCTTGCGGTCGAAATCCTTCGAGGCGGTATGCGCGTCAGTGTAGGTGATGGTGACGACATCGCCGCCGCGGACTTCGAGGATGCCGTTGTCCGGCGTGGCGGTGCCCGATTGGGTGGGGATGCTGCCAAGTGCAAGTCGCGGGTGGCGGCCGACGGGATCGCAGGGGATGTTCTCCTTGTCGCCGCTCTTCGTGACGCAGGTGACGCCGATCCGCGTGCCCGGATCAAGGATGGCGAAATCCCGGTCGTCGAGTTTCACGTAGAGCCGTTTCCCCGCCTCGACCTTTTCCGATTTCGAGTCCTCGGCGGAAATGGCGGTGCCGACTTTTTCCAAGGCCTCGATCGCGCGGCTGTAATGGCCGAGCTTGAAGTGGCCGAGTCCGATGTAGTGGTAGGCTTCGTTGACCTCCGGCGCGGTCGGGAAGCGCTCGATGACATCGCGCATGATCGTGAAGCATTTCCCGTAATTTCCCGCCTCATAAAAGCAGCGTCCGGTGCTCAGCACGGCATGGGCGCGGAGGGCGTCGTCCTCGTTCTCCTCGGCGGCGGCCGCCTCGTAGTGCAGCCGCGCCTTGTCGAAATCCTTGGTTTCTTGCAGCAGATGGTCGGCGAGCCGCAGATGCGCCTCGAATCGGATCGCGCTGCTCGGATAGCGCTCGATCACGGATTCCCAGATCTCCAGCGCCTTCTCGTTCTCGCCGACTTCAAGCCGCGCGTCGCCCGCCTGCATCAGCTTCCGCGCCGCCCTTTCCTCGATGATGGAACCCCGCTCGGCTTTCTCTTCCTGGGCGTGGCTAATAGTGAAGAGAAGAAAGAAGACGAACCACGGATGGACACGGATGGACACGGATTTTTCTCTCATACGAAAAGCTCGGTGATCGGGCTGGCTTCCTTTTGCACAAGACGCATGGGGCGGCCTTGGGGGGTGATGATTTCCTTGTTGAGGTCGATGCCGAGGGCGTGGCAGAGGGTGGCGTGGAGGTCGTGGACTTTCACGGGGCGCTCGGCGGGTTCCATGCCGTCCTCGTCCGACGCACCGATGAGGGTGCCGCCCTTCGTGCCGCCGCCGGCGACGAGGCAACTGAAGCAGCGCGCCCAGTGGTCGCGTCCGGCACCTTCGTTGATGCGCGGGGTGCGGCCGAACTCGCTGAGGACGATGACCAGTGTTTTTTCCAAAAGCCCGTTCGCCTTGAGATCGGAAATGAGCGAGGCGATGCCCGAGTCCATCGCCGCAGCGTGGGCGCGCATGGCGGGGAAAATGCCGCCGTGGTTGTCGAAGCCGCCGCGGTTCACCTGCACGAAACGCACTCCCTTTTCCACGAGTCGGCGGGCCAGCAGCGCGCCGCGCCCGAACTCGGTGTTGCCGTAGCGCTCGATGGTATCCGGCTTTTCCTGGTCCAGTTCGAAGGCTTTCAGCGCGGGACTTTCCATCAGGGCGACGGCGTCTTTCAGCGCCTGCTCGGAGGCCTTGAGTTCGCTTGCACCGACGTTGCCGGAAAGCTCCGCGTTCATCCGCTCCAGCACCTGCAAGCGCCGCATCCCGCGCTCGTGGCTGATGCCTTCGGGAAACGCGAGATAGGGGTCTTTCTCGCCGGGCAGCCCGACGAAATACGCCTCACAGCGCTGGCCCATATAACCGGCTCGGGCGGGCTGGCCGCTGATGCTGACGAAGGCCGGCAAGTCGCCGAGCGGCTCGCGCTCGTGCACCACCAACGATCCCATGCCGGGATGCAGGATGTTCGGCGATTGCGGGAAACCGGTCTGCAGCTCGTACTGCGCGCGGCCATGGTCGCCGTTCGTCCCGGCGATCGAGCGGATCAATGCGGCGTTGTGCATCTGCTTGGCGACCAGCGGGAAAATCTCCGAGATCTCGATGCCCGAGGCGGTGGTTTTGATCGGGTTGAACTCGCCCTGCACCTTGCGGCCCGGCTTCGGATCCCAGGTGTCGAGGTGGCTCATGCCGCCGCTGTTCCAGAAAAGGATCACGTGCTCGGCGCTGCCTTTCCCAGGGACGGCCTGCGCCATCAACCGGCTGATCGGCATTCCAAGCATCGAGGCGCTGAACATCTTCAGCATCTTGCGGCGGGTGAATTGGTAATCGTTGCAGGCTTTCATCGCTTTGTTCTTTTTAGGGGTTATCGGCTTTGGGAAATGGAAGAAATTCAACCGCAGATGGACGCAGATTCACGCAGATGGAAGAGAAGAAATGGTTGCCGTTCTTCACTAGCCCAACGGGCTTGCGTATTTTAGCCCAGGGTTGGCGGAGCTTTGCGTAGCCTACCCTGGGTAATGATAAACAAGATATTCCAACGCCGAAGGTGTTGCGTCCATGCGCGGGGGAGGTGACGGCTTGGACACAACCCCGGTTGGGGTTGCAAGAAATTTGTATGCGCGATCCCGGGGTAGCCTCCGTTGCTCTACGGCAACCCCGGGCTGAAATACGCAACCCCGATTGGGGTTGATCGTATGATTCATGATTTTTCATTATCAGCGTCACGACGTTACGGGATGAATCTAAATTCGTTGCAGTTGAGGAGCGCCCAGCGGAGGTCGGCCATGCCGGCGTGGGGGTCTTCGGAAAGAAGGGAGAGCGCGCTGGTTTTTTCCGCGGGAGTGGGCGGGCGGGTGAGGATTTCGCGGTAGGCGTGGTCGATGGCGGCGGCGGGGTCTTTCTCCAGGATTTTGTGGATCGGTTCCAGCGGGCCGACGCGGGAGGCCTCGTGGGTCATGCGGCCGTTGAGCATCATGAGCTGCTGGCGCAGGGAGGAGGAGGGATCGCGGAACTCGCCGAGGCCGACCCGTTCGGGTTGGCCGAAGACGCGGAGGAAATGGGCGGGCGGGGCGGGGGTGGCCATCCGCATCGCGCTGTCGAAGCGCGGGTTGTCATCCACCGTTTCCGTCACGGTCTTGGTGGTGTATTTCATCACCTGTCTCTCCGTCTCGCGCTGCATCGCCGCCATTTCGCGCGCCTTGATCTCCTCGTCGGATTCCTCGCGCATGGTCTCCAGTTCGGTCGCCTCGCCGGGGGTGAGGATGGAGTTGAAATCGAGTTTCAGCGAGGACTCCAGATCGTAGCCGTCGCCGCGCATCATCGGCTTCTCTGCTTCCATCTGCGGGGCGGGAGCTTCGCCCTCCACCACCACCATTTCGCCGGTCGGCACCTGCACCTGGCGGCTGATCTCCTTCTGGTTCGCCCCGGCGGGCCATTTGAAATCCTTGAGGTGCCCGGCGGCGACGATGCTGTCGTAAAGCACCTCGCCGAGCATGCGGCGCTGCGGGGCGGCGGTGAAATTCCGCTCGCTGTTCTCGCGCACCGAGACCGGCACATCCGCCGTGAGCGGCGCGCGGCGGTAGGCATCGGAGAGCGCGATGATGCGGATCAGGCTGCGCAGGTCGAACCCGCTCGCCACGAACTCATGCGAGAGGAAATCCAGGGTCGATGCGTGGTGCATGTCCACGTAGGGCGAGAAATTGTCCAGCGGCTCGACGAATCCGCGGCCGATCATTTCCGCCCAGACGCGGTTCACGTAGGCACGGGCGAAGAAGTCGTTGCGGGGGTTGGTGATGAGTTCGGCGAGCTTCCCGCGCAGTTCGCTGGCGCGGTAGATGTCGCCGTGGACATCCAGCAGGCGGCTGTCCTTTTTCGCCTCGGCGAGCACGGGATCTTCCTTTTTTCCGACACCCGGTTCGGCGGCATCCAACAAGGCATCCAGCGATGCGTCACCGCTGCCTTCGGTGGCCTTGCGTGCCTGTTCCTCGCGGAGTTTCTCGAAACGGGCGAGGTATCCGGGCGTCGATTGCGCCTTATCAGCCTTGAAAGGGAAACGCGGATCGATGGGCTTGCGATCCTCCGGCTTCGCTTTGTCTTCGGGCGGCCAGAGGACGGTCATCTTGTCGCCCTCGGTGGTGTAAACGGTGCCCCGGCGTTGGTCGCCGACCTTCTTCGTCTTTCCGAAAAACGCGGCGAGATCATAGAAATCGCGCTGCTCCCAATCGTCGAAAGGATGGTCGTGGCACATCGCGCAACCCATGCGCACGCCGAGGAAAACCTGGGCGGTGGCGGCGGCGAGTTCCATCGGGTTCGCGTCGTCGCCGAGGATGAAACCGACCGCCGGGTTTGAGTTCGCGCGGCCGGAAGCGGCGATGAGTTCCCGCGCCATCTCGTCGTAGGGTTTCCCGGCGGCGAGCGAGCCGTTGATATAAGCAAGGAGCTGGTTGCCACCCTCCACGTCGGAGCGGATGCGCAGCATGTCGGCCATAAAAATCGTCCAGCGGTCGGCGAAGCGCGGATGGGCGAGCAGTTTCTCGACCAGCTTCTCGCGGCGGTCGTCGCCCCATTTCTCGAATTCCGCGATCTCCGCCACGGTCGGGATGCGCCCGATGATGTCGATCGTCGCGCGGCGGAGGAAAACCCCGTCTTCGATGGTTTGCGTGGTGATCGCCTCCGAGCCTTCGTTTTCGCGGCGGAGGATGTCATCGACGATGGATGCGGCGTCGGCGGCGGATTCCGGGGTGCGATCCGGGATGGAAACGCGCTGGATCGGCTTCGGTTTCTGCTCAATGAGTTTCAGCCCCTTCGGCCACGGTGCGCCGGCCTTCACCCAGGCGTCCAGCATCGCGACCTCGCCCGGTTCCAGCGCGCGGCCTTCGTCCGGCATCACGCCCTTGTCGATGGGGCGGAGGTGGAGGCGCACCATGATCTCGCTGGCGGCGGGATTTCCGGGGACCAGGGCGTCCGCCGTATCGCCGCCCTCCATGATCGCCTCATAGGTGTCCATCCGCAGGCCGCCCTTGGCGTCGTCCTCGTTGTGGCAGCGCAGGCAGTTCTGCTCCAGGATCGGCTGGATGTTCGCGACGAAATCCGGACTCGCGGCGGCCTGCGAGGCGAGAGCCGCAAGTGCAAGGGCTTGAAGAACGGGAGTTTTGGCGGACACAGGAGTGGGGTTTATAGATTTCCGGAAATCCTACGAAAGGACGGCTGGAAAGGAAGAGGATTCTGCCCAAAAAACCGCCGGATAATAACCTACGCCGCGCTTCCGTTCGGTGTTGCAGGGAAACAAAAATATTTCAGGGAACCGCTCATAGGCCTGGAAGGAATCCGAACACCTCGATGCACGGCGCGATGACCTCGTTCCGGAAGTCGGGCGGGAAAAGCCATGGCAGCGGGACGGCGACAGCGAGCAGCGCCGGGATTTTCCCTAACGGACGATTCCATTTCCCTTCCAGGAGAACCAACAGTCCGTGGAGGGTGAAATAGAGCGTGGGCAGGCCGTAGCCGGACCGGACAGGAAGGGTGATGGCGATTTCATGCAGCAGCCCCGATCCGATGAAGACCGCCATGACTCCGGCGCCTTTTCCGAGCAGCGCTTCGACCGGGCGTCCCACGAGCCGTTGCATCATTTGCGAGTAGCCGACATTCCAGCGCCTGCCCCAGAAATCGCCGATGCCTTTCGCGGCGAGGGGATTCGGGAAGAGTGTTCTTACCGGAAATCCGGCAAGGCGGAGCAGGCCTTTGAGGATGCGCAGGATGCCGAAGTGAAAGCCGAGGCTCAGCGGCACGAACATCACCAGGATATGCCGCCAGCCCATGAACTCCACGAGCCAGCATCCAAGCAATCCCACCGAGGTGAGGATCGCGCCCAAGGCGATGTCGCGCTTCCAGGTGAGGCCGGTTTTTCTGGAACGGAAAGTCCCCGGATCCATGCCGAACCAAAGGAAAGAGAAAGCGCCGTAGCGGGGGAGGGTGAGTGTTTCCGCGCCCGCCCACTCGGCATAGACGAGGCCTTTCATGCCGGCCAGCAGCACGCAGCAGAGTCCCACCATTCGGAGGAAGGGAGGCTGGGCTGGCATCGCGAAATGGGCGGCGACTAGGAGCGCGCCGACCAGTAGCCAGCCTAGCATGCGGCGGAGGGGGACGGATTCCATTTTCGCGAGCAGCGGGCCGGCGGCGATGCCCGCGAGGACGAGGATGGGGATCGCTGCGATCATGGGGTGAGGAGGCCGGCGTTCCAGCAGAGCAGGCCGGCGAGCAGGACGACCAGCCCGATGAACAGGGCGGTCAGCAGGTGTTTCGCGATACGGTTGAAACGGTTTTCTCCGAGCACTTCGAAATCAAAGCCGAAGAACTGCAACCACAGCCGCACGCCCCACCACAGCAGCATGAAGGTGTTCATCGCCATCGCTGCACCCGTGCCGCACATCAGCCATCCGCCGAAGCCGAGCAGGAGGACGGAGAAGAAAATATGGCTGCTCCAGATGTAGATCGAATACGTCCACCAAAGCTCGCGCATCAGCGGGGGCAGTGTTGCCACGTGTTCCTTCCAGCAGAGGATCTTGGGAATCCACAGGCTGCCGATGCACAACAAGACCAGCGACCAGCCGCCGATCTGTAGTCCGATTTCCAATAGCTCTTTCATGGTTGGATGGCCGCGAGGCCGAAGATGAGTGCGAGGGTGACGAATACCCCGAGAAAGAAAAGATCCCATGCGCGGTCGTCGCGCCGCATCTCCTTGTCGTAATAGGTGAGCTGCACGATCACGCGGCTCAGCCAGAACAGCGCGAAGAACGCGGCGAGAACCCGCCCCATGCCATCCGCGAGCAAAAGCCCCGGCCAGCCGAGGCAAAGCACCGCGAGCGCGGCGATGATCGCGACGATGTAGGCGCAGTGGACGTGGAACACCTGCCGCACGATCACCGCGACGCCCGTGAGGTTTCCCGCGTAATCCCACCGTATCGCAGCGACGAAATTTGCAACGACGAGTCCGGTGAGCATGACCCCTGCGAGGCGGAGAGCGTTTTCGATGAGTGGTGTGTCCATGGTGTTATCTCATTTCGTGGGGCAGAAACCGGTTTCACATCCGGGCGCTTCCATCTCGTGCAGCTTTTCCCGCACCGCCTTGTCCTTGCCGCGGAAGAAAACCTTGCTGAGCGAGTGGCGGTTCGCGGCGAGGACGCGGCAGGCTCGGATCGCGACCGGCAGGAGGTAAGGCCCCGCCAATTTCCGCGCGGCGTCCTGGTGGTTCGCGCAACTGAACAGGCACATCACCCACGCCTCGGCTCCGCGGAAAATCTCGCCGCGATCTGTGCGGACGATCATTTCCCGCGCGGGGTCGAGTGTGCCGATCCCGGGAAACACCCGCTCGGCGCGCGCCGCCTGGTAGGGGATGAAATCGATCCCGAACTCGCGGGGCTGCTTGTTGATCCATTCATGGAACGTGCAGCACATGCCGCAGCGCCCGTCGTAGAATACCTCGATGCGTTTGATCTGTTCCAGTGCTTTCATGGCTGTTTCTTTCTTGGTTTTCAGTAAATACTGAAAATTACGAACGAGCAAGAGGAAAGTGCCGGGCTAATGAATTTGGAAAATATGAACCGCAGATGGACGCGGATTCACGCAGATGGAAGAGAGGAACCATGTAGGACTTGCGGCAGGCGGGGTCGGGCATCTTTTGTCAGCGGGTTTATCCATTTTGTCTGCGTCCATACACGTTCATCCGCGGTTGTGTTCCCTAATCTTCACGCTGCGGAGATCGCGAAAGTAGCGCGTTTGAGGAGAAATGCTTGGTGCTTGTTCCGGCGGGCGCGGGGTGATTGTCTTTGGTTAGAAATTTCCCAACGCCGTGCCGAACGCGAACCCGAACGAAGAGAAAGCCGCCACCCTTTGGCGGAACGAGCGCCGCCGTTTCCTGGAGGAGGGGGTGGAGGCGCACCGGCTCTTGAAACGCATCAACGGCGAGGGGAATCATCTGCTCGCTCTTGAGGTGGCGGAGGTGATCCTGGCGGAAAAATCGTTCGATGACGCGGTGCCGGTTCAGCAACAGATGGCGCGGGCTTTGGCGATCCTTGGTTCCAGCGATGAGGCGCTGGCGGTATTGCGCGGCATCCCGGCGGGACGCACGGACGAGGCGGAGACGCTGGGTCTTCTGGCACGGGTTTGGAAAGATCTCGCGAACTCGGCGCAGGATGCGGCGGAGGCGGAGCGCTGTTTCCGTGAATCTTTCGGATGCTATGCCAAGGGTTTCGAGATCGCGGTGAAACACAACGATGCGGGCGGCGCGGCGTATTGCGGGATCAACGCGGCGGCGGTCGCGGTTTTGCTTGGCGAACTGGATGCGGCGCGGGATTTCGCGGGGAAAGCGGCGGCCTATGCGGAAAGCGATGGCAGTTATTACGGCATCGCGACACGGGCCGAGGCGGCGCTGATTCTCGGGAAAGATGAGGAAGCGGAGTCGCTTTACCGGCAGGCTTCGGAACTGGGCGAGGCCGGGAAACGCTGGGCCGACATCGCATCGACGCGCAAGCAATGCCGCGCGCTTTGCCTCAAGCTCCACTCCCGCCGCGACCGCATGGACGGCTGTTTCACGCACGGCGCGGTCGCCATCGTTTCGTGCCAGGCTTTCGAGGAAGGTGCTGATACGTCTGATGTGAAGGATCGCGTCACGGCGTGGCTGCGTGAAAACGGAATCCGGCATGCGTTCCTCGGAGCGGGTGATGGTTGGGAAAAGGTTTTCAGCGAAGCGGCGGGCGAACTCGGGATCGAGCTTCATCGCATTGAGACGGAGGAAGGCGGACGCGCTTTCGCGGATCGGATGGTGGCCGCCCGTGGGGTGTTGCTCGCATCGCATCTCGGTGTGCCGGTCAAGGCTCTGGCCATAGGTGACAAGCCCGCGCTGACCGCCGCCGCGCAGTGGAAAAAATACGCGCTCGCGCCCCACGCGATTTTTCCCGGAAAGGCCGAGCCCGACGGGATCGCAGCCGAGGACTCACCCACGAATCCCGTTCCGTTTCCCCGCACGGTTGCCGCACAGGAGAAAGAGCCTGTGCTCGCATTGCTTCACCTGCGTTTCCCGCAAGCTCCCAGCGCCGCCGATTTGGAAACCCTTTCCTCCATCCTCACTGCCGCATCGAACCCTCCGATCTGCACACAGGGCTTCGCGGGCGATTACCTCTTCGCCTTCACCGAACCGCGCCATGCCGCCGAGCTGGCTCTTGCCTTCGTGGCAGCCATCCCGCACGCCGCGATCTGCCTGCACGCGGGGCCGGTGCGGATGGAGGTGAACCCCGTGCTGCACCTTTACGCGCCGGAGGGCGAAACGGTTTCGCGAGCCGGAATCATCGCCGAGCGTTTGCCAGGAGGTTCCGTATCGGCCACGGAGACCTTCACCGCGCTCTCCGCTCTGGACTCGCTGCGCGGTTTCCGTTTCGAACACTCCGGCGGCATTGAGGCCGGAGGGAAAACCGTCCGCCTGTTCCGCGTCCTATCTGACATACGCCCATGAACCGACTCGTCATCGTCCCGGAAGAAAGCCACGAAGCCCTCGGCGCGGAACTGCGGCCGCGGCTTGCCGCCATCGCGAGGGAGATCCGCGCGGAGAACCTCACGCAGGTGATCGGACCGCAGGGCATCGGACTGTTGGAAAAATTCACCGGCGGATGCCTCCAGCTCTGGGCGGAAGATGGCAACGGCTACGGTGTCGCATGGGAAAACGTTTTCCGCGATGTCCCGCTCGCCGGACGTGCCCGCGCCGATGAGGGGGAGGGCATGATCGCCCGCGTTTTCAACAGCGGCCGATCCGAAACCAGCGCCGCCGAGGATCTGGAACTCGCCGAGTGGTCGAACCTCACGCAACTCCTCCACGCGCCCGTGGCGGAGATGGCGGCAAGCCCCGTGCATGTTTTCGGAAAATGCGTGGCCGCGGTCTCGCTGATCCGCGAAACGCCCGGCGAGACGCCGCTGCTCCCTCCATCCGATGCCGCGTCCCTGCTTTCCCTGCTCATCGGCGACCGCCTCATCCGCATGTCCATCAGCTTAGATTCTATATAGAAAAAATTGAACCGCAGATGAACGGGATTCACGCAGATAAAAAAAGGGATGTATTATTGCATCTTAAAATCCGTGTCTATCCGTGTTCATCCGTGGTTCCTCTTCCTCTTTTGACATGAACCACCGCTCCACATGGGTCACGCCCGAGGAGGCGCGCACGGCTTTGGAAAAGGGCAGGGGACGCGGCGTGAAAATCGCGGTGATCGATTCCGGGATCGAGCTCTCCCATCCCGCGCTCGCCGGGCTTCGCCTCACCGATGACCTCGCCTTCGAGCTCACGCCCGAGGGTGTGGTGAAACGGGTTCCGGGAAACGGCGTGGATGTGTTCGGGCACGGCACGGCGGTGGCGCATGCGATACGCCGCATCGCCCCGGAGGCGCAGATCGGCAGCTTCCGCGTGCTCAACGCCGCGCTGGGCAGCAAGTTTCCCATCATCCGCGAGGCCGCCTCGCTGGCGGTGGACATGGGCTACCAGATCCTGAACTGCAGCTTCGGCAGCGGAGCGGATCTTTCCCGCATCGAGCACTTCAAGCCGTGGGTCGATCTCGCCTACCGGCGCGGCGTCCACATCGTCAGCGCCTGCAACAACGACGACTTCCGCAGCGCCGAGTGGCCCGGCCATTTTCCGAGCGTCGTCACGGTGAACATGGCGAGGACGGAAAGCGATGATCTCTATTTCCGCTGGGACGAACCCGAGGGCGATTTCTCACGGCACCTCGTCGAATTCGCCGCGCGGGGTGTCGATCTCAGGGTGCCATGGAAACGCGGGAAATGGACGGTGCAATCCGGCAGCAGTTTCGCCGCCCCGCATGTCTCGGGGCTTCTCTCCCGTTTGCTGTCCATCCATCCATCGCTCAAGCCGCCGGTCGCGAAAGCCCTGCTCCAGGAAATCGCCGAGTCGTGGTCGCCCGCCATGCGCGGGCCGAATCATTGAGCGTTAATGTAAGCATCTACCAAGGTGCCTATTCCGATGCTTCGAAGCCTCCTGCCAGTTCTTGTTACGCGCATGAAAAGCGATTGCAGGCCGATGTTTTCGGTGACGGCTTGCGTGTGAGAGGCATTTTAACCTTCCCCCGGATGCAGGAATCGTTAGACCGTTTCTCAAAAGTCTTTTCGTGAAAACCGGTTTTTGTTCTGGACCGGTGCGGCCATCCTGCTTTTCTGATTCATCGGCCGCACCCGTCAACTCCCTAACCCCGAAACCTGCCCGCTCCCGG
>JBJONG010000057.1:0-12765 GCA_046051965.1 Verrucomicrobiota bacterium
ATATCGTCAAGCTCCAAAGGCGGAGCAATGGCGGCCAATTCACAAAATCTTGTCGGTTCCCAGGTTCGCCGTATGCGAATCGAGGCCGGTTTGTCGCAGGAAGCACTGGCTGCCAAGCTACAGGTCGCCGGTTGGGATCTGAGCCGGGGCGGGCTATCGAAGATCGAGGCCGGGCTGCGGAGGGTGAATGACGCGGAACTGTGGGTGCTGGCGCAGACCCTTAGCTGTCCATTGGCCGACCTGTTCCCGGTGCGTCCGAAGCGGCTTGCCAGCGTGCTGCGCCAAGGGCGGGGTTCGGGGTGACGGATCGCCCACCGCCTCAGTCAGCACAGCCAGGCCTCGCCGAGCCCGTCGCGTTCCAACCCGCGCCTGACCCCGGTGGAGTCGCGAAGCCGGGCGTCGAGTTTCGTAGGAGTTCTTACCTGCTGCTGTAACGAACCTTCCGATCCGTATTGCCAGAGGCGCTTTGGCGGCGGTCTTTGGGTACGAGATTTCTCCCGAAGGCACATCTCCATGCCTTTTCCCGAGTCCCGGACGGAGAAGTTCGGCCAGGTAAAAAAGTGTGATTTCCCCCGGAACTCCAGGCGGAGTCCGGGGGCGATTTCACTGCATCGGCTTGATGTAGGCGTTGACGCCGACAACGACGGGTTTGCCGTCGATGCGGGCTTCGGTTTCCTTGTTGCCGTTGCTGCTGGCGACGGTGAGCGTCTTGCCTGTGGCGGACGGACGCGGCGCGTACAGCGGAATTTCGATGTGGAGGACGTTGTCCTTGATGGTGGTTTTCATGTGGTTCGATTTGTTGGTTTTCAGTGTTCAGTTTTCGGGGGCAGATGGATGAGCTTGTCGGCCTCGATCCATTCGGTCGGGTGATAAATCAGACATGGTATGTTGGTCTGGATGCGAACCCGGGTGCAGTCCTCGGGTGCCTCAATGACGAAGCGCTCGAACTCCTCGTCGCCCGGATCCTGCCATTCCTGCACGATCTGAACTTGGTCGCCGACCTTGAGTGGTTCGGTGCCATTGCGGGGCATGGGTTGTTTCATGATCGGAGGTAGGCGGTGTCTTTCCTTTGGAAGAGGCTGTGCGCATCTTCTTCGGTGAGACCTGTGAACTCGGACGGCGTGAACGAGACTTCGTCTGGATAGAACGAGAACAGGGTTTTGGTGGAACCATCCCCGAAGGTCGCGATGACCTCGGGCATGGGGGTGGTGATGACGGATTTGATTTTCATGGGGTGGGTTGGATGGGTGGAAAAGGAAAGGCCGTCACGGATTCCCCAAGTTGGGGAATGATCCGTGACGGCCTGGTGGGGGTGATGGCGGGCGCTGCGTCGGTCAGAGCAGATCGAACAGGAAGGAACAGGCCGGTATCTTCAAATTCTTATGACACCGGATCGCCGGGAATTGCCATGGATGGACTCCGCCCGTGTGACTTTCAGTGAATCAATCCTGAGGATCTACCGAACAGATAGCTTCCGACTCCACGATCCGCACTCCCGGCCTCGCCGCCATCACGCTGGCGAGCAGCATCGCCGCGATCCGCTCTGCTGGCACGATCCGGTAACGCCGTGGCAACAACGGCTCCAGTGCCGTGAGGATTTTCAAACCCAGTGACTCACCCCACCGCTGTTCATCCCGCTCACCGCCGATCAAGGAAGGGCGCACCAAAGTCAGCGAATCAAAGCCCACGCCCGCGAGGTCGCGTTCCGTCTCGCCCTTGGTGCGCAGGTAAAACGTCCGCGATTTCACGTTCGCCCCGGTCGATGAGGTAAATGCAAATGCCGAAGCACCCGCCGCTCGCGCGAACCCGGCTACCGCCAATGGATACCCGTGATCCACCTTCCGAAACGCGGCCTGTGATCCTGCTTTCCTTATCGTGGTGCCGAGCGTGCAGACGACGGCGTCCACCCGCCACCAATCTGCGCTCTCCGGCAACGCATCGAAATCAACCACCGGGTTCACCAGCTTCTCATGCTGTAATCGCAGAGGCCGCCGCGTCGGCACCACCACGCGGGCAATCGACGCATCCGCCAGCGCGAGCCGCAGCACCGCGCGCCCCACCAACCCGGTCGCTCCGACTATCAGCACGGTTTTCATGAACAGATAGTGGGGCAACTTTCTTCTCCTAGCCAATCCAGTTCAAGCGGGTCTCCTCTCGAAGTGGTGAAGGCTTTCCCCGCACACGTGCGATGCGGGGGCAAGAGAGATGATCTCACGATGCAATCACTCCCATCCTAAAAATCGTGAAATAGCGGGAACCAACCCCATTGACGAACCTTTGGCTTCCGTGCCTGAAAGGTGATCCAAAGGATCGCCTCTAAACGACACATTCTGCCGCATAGCCCAACCATGATGTTTCCCGGACCCCCACTCCCCGAGAAACCATGAACATACCCAATCCAAACGAAATCCCCGCCAACCTCCACGAAAAACTCGCCGCTCTCGATCCCCTCGACCTCGATGCTTTTTCGCGGGAATACCGGGTTTCCAGAAAATCCAAGCCACTCGCCTTCTGGCTGCTCCTGCCCATCGGCTTGCACTACGCATATGTCGGTCGCTGGTGGTTAACGGTGGCCTTTCTTTTCACCTGCGGCGGCATCGGCGTCTGGTGGCTTATCGACCTGTTCCGCGTCCGGCAGATGGTAGGAAAATACAACGAAGACCTCGCCTTCACGCTCTACCGCAAATACAAAGGGTGAACAGCAATGCCCAGCAACAAACATCATTTCGCCATGGAGCGGCTGTGGCGCATGCTCCACCTCATCCCCCGCAACGAACCGGGCATCAGTGTCTCGGAACTATTGTCCGGGCTGGAAAACGAAGGCTTCTCCGTAACCCGACGCACCGTCGAGCGCGATCTCAACGAGTCGGCCATCGTTTTCCAACTCTCCTGCAGCGAAGGCGCGAAACCCCAGCGCTGGTTTTGGGCGGGCAACGCCAGCTTCGACATCCCCGGTGTATCGCTTTCCGAGGCGATTACCCTCGGCCTTCTCCGCGAGGTACTGCGCTCGCTCATGCCGAAGTCCTTCACCGCCTCCTTGGAGGATCGCTTCGCCCTCGCCGATAAGAAACTTTCATCCGGCTCCGGCAGCCGCTTCGCGAAATGGACGGAGCTGATCGCCTACACCCCGCCCGGCCTCCCGTTCATCCCTCCGGCCATCGACTCCCGCGCGCTCGATGCCATCCAGAACGCCCTCTTGGAAAAGCGGAAGCTCGCCTTCACCTATCGCAGCCCCTACCAGCCGGAGAAAAAAACCTACACGGTCAACCCGCTCGCCATCCATCTCCACGGCCAGCGCCCTTACCTTTTGGCAACCGTAGCCGAGCACCCCACCGTCCTCCAGTTCGCCATCCAGCGCATGGGGAAAACGGAAATCCTCGCGGAGCCATCCATCCCTTTGCCCGGCTTTTCCCTCATGGATTACCTGGCCAAAGGCGGCAACCAATCCGCCGCCGGAGATCCCATCCGTCTCAAGGCCACACTCAACGACCATCTCGCCTCCCTGCTTGAGGAAACCCCGCTCTCCCCCGACCAGAAAATCACCCGCAGCGCCGAAAAGATCACCCTCACCGCCACCCTCCCGCGCTCATGGCAGCTCGATTTCTGGCTCCTCTCCCAAGGCAATGCCATCACCGTGATCTCACCCGCAGCCCTCCGCCGCGATCTCATCGAACGCCTCGAACGCACGCTCGGCAACTACAAGTAACGGGGAGCACACGCTCCCTCGCAGGAACCTGCGGGATGGCTCGAACCATGATCCCAACGCTTATCATTAAGGAGAAAGTCCATCTCCGGTCACCCAGCGAATTTTCTCAACGCGACACATTCCGCCGCCTGTATCTTCTAGTATGGAGTCATGCCAATACATCGCCGCTTTGACCGTGCCGGGACTCCGATCTCCATCTCCTCCCAAAGTCGGCTCTTCGAACTGTGGGTGTTACGTGCGTATCGCGACTGGCGGCGCAAACTGATTTTTCATCGGATTAACAAGGATCAGTTCGCCGATGATGAAGTTGCGGAATTCCTGCGCCTGCCTCATCAGGAAGAGTTGCCCGCCTCAACCGATGGCGCGGTGAAAAAGGGTGATCCCCGTTATGGCACGTTCGTTATTGGGAAAATGAGCGACCGCTTGGCGGAACTGGAAGCCGGCATAACAGACTGTTGTCTGGCGCCGATGGTTGCGAAAAACATCAGCCTCATCGCATCCATCCTTGGCCTGAGCTCGACAGAAGCTCGCATCCTCGAGTTTTTCATTTGTCTGGAGAGGGTCGTCGTCATCAGGGCGATCGCCCGGAATTTTGTTTTGAACCTGATGGAGGAATTGCCGGAATTCTTGTGCCGGGTTCTGTGCCTTTCACAAAAACAGATCGAAAAAGCGCTTTCCCCGGATTCGCGGCTTTTCGCGGATGCCATACTGGTCTGGCCTGAGATGGCGCACTGCGGAAAAATCGGATACCCGCAATTCTTTTCCAACGAGATCGCAAAGGCGACTTTTGCCATGGAACTCAACGACCAGGCGATCATCCGGGAGGTGCTGACAATCGTGCCCGCATCGAGCCTTACGCTTGAAGACTATCCGCACGCCTCCGCGAACATCGGATTGCTGATTCCTTACCTCAAACGTTGCCTCGCAACGAAGCGGAAGGGTGTGAACATCTATCTTTACGGTTCACCCGGCACGGGCAAAACCGAGCTGGCGAGACTGCTCTGCAAGCATTCCGGGGCGCACGGATATGAGGCGAAAACGACGGACGAAAATGGCAACCCCCTGGAGAACCGGATCGGCGGTTTGCGCGCTGGCGCGGCTTTTCTCGGAGCCGGGAAAAACATGCTGATCTTCGATGAAGCAGAGGACGTGTTCTCGGCTTCATCCATGACATCAGGCAGCAAGGCGGGAGCCAACAAGGCATGGTTCAACCGCTTTCTGGAAACAAACCGCATCCCCATCATCTGGATTTCCAACAACATTTCGGATCTCGATCCGGCCTTCACCCGACGCTTCGATTTCGTGTTCGAGGTGCCCGTGCCGCCTAGGAAGCACCGGGAAAAAACCATCGTGAAAATCCTCGGCGAAGGCTTCGACACCGGGATCGTCCGTCGCCTCGCCCTGTCGGAGGAACTCAGCCCGGCGGTCGTCGCCCGCGCAAGATCCGTCGCCCGCACTCTCAGCGGGAAAGGGATGGAATCCAACGTTTCCATACTGATTTCCAACACCCTGAAAGCCCAAGGGCACACCGACCCGCTGTCTCGGAGCTTCGAACCCATTGATCATTCGCTCTACGACATGAGCTATCTCAAC
Source organism: Verrucomicrobiota bacterium (assembly GCA_046051965.1). GTDB lineage: Bacteria > Verrucomicrobiota > Verrucomicrobiia > Verrucomicrobiales > Akkermansiaceae > Luteolibacter. The sequence goes on from JBJONG010000057.1 coordinate 5,300, forward strand.
AGCTCCGCCGATCTTGCCGAGGTGGTCGAGGGTTTCCGCCGCCATCCTTCCGGCAGGGTCTGCTTGCACGGCGCACCGGGAACGGGAAAAACGGCTTTCGGCCATTTCCTCGCGGAACAGTTGTCGATCCCGCTGCATATCAAAAAAGCCTCCGATCTCCTCTCCCCATTTCTCGGAGTGACCGAGCAGAAAATGAGCGGCGCATTCGTCGAGGCGCGGGAGGAGGGGGCCATCCTCCTGATCGATGAGGTCGATTCCTATCTCCGCGACCGCACGCTCGCCCAGCCCTCATGGGAAGTCTCGCAGACGAACGAGTTCCTGACGCAGTTGGAAAGCTACCAAGGCATTTTCCTAGCCACCACCAACCTGCGCGAAAACCTCGATCCCGCCTGCCTAAGGCGCTTCGATCTGAAACTTCATTTCGGCGCACTGGAGCCGTCCCAAGCCCGGCGGCTGCTCCTTGCCCATTGCGCCAAGCTGGGTATCCCCGCACCGGACAAAGCGGCGGAGGCGATGCTCGCGGAAACATTCGGCCTCACGCCCGGAGACTTCGCCAACGTGACCCGGCAGGCGCGTTTCCGGAAAATCCGCGACGCCCGCGATTACATCGAAAGGCTCACAGCGGAGGTCTCGATGAAATCCGGCATTACCCGAACCATTGGCTTCCGGGTATGAAGGGGCGCGCACGCCCCACACGACACATTCCGTCGCCACCGCATGTCATCATCCCCCGGTGAACGATCCCCATCCACTCACCAGCCGCCCCTACTTTCTCAACATTCACGACATCCCCATGCGCTGCTCCTCCACCATCAAGCGATCCCCAAGGCTTCTCTGGATGCATCCGCATTACGAAAAAGGTCTTATCTGGGACGCGTCGCGCATCGAACTCCTCTGGGATTCCATCCTGCGCGGACTGCCCATCGGATCCATCACCACATGCGGCAGCTCCGAACCATCCAACCACTGGCGGGGTTATGACGACCTCCTGCTCGATGGCGAGCAGCGCTGCCTTTCCATCGCCCTGGGCATGCACGAGCCGGAACTTGGCAACCCCGTCCATGATCCTGATTACATCCTCTGGATCGACCTCGATCCGCGCATCTCCCCGCATTCCGAGCGCGAGTTTCTACTCCGCCTCACCACAGCGGAACATCCCTGGGGCTACGGGAAATCCGACGACTGCCCGCCGCTGGCTCCCGAACTGATCAATGACTTCCTCTCGCGGATCGGACTCGATCACGGCCACTTGTTCCAACACTCCCGGCCACGCGACCTCTTCCCCCTCGATGCCCATGTCCCCGTTCCGCTGGGCTGGCTGATCCGGGAAAACGGAAAAGCCCCCGCTGCGTTCTGGGAAGCGATTGATAAACGGGCTGCCTCCTCCGGCATGATTCCCGCAGAACGCGTGTCGGCCTTTCTCAACCGCCACTCCTCGGCAGCAAGGAAATCACGGGAGAAAATCCATGCCGCCATCGCCGCACTGGTACGCTACCGCATCATCGCCGAGTCCTTCCCCCATGAGATCACCTTCCAGATGAAACTGCTCGACACCCATCTCAGACGCCTGCACCCGCCCGATCCCGTGCCGGACTTTTTCCTGAAATCCACCGCCGCCCACCCGCGCCTGAGGGCGGAGATCCGTAACATCAGCTTTCGCCGCATGCCAGCCGAACACCTCTTCACCATCGCGCTCGCCGCCTTCGCGGAGATCCAAGACCCGGATCAAATCCTCGATCCCGCCTGCCTCACATCCCTGCGCGAATTCATCGAGGGAAACCCCGATGCTCTCCCGGAATTCGAAACCTTCGTCACCGGGGAACTCGAAAACCGGCTCGAAACGATGGAGCGGCTTCTCCTATACGATCCGCTCACCTCGCCGCAGGGCATCGTTCCGGAGCACCTCGCCCTGATCGCCCGGGACAAACCGGAAATCCACGCCTTCCTGCTGGCAGTCGATTGGCCACCGGAAGATCTCGCGGACATGCTCGTCCCTGCGAATCCAGAGCGTGACGAACTCATCAAGGCCGTCACCATGATCGGATGCTTCGCCCAGGACGTGACCGCCGCCCTGCACGTATGCCGGGACTTCGCCGAGAAATCCAAACTCTGGCTGATCCTCGGAGAATGCGCGGAACAGGGAATCATGCCGGAACTCCCCGATACGGACGAAAGCCACAAATCCGACGTGCCCAACCTCGCCGCTTATCACAGCCAGCTCATTTACTCCCGGCTCGACCACAACAGCCGCCACTCCCAATATTTCGAGCCCTCGCGCCGCGATCACTGGCGGGGACTAAAATGGCCTTGGGAATGCAATCCGCATAGTATCAGCGCTAAATTACTGTCCCGCGTAAAATCGGCACAGTTCTAAATTTTGGATCTGAAGATTTATAGGGATACTCGCCTGAGCCAGAAAGACGTTTTCCTAGAAGTCTGGCTATGTGGCGGATTTCTCACAGACTTCCATTTTGATGGTATCGAGAACTCCTTGCAAGCCCACTCTCCAAAGATAATTCGGATGGTAAGTTCTGAATGTATGTCGAGGTAAAAAAGAAGATGAGATTCGAGCTAGTTTGCGCGTCTTGTATTCTCCAACTTTATCAAAATTTACGTCGTCGAAGATTCTTGAGATCAGGTGATCATAGTTGGGGCCGCTAAAAAAAATCACCACGTCAGGATTCAGAATTCTGATTTCCTCTCGTATCAAGTTAAACCAATCTTTTTGCCACTCAAGAACTGCGGTCGGCGGCCTTCCCTTAGAATGTGCTTTCCCAATTTTAATAATATTGTTGTAGATAAAATGACAATTCGGTTCGACACTTGAAAAGTCACGTTGGAATCGCCTAACGGCATTCCAGAATTGTCCACCGTAGCCAAAACATTTATGCGTGTTTGCGAATGCATTATAAATTATTAAAAGTTGTTCTAAATTTAGGTTTACATTAAAATGATCACTCGAATTATCCTTCCATCCGTTCGTTTCCTGCCCAAAATACATGACTTTTAGTTTCGCTTCCTCATAACCAACTGGTGGTTGTATAGTTAATGGGAATGCTGGACCGCCATCTCCTGGTCCAGGAATTTCAGAAATGTTCGCAATACAACTATCGAGAGCTGATTGATAAATTTGATATAATTCGGTGCTTTTCATCTATTTGAATATTCCATGCCTGTATGTTTTTAATATCTAAGAGATATTGTGACCAATGTGGTTTTCAAATTTTTTAGTCAGAAAGTCAATCCATTAATTTTGGCTTGTCGTTGAGATTATTTAAACTCAGTAATCCGCCGTCTAAATTGATTAGGGTCTGATTCAGGTGCAGAAACCGTTTCGACGAAGTTGATCATGCCGGAGTGGTCAATGCGTCCGTAGGCGCTTCCCGCCGTATGGCATTTGATGTTGCCCTGTTTCCAGATGCTATCGCTGTGGGTGTGTCCGCAGAGGACGATGAATTGTATCTGTGGAATCCGTTCTACGGCTTGCGAGATCACAATCGCTACCTCTTGCCAGCAAAAGCGGGGAAGAACCACCGCATTGGATCGTCTGCCCTCGTGCCATGTGACTTCCGGTCACGGAGGGACCTGTATGACGACGATGACGCAGGCATCTCCCTCTGCATGGCTGTAAGATGTATGAAAATGCTTCCCGCTATCTTCAGGCGCCTTCCGATGGATCAAACAATCACATTGCGAAACTTGGACAAAATACCTGAGTTTCTCAAGAACGAGTCCAATGCGTAATACTTCATCTGTTCATCGGCGCGGTTGGCCGGGTGCCAGAAGTCAATGATGACTGTGTCCCTATGCTGGTGGACGGCATCGAATAATTCCTCGCAATCAGGCCATAAATCTTTAACCAGAGACCAAACTGATCCAGCAATGATTAAATCGGGGTTGATGAGATCGATTTGTCTCCGCAGTAAGTCCTTATCCAATTCTACGTATTTTTCTAGATCCGAATCGATCGATATGGATACTCCGCCGCTCTTCTTGATGTTTACAATCGCGCAGGAATGGAAAGAATTTTCAACTTCATCATTCACGCTATCCAAGATTTTGTCCCATCTCGGAAGTCCCGCTGATCCTGTCATGACTGCCTTATGGATAGCATAAGCCCAAACTGCGGTATTCCGGTAAGTCGACCTATACGATTTGAATTCCATTTTTTCCCGAATGAGGCGCGTGAGGTCAAAGCCTTCCGTGTCCGGATTGTTGGAGTCGTGAGCTTCCTTGTTCAGGAAAAGAATTTTAATCGGAGCGTTGGCCCATTTTTCAGGCTCAATGACCCCGTCCGGGTAGAAAGCTTGCTCGGCGTGAGGGCTCCTTTGTGCCCACTCTGCAAGTAGATTGGCGTGGGCTTTCGTATCGAATGTATTCATTGTTAGTGTGTAGAAGTTTCTGGAGTTACCTGTTCTTTCATTGTTGAGAGTATTGTCGAGGGACTTCAGGCGCATCAAGGAAATATTCCCACAGACTTACCATCGCTAGAGTGTCCAGTTTGCAGTATTCGCGGAGCTGTTCCTTGCGTTCCGGGTTGGCGGTGATTCCGGCCGTATGGCAAGTGCTGTTGAATTGATTCCAGATGCACCGGTGATTCCGCGAGCTTTTCAAGCCAGACATCCTTCTTGGTTTCGGACAGATGATCCAGATAGGCGTCGGTGATTCAGAGGAGTTTATTAATGGTCAATGGTGAGGGGGAACGATAAGGAATAAATTTGATATGTTGGAGTTACAACAACAGTTGTGAAATTCCGTCCAATGCACCCATCGGCATAGCGATTTGATTGGACGGAACATCGAAATCGCGGGGATTGATACGGATCAACGTGCCACTTGTTCGTTTTGCCACTTGGCATGAGATTGATCGGATACTCGGGATGGTGGTGCCAGCGCCACATTCGATGACGACAAGGCGCCTCGCGCGGATAGAATCCAGCCAGGACTCAAAGCCACATTTCTGCTCGTATGCCCGATTGCTTAACCAATCCCAATCGGCGAACATGAGAATATTGGGACGGCAAATCTCATGGCATCGCGGGCAGATGGGTAAATTGGAGGTGGCGCGAAAGGTCTTCGGATTGAAATCCACATGCAAGCCCTCGGCAGACCAGAGCTCTTGATGGCAAGGGGTGGTACACTGTAAGAAATGAATCGAACCATGAATCTCGTAGATTCGTGAGGAATCAAATCCGGCTTTTTCAAACTGTCCGTCCACATTTGAAGTGACCACGAAATAGCCTGCAGGCATACGGTTTGCAGCCTCAAGAAGAAGCTGATGTCCGTGGTGAGGTTTCGTGTTTCCATAGAGGTCGAGCCGGTGTCCGTAGAACCCCCAGGCTAGAGCGGAGTCTTCTGCGAACCACCTCGGATTCGTAACCGTCTCAAATGAAAGGCCAAGCTTGGCAAACGGCGGATAGTTTCGCCAAAATCCTTCGTTCCCGCGGAAGTCTGGCAAACCAGAGTCTACGCTCATGCCTGCGCCTGCGGTAATGAGCAATGCGTCGGCCTCAGCGAGTGCTTTTCTGGCAGATTCAATTAGTGTCATACTGTTTTGCCTTCTACGGTTGTGGGGATTTCGTTGGATCCAGCACCGCGGAATACCTCCCACATCCGCACCATGGCGAAAGTGTCGAGTTTGCAGTATTCGTGGAGCTGCTGTTCGACCTGCACCTTGCGGGCACTATTGGTTGTGGTGTCGATGGCTTCCAGATAGGCGGTCTGCGCCATCATGCCGTCCTTGACGCCGTCGAGAGTGTCGTAAGAAAGGTCGGGGCAGAGCGCGGGTAGCACGGCCTTGAGGCTCCAACTGCCGTGTTGGCTGGGGTGGTAGTAGTGGCGGCGGGCGATGGGAAGCAGATCGACGATGCGGTCGGTGATCGCCAGCAATCCGGCGGCGTGTTCCGGGAAGCGCTGTGCGAGTCGACGGATCACGCCGGCTTCGAAGCCCGCGTTGTAGGCGAAGACCGGGCCTTTCCCTCCGCTGAGGCGGATGAGTTCTGCGGCGCAGGGCTGCGAGGGATCGTTGCCCGTGAGATCCAGGAATCCGGAATGTTCCATGCTCCCGTCGGATTGGACGACATGCAGGCTGAATTGGAAAGGCAGTTGCTGATACGGGCGGGTGCCTTCCCAGCGCGGGACGGCGATGGAGATGGTTTCGAAATCGAGGAAATACGCGGGGAAGCCGTAACCCGCGAGTTCGCTGGCGGCACCCTCCGCATCGAAGTAGGGAATGCCCGACGCGCTGCATTCCTTCACGCGCTGCTGGATGGCGTTAAGCAGTTCGTCGGGAGCCTCGCGGAGATCCTCAACGCCGGCCGCCTCGATGGCGGAGCGCCGGTTCGCATGGAGCCGTGGCAGGGAACCGAGCGGATAATCCGGGAAGGTTTTGTCGCGGTTGCAGTAGCCGGAATACGGGCAAGCGAACGGACTGCCGCAGTGAGCACCGGTTTCAACCGATGGCTCATCCGCTTGGCTGGCGATTTCATGCGCGGAAGAAACCCATTCCCTCACTTCCTCATGGCGGCAGATGGTTTCTTCCGTGAGATCCACCGTTTCGAAGAGACCTTCGTAATCGCCTCCGCCCGGATAGATGAAGCTGTTGTTGATGTGGGCGATGGAAACCGAGGCCAAAGGCACACCGCGTTCCTTCGCGATGAACGACTGCACGGCGATGTCGTCGAGCTGATAATCCCTGACGCCTGTGGACGATTTCACCTCGATCATCCGTCAACGCAGCCCCTCGTCCGAACGATCCGGCAGCATCACGTCCGCGTAGGCCAATGCCCCGGAGGCGGAGATGCCGGCTTCGAAGATCGGGCCATTGCCTTGTTCCAGCAACCCGGCGCTCCGGGCGATGGCTTCCGAATGGCCTAGATCGTTGATGTCGATGAAATCCCCGTTGCCTTGGGGATCGAATACCTGCCGCGCGATTTCCCCCACCTGGTTGCCGATCGCGAAAGCGGCTTCGGAGGCGGAGTCGTCGCGGAGTTCCGGCTTGTGGATTTCCAGCCAAAGGCGCTTGGGGCACTGGCGGAAGGCGATGATCTTGGATTTGGAGAGGTTGCGCATGTCTCCCGTAATCTACGGCAAGGATGCGACGGAATGTGTCGCGAGACAAAGAATGAATCGGGAAGATGTGGGGCGACCGGAGATTGACTTCGTCCATGCTGATGAGCACTTCGTGTTAGGGTGCTTGGCTCGCAAAGCTCACTTGTGCGTTGCCCCCACTGGCTCTCAATACACGTCGCGCAGGTAGCGTTTGTCCTTTTTGAGCAGGGCGATGTAGGCGGCGGCTTCCTCTTCGGAGAGTTTGCCGTGGTCGCGGGCTATGGGGTGGAGGGCGCATTTAAGCGGTCATCTCAATCCGAGAGCTAAAAAAATGTGACGCTAAGAGTTGGGAAATGGCCGCCACGCGCATGGGTTTGATGCGTCGTGGCGGCCGGTGTTCCCCCGGTCGCGCTGTG
>JBJONG010000058.1:0-9362 GCA_046051965.1 Verrucomicrobiota bacterium
GGACGGTGGCCGTCCGCAACTGGCCCAGCGCACTGAGCCACTTCACCATCGAATTTGCCGACCGCATGCCCAACAACTAACTGCCTATCGGCGGAACCCTACTTACACAAAAAATCTTACACTCCCATTTTTATCAAGCTTGAAGAACCTCTGATTTCCCAAATGGAAGAGTCCGAATCTTTCCTAGGCGTTGATTCTGTACACATGAGCGATGTAAGCTCCTCTAATGATTTTTACGTCTTTTCCGGATATCCATCCTCTCTCGAAAAGAGGAGTGTCGATCAAGTTCTGATGATCAGATCATGTTTGGCTTCAAATCCCTGTGATCCTCGCATTTACAGGAAATGCCAGTGCAGCGATGCGTCACACATAGTGATCTCGAATCCGACTCGAAATTGGACGGATTCAAGTCTGGTGAAGATAAAATCGTTCGAAAGCCTTGGAGGGATGAGTGGAGGCGGGGTATGGAAAATCCTTTTCGATTCTCAACCCTCAGTAAAAATGGTTCTCGTGGGCATTGTCATCGAACATCATAGGACTTGGGGGGCAATTGTAGGCGTGAGGATAAATGGGATCATGGAATGTATAAGAGCATCATACCCTGAACTCGGGAGCTTGATTCCTAGAAGCGAAACTCTTGATGTGATCCTTCAAGATACCGACGTCCTTTTTGATCGCTAGCCAGAGCGATTGGAAACAGCAATCGGAGTTTAAATTTCATGAAGCCAGGCTTTTTGAAGGGATCGCCGAGGTTGCTACATTTGCGGGATTGAAGAGGGGCGGCCATCCGTGATTCGTCCTGTCGGTAGTTGGGCAAGAACCAAGCGTCAGAGCAAACTTCGCTCCCTGCTTTGGTACCTACCCCCCCGAGGCTACGGCGGACAAGTTGCGGGACGGTCGCGGTGTTATGGTTTTCTTTTTGTCGCTTAACTGGTCGCTGGCTGGAGCTCAGACTCGCCGCCAAATCGTTACCATTGGTCAGGCCTGCCGCAGTGCAGACCTGTTAGACGCCCACTTGTAAGTCCGATCCTGGAATGGAAATCAGGGCGATCAAGTTAGGGGCGGCTCGGTGATTGGAGGCGCGGCGTTTTGAGTGCGGGGAGAATCACCGCTTTTGTATTCCTAGGCGGGATACGGCTTTGGCTCGGAAAGTTCGCGGCACCCCGGACAAACGGCCCGCTGTTGGACAAAGCGCGGATGATCACACGCACTCAAAAGCCCCCGAGCGGGCAATCCTGTATTTCCAGGCTCAGCGGATGATTCAACGGCTTGCTCCCTAGCTAGATCGCCATGGAATCGAAATTCACATATCAGAATTGACTTTAAGAGGCATTGAATTTGAATTTTTGTAGTTGAAATCCTTTACCAAATTCTCGCTGCGTTTCGCCGCTTATCTGTTGGTGCTCGGCTACCTTGCGGGTGATCTCTACGTCTTCAACGGGCCGCTGAACCGCCGCATCCAGGCCTCCCATCCGGACAGCCCGGAATCCATTGCCAAGGCGAAAGCGAACGGTGTCGTCGCCCGTGTCTTCAACCACCACATCACCCGCAGCCAGCTCGATTACGCGATCCACGAGCGCCTGTGGCTTGAAGGAAAAAATGCGAACGACCTTTCCCCCGCAGACAAAAGACTCATCACCTACGCCGCGCTCGGCGATCTCATCGATCACCAACTCCTGCGGGTGAAAACGAAGGTGAACACGTTCGAACTGCCCGTTTCCGATGCCGAAATCGAAGACCGTCTCAAACGCTTCGTGGGTCGTTTTGAAAGCAAGGCCGACCTGGAATCCGCCATGAAAGGCATGGGGATCCCTGATGAGACATCCCTCCGCAACCGCATCGCCGCCCGCATCCAGCAGGAAAAATACGTCGCCATGCGCGTAGATCCTCTCGTCAAAGTGAGTGACGAGGAGATCACGGAATTTTACGAAGCGAACAAGGAATCTCTCGGATTCCCCGAACGCATCCGCGCCAAGCACATTTTCATGGCCACACTCAGCAAGCCATCGGATGAGGTGAAAGCCATTCTCGAAAAGGCTCTCGAGGAACTGAACTCCGGAAAAAAAGACTTCGCCGCCCTCGCCAAAGAAATCTCCGAAGACTACTCAAACAAGGAAAACGGCGGCGAACTCGGCTGGATGTCGAAATCGCGCCTGCCTGTTGATTTCTCCGAAGCCGCCTTCGCGGTGGGGAATGACAAGCCCGGCCTTGTACGCACCAAACTCGGATGGCACATTCTTCAGATCACCGCACGGAAGCCCGCCGAAGCCCGCACGCTTGAAGAAACAAAAACCGAGATCATCGCCGCCCTTACCGCCGCCAAACGCCACCAAGCCGTGAACGATTTCCGCTCGGCTCTCCGCCGCTTCGAGACGGAAAAAATCGACATTTTTCACGACCAGTTGGAATGATGCTGGGTGAGGAATCCGAGCCTGCGGAATCCGGCCCGTCCCCGAAATAGGATTTCCGAGCCGAATGCGCCCCGTGTGAATCTTCAAAAGGTGGACAAATCCCACGCGATGGATTGAATTCTCCGTCTCCAGTGCTCAGATTCTGAACACTCCGGACAACCCAAACACAAACCCCAGACAACATGAAGATATCCAAAAACAAGTTCGCCAACGAAGAAGTGATCCTCGATTTCCACGAATACGAAGGCTGCGAATTTACCAACTGCCGCTTCGTAATCCTCGGCCACGGCCCCTTTGCCCTGAACCAATGCGAGATCACCAACTGCGAGTTCACCTTCGCCGGCCCGGCTGCCAGCACGCTCCAGACCATGGCCACGATCTATCACATCAACGAGCAAGGCAAAAACCTCATCGAGGGCACCTTCGAGCAAATCCGCAATGCAGGCGGCAACAAGCCTGCCTGAGGCCGAGGAAATCTAACCGCGAATGGACGCGAATTTATGGATGAGGACTCTGCCAATTGGTCGCCTTTTCTGAATTTCACTCTTCATTTGCGTTCATTCGCGGTAAAAACCTCTTCCTTGAAATTTGAGTTTTGAGATTTGAGGTTTAAAGGTTCGCCATGACCTACCTACTCATCGGCGGCAATTCAGGAATCGGCCTGGCCACAGCGGAATTCCTGAAATCCCAAGGCCACGACATCATCGCCGCCTCACGCTCCTCGGATCGCCTCGCCGCCCTCGGCATACCCGTCCAACCCTTTGATGCGGGTGATCCACAGCCGCTTCAACTCCCGGAAACGCTCGACGGCCTGATCTACTTCCCCGGCACCATCACCCTCAAGCCCTTCCATCGCCTGAGCCCTGCGGATTTCCTCAACGATTTTCAGATCAACTGCCTCGGTGCCGTCCACGCCATCCAGCAGGCGCTGCCTGCCCTGAAAGCATCGCCCGCCGCCTCGATCATACTCTTCTCGACCATTGCCGTCGCCCAGGGCATGGCCTTCCACGCCTCCATCGCCGCCGCGAAAGCCGCCGTGGAAGGCCTCACGAAATCCCTCGCGTCCGAGTTGGCTCCGAAGATCCGCGTGAATGCGATCGCTCCATCTCTAACAGATACACCGCTCGCTTCCATGCTCTTGGGAAACGACGCGAAACGCGAAGCCGCCGCCAAGCGCCACCCCCTCCAAGCCGTCGGCGACCCCGCCCACACCGCACGCCTCGCCGCGTTCCTGCTTTCTCCGGACTCCTCCTTCCTCACCGGCCAAATTCTACGGCCGGACGGCGGGCTGTCTTCCGTGCGGACGTTTTGAGTCCAACAGCGCGCTTGTAAAACACCCCGTTCCGCCCGAACACTGTCGCCATGCAGTTTGTCGGTATTGAAATCGCTCCCGGCGGCACCCACGGTGTCGTTCTCGATCTCGATGCGGCGAGGGTGATTGCGGAGGCATATGTTCCGCATTCATGGATCGATGGGCTGCCGCCGGGTTACCGCGAGCAGGAACCAACCCGCTGGATCGAGGCGACGGATCGTGTGATCCGGGATTGTTTGAGCCAACCGGGCGTGGACAGGAAACAGATCGCCGCGTTCGGCGTGGCGGGCCCGAGCCGCGGGCTGGTGGCGCTCGATGCGCAGAACCGGATCATCCGGCCTACCAAGCTGGCGGGCGATGTCTCCGCGCAGCGGCAGGCGGAGGAAATTTCACGGGCTTTCGGCGGCTCGCCGGGGCTGCTGGAACTCATCGGGCAATCTCCGGCCATGGACTCCGCCGCCGCCGAGTGCTTGTGGCTGAAACAACACGAACCCTACCATTTTCAACGCGCGTCGTCCTTGCTCACCATTCAGGATTTCATCGCCTACTGGCTTACCGGCGAGCGGGCGACAGAGCCGGGCAGCGCCTCGGGCACAGGACTTTTCGACATCCGCAACCGGCGCTGGTCGGACGAAATCATCCGCTTTATCGATCCCTCCCTCGGCCAGCTCCTGCCACCCATCGGCGCATCCGACCAACCGCGCGGCCTGCTCCGCGCGGCGTTGGCGAAGGACTGGGGCGTTTCCGAACTCGCACAGGTCGGCGCGGGCAGCTCTGCGCCGCAGCTTGCGGCGCTCTCGGCGGGTTGTGTGGCGGGTGGGACTGTCGCTGTGGAACTCGGTGCAAACGGCACCGTGCTCGGCGTCGGTGCGATTCCGGTGATCGATCTGCGGGATGAGATCTTCCCGCTCTGCAGCGCCACCGGATCATGGCTCGGTATCGCCAGCAGCCCGAACACCTCCCTCGCACCCGAGGTATTGAAACGCCACTACGGCTGGTCATCGGATGAGTATGAAATGATGGTATCGAGCGTCGCGCCGGGAGCGGACGGTTTGCTGATGTTGCCCTATTTTGCGGCGGAAAAAATCCCGCGCCTCATCGACGGCTGCGGGGTGCTGCATGGGATAACGCCATCGAATTTCACGCCCGCCCACCTCGCTCGCTCCGTGGCGGAAGGTGTCGCGCTGGGACTCAGCTACGCGATGAGCCGCCTTAGGGACATCGGCTTTGATCCCCAGGAAATCCGCCTTTACGGAGCCGGATCGAACAGCCAGGTCATGCGCCAGCTCCTCGCTGATGCGTTCGGAACCGCCGTGGTTCCCGTTTCCTCGAAACACGGTGCCGCGGTCGGCGCGGCGATGCAGGCTGCGGTTGCTTTTTTCCGGCAGTGTGGAGAGTCGCTCGGATTCGAGGAAATCAGCAGCTATCTTGTCGCGGGCGACCAAACGGAGCGCTGCGAACCCGATCCCGCGAACCGCGAACTTTACGAGGATCTCATGGCTCGCCAGCAATACCTGGTGGACACCCTTCACCCAGCCGGATTCCTATAAACGATGGCCCGATCCCAAAGCACGGAAATCCGCGCGAACCGCAGCTCACGGCTTGCGGGTTATCTCGCAGGTTTTGTGATGAAGGCATGGGGCTTCACCCTGCGCTACGAGGTGAACGGAAAACCCGGTGTCACCGCGCCCGGCATCGCACCCTCACCTGTCATCTTCGCGCTCTGGCACAACCGCATTTTCACCATGCCGCCGATCTGGCGCAGGACGGGTGCGAAAGGCCGGAAATCCGTCGTCCTCACCAGCGCCAGCAAGGACGGCACCACCCTCGCCACCGCCATGGCGATGTTCGGCCTCGGCGCGATCCGCGGCTCCTCCTCACGCCGCGCGGTCTCCGCCCTGATCGGGATGAAAAAGGCACTGCGCGAGGGCTTCGATGTCTGCGTCACACCCGATGGCCCGAAAGGCCCGCGCTACGAAGTCCAGCCCGGCGTCATCAAAATCGCCCAATCCACCGGCGCCGAAATCATCCCCATTCATATCCGTTACCGCGCGGCTTGGCGCCTGAAAACATGGGATCGTTTTGTCATCCCCAAGCCCTTCAGCCGCGTTTCCGTCGTTTTCGACAAACCCCACCGCATCCCGCCGGATCTCGACGACGCAGGCTTCGAAAATGCCCGCCTTAACCTCGAAAAATGCCTGGCCGATGGTTGCGATGACCGGTGAGGTTTAAAATTTAGCCGCTTTCCCTTGCCGTAAATCCTCCGGAATTGATTAGTTTTTTAAAATAGTAAGGTTTACTTAAGTTTTTTATTGCCAGTCGAATGATTTTATGAAAAATCACGACCCATGAACATGAAAACGCACCTCGCCTCGCTAGTCGTTGTTCTCGCCACCTCCGGGCCACTGATGTCCGCCACGGAAACGGAACGCCTTAGGGCGCTCTGCGCGGAGCAGGAAATGCAGATTCGTCAGCTTGAGGAAAGAATCGCGCAGCTCACCGATACTCCACCACCCTCGCGCCTCTCACCGGCCGCTCCTGTGGAAGCTCCCGCGATCGCACCCGTTTCCGAGGCCGCAACCTACACGGTGAAATCCGGCGATAGCATCGAGCGCATCGCCCGTCAGCACGGCACCACAGTTTCCGCATTAACAAAACTCAACGGAATCAAGGATGGTGCGATCATCCATCCGGGGCAGAAGCTGAAAGTTCCCGGCAAGACCGCTGTTGCCGCCACACCATCTGCTCCAGTCACGGAATCCCGCACGCACACGGTCGTGACAGGCGATACGTTCTTCAAAATCTCTATGAAATACGGTGTCTCTGTCGATGAACTCATCGCCGCCAACCCCAACGTGAACCACAAAGCGCTCCGCGTAGGGCAGAAGATCAAAGTGGACCGCGCCGCCCCCGCCGTAGCCAAAGCCCCTGCGCCGTCTCTCGCTGCACCTCCCGCGACCCCGATCCTCAACAAGCCGGCGCCCGCACCCGCGCCCGTTGAGAAGCCGCGTGCATCGGATCGTCCGCTCCGTATCGACAAGGAAATCACCTACGGCGAGTTCGCCTCAATGCACGGCACCACCACCCGTCGCCTCGACGAACTCAACGGTCTCGAACTCGACCCTTCCACTGTCCTCGCACAAGGCTCCGAGCTATACATACCCGCCCAGCCATAAGCGTTCGGCTCGGTAAACCTGAGGACAGCCCCCCGCCCAAAAAAACCCACTGGCCACCGCGCCGGTGGGTTTTTTGCGTCATTCGGCAGCGTTCCGGCTAGCTATCGAATGGATGGCATGGCGCGATCCATCAAGGAACGGCTTTGAAATCGTAAAGTATGATTTCGGTGACACCACCGGGGAATCTCTTGGAAAAGTAGCCCGCGCTGACGACTCCATTGGTCGATTTTGCGGCTTTCGAAGGGACGGTTAGTTCGATCGGTTCGGTAAGCTCGGTATCGTTAGCCGTTAGGGCGATCAGTTTCATCGAGACATCACCATCCGCGAGCTTCTGCGAAATGATGGTCATGATCTCGCCTCCGCCGAAGGCAGTGGAAACGGAAAGAACGGGATCGGAATCACCGGGCGAAGGTGATGGTTTTGGCTCTACGAAAAACGAATCCACCCGGTCAAAAGCAAAGGCCGATTTCTTGCCGTCCTCGACCTTGATGACGATTTTCTCAGGCAAGTCTGCAAGCTTCTTGGGGTTTTCCGGAAATTTCGGAATGCGTGTCCGTTCGGATTCCCGGGCGGCGATCATTTCCTTTTCTTTGGCGATGGCGGTCGCCTGCTCCTCGAGGGCGATCTTTTTGAGCGTCTCAACGGTGGCCGCATCCAGCTTTCGGAAATCGATCGTGAACTCAACGCCATCCGCTTTGCGGATCTTTACGGAATCGTCATGAACACCGATGAGTTCTCCGGTAAGCTTGCGTCCATCTTTGCTTGTGAGGGTGATTTCACCGGCGAATATCGACTGAACACAAACCAGCGAGAGTGGCAGGAGCTGCGTGATTTTCATAAGAAAGATTGGAATTAGGAGCAGAGAAACGCGTGACGTAAACGTTTTTCCGGGTCTGCCCTGCCAAAAGTGATTGGCACCATCGTAGAGGAAACGAAGCGTGATTCCGTTTCACAGCGTCACCTGAATGGCTGCGATTGCCTTGCGCGCCTTCTCGCGGGCTTCTTCGATGCTCCCTCCGCGCGCCAAGACCACGCCCATCCGGCGTTTGCCATTCACCTCCGGTTTCCCGAAAAGGCGGATCTGCGTGTCCGGCTCGGCAAGCGCTTCCGCGAGGTTTCCGTAGGTGATGCGGTGGGATGTTCCTTCCACAAGCAGCGCGGCGGAGGCGGATGGGCCGTGTTGGATGATGCTCGGGATCGGCAGCCCGAGGATCGCCCTCGCGTGCAGCGCGAACTGGCTGAGATCCTGCGAAATCATGGTGACCATGCCGGTGTCATGGGGACGCGGGGAAACCTCGCTGAAATAAACCTTGTCGCCCTTCACGAACAACTCGACGCCGAAAATGCCATACCCGCCGAGGTTGTCGGTCACGGCTTTCGCGATGTGCTGCGACTCTTTCAGCGCCACCTCGCTCATCGGCTGGGGCTGCCAGCTTTCGCGGTAATCCCCATCGATCTGGAGGTGGCCGATGGGTTCCAGGAAACTGGTTCCGCCAACGTGGCGCAGTGTCAGCAGGGTGATCTCGTAATCGAAATCGACAAAGCCCTCGATGATGACCTTTCCGCCGCCCGCACGACCGCCTTCCTGGGCGTATTTCCAGGATGGCTCGATATCGGACTCCTTGCGCAAAGTGCTCTGGCGTTTTTCCCGAACTGCTCATGATGGGTTTCACCACACACGGCATCCCGATCTCAGCGATGGCGGCGCGGTATTCCTCCTCGGTGGCGGCGAAGCGGTAGGGTGAAGTCGCGAGCCCGAGTGTTTCCGCGGCGAGCCGGCGTATGCCCTCGCGGTTCATCGTGAGTTGTGTCGCGCGCGCCGTCGGGATCACTTTGGCCAGACCCTCGGCCTCGATTTCCGCCAACGTATCCGTGGCAATCGCCTCGACTTCCGGCACCACGAGATGGGGGCGGTGTTTTTCGATCACCTCCCTCAAGCGCACCCCGTCGAGCATCGAAAAAACCTCCGCGTGATCCGCGACCTGCATCGCCGGGGCATTCGGATAGGAATCGCACGCGATCACCTCGACCCCGTATCTTTGAAGCTCGATCACCACCTCTTTCCCCAACTCTCCCGAGCCGCAGAGCATCACGCGTGTCGCGGTTTCCGTGAATGGCGTGCCGATGGATGGGGTGTTGCTCATGCCCCTTGGTAAATCGCCGGACGGCAGCTTGGATAGGGATTTTTGACGAAGGGAGGGGGATTCCCATCACCACGGCGATCAAGCTAGGGAGAAGAAAGAGGTTTAACCGCAGATGAACGGGATGAACGCAGATGGACTTAGGTGAGATTGAGACTGCAACCGTGCTTCCTTACCCCAAAGGGGATGCATCATGCGGGAGTGTAAGATTTTTTGTGTAAGTAGGGTTCCGCCGATAGGCAGTTAGTTGTTGGGCATGCGGTCGGCAAATTCGATGGTGAAGTGGCTCAGTGCGCTGGGCCAGTTGCGGACGGCCACCGTC
>JBJONG010000059.1:0-7928 GCA_046051965.1 Verrucomicrobiota bacterium
GATGACGCGGACGGCAGATTCGCCATGATGGAACGAATCAAACGGTCGTACCAGTCTTTTGTCGGGGGTTCCGGCAATTATTTTTGGCAATCAGTCTAAAGGAATACGGCAGGGAAACCGTGCACTCGGTGCAGGTGGAGTTCTCCACAGCCTCGGCCTCCTCCCTGGACTACACGCTGCTGGCGGATTTCGATGGCTCGCTCGCCCACCGATACAAGGCACTACAGCGTAAAATCCAAGCCATCTGCGTGGACACCTGCAACGCCAACGGCTGGGTCATTCCCTTCCCCCAGCTCACCTTGCACCGGGCTGAGAATCAGGCTTCCGAGTTGCGGGAGTCCGTAACTGCCGGAGTTTAGCGGAGCACAGGCCACTTCCGGAAAATGATCTCAGCGCAAACTCACTTCCACACCGGCAAGCCAGACGCGGGATCGAGTTCTTTGGGCGGCTCGATGGAGAATGATTTCGCGTTACCGACCCGATAGGGACCGTAAGCAATGGGGATCACCGTCAGAAGCAGAGCCGGTTCCTCATCGGCTACAGTTTTTGACACATGAACCACGGCGGCGCAGTTCGGATTTTTATTCACCTCCAGAACGTCACCTCCGCTGAATCGGTCGGCCGCATCGGTGTCCTCCGTGGGGAAGATGTATTCGATCACCACCGGGAAACCGACCGGCTTGGTGAAGTCGTCCGCACGCACCATGGCTTGCGCACGAATGGCGAAACCGGGATGGATGAAATCGCCTTTGTCGAGCTTGCGAACATCGGTCACCTGGTATTCTCCCTCCACGTAAGTAAGCAACAGGTTCTTGCCAAAGTTCCGCATGTAGTTGCGCATGAGCAGTGCGTTGAGGCGCTCGCGTTTCGAGTCGTCGAGTCCGAAGTATTTCCCGTAAAGCTCACTTGCAGAGAGCGCATTGCCGTTCGGCACGTCGAGGACGGTGTAGCGCCGCAACTCGGGCAGGCGACCGAGTTTTTTGAGAATTTGGTAGTTACGTGGCACCTCGGGGTTTCCGAAAACGTTCAGACAAATAGCCCAACTCACGATGGCGAAGCATAGCGCTAGCGTATTCGCAAGAAACCACCAGAAATAGGCGGGACGACGCGGAACGTCCTCCTCGGCGGGCTTCTTTTTTCCTGAATTTTTCGCAGCCGCGATCATCCGGCACTCCCTCCCCCGCCGCAAACCTCACCATCCTCCGCTCCGCTGCCTTCCGGCTCATCCTCCGGCTCGAAAGATGTGCCGCAGCCGCAGGAGCGCCGCGCCTTGGGGTTGTGTATCTTGAAACCGGCATCCGTAAGATCGTCGGAATAATCAACCTCGCAGCCACGCAGTTTTTCCAAACTATCGGCAGCGATAATGACCCGCGCACCGCCGGACTCGACAACCTCGTCTCCGCTTTCCGGCTCCGCGACTTTCATCTCATACTGCCAGCCCGCGCAGCCACCTTTGCTCACACCAAGCCGCAGACCGGCGGTGGGTGAGGATGACTTGCTCTCTAGAAGAAACGTGAGTTGTACCCGCGCCCTGTCGGTAATTACGATGATTGCCACGGCTGGAAATTAGACCGGAAGTGGGGAGTTGAAACACTAAACTTGCGGAGATCAGAGCTGGAACAAATCCTCCGCCGGAGATTTTCCGATGGAGATCTGTGCCTCGCCGTTGTTGGCCAAGTGGACGAGGCAATGATAGACTGCCTCCGGGTCGCCATCGACCTCGAAGGCGACCTGCTCGGCCGTCTTCGCTTCGGAGACGAGGCGACCGCGGACTTGCCCGAGGAGATTGAGGAAGGTGACCGCTGCGGCTTTCCCCGCCTCAACTCCGGGCTGGTGGTAAGCGTTGATGTTGACGAGAGAGGCGTAGAAGGAAACGGCGCGCTCGAAGAGGGCGATGAGAAGGCCGAGATTGAATGGCGTGACCTCGCGCACCGAGATCGTGAGGGATTTGCGACCGCTCTCGTAGAGTGCCGTGCGGGTGCCGCGCATAAATCCTTGGAGGTAATCTTGAGTGGTATTGCCGGGATCGACCTCGATGGATTTCCCCTTCCGACCATGACGCACCTCGATGAACGTGGCGAAGAAATTGTTCACCCCGTCGCGGAGCTGCTGGACATAGGCGTGCTGGTCGGTGGATCCCTTGTTTCCGTAAACGGCGATGCCTTGGTTCACGATGTTGCCATCGAGATCTTTTTCTTTTCCGAGGGATTCCATGACGAGCTGCTGGAGGTATTTGGAAAACAGCACGAGTGAGTCCTTGTAGGGCAACACGACCATGTCTTTTTCACCCTTGCCGTTCGTCGCCTTGTGCCATGCGATCGCCAGGCGCATCGCGGCATTTTTCTCGGCGTCATGGACGCGCGTTTTCTCATCCATAGCGGCGGCACCTGCCAACATTCCATCAATATCGAGCCCTTGAAGCGCAGCGGGAACCAGCCCGACGGTGGAAAGCACGGACGTGCGCCCACCAACCCAATCATCCATTGGAAAACGCGCGATGAAGCCCTGCTCAGTGGCGAATTTGTCCAGCTTCGAGCCAATGCCCGTGACGGCGACGGCGTGTTTACCGAAGTCGATACCCGTTTTTTCAAAGGCAGCCTTCGCCTCAAGCATGCCGTTGCGCGTCTCGGGAGTGCCACCGGATTTGGAGATCACGAGAACAAGGGTTTCGGCGAGTTCAAGCGTGGAGAGCGTATCATCAATCCCCTGCGGATCAGTGTTGTCGAGGAACGCGATAGGCATGCGCGCCTTCTGTCCGATCGCCTGTGTGACAAGCTGCGGTCCAAGCGCCGAGCCGCCGATGCCAATAAGCAGAATCTGCCGGAACGCGCTGCCGTTTGCCGCCCGCACCACGCCAGTATGCACTTTCCCGGCAAACTCCTTGAGCGCCTTCAAAGGTTCCGTAATCGCCGCCTTCAGTTCCGGCGTCGGCGCCAGATCCGCGTTGCGCAGCCAGTAGTGGCCTACCATGCGCCCCTCGTCCGGGTTCGCAATCGCGCCGCTCTCCAGCGCCACCATATCGGCGAAAGCCTTCGCGATCTTTTCCCGCAAACCACCGGTGTAGACCGCATCCACATCCATCAGGGAAAGATCCAGGCTGAAGCCAAGATCATCATATCGCACCAAACTCTCGTTGTATGTTTTCCAGCTCATATTCTTATTGGGTAAATGTTTAATAACCGAGGATCGTCCTCACCTTGTTTTCGGGCAGCTTGTCCCGACCGCTGAGGAAGGAAAGCTCGATCAAAAAGGAAATTGCTATGATGTCCGCACCCATGCCATCGAGAAGATTCACAGCGGCAGCGGCTGTCCCGCCGGTCGCGAGCAGATCGTCAACCAGCAGGATTTTCTCTCCGGGCAATACGGCGTCCTCATGGATCTCGACGATGGCCTCGCCGTATTCCAATGCATAGGATTCCTCGCGGCAGTTCCACGGCAGTTTGCCTTTTTTCCGCACCGGCACAAAACCCGCCCCCAACCGATCCGCCACCGCCGCTGCGAAGATGAAACCCCGCGCGTCGATTCCCACCACCTTGTCCACCTTCACCCCGCCAGCCGTCTCACAAAGCAGGTCGATGGATGCCCGAAAAAGCGCGCCATCACCGAGAATCGGCGTGATGTCCTTAAACACGATTCCCGCCTTCGGAAAATCATGCACATCCCTGATCGCATCTCGTAAACGCTCAACCATGCCCAAGCTTCGCCACCCAAGACGATCACGGCAAGAACTGAGGTGTGAATGCCGCAAAAAACGTCGGAAAACCAAACAGGAAACCCCGGCCATCTTGCGACGGACCGGGGTTTTTTGAATTCGTTGCCTATCAGGCGGAGACGACGTCTTCCTCGTCCTCGAGGATTTCGGGTGCCTCGATGATCGGCTCGGGTTCCTCGACCGTGAACTCGAATTCCGAGTCGCGGTGATGATGGAATCCGGTTCCGGCGGGGATGAGGTGACCCATGATGACGTTTTCCTTGAACCCGGTCAGGTAGTCGATCCGTCCGAGGGTCGCCGCTTCGGTGAGGACACGGGTGGTGTCCTGGAAGGAGGCGGCGGAGATGAACGAATCGGTCTCAAGGGATGCCTTGGTGATACCAAGAAGGACTGGCTCGCCTTCGGCAGGCTTGCCACCGTTGGCGATGATCTCGGCATTGATCTTCTTGAAGGTGGTGCGCTCGACTTGGTCGCCCCAGAGGAACTGGTCGGCGTCGCCCGGCTCGGTGATTTTCACCTTGCGGAGCATCTGGCGCACGATGACCTCGATGTGCTTGTCGTTGATCTCCACGCCTTGGACGCGATAGACAGACTGCACTTCGTTGACCAAGTGTTCCTGAAGCTCGGTGGCTCCGCAGGCCTCGAGGAGATCCTCGGGAGAAACAGGGCCTTCCGTGATCTGGTCGCCGCGCTTCACCTTGTCGCCTTCGGTGACAATGATGTGCTTGCCCATCGGCACGAGGTGATCGACCTGCTCGCCGGTGGCGGAATCGGTGACGATGACCTTTTTCTTGCCGCGGACGTTGCCGCCGAAGGAAACCTCGCCCTCGATCTTGGAGATGACGCAGGATTCCTTGGGCTTGCGGGCTTCGAAAAGCTCGGCCACGCGCGGAAGACCACCGGTGATGTCCTTGGTGCGTGCGACTTTCCGTGGGGTCTTCGCAAGCTGCGTTCCTCCGGTGACTTTCTCACCTTCCTTGACGGAAAGGTGGGCGCCCACAGGGATGGAGTAGCTGATGATCACCTCGCCGGTTTTCGGATCGGTGATGCAGACCTGAGGATGGAGATCCTCCTTGTGCTCGGTGACCATGGTTCCCTTCTTGCCGGTTTCCTTGTCCACCTCGGCGGCGACAGTGATGCCGAGGATCATGTCGCGGAATTCGACCTTGCCGGCTTTCTCGGTGAGAATCGGCACGTTGTAAGGATCCCATTCGACGATGATGTCGTTCTTCTTCGCTTCCTCGCCGTCCTTCACCTTGATGACGGAGCCGATGATGATGTTGTGGCTCTCAACCTCGAGACCACCCTTGTCGCGGATGGAGATGGAACCGTTCTTGTTGAGAACAACCCAGTTGCCATCCGAGTCCTGCACGGTGCGGAGATCCTTGTAAACCAAGCGACCGCTGTTCTTCGCCTTGATCGTGGGCTGCTTGAAGGTAGCCGAGGCCACACCGCCGACGTGGAACGTCCGCATGGTGAGCTGGGTTCCGGGCTCGCCGATGGATTGGGCGGCGATGATGCCGACCGCTTCACCGATCTTGACGGGTAGTCCCGTCGCGAGATTGAGTCCGTAGCAGTTCGCGCAGCAACCGCGATCCGCCTCACAGGTTAGGACGGAACGGATCTTGAGCTTCTCGTGGCCGATTTTTTCAAGCGCGTGCGCTTGGGATTCGGAGATGACATCATCGACTTTGACGATGATTTCCCCCGAGATCGGATCCTTCACCTGCTCGCAGGAGACGCGTCCATAGATGCGGGTGGAAAGCGATGCCACTTCCTCGTCGCCGTCGTAGATTGCTTCGACGACGATACCGTTGGCGGTGCCGCAGTCCTGCTGGAATACGATCACGTCCTGGGCGACATCGACGAGCTTGCGGGTCATGTAACCCGAGTCCGCAGTTTTCAGAGCGGTGTCAGAGAGACCTTTACGGGCACCGTGGGTGGAGATGAAATACTCGAGCACGGAGAGGCCTTCGCGGAAGTTCGAGATAATGGGGCGTTCGATGATCTCGCCGGACGGCTTGGCCATGAGGCCGCGCATGCCTCCGAGCTGCTTGATCTGGGACTTGTTGCCCCGCGCTCCGGAATCGACCATCATGAAGAGCGGCGACGCCTTCTTCTTGCCTTCGTTATACTCGATCTTGCGATAGAGCGCGTTGGCGATGGTGTCGGTGGCTTGGGTCCAGATATCGACAACCTTCTGGTAGCGCTCGCCGTTGGTGATGACGCCGTTGCGGTATTGCTTGGAAACCTTCTCGACCTCTTCGTATGCCTTGGCGATGACCTCGGGTTTCTCCTCGGGGATGAGCATGTCGATGATCCCGATGGAGATGCCGGAACGCATGGCTTCCATGAAACCGAGGGTCTTGAGCTTGTCGAGAACAACGACGGTTTCCTTTTTACCAGCCACCTGGGTGCTGCGCCAGATGATGTCTCCGATCTGTTTCTTACCGACGGTTTTGTTGTAGAAACCGATCTCGTTCGGCCAGATTTCGTTGAAACGGACGCGACCAGGGGTGGTTTCGATGACCTTGAGATCTTTGTCACCGTAAGGGGTGTCCTTGCCGTAGTCTTGGTTGCGGATGCGGATCCAGGAGTGGTAATCGATTTTCCGGGACGCGATGGCGAACTCGACCTCAGCGGAATTTTCGAACAGCGGCAGGTGCTCCTGTTTGTCGCGATCCACCTGGGTGCGGATGCCGGCCCATGTGAGATAGTAGGTGCCGAGAATGATGTCCTGCGAGGGCACCGTGATCGGGCGTCCGGACGCGGGCGAGAAGATGTTGTTCGGGGCGAGCATGAGCTGGCGGCACTCCATCTGGGCCTCGACGGAGAGCGGCACGTGGACAGCCATCTGGTCGCCGTCGAAGTCCGCGTTGTAGGCGGTGCAGACGAGCGGATGGACGCGGATCGCGGAGCCTTCGATCAATTTCGGCTCGAAAGCCTGGATCGAAAGGCGGTGAAGGGTCGGCGCGCGGTTCAGCAGGATCGGGTGACCCTTGGTGACTTCCGCGAGGATGTCCCAGACTTCGGTGGTCTTGCGGTCGATCATCTTCTTTGCCGAGCGAACCGTGTGACAGTAGCCGAGTTCTTTCAGGCGTCGGATGATGAACGGCTCGAACAAGGTGAGAGCCATCTTTTTCGGAAGACCGCACTGGCCGAGCTTGAGGTCGGGGCCGATGACGATGACGGAGCGGCCGGAGTAATCGACGCGCTTGCCGAGGAGGTTCTGGCGGAAACGGCCGCCCTTGCCCTTGAGCATGTCGCTGAGGGATTTGAGGGGACGGTTGCCAGCGCCGGTGACGGCACGACCGTGACGACCGTTGTCGAAGAGCGCGTCAACCGCCTCCTGCAGCATCCGCTTTTCGTTGCGGATGATGACCTCCGGCGTCTTAAGCTGGAGGAGGTTCTTGAGACGGTTGTTGCGGTTGATGACGCGGCGATAGAGGTCGTTGAGGTCGGAGGTGGCGAAACGGCCGCCTTCGAGAGGCACGAGCGGACGCAGATCCGGTGGGATCACGGGCAGCACGAGCTGGATCATCCACTCGGGGCGTGTCTTGGAAGCCGCGAAGCCCTGGGTGATCTTGAGTCGCTTAGAGAGCTTCTTCTTGTTCTGCTTCGACTTCGTGGTGGCGAGTTCCTCCTCAAGCTTCACGGCAAGCGAAGCGAGATCGATCTGCTTGAGCAGTTCCATGATCGCCTCGGCACCCATCATCGCCTTGAAAGAGCCGTCGCCGTATGTGTCCTCCGCCTCGCGGAGTTCGATCTCGGTGAGAAGCTGGCCGAGTTCGAGAGCGGTGTTGCCCGGCTCTGTGACGACGTAGTCCTCGTAATAAATGACGCGCTCAAGCTGGCGCGCGCTCATGTCAAGCATGAGGCCGATGCGGGAAGGCATGCATTTGTAGAACCAGATGTGGGAAACCGGTACGGCTAACTCGATGTGACCCATGCGTTCGCGACGGACACGGGACAGGGTGACTTCGACACCGCAACGGTCGCAGACCACGCCCTTGTGTTTGATACGCTTGTATTTTCCGCAGGCGCACTCCCAGTCACGGGTTGGACCGAAGATGCGCTCACAGAAAAGGCCGCCCTTTTCCGGCTTGAACGTGCGGTAGTTGATCGTTTCCGGGTTCTTCACTTCGCCCTTGGACCAGGAACGGATGATTTCCGGGGAGGCAACGGTGATGGAGACCTGGTCAAAGGCTTCGGGACG
>JBJONG010000060.1:0-7332 GCA_046051965.1 Verrucomicrobiota bacterium
GCTTGTCCCATGCGGCTTCGATTTCCTCCACGAGTTCTTTCCCTAATATCGGAATGGTTCTGGCCATGCCGGAGAATTAGTCGATTCCAAATGGGATGGAAGTCTAAAAGCTAATGGGTTTTGGTATAAGGCTTTGCGGAAGTGCGGGGGAGGCGCTAGGAATCCTCCGGTTTGGAAACGCCCGCCCACGAAACCCTTTTGGCGAAGATCCTCGCCTTCGAACCGGATGATCCGGGCGCGCAGTTGCCTTTCACGGCACGGCTGGCGCGGGAGCAGGGCTGGACGCATGTGTTCGCCGGGCGGGTGGTGCAGGAATACAAGCGCTTCGTCGCGCTCGCGATGCTGGCCGGCCATCCGGTGACGCCCTCGGAGCAGGTGGACCAGGCATGGCACCTCCATATGGTTTACACGAAAAGCTACTGGCACGGCCTGTGCCGGGATGTGCTCGGGCGCGAGCTTCACCACAGCCCCACGACGGGTGGTGCGGAGGAGGACGGGAAATTCGCGGATTGGTACGGGAAAACCCTGGAAAGCTACACGCGCCTTTTTGGAAATTCGCCGCCGCGCGATATCTGGCCAAGCACTGCGGAGCGCTTCGCCACGGCGGGAAACGGGCGCTGGATCGATGACTCCAAGTTTTGGCTCGTTCCCAAGCCTGCTTTCCTGAAACATTTGCGTCGGCAATGATCATCGCATCCATGTCTGTTTTCGATCTCAACGGGCCTGCATTCCTGGGGGTCTATGCGGTGTTGTTGTTTGTAACGGTGATTTGGTCGGTGAGACGCCGTCAACGTGTGCTCGACAAGTTTTCACTGCCCGGCGCGGCGGAAACGCGGCTCACAGATCCCTATGAGATCGCCTACCTCGCGGGCGGAGCGCCGCGTTGCGCGCAGGTGGTGGTGGTGAAACTGATCCAATGCGGAGCCGTGAAATGGGAGCGCACACGGATACTCAGGGAAAGCCGACTCGTCGCCGTCGGCCAAGTGGAACAGGATTTCAATGCGATCGAGCGGACGCTTTTCATCTCGATGCTCAGCCATGGGAAAAAGGGTATGGCGCTCGACGACGTTTCCCGGCTTGTCTCCACGAAACTCTCCGGGATCGAGTCGCGCCTGGCAAAGCTCGGGCTCCGCCCCACCGCTTCCGAGGCGAGCGGGCGGGGTCGTTTCATTGTTCTGCCGATGCTCGCGCTGATGGGATTCGGGATGGTGAAAGTGGTGGTCGGTATCTCACGCGACAAGCCGGTGATGTTTCTGATCCTTCTGATCGTCATCACTTTCATCATCGCGGCCATCGTCGCCGCACATAAGAAAAAGCTCACACCCGCCGGTGAGGGGCTGCTTGCGCGGATGCGAGCGGACAACGCCCGGCCATCCGATATGGAGCCGCTCAACGCATCGCTCTGCGCGATCGCCTTGCTGGGCATTTCCGCCGCTGCGACGGATCCGCTTCTGGTCGGGCTTGATGCGGCGCTGACAAAGGACATTTCCCGCATCGGCCAACAAAGCGGCTCCTCCGGTTGCGGCGGGGCGGGATGCGGCGGCGGCTCCTCGGGCTGTTCCTCTGGATGCGGCGGCGGGGGCTGCGGGGGGTGCGGCGGCGGGGATTAAATGGTTTGCCGCGCGAGCCTTTGGCTGGCGTGATGGGCGCGATGAGTTTGGCAAGGGTTTCCGGAATCATGACGGCGGGCTTCCCGCTGTGGCTGCTGTTGGCCTGCGCCTGGGCGTGGTGGCAACCGGAGGCTTGGGTCGGGTTCCGCCCGTGGATTTCCATCGCGCTCGGCGTCGTCATGCTCGGCATGGGGCTGACCCTGCGCTTCTCCGATTTCGCCGCGGTGCTTAAAGATCCGAAGCGCATCGCGCTGGGGGTCTTCGCGCAGTTCGCGATCATGCCGCTGGTCGGCTGGGCGTTGGCGAAGGCGTTCCAGCTCGAAACCGGCCTCGCTCTCGGCCTGATCCTCGTCGGCTGCTGCCCCGGCGGGACGGTTTCCAACGTGATCTGCCACCTCGCCCGCGCGAACGTCCCGCTCAGCGTGCTGCTGACCATGACATCTACGATGGTCGCCGTAGTTGCCACCCCGTGGCTGACCCGCTGGCTGGCCGGCGCGTGGATGCCGGTGGATGCCTGGGCGCTGTTCCAGTCGATGCTCGTAGTCGTATTGCTGCCGCTCATCCTCGGGATCGCCGTGAACACGCTGCTGGAAAAAATGAGGGATCCGCGGAAAGCTCGCGCATGGATCGACGCGCTCTGGTGGTGGTGGCCATCGTCGGCTGCATCGTCGCCGGGGAAAGGGACAAGATCGCCGCCGCCGCCGGGCCGCTTTTCCTGTCCGTGTTCCTGCTCCACTTCCTCGGTTTCCTGCTCGGCTACCTGTTCGCGAAGCTCGCCGGTTGCGGGGAAAGCCTGCGCCGCACGATCTCCATCGAGGTCGGCATGCAGAACAGCGGCCTCGGTGCGGCGCTGGCCACCAAACATTTCCCTCAGCTCGCCATGGCTCCCGTCCCCGCCGCGATCTCCGCCGTTTTCCATAGCGTGATCGGAAGCTGCCTCGCCGCGTGGTGGCGGAGAAAGCCTACGACTGATACTCCTGAATGCTCTGCACCGTAAGCTCGCGTTCCTTGAGGGAGCGGATGGCTTTCACGGTGGCTTCTCCGTGCAGATCCGCTTCAACGCGCTGCCGGAGATCCCCAGCTCTGCCGCAATCTTCGTGCACGGCCGGGACCAGACGTCCTGATAGAGCTTGGAGCGTTCGAGAAGGGGCATGGCGGGGTGTTCTGTCGTTAGATTTTGCCCTTGGGGGCTTTTGAAACGCGGGTGCGGCCATTCCCCAGCCAGTCGCTTACACCCGCCCATCCTTTGTTTGCGTAGACTTGTTGAGGTGCTGCAGGAATATCCGACGGTAGCGTCCCCTTCTCTGGGATGTTACCCTTTGAAAACTCTCTCCATTCCGTAACGCTTTTCAGGCCGAGGCTACGAACGTAATCACGAGCTTCGTCAAACTTTCGATACGTTCTTGCGAAGCTTGCTATAGATCCTGTGCCTAGCCAATCACCATAACCCGCCCAGCCACTTTTCAGGTAACAGTTGTCGGGCTTCGAGGGGATGTCTGGTGGGAGAGAACCCTTATCTTTCAAGCTTCCTTTGCAGAACTCTCTCCATTCGGCCACACCTTTAAGCCCAAGGCTATGAGCAAAAGTCCTAGCCTCATTGAATGATCGATATTTTCGTCGAGATGTAGCGACAGTTCCGGTTCCGAGCCAATCGCCATATCCTATCCAGCCGTTGTCCGCATATACCCTGTCAGGATTTGCTGGAATATCAGGTGGGAGGGAGTTTTTGCAAAACTGTCGCCATTCAGCGCTTCCTTTTAGCCCGAGACTACGAGCAAATTTCTTCGCCTTTTCAAAAGAACGATACTGCCGCTTGAAGGTCGCTACGGTTCCCGTTCCGAGCCAATCACCCCATCCATTCCATCCCTCTTTATAATATGTATTGTGGGGAGTGGCTGAAATATCCGCTGGGAGTTTCCCTTTCTCTGGCATTTCGCCTTTGCAAAAACTGAACCATTCGCCCTGATTTTGTAGATCCAAACTACGGGCAAACGCCTTAGCTAATAGAAACGGTCGATAGTTTCTTAGATTCGTGGCCACAGTTCCAGTGCCCAGCCAGTCTCCCATTCCCGACCATCCTTTTTTCGCGTAAATTCCTTGAGGAGCCATCGGAATATCGTCAGGCAGTGAGCCCTTATCAGGCAGTCCACCTTTGCAGAACTTAATCCATTCCGCTCCGCTCTTGAGTTCAAGTCCTCTAGCAAAAGCCCGTGCATTTTTGAAGGAGCGGAAATTTCTCGATTTGAAAGCGAGGGTTCCCGTGCCCAACCAATCGCCCCAACTCTTCCAATCTATTTTTTCGTAAACTTGGTTTGGAGCTGTGGGAATATCTATCGGTAAGGTGCCTTTATCTGGCAGTTGACCCTTGCAATATTTTCTCCATTCACCGACGCTTTTAAGTTCGAGGTTCTTAACAAACTCCCTCGCCTCCTCGTAAGGCCGCCATGACAGCTTCGCCAGCTTGTCCCAGCACTTGAGTTCGATCTCGCGGGCGAAGTCGTCGAGATTGATTTGCTTCGCCAGTCGCTCGTCGATGTCGAACTGGACTCTGGCTCCTCCCTTGCGTTGTTGTCCTTGGGAAACACCCCGGAAGTATTCAATGATGCGGTCATCATTCGCAGCTAGGGCGCGGAGGGTGGTGAGGATTTCCTTGAAGGCGGGGGACTTGAAGATGTCGTCGGCGGTGGCGTCGGCGTCGTGGAGGATGGGGACGATGACGTAGCCGAATTGTTTGCCGGGGGACGGGCGCAGGGCGCGGCCGACGGCTTGCACGATGTCGACGGCGCTGCGGCGGGGATCGGCGAAGAGGACGCAGTCGATGCCGGGGACATCGACGCCTTCGGTGAGGCAGCGGGCGTTGGTGATGAGGGCGCGTTCGGCGCGGGCGAACTCGCCGATGATGCGGGCGCGGGTGCCGGTGGGGGTTTGGCCGGAGACGTGGAAGGTTTCGAGTTTGCCGTATTTGCGGAAGGATTGGGTGAAGGCGTCGTTGTGGGTCTTGAACAATTCCGCGCGCTGGATGCTGCCGTGGAACGAGACGGCGTGGCGGATCGGGTATTTCCTCATCGCCTTGCGCAGGGCGATGAGCGAGGCGAGCATGTCGGCCTCGATTTCCTCGTTCCACGGGCCTTTGTCGGGCCGGACGAAAGTGTTTTTCCGGATCAGTTCCGCGACTTCCTCGCGTGAGACGGCGATGCTGATGATCTTGTAATCGGAGAGGATGGGCGGGTCGTATTCCATTGCCCGCTTGAAGGAGAGCAGGTGGAAGGTTTCGCCGTAGGTGGCGGGATCATCCATGCTGAGCACGGTGTCGCTCTGGCCCTTGTAGCGCCGCTCCGTGGCGGTCATGAACAGGCGGCGGCGGATGGTCAGGTTCTTGTCGTGCAGCAGATGGGAGAAGAGTTTCGCGCCATCGCCGACGGTCTTGTGCGCCTCGTCCATGATGCCGAGGTCGAAGGTGAACTTCGCGGCGCGCGCGGCCTTGGCGAGCGCCTCGCCGCTCTGATAGGTGGTGAAGACGACGGTGAGGCCGGTGTGTTTCCGTTTCAGCCAGGCTGCAATCTCCTTGGGATCGGTGAGGCAGGGCACGCCGAGATCCTGGCGGAGGACGGCGCTGTCATCGCGCTCGACGCGCCCGGCGGATTCATCGCTGCACACGCAGATCCACTCGACGGCCTGCTTGTTCGCGATGGTTTCGCGCAGCCAGACCTTGAGCGTATGGCGGATGAGCGCGAGGCTCGGCACGGCGATGACGATGCGGCGGGATTCCAGTTTTCCGGCGATCCACCATGCGGTGAGGCTCTTGCCGCTGCCGCAGGGCATGATGAGTTTTCCGCGCGACGCTTTCCGTATCACGAAATGCCCGTGGGCATCTTTCACCGCAGGTTTCTGGTGGGGACGCGGGCGCAGGGGTTTGAGCGCGACCGGCTTGTGGGAGAGGTGGGCGCGGAGGCGTTTCAGGAAATCCGCATCGAGCGCCTGCCAGACATGGAGCGCACAGAAGCCGATGCGCTGCTGCTCCTTGAGCACATGGGTGATGCGCTCGGTGGTGGAGCAGATCATGCCGAAGGAAAAGCCCTTGCAGACCCCGAAAGCGAGGCCGGTGAAAGTGGATAGATCACGCCACGTCAGCGAATGATCCGTGTCCTGGCGATATTTGCACTGGATGGCCCAGAACTCGCCGTCATGCGTCTCGGCGATGATGTCTATGCCCTGATCCGTGGCGGGGAGCTTGAGTTTCTTCGCCACGGTTTGCGGCACTTCACGCTGGAGCCAGACGTGTTTGAGTTTGCTGGCGTATTCCGGTTCGAGCTGGAAGTAGGCTTTGACGAGTTCCTCGAACAGGTCGCCTTTCTGTTTCTCGGGGAGAGTCCGCCACTTGGCCTGGATGTCCTGCCATGATCCGCAAGCTCGGATGGCTCTTCCCAACCCGGTCTGTTTGTTTGCCTGCGTCATGACATTTGTCGGGTTCAGCTAGAGGGTATCCTCGTTGAGAACGTCGAGATATTCCCGGTAACTGTAGAGCTTCCGATATTGCTGGCCGGTGATTTCGCGGACGATGGAACGGCTCTCCAAGGTGGCTAGAGCTTTGGCCGCCGTGGGGGCGGAGATTTGCAGTGCGCGGGAGGCTTCGGCAATGCTGATGACGGGCTTGCGCTGGAGATGCTGATGGAGGCGGATGACGGAGGCGGCTTCGGTGCGGAGGGCTTCGCTGTCCCGCTGGAAGATCTGCAAGAGGCGGCGTGCGGTCTGGGTCGCGGCGGCGGAGGTTTCCAAGACGCCGGTAAGGAAAAAGGTGAGCCAGTCTTCCCAGTTTCCATCGGTTCGGACTTCCTGAAGAAGGCGGTAATAGTCGTCGCGGTGTTTTTTGAGATAGAGGGAAAGATATAGCATCGGGGCGTCGAGCACGCCCTCGGCACAAAGGATGAAGGTGATGAGCAGGCGTCCGAGCCGTCCATTGCCATCGAGGAAGGGATGGATGGTTTCGAATTGCACGTGGGCAAGGGCGGCCTTGAGCAGCGGGCGGGTTTTTACCGGCTGATCGTGGAGGAAGAGTTCGAGGGCACCCATCGTTTCCAAAACCGCATCGGGCGGGGGTGGAACAAACCGGGCGTTTCCGGGGCGCGAACCGCCGATCCAGTTCTGGCTGGTGCGGAATTCGCCGGGCATTTTCCCGCTGCCACGGCCGTGGGCCAGAAGACGGGCATGGATTTCCCGAATGAGACGGAGGGAAAGAGGGGTGCCGCTTTTCAGGAGTGTCAGGCCGTGCTGCATGGCATCGACGTAGCAGGAAACCTCACTGACATCTTCGAGCAATCCGGACGGGGTGTTGTCGAGTTCGTGGCTGAGCAGATCCGAAAGCGAGGACTGCGTGCCTTCGATCTGCGAGGATAGGACGGCTTCCTTCCGAACATAGGTGTAAAGGAAGAGTCCCGGATCGGGAAGCAGCAGCGAAATGCCGTCGAGACGACCCAGAGCGGTGGATGCTGCGTCGAGCAGTGCCCCCAATTCGCCGTCGATCTCCAATGCCGGAACCGGTGGAAGGGGTGCGGGGATAAATGCCCGGGCGTTTTCGCCGACGGTGCTGATGGGTAAATAGACCGTTTGCCAAAAATAGTTGCCGTTACTCTGAATGAGTCCGGCAGACCGAACGGATGGTTTCCGGGCGGTCGAGCAACGCACGCAGGGATTCGTAAAGCTTGTCGTTGAGTTCCTCCCCGCG
>JBJONG010000061.1:0-6682 GCA_046051965.1 Verrucomicrobiota bacterium
CGATCTCGGGGACTCCGTTCTGCGCATCGCGGTAGGCTCCACGGGCGGCGCTGAGCTTGGCGGCAAGATCACGCGCGGCGGGATCGATGGCGGAGAGATAATAATCGCGGAGCTGCGCGGGGTCGGATGTTTCGGCGAGGGGTTTGCCGGAGAAAAGGGAAGCGACCTCGGCGGCGGTGATCGCGCGGGTGTGGACGGAGATTTCATCGACCATCCCGCCGCGCAGGCCGGGATCGCGGGAGCGGGCGGTAAAGCTGATCTCATTCCCGCTGACAAAATTCCGCGTCAGGGTGTCGGCAAGGGTCGTGGTTTCGGCAGGCTGGCCGTTGAGATAGATTTTCAATCCTGAGGCCTTGCGCGAGCCGTCGTAGGTGACGGTGATATGCGTCCACTCGTTGGTCGGGATCGTTCCGGTGGTGGCGATGGTGGCTGCGTTGCCGGGGAACTCGCGGGCGAGCGACCAGGTGAGTTTGCCTTTTTCCAAAACCACCTCGTAGCCGGAGTAGGGCACATCGGCGGAGGTGGTGTTCTGGAAAACGACGGCGCGCGGGTAATCCTCGGCGGGCTTGAGCCAGAGGGAGACGGAGAAGGAATGCTCGGCGCTGCGGATGCCGTAGTCGGTGATGGAGACGGCGGCGTCGCCGTTGGTGAGTATGCCGTTGCCGATGCGCCCGGGAGCTTGTTGGTTTCCGCTGATGTTGGCCTTGTGATCGGGGTTCACCGAGCTGGCGAGGGAGGCATCGAAGCTGAAGCGGCCAGCGAGATCGGCTTCCGGGAAGGTTTTTTCCGAAGAGGCCAGCCATGCTTGGAAAGCGGGTTCGGCGGCGGCGAGGTGGGCGGTGTAGGCGGCCTCGGCGGCGGCGATCTGTTGCTTGAGGGCGGCGAGCTGGCCTTCCTGCTCGGGGCTTGGGAGTTCGAGGGTCGGCTGCGGCGGTATGCCGTTGCCGTAGCCGAGGAGGCCGAATTCATCGATGCTGTTGAAAAACGCACCCATCGAATAATAATCCTTCGCAGAGATGGGATCGTATTTGTGATCGTGGCAGCGGGAGCATTCCATGGTCAGCGCCATGAACGCGGTGCCGACGGTGTGGACGCGGTCGGAAATGCCGTCCTGGCGGAACTCCTCAGGCACGGAACCGCCTTCGTTCGTCTTGCGGTGGATGCGGTTGAAGGCGGTGGCGAGTTTCTGGTCGCGTGTGGCATTGGGGAGAAGGTCGCCGGCGATTTGCTGGGTGATGAACTGGTCGATGGGCAGGTTGTCGTTGAATGCCTTGATGACCCAGTCGCGGTACGGCCAGGCGTGCATGTCCACGTCGGCTTGGTATCCGAAGGAATCCGCGTAGCGCGCTACATCGAGCCATGGCGTAGCCATACGCTCGCCGTAGCGCGGGGAGGCGAGCAGGCGATCGACGACCGCCTCGCGGGCGTTGGGATCTGCTAGAAAGGCGTCGATCTCGGCCTGCGTGGGCGGCAGACCTGTGAGATCAAACGTGACGCGGCGCAGCCAGCGCTCCGGCGCGGCGGCGGGACTGGGCGCGAGTTTTTCCTTTTCCAAACGGGCGAGGATGAACGAGTCGATGGGTGTTTTCGCCCATGATTGATCTGCGGTTTCCGGGACGGGGATTTCCTTGGGCGGGGTCACAAACGCCCAGTGTGTCTCGTATTCCGCGCCTTGCTCGACCCATTTTTTGATGAGGTCTTTTTGCTGCGTGGTGAGCACGCGGTGGGATTCCGGCGGCGGCATGATCTCGTCGTCATCGTCGGAGAAAATGCGGATCAGCGCCTCGGATTCGGGCGGATTTTCCGGATCCCATGCGAAGGCTTCGATCGCGGCATCACGGACATCCAGGCGTAAATCGGCTTTCTGGTGCTCCTTGTCAGGGCCGTGGCAATAGAAGCAGTTTTCCGAAAGAATCGGCAGGATCTCGCGGGCGTAGGAAATTTTCTCTTCCGCATGGGCTAGCGGCAGAAGAACCAGGAGAACGGGGATTTGGACTGCGGTTTTCAAGTGATTTTCCATACGGATTGGAGCAGGGCGCTCTTTCGCGCGAGCTTAGGGTTTTATGGTAACACGATCACCGACCTCGGTCATCGCGAAAAGTTTTTGCGCGGCGTCCATAGGCAGGCGGATGCAGCCGTGGGAAGCCGGATAACCCGGGACGATGCCGTAGTGAAAGCCGAAGTCTCCGCAACTCAGGCGTTGGAAATAGGGCATTGAGGCGTGATACAGGTTCGATGTGTGGTGGCGGTGTTTGTCGGTGATGGCGAACACGCCCTGGCGCGTGGAATAGCCGCGTTTCCCGGAGGAGACCTTGGTGGAGAAGATTTCATTGCCCTCCGCGTCGTAAACGCGGGCCCGTTGCTCGCCGAGTGAGAGGATGATGTGGCGTTCCTCCTTGTAAGGATCCTTGCCCAGGATCAGGCGCATCATGGGGACATCGCCGCGGCGTGCGGCGAAGTTGATGGGCCAGGTGCGGTTGACGCGTGTGTAGTCGTATTTTTTCGCCCCGGCGGCGAGGAGATGGCGGGCGGTGGCGATGTCGCCCGCATTCGCGGCGAGCATGATCGGGGTGATGTGGCGGTCGCGGACAAGATACCATTTCATGTCCTTCGAGGGGACGAGGGCGAGGAAATCTTCGCTGACCGGGCGCGCCACCGGTTCGTTCGGATCGGCTCCGGCGGCGAGGAGTTCGCGGACGGTTTCGGGATTTCCCGTGACGATGGCGAGGTGCAGCGGCTTCTGCTTTCCGGGCAGGAAAAGATCGGCGCGCGCGCCATGGCGGAGGAGCATGGCGGCGAGGCGGTCGTGCCCGGCGAGCAGGGCGGTGGAGAGGGCGGTCTCGCGTGTGGGGATGAGGGTGAAATCCGCCCGCGCCCCTTGGGCGAGGAGGAAACCGGCGGTCATGCGGTCGTTGTTACGGCAGGCGTAGTAGATGGACTTCCCGGGGTCGTGGCCGTAGTCCAGGAGCAGCTTGAGCCATGGGACATTTCCCGCGAGGGTGGCGGCCTCGGTGAGAAGTAGGCCATTCGGGCCGTGCTTTTTCGCGCGCGCGCCTTTGTTGAGCAGCATGCGGGCGAGGTCGGCGTTGCGCTGGCGGTAGGCGAGCCAGAGGGCTGGCTCCCACTCGGGTCCGTCGAGCGTTTCGCCGGGGCGCAGAACGGCATCCAGCGTCGGCGGGTGGCCTGCGGCGATGGCGGCTTCCAGCGGCGTGACGCCGCCGGGAACGGTGGGCGTGCGCACGGGATCCGCGCCGATGCGCATGAGCAGCGGGATGATCTCCGTATCGCGCTCCGCGATGGCTTTTTCCAGCAAGGTAAATCCATCGGGAGAGGGCAGATTCGGATCGGCTCCGGCGGCGGCGAGGGTGGGCAGGATGTCCGTCCAGCCGTTTTTCAAAGCCAAGGCGAGCGCGCCATGACCTTGCGGATCGGTCGCGGCGGCATCAGCTCCGGCGGTAATCAGCGCGGCAACGAGATCGCGGTGCCCGGCGTTTATCGCGAGGTGGAGGAGAAGGTTTCCTTCGGAGTCCGTCTGGTGCGGATCGGCCCCACCCGCGAACATGGCCCGCACGAACGCCAGCCGCCCGTTGCGTATCGCCCATGGGAGGATGGCCTCGCCATTCGGCATTTTTCCGTCGGCTTTCGCACCCGCTGCGATGAGTTTTTCGACTACGGGCGAGTCACCTTTCGCGACCGCGACACCCAATATATCTGCGCCGTCGGGGCTTTTCGCGTTCGGATCCGCGCCAGCGTCCAGCAGCATGAGTGCGATGGTCAGGCTGTCGTTATCCACCGCGATGCGCAGGGGTGTGCGGCCTTTTGCATCGCGCTGACCGGTGTGGACATTCACATCGAGCAGGAGCCGCACATGCCGCGTTTCACCGGATGTCACGGCCTCGACCAGAGCCCGCCCGCTCGGGCGGATACCCGCTTCCGAAAGCTCACGCAGCGTCCGTTTCTCCGGCGTGTCGCAGGAGGTCGCCAGCGAAAGGGCGACAAGCAAAAGCAGTCGCCCACCCAGCCCGGCAATGGAAACATCTCGGCACACGCCGCACAGCATCGGGAAAATATCCGCAAGATCAAGTTTCCAAGAAAAATGTCACATGTTCCCCGCACGGCCTGCTAGGATTCGCCGCAGATGAAGCTGGTGAAATTGTTGGCGAATCTCGGTTACGGATCGAGAAAAGAGGTGGAGAAACTCATAAAAAGCGGCGCGGTAACCGACAGTGATGGCAAGGTTCTCGGAGCCAGGGATTTTCCCGGCGTGGGCAACATCAGGGTGCTCGGCGAGGAACTCGATCCCCCGGCCCCGCTGGTCATCATTCTGCACAAGCCCGACGGCTACACGTGCAGCACCGAAGATCCCGGCGATACGATTTATGACCTCCTCCCGCCGCGCTTTTCCAAACGCAACCCCGGCCTCAACCCCGTCGGTCGCCTGGACAAGGACACCACCGGCTTGCTGCTGATGACCGATGACGGGAAATTTCTCCATCAGGTGATCCACCCGAAATCCGGTTGCCTGAAACTTTATCACGCCGTCCTCGCTCGCCCGTTGCGCGGCGACGAGGGCGGGGTCTTCGGCTCCGGCGAGTTCCTTCTCGAAAGCGAGACCAAGCCGCTGCTGCCCGCTGGCTTCGAAGCGCTCGGCGAAAAGGAAGCGCTTATCACCCTGCATGAAGGCCGCTACCATCAGGTGCGCCGCATGTTCGCAGCGGTCGGCAACCACGTTGTTTCCCTGAAACGCATCTCCATCGGCGGCCTGAAACTTCCCGAAGAACTCGCGGAGGGAGAGTGGCGCGAGGTGTCCGATGAGGAAAAGGCGCTGATTTTCGCGAAGGATTGACCCCGGTCAACACGCGGCTAAGTTGCTTCCCGTTTCCGATAACTCCCAACCAACCACCATCACACCATGTCCATCCAAACAGGCGACAAAGCCCCCGACTTCACACTCGTAACCAAATCCGCCGAAGGCCCCGCCCTCGTGAAACTCAGCGACGAGATCGGCAAATCCAACATCGTCCTCCTCTTCGTGCCGATGGCCTTCACCGGCGTCTGCACCACCGAGCTCTGTGACGTTTCCTCCGGCATCAGCGCCTACGAGGATCTTGACGCCAAGGTCTTCGCAATCTCCGGCGACAACCCCTTCGCCCAAGCCGCTTGGGCCGAGAAGGAAGGCATCACCGTCCCTCTTCTCAGTGATTACGAGCACACCGCCGCAAAATCCTACGGCGTCGCTTACGATCAGTTCCTACCCGAGGCCAATCTCATCATGGGCGGCGTGCCGAAACGCTCCGCCTTCGTCATCGACAAGCTCGGCTACGTCCGCTTCGCCGATGTGAAAGAACACCCCAAGGATCTCCCTGATTTCGAGGCGCTGAAAGCTTGCTTGGCTAGCCTCTAAAAAACTTAAGCAACCCGAAGTTTAATGTTTACAACGTCGCAATTTGTGCGAACCTCCTCTTGTCCTTTGCGAGAGCCAAGGTGATTGAATCTTCCGGGGGGAAAGTTCAACCGCCTTGAGACAGCGAGGAAATGTAAGGCGCGGATCTGGAAACGGATCCGCGCCTTCGCTTTTTCAACAGCATCTGAACGTGTTCGCAGGGGATTCCAGCCCTATGCCTCCCTGGGGAATCATGCCCCAAGAGCACTATTTTCCGCAGAGACTGCTGAGAAAGAGTCATAATCGGAAGCTTCGTGCCGGAAAAATACAAAAACTCTCTTTTTTGTTCCAGCGAACATCTTTTTTCTTGCTTCCGGTGCGTCGTCCGTCCATTCATCGCGCATGGCTACAAAAACAGCATCGGAAGTGAACGCGGCGGAGAAACTCCAAGACGCCCGGAAAAGAAACCTCGATCTCGCAATCTCGCAGATTCAGAAAGAATTCGGTGAGTCAGCCATCATGCGGATGGGCGATGATCACCGCATGGATGTCGATGTGATCCCTACCGGAAATCTCCTCATCGACCGCGCGCTCGGCGTCGGCGGCTTCCCACGGGGACGTATCGTGGAAATCTTCGGCCCCGAATCTTCCGGTAAAACCACCCTCACCCTCACGGCCATCGCCCAGGCGCAGAAACGCGGCGGCCTCGCCGCCTTCATCGATGTCGAGCACGCGCTCGATCCCCAATACGCCCGCAAGCTCGGTGTGAACCTTGACGACCTCCTTGTTTCCCAGCCCTCATCCGGTGAGGAAGCCCTTCAGATCTGCGAGGCGCTTGTCCGTTCCAACGCCATCGATGTGGTAGTGCTCGACTCCGTCGCCGCCCTCGTCACAAAACAGGAACTCGATGGCGAAATCGGCGACTCCACCGTCGGCGCCCAGGCCCGCCTCATGAGCGCCGCAATGCGGAAACTCACCTCCTTCATCTCCAAAGCCAAAACCGTTTGCATTTTCACCAACCAGATCCGTGAAAAAATCGGTGTCATGTTCGGCAGCCCGGAAACCACACCCGGTGGCCGTGCCCTGAAATTCTTCTCTTCCGTCCGCGTCGATATTCGCCGCGTCGGCTCGATCAAAGCCAGCGATGGAACCGTCACCGGCAACCGCACCAAGATTAAGGTTGTGAAAAACAAAGTCGCCCCCCCGTTCACCGAGGTCGAGTTCGATATCATGTTTGATGAGGGCATCTCATCCA
The DNA here is from genome assembly GCA_046051965.1 of Verrucomicrobiota bacterium. Lineage (GTDB taxonomy): Bacteria > Verrucomicrobiota > Verrucomicrobiia > Verrucomicrobiales > Akkermansiaceae > Luteolibacter. Next base: position 6,639 of record JBJONG010000061.1, read on the forward strand.
CCGGTTCATTGCTCGATCTGGCACTGGAAATGGAAATCATCCAG
>JBJONG010000062.1:0-6414 GCA_046051965.1 Verrucomicrobiota bacterium
CTCGACGAAGGTCACGTCTGCGACGCGCCACGGCTTGGGGACGGATGAAGAGGACATCCCGCGAGACTACGGCTGGTGCCGGAGCTGCCGCGAGATCTCATGCGGGGCAGTGTTTCCTTCGCTTACGATTCATCGGCTGCGATGGTGGAATGAAAATCATGCGTTCCCTCCTTCGCCATCGGCTTCGCCCATCGGGTGATTTTGGAACCATGCATGCCCAGCCCTCCATCAGTCCTTGCTACTGCGCAAGAATGGAAATACGGCGACCTTGATCGTCATCAACCACGCGGTGAACCACCTCAGTCGCTTCTACGTATGGAGCCACTCACGTTTCGCTGAAAATTCCAGCGAAACGCGCTGTTCCTAAGCTCCTGCACGCTGCCACTGCGTAGGAATTCGATGTCGACAAGATCGGGTCTGCCGCTGCCGAGGGGTCTAGGACTCCGCTAGCATGACGGCATAGCACCGAGCCCAAGGCACGTCACTTCTTCAGCTCCTCCGCCGTCCAAGGGGTTTTGCGGTCCGCGTATTTCTGGCGGATCTGTTTCACGAAATCCTCGGTCACGGGGGTGGCGTCGTTACTCCATGTTTGGCGGACGTAGGTGAGGACGTCGGCGATTTCCGCATCTTTCAGATCGGTGTGCGGCGGCATGATGTTGTTGAACTTCTGGCCGGCAACCTCGATGGGGCCTTGCAGTCCGGCGAGGATGATGCGGGCGGGGACGGAGGGATCACCGGTGGCCCAATCGGCTCCATCGAGGGGTGGGAAGGTGCCGGGAACGCCTTTGCCGTCGAGGCCGTGGCAGGCGACGCAGGTGCGGTTGTAAACGACGAGGCCGCGTTCATGGACGGCGGGGACGGGCACGTTCTTGCGCACCATTTCCTCCACCGGAGCGGCGGGCTTGCCGCTCTCGGCATGATACTTGGCCACGGAGCTCAGGGCGTAATTGATGCCGCCGCTGCCGAGTTCGTGGAGATAGACATCGTCGTAAAACGCGGTACCCGTTCCGCTGCCGTAGCCGCCGAAGAGGCAGTGGAGAAGCACGCTGGTCTGATTTCCCGTCTCGAACTCGAAGCTGAATTCCTTCCAATCCCGGGTGCCGCCGTGCGATTCGCTGGTCGGCCCTTGGTGTTGGTTGAACATCGCGCCCCTGCCTCCCGTGGCTTTGTGGTCATCGGTGCGAATCCATCCGCCGAAACGGTAGCGGCTGTTCGGAGTGACGGCGATGTCGATCCCTGCACCCGCATCCGCTGGGGTGGGGGAGGTGATCTTGAGTGCCGTGCTGCCGTTCCTGCCGCCGGGGGAAATGCTTACCTGCACGGAGTCGGGCTGTGCCGCACCGTAGATGCGCAGTTTCCAGTCACCGAGGCCGAGGCCGTTGAATCCCGGATCTTTCAGCAGGTTTACGGGTGCGACGGGTGCGTCATTGATTTCACCCGCAGCGGCAAGCAATCCGGCGGCATGGCGGCGGGCGGCGGCCTGCCAGGCGGCGAAGAGCGTCGCGTCCTTGAATATGTTTTTTTCATTCGCCAGGAGCGCGGCATGAAGGGCTTTGCCTATTTCATCTGCCGATGCCATGCGGGCTAGGGCGACGAATGTTTCCGCAAGCTCGCGATCATCCGCAGCACTGATCACGCCGTTTTTGATGAGCGATGCGGACAGCGTTTCATCCGCAGGGGCGACAAGGAGCGCGGCGCGCTTCAGTCCGCGGCTGGTGGACGCCAAAGCGGTTTTGACGGTTTCCGCATCGAGTTCACCGAGTCCTGCCAAGGCGTAAAACGCATGCGTGGCGGCGCGGCTCGCGGGGTTCGATTTCACCGTTTCCTTAAGCTTTGCGGCGATGCCGGAGGGGCGGGACTCCACGATCAGGCGCTGTGCCTGTAGCCTCCAGAACTGGTTCGGATGTGAGAGTGCGGCGATCAGGCTATCGGGCTTCGCGATGTCGAGCTTAGGATAGGGATCGTTCGCGCTGCCTTCCGGATAAACGCGCAGCACTCGGCCGTGTTTGATGTCGCGGACGGGGGATTCGTAGGCGTTGCCGCGTCCGTTCGTGGCATCGAAGCCAGCTGATTTCGCGTTCGGCGTCGGGTTGTGCTGGATGATGAGGTTATACCAATCGGCGATCCACACGGCTCCATCCGGGCCGACCTCCGCGCTGACCGGCCCCGACCAAGCATCGGCGCTGGAGTAGAGGTTGTTGGGGAGTTGGCGGGAAACATAGCCCGCGCCATTGCGGGTGATCTCAAACTGCCCGACGAGCTTGCCGGTCGGCTCGCAGACGAAGGCGATGTTTTTCTCCTCATACTCGGGGAAACGCGCCGCCGTGTAGAAGGAATGTCCGGCCGCGGAGGTATAGCGGTCATGCTGATCGACCTGGCGGATATCCAGCGACGAGGGGAAAAACATCGGGTTTTTATCATCGTTCGGTGTCTTTGGCTGCGGCAATCCGGCTTGCGCGTAGATCCCTTGGGCGAAGGTGTAATACCAGGAAGGGTTGCCGTTGGCGGTGGAGCCGAGGATATCGAAATCGGAGGTGAAGCCGAGACCCCAGGTGTTGTTGGTGGTGTTTTGCAGGAACTCCAGCTTGCTGCCGTCCGGTTTGAACCGGAAGAATCCGGTGGCGAAACTGTGTTTCTCGCCGCCCACCGTGCCCTCGAATCCCGAGTATCCGATGGTCGCGTAAATCCAGTTGTCGAAGCCGTAGCGCAGGTTCGAGACGCCGGCGTGGGTGTCGTGCATTTTGAATCCGCTGAAGAGAACCTCGCGGACATCGGCTTTCCCATCGCCGTCGGTGTCCTTGAGGAAAATCATATCGGTGCCGTTCGTGCAGATCAGCCCGCCGTTGGCGAACACGCCGGAGGTGGGGATGGAGAGCTTGTCGGCGAAGAGCGTGAACTTGTCAGCTTTCCCATCGCCATCGGTATCCTCGCAAAGGTGGATGCGGTCGTGGCCGAGGTTTCCGGCCTGGAGGTTGTTGGGATAGTCCACGGTCTCGATGACATACGCGCGACCGAGGTGATCCCATGAAATGTGGATCGGGTTCACAATGTTCGGCTCGCTGGCGAAAAGGGAAATCTCATAACCCGTAGGCACCTGCGCGAGCTTGAGCGACTCCGTAGGGGAAAGCGGTTTCTGGCCGCTCGTGATTGTCTTTTGCTCGCGATAACCGGGCAGGATCATTTCCTCCTGCTCCAGCTTGGGCAGTTTCATCGCCGTCAGCTTGGCGCGAACCTCCGCGCCCACGCTCCACAGGATCGCGCGGCGGAGAAGTTCGTGAAAAGCGGGCTGGCTCCAGCAGCGCATGTCGTGCCCGTAGGCGGTGTAGAACACCTTGCCCTTGCCCTGCTCGCGCACCCATGTCCATGGCTCCTCTTCACGGAGTTGGAGGATCGTGCGGTCGTCGCCATGGCGGTCGTGCACATACGTTTCATCCCATGTCTCGAATCCGGCGTATCCGCGCATCACCGGATGATCCGGCGCGACGATCTTGGTGGTGAAAACGCCGGCATCATGGGATTTGAAACGCCCGCCGACCAGTTTCACATAGGCATCCGAGCCGCCGAAGCAGGCGGACGCGCAATGGATGGGCAGAAACGCCCCGCCGTCCTCGACATATCCGAGCAGGGCTTTTTCCTGGGCCGGATCCATCGGCTCGTTCTGCTTCCAGTTGCCGTAAAGCATCAGGCCGTCATATCGATCAAGCACATCGCGGCGGAGATCGCCGAGATCCTCGGTGTAGGTCAGATGGATGCCCTCCACGCCAAGCGCTTTCTTCAGCACGCGGTAGCGCTCGATCGGATCATGCCCGGGATGGGCGGCGGTGGGAGCGCCGAGGAAAAGGACACGCACGGCCCGCGCATCGGTGGCGGCTTGCTTGGTGGTTTGCGAGAGACCCATGGCGATGGCCAGAATCAGGAGCGGGATGATCAGGATTTTTTTCATGTTTGTACCGGCGGTAATGTTGTCCAGATACGAAGCTCACGCTTGTAGAATTACGGATTTTTTGTGTATGATTGCGACACATGAAACCCGAAGAAACCAGAAAGCAGTGGGACGAGGCCTTGCAGCCCGGACAGTTTCGGCATCTTTTCGACCACCTTCCCGGCACCCTGTTTTTCGCGAAGGATCTCAACGGCTGCCTGATCGCCGCGAATCCGGCCTTCGTGAAACGCTGTGGCTTCTCCGACGAATCGGAGATCATCGGTATTTCCGATAGCGCCATTTTCCCGCCACGCATGGTGGAGAAATTCCGCACGGACGACGAACAGGTCATGTCCACCGGAAAGCCCCTGCTCGGTATCATCGAGCTCTTTCCCAACGACGACGGAAAACCCGAGTGGTTCATCACCGACAAACTTCCCCTGTTCAACAAATCCGGAAAAATCCACGGCCTCTGCGGCACCGTGCGTAGCTACGAGGCGCAGCGCGCCGCCATGCAGACCTACATGGAACTCGCGACCGTGGCCGATCACATCAAGATCCATTTCCGCGACAAACTCGATTCGCCCCAACTCGCAAAAATGGCAAACATGTCGGTGCGGCAGTTCGAGCGGAAATTCCGCGCCACCTTCCAGATGGCTCCGCGTGATTACATGGTCAGGATGCGCGTGATCCAAGCTTGTGAACTGCTCGCCACCACCAACCTGCCGGTCACCACCATCGCATTGGAGGCCGGTTTCTACGACCACAGCGATTTCGCCCGCCAATTCCGGCGGCACATGGGCCAAACCGCCAGCCAGTATCGCCTGGAACGCCGCCGCGCCCCCTCCCATCACCTCTAGTGTGAGCCGCTTGCAAAATGTTCGCAGCCGGGGAATCCCGCCTTCCGTATTCACATACCTCGATTCCGTAGCGTTGAATCCGACACGGAAGATCGGGAGCATCCTTCGTCCTCTCCGACTCCTTCTGTGGAAATCCTGCGATTCGGATTTTTTGAACAGAAGGAAACGGAGCCGCTTCGTGCCTCTCAAGCCATCAGCATCCAGTGGCAGCTCAATTCCTCTCCGCTTCATTTGCATAAAAGCCTCATCACCCATCCATTTTTCACATCCTACGGTTATGCGCAAAATCGAAGATTTTATGCGCAAAGTACTCTAGTTATCATCGTGATTTTAAGCAATGTTTGGTCTTTTCCGATTCGCTGACGCGATCTGGATCCTCAGAAAAATCACAACAAACAGCAAAAGATATGAAGCCAATACCAAATCGATTCCTTAGCCACGCCCTCGCCGCCTCGCTCGCGCTAGGGACTTCTTCAGCGTATGCTGGAATACTCTACTGGGACGGTAACGCCACGGGGGCATCCGGTAATCCCCCTACTACTGGAGTCGGCGGTGGTGGCACATGGGAACCCGGTACCGATGCCTCACCTAACTGGTGGAATGGCACAGCTTACCAACTCTGGAATGGTTCTGGTGGGCAGGATGTTGCTGACTTTCGAGTAGCAGGTGGCAGCATAGCACTTGCCGGAAACATCTCTGCTAACAAATTAAATTTTTCGGCTAACGGATTTACTTTAACAGGCAATACTATCGACCTCGGAAGCGCCGGCGTCATTGATTTCAACGCCTCAAATGGGCACCAGCTCACGAGCAAACTCAAAGGATCCATCACATTCAACGCAACTGGCAGCTTACTTAATATGGGCAGCTCAGCCAGCGGCACCATCAACAGCGATAACACGGAGTTAACATCCACCGTGGTCAACCTCCATGATGCCTCCAACCATATTGTTCTCAACAACTCGGGGGCATTGGGTTCCAACGGTGCCGATGTCCAGATCACTAAAGGTGTGGTCAATCTCGGTAATACCTCAGCGACGGATATCAGCTACAACGAGTGGGATATCGACCTGAATGGCGGGGCGATCCGGGCGAGGTTCGGCGTGCAAACGATCAACGGCCCCGTCACAGTCACCGCTAATTCCGAGTTGCTGACGCGTTCTGCCAATGATGCCGGACAAGATGCCAAGCTGGTTTTCTCCAGTACGGCGACGATCGACCTCGGAGCCAATACGCTCTTCCTTCATTCGGCGGCGAATCCCGACAATTCCGGGATCGAACTGAACGGAGCGATTTCCGGCACTGGCGGTCTGACCCAACGAACGAGCAGTCTCGGGAACGCGGGTGCGGCAGGAGGCACTGTCACCCTCAACGCCAACAACACCTACACGGGCGATACTCTCATCAATAACGGCACTCTCACCCTCTCCGACACCGGCGGACTCAAGTTTGTCATCGGCGCGGATGATGAGAACAACCAGATCACCGGAAACGGAACAGGCACCGTCAACCTCAATGGTCTCTTCACCTTCGACCTCACCAGCGCGAGCACCACTTTCAACGACAGTTGGAACATCGTGGATGTGGGGAACCTCACCGAATCCTTCGGCACCACGTTCAGTGTTGATGCCT
>JBJONG010000063.1:0-4438 GCA_046051965.1 Verrucomicrobiota bacterium
CCTCCCCACTACGGCAGGTGACGAAGCCATCGCCGCACTAACACCGGCGCGCATCGCCGCCGCCCGCCGACGCAAATCAGACGCAGCGTGATGAGGGCTAGCGGGGTCGCGTTTACTCCGCTTACGAGCCAACAGGCAGAAGCGGTTCTCAATGCGCTCCCTGTTCTACCCATGGAAGAGCCGGCAGACCTCGAATACGCCGACATCCGTGCGGATCTTGAAAAACGGGGTTTGCCGATCGGCCCCAACGATCTGCTGATCGCCGCGCATGCACGGTCTCTGGGTCTAGCCCTCGCCACCGGCAACACGGACGAGTTCGAGCGTATCCCGGGACTTGTGGTGGAGAACTGGCTTATCGCATGACTCACTGCGCATACGCCTCGACCGAGTCGCAGGTGCAGACGAGATTGCGGTCGCCGTGTACGTTGTCGATGCGGGAGACGGAGGGCCAGAACTTGTGGGCGCGGAGGTAGGGCAGCGGGAAGGCGGCTTGCTCGCGGGTGTAGGGGTGCGGCCATTCGTTGGCGCAGAGGACTCCGCTGGTGTGCGGGGCGTTCTTGAGCGGGTTGTCCTTGGCATCCAGTTTCCCGCCGATGACATCCATGATCTCGCCGTGGATGGAAACCATCGCGTCGCAGAAGCGGTCGAGCTCGGCCTTGGATTCGGATTCGGTGGGCTCGATCATCAGCGTGCCGGTGACGGGCCAGGACATGGTGGGCGCGTGGTAGCCGTAGTCCATCAGGCGTTTCGCGATGTCCTCGACGGTGATGCCGGATTGGTCGGAAAGCGGGCGGCAGTCGATGATGCACTCGTGGGCGACCAATCCCGTTTTCCCAGTGTAGAGGATGGGGAAAAAATTTTCCAAACGCTTGGCGACGTAGTTTGCGTTGAGGATGGCGATCTCGGTGGCTTTCCGCAGACCGGCGGCACCCATCATGGCGATATACATCCATGAAATCACGTTGATCGAGGCGCTGCCGTAGGGCGCGGAGCAAACGGCGTGCGATTTCTCCTCCAGCGCGAAGTGGCCGGGAAGGAAAGGGACAAGCTGCTTCGCCACACCGATGGGGCCGACACCAGGGCCGCCGCCGCCGTGGGGGATGCAGAAGGTTTTGTGAAGGTTCAGGTGGCATACGTCCGCGCCGATCAGGCCGGGCGAGGTGAGGCCGACCTGGGCGTTCATGTTCGCGCCGTCCATGTAAACCTGGCCGCCCGCGTCGTGGATGATCGCGGTGATCTCGCGGATCGTTTCCTCGAACACGCCGTGGGTGGAGGGATAGGTGACCATCAGCGCGGAGAGGTTCGCGCGGTGCTCCTCGGTGCGGGCGATGAGGTCGGCCATGTCGATGTTGCCGCTGGCGTCGCATTTCACGCCGACCACTTTCATGCCGCACATCACGGCGGAGGCGGGGTTCGTGCCGTGGGCGGAAACGGGGATGAGGCAGATGTCGCGGTGGCCTTCGCCGCGCGATTCGTGGTAGCGGCGGATGGCTAGCAGACCCGCGTATTCGCCCTGCGAGCCTGCATTCGGCTGGAGGGAAACGGCGGCGAAACCGGTGATCTCGGCGAGCCAGTTTTCCAACTGCGTGAGCATTTCCACGTAGCCGGTCGTCTGGGATTTCGGTGCGAAGGGATGGATGGAGGAAACCTCGGGCCAGCTCAGCGGGATCATTTCCGAGGTCGCGTTGAGCTTCATCGTGCAGGAGCCGAGCGCGATCATCGACTCGTTGAGAGCGAGGTCTTTCGACTCAAGTCGTTTGATATAGCGCAGCATTTCCGTCTCGGAATGGTAGGCGTTGAACGCGGGGGCGGTCAGGAATTTCGAGGTGCGGTCGAAGGCGGAATCCCAGGCGCGGCCTTCGGGAGCGGCGCTTTCGGTGTGAACGCCGAAGAGGCGGCAGATCGCCCACACGTCGGAGTTCGCGGCGGTTTCATCGAGGGAGATGCCGACATGTCCCGCGTCGATCAGGCGGAGGTTGAAACCGTGCTCCGGCGCCTCTTCCACAAGTTGCGCTGCTTTTTCCGTGGCCACGATGATCGTATCGAAAAACGCGCCGTCCTCGACCGTGTATCCGCCGGAGAAGAGCGCATGCTGGAGCTTTCGGGTCTGCGAGTGGATTTTCCCGGCGATCACTTTCAATCCTTCCGGGCCGTGATAGACGGCATACATCGAGGCCATCACGGCCAGGAGCACTTGAGCGGTGCAGATGTTCGAGGTGGCCTTGTCGCGGCGGATGTGCTGCTCGCGGGTCTGGAGGGAAAGACGGTAGGCGGTCTTGCCCTGCGCGTCGATGGACACGCCGATGAGGCGGCCGGGCATCTTGCGTTTCAGAGCGTCCTTGCAGGCCATGAAGCCCGCATGCGGCCCGCCGAAACCAAGCGGCACACCGAAGCGCTGCGAGGAACCGACGCAAATTTCCGCGCCGAACTCGCCCGGGGATTTCAGGAGTGTGAGCGCCATCAGATCCGCGCAGCAAATCGTGACCGCACCCGCCGCTTTTGATTTTGCGAAAAACTCCGCGAAGTCATCGATGCGTCCGCGCGTGTCTGGATACTGCACGATCACGGCGAAAAGACCCGCCGCGGATGAGGGCTCGAAGGTTTCCCAATCGCCGACGATCACCTCCAGCCCGAGCGGCTCGGAGCGGGTTTTCACCACATCGATGGTCTGCGGATGGCAGCGGTCGGAGACGAAAAGCGATTTTCCGCCCGGCTTCCCGGAAAGCGCGAGCGTGACCGCCTCGGCGGCGGCGGTGCCTTCATCCAACAGCGACGCGTTCGCGACATCGAGCCCGGTGAGGTCGGTGATCATCGTCTGGAAATTCAGCAAGGCCTCAAGTCGTCCCTGTGCGATCTCTGCCTGATACGGAGTATAGGCGGTATACCAGCCGGGATTTTCCAAAATATTCCGCAGGATCACACCCGGGGTGAGCGTGCCGTAGTAGCCTTGGCCGATGAAACTTTTCAGCACTTTGTTCCGACTCATCCACGCGCGCAGCCAGCCGAGGGCTTCCGTTTCGGAAAGAGGAGCGGGCAGATCCATTTCGCCTTCCATGCGGATACCACCGGGAACAGCTTCGGAAATCAGATCACTGAGCGAGCCGTGACCGACCTGCTTGAGCATTGCGGATTGTTCCAATTCTGAAGGTCCAATGTGGCGGGGTAAGAAGGATGATGTGGCGGCCATGTGCTTGCCCCTGTCATGCAACAGCATTGCCAACCCCGCAACCCCAGAAAAATGGCCAAGCGCTAATACAAGCATCAGGAAGCGGCTCAGGAGGGCTTTGGGTAAACCGAGATGCGGCTTGAAATGTTCGCGAAGGATCTCCAAGCTGGCTGCGTCGGCTCGGGATCGCCTGTCAAGCATCTCACGATCAACCGCTTACACCTCGATTCGCAGTTTATTAAGTCCTCTTAAATATTTTCACGTAGCCCAAGAAAGCCCAAAACCTCCAATCAACCCGAAACATAAACTAATTGATGAATAATAGCCCCTCACATGAAGAAAAGCCCTTTATCATATGGACACTTCGCAGAGCTGGAGGAACCAATCTGGGACAGGCGCTGTTCAAGCTGTCCAAATTCAACGCAATCGAGCATGAGCCGTTTAACATTGATCGCATCCACGGGAAGATACATTTGGAATGGCGTGAGCTACATAACATTCAGGAAACCTCTGCTGCCATTGATAAAATCCTTTCAACAAATCCATTAATCAAACATTGCTTTGAGATCACCCCCCACGAGATCAACAAACTCCTAGCGGAAATCAGCACTCATTATGGCTACCGTCATCTTTTCCTTTACCGAGAATTACCAACAGACCGACTTCTGAGTCTAAATTATGCTCAAAAAACGGGTGTCTGGGGTGCAAAGCAGAAAGAAGAGATCAATATCGATGAAAAAATCTTTGAGGAAAAAATTGATATTGATCGCTTGCTGAATCATGAGAATGAATCCCGAAATGAAATGACCCGGATTCACGGCTTACTTCGTGATTTAAACGCGGAAGTCATGTGCTTGAGCTTTGAGGAACTATATTATAATAATTCGTATGATGAGGCTATGGCGAAAGTTCAAAGCACGTTCAATTTTCTGAATATTAATTCTAATACATTAGATGATCAGTTCTTTATCGAAACCCTTAAGGGTGGCGCCCAAGGAACTAAAGAGGAATATCTTAAATTTCAGGGATCTGAAGAATTTGTCTCACGTTCCAGCATGTTCGAAAGATTTATTCTATAGAGAGAGAACTATAAAATATTAGAACGTTTACTATATACAATTACGGCCTTCTACAGTGTGAGGCGATGTAGCGTTCCCCCGAAAGTTGGACAGCCATTTGTGTTATTCAGGCTGCTTGTTTGCATTGTTGTTGGTGGTATTGGTTGGGTGAGAGGTATTTGAGCGACTGGTGTGGTCGGTGGTTGTTGTAGCG
>JBJONG010000064.1:0-4331 GCA_046051965.1 Verrucomicrobiota bacterium
TTGAACCGAAAATGCGATGGCCCGCCAGGCGCTCAAGTGCTGTGGCGCGGAATGCGAAGGCTTGAGGATATTACCGAGGCGTATCAAATATTTCGAAATCAAACAAATTGTGGGTAATGGGCAGAGCCTGCTGCCGCTTTCGGCCATGCAGCCCGCTGCGAGCCGGACGGCATTGGCATGTGGCGGTGCGCAAATCACTCCCTATCCTCCGCCGCTGACAGCAGGCTGTCTCGCGGAAAGCGGCAGCAGGCTTCCGCAGTCCAAATCACTGTCAATTCCACGCGCTTGAATCTTGCCAGCCGCCCCGAACCGGTCTTGCCTTCCCCCCGATGAATGCAGACGCCCGACAGGATTTCGCATTGGCGTTCCTGAGCATCCTTTTCGAAGGTGCTCCGTTCATCCTGCTCGGCACGCTGATCAGCGGTTTCATCGATATCTACCTGCCCGCCGGGACGATGGATCGTTTCCTCCCGAAGAACCGCAATCTGGCTGTTCTTGTTTCCGGTTTGCTGGGCGCGGTGTTTCCCGTCTGCGAGTGCGCCGTAGTGCCGGTGATCCGTCGGCTGGTCGGAAAAGGTCTGCCGCTGGGTTGTGCCCTCGCCTACATGCTCGCCGCGCCCATCGTGAACCCGATCACCGCGCTGAGCACCTGGAAAGCCTTCCAAGGCCAGGCTCCCTGGGCGATGACCGGCGGGCGCATGTTGCTCGGGTATCTGATCGCCGTCGGCGTGGGGCTTATTGTCTCGCGGATCGCGATGCGGCGAGTCCTGCGGAAAAGCCTCGCGGATTCCATCGAGCATAAGTCCCATGCGACCCACAAGACCAATGAGCCGCATTCCTGCTGCGGGCACGACCATTCGCACGACCATCATCACGATCACAGCCACTCCCACGCTAAAGCCGACGACTCCCGGCTCATCGCGGCGATGCGTTCCGCGCAGAAAGATTTCGTGGATGTCGGTGTCTATTTCACCATCGGCGTGGCCATCACCGCGCTTTTCAACACCGGCATCGCACCCGGCGCGATCTGGCTGGACAGCCTTGCGGGAAATCCCGCCGCCGCGCCCGCCGCTTTGATGGCGCTTGCCTTCATCCTCAGCCTTTGTAGCACCTCGGACGCGTTCATCGCCGCCACGCTCGCGAAGTTCACCTGGAGCGCGAAGCTCGCCTTCCTCGTCTTCGGCCCCATGCTCGATGTGAAGCTGATCTTCCTTTACCAGAGCGTGCTGCGGCGGAAATTCATCCTGGTCATGGCGCTCTCCGTCTTCGCCTTCATCTGGGTCATCGCGGTGGCATGGGAAACATGGTTCGGAAAGGTGGTGCTGCCATGAATCCGGTGATGCGCCGCGTCCTGTTTTCCCTCTCCGTTCTGCTCTGGGCGGCGGTGATCCTCTACTTCTACCAGTCGGGTCGCATCGTGAAATACCTCGCGCCGGACTTCCGCCCCATTGCCCTGGCGGGTGGACTCGGTCTCGCCGTGCTCGGACTTTTCAATCTCCTCACCGCCCATCGCGTTGCCGATTGCGGCCACGACCACGGCGAAGGCGAGGAACACGACCACGAAGGTAGCGACATGTCACCGCTCGCTTCGCTGATCCTGATGACCCTACCGGTCGGCTTCTCCGCCGCGTGGACGAAGGATTCTTTCTCCCAGGCAACCCTCGCCCGCAAAGGCCTTTACGAGGATGTCCAGCCCTCCGAAACGCCGTTCCTAGCCTCCGCTTTCCCCGCACCGACGCGAGAGGAAATCGAGAACACCCACAGCAAAACCGCCGATGGATACCTCCAGTTCAGCCTCATGGAGTTGTTCTTCGCCACCGGCGACAGGGAGTTGCAGGACGTGATCGGCGGCATGCAGATCGAGACGGAAGGCCGCATCGTCGAGGAAAAGAACGACAACCCGAACGGCACGCGCATGCGGCTTTACCGGATGTTCATGACCTGCTGCGTCGCCGACTCCCGCGCGATCCCCATCATCCTGGAGTTCGGAAAAGAGCCGCCGCTGCTCCCGGACAACGGCTGGGTGAAGGTCGCGGGGACGATGAGATTTCCGGAAGAAAACGGAACGCTCAAAGCCGTGCTGGAAGTCACAAGGGCCACTGCCGCCGATGTGCCGCCGGAGGAGAAGTTCCTTAGGCGGTGAGGGGATCCGATACGCATTGAACCCCGTCCCGCATCCGTGCATAAACGTGCATGCCTCCGGACTCAGCGAAATCTTCCAAACCCGCCGTCGCGTGGGTGCCGGATGACGACGCGGCTCGTTTCCTGGAATTCCAGAAAACGGAGAAGAACGCCTCGCCGCTCACCCTGCGGAATTACGCCGCAGCGCTCGGTGGTTACGTGGAGTGGCGGGCGGACGGCTTCGAGAACTGGCGCAAGGAAATCGGCGACAACTTCCGCGACTACCTCCACACCCTGATGAAGCGCGGTCTGAAGCGCACCACGATCCGCCTCCGCTTCGCGGCGTTGCGGTCGTTTTACAAATATCTCGTTCTGCGAAGAGGCTTGGAAAAAAGCCCGGTGGCCGAGGTGAGGATGCCGAAGCTGGAGCGCGGCCTGCCGGTCGTGCTGAGCATCAAACAGATCGAGGATTTGCTCGACGCGCCGCTGAAAGAGGACGCCTCCGCGAAAGGCCCGCCTTGGTTGAAATTCCGCGATGCCGCGATCCTCGAGCTTTTCTATTCCTCAGGACTGCGGATTTCCGAACTCCTCGGGCTGAATGTGGCGGATGTGGATTTCGTGGACGAGGTGGTCAGGGTGGAGGGAAAAGGCCGCAAGCACCGCATCGTGCCGGTTGGCGGCGCGGCGATGCGCGCGATCCAGAAATACCGGCAGGAGGCGGCGGTCACGAACGGGCCGCTGTTCCGCAGTTCGCGCGGGACGCGGATCACCCAGCAGGCTGTGGATCTGATGCTGCGGAAATACCTGAAACTCAGCGGCGTGCCTTTCGCGGCCAGCCCGCACAAGCTGCGGCACAGTTTCGCCACCCACATGCTTGACGCGGGCGCGGATTTGCGGAGCGTGCAGGAACTGCTTGGCCACGCCTCGCTCTCCACCACCCAGATTTACACCCACGTGACCAAGGAACGATTGAAGACGGCCTATGACGATGCCCATCCCCGAGCGTGAAAACCTTTTACGGAAAATGACAATGCTCGCCAAGATCCTTGGATTTTTCGGCCTGACGGGCTGCGCCCTGCCGCCCGCTCCCGACGAGGCTGTGAAGCTCCGTGCCGTGGGCGAAAAGGAAGAGGTCTCGGTTTTTTTCATCGGCAACAGCTACAGCTTCGGAGTGCCGGATCGCTTCAAGAAACTCGCGGAGGCGGAGGGCAGGAAAGTCCGCATGGGTCACTCGACCTACGGCGGCTGGACGTTGGCGAAGCACGCTGCGCACGCGCCGACCTTGGAGAAGCTGCGGAAGGGAAACTGGGATGTGGTGGTGATCCAGGAACAGAGCCTGGTGCCCTCTCGCCACGAGAGGATGCGCCGGAAAGCGATGGATCCCGCGTTGGGATTTCTCGTTGCCGAAGCTCGTGCGGTGGGGGCGGTGCCGCTGCTCTACCAGACATGGGGTAGGCGCGACGGCGATCCCGACCGGCCTGGGGACGATTTCATCGAAATGAACTCCCGTGTGCGGAACGGTTACCGCGCTGCTTCGCAAAACGCCGGCGGCGTGGCCGTCGTCCGGGCAGGCGATGCGTGGGAAAGGGAATTCGTGGCGGGGCGGGGGAGGGAACTTTTCATCGAGGATGGAAGCCATCCCAGTGGCTACGGAAATGAGGTCACGGCGCGTGAGTTTTACCGCGTGATTTTTGGTGGGGCAGGCGATGCCTTTTGAGTGCGGCGAGAATCACCGCTTTTGTATTCTTGTTCCGTAAACAGGTTTGGCTTATAGACCGTTTCTCAGAAGTCTTTTCGCAAAACCGGTTTTTTCTGGGCCGAAGCGGCTATCCTGTTCTCCTGATTCATCGACCGCACCCGTCAGCTCCCGAACCCTGGAACCTGCCCGCTTGCAGAGCTTGAGCTGGCCATCGATTGCTGTCCCGACCGGAAGGCTCATAAACGGATGAACGCCATCCGTCTTCTCTTCTGTGGGTTTTCCTTCGAACTTGTCCCCAAACACACCCGCGTCTCGGAACGGTGCCTCCAGCTCTGGAGACCCGAATGGCACGGGATCAAGCGGTTTTTCGTCGAGCGAGCTTGAATCATACCAAAGCTCCCTAGCAACTAGACTTTAACTCAGAGCGCCAGCGTTTACCTGATCACGCATCCAACTGTGGATCATCGGGCGGATCTTCTCCGGTGCCGTCCATTCTTTCGCCACGGCAATG